>CAYPEK010000058.1:0-17786 GCA_964409645.1 uncultured bacterium | reverse complement strand
CTTCGAGGAATCCTTCGTTGCCCCAGTTGTGCCGCTGGTCGCCGACCCAGTTGACGGCCGAGTGGCTGATCGGAGCGAATCCCTTCGGATTGGCGATCAGCATATCCACGGAGCGGCTGAAGGCTACTCCCTGTGGATTTTTTGCGAGCGTGTGCTCGTACATGTCCGAATAATACAAGTCCTTATATTTAGTGGGAGTCATCGTGCCGCCCTTGCACATTTCACCGGCCGGGAACATCGGATCGGTGCCGTCGCATTTCCATCCGTCCACACCGAGATCGAGCGCCCTGTCCATCAGACTGTGCCACCATTCGACCGCCTCGGGGTTGGTGAAATCGATGAAAGCGCCGTTGCCCTTCCACCACTTAATCGGTTTGCCGTTCGCGCAGTAATATCCTTTCTCCAGCCCTTCGTCATAGACTTTATGTGTGGTCGGTTCGTATGGGCCGGTATCGGTCGTCACGAGGTTGTGCACGGAGGATGTCCAGAGAATGACGCGGATTCCTTTCGCGTGAAGCTTCTTAATCATCGCCGCCGGGTCGGGGTACTGTTTTTTATTGAAAATGTAGTTGTTGTATTCGGTTGCCCACGGGCTGTCGATTATGATAGCGCCTACCGGGATGCCGTATTTTTCGTAGCCGTTGATCATATCCCACACGGCTTTTTCGTTATTGTCGTCGTCTTCCCAGACCCAGTGGCTGAATACCCACGCGGGCGAGACCGGCGGCCGTTTTCCTTTTTCGATAGCGCCGGCGCGCGCGGGCGCGAGAATTGCCGCGGCGAACGTTATGGCAAGCGCCACCGCCATGATCGATGTTGCTTTACGGCATTTTCCGTGGTTCATGTTCCGTATTCCTCCCAAGCCAAATAAATTCTGTGAAGGAATTCTATGCGAAAAATGCAGCCAAGGAAAGCGGGTGTCTTTTGGAAATATTAAAGAATGAAGTTTCCGTCGAGGCCGGCGATTAGAATTTATAGCCTATACCTTCATGGAATGTGCCGCCGCCGTCGGTGCATGGGGCACAGCATCCGTGTCTGCCTGTCTCGGTTTCTTCACACCACGGCCCGCAGGGACAATTGTCCGCGAGAGTGTCTCCGGTGATATCGAATATTCCCGAACCCTCGGCGACTTCCTGACCGCTGAAGAACCCGGATGTGTTCAACACAATCTTAACAGTCGTTTTATATCCGAGCCCCATACCGCAAAGAACGCCGACAGGCTTGTCCACTTCGGCTGTTCCGTTGTTGTTGTGAAGCAGGACGTAGTTCCAACCGGGGGTATAAACTCCGCTGAATTCCGGACCTGAAGGCCCTCCGTATGACGGTGAACAATTGTCTCTGTTAGTTGAATCGTCTCCGTTAGTTGAAATAAATCCGTGATAGAAGTTAAGCCCCATTGTTTTGATGCACGCTTTATCGTCCTTGTCGCAGGTTCCGTGGCAGAGGGTGGATGAGTGATATTGTCCGGCTGTTGAGCCCGGTATCGCCGGCAGTATTTCATTTCCGAGCGAGCTGCTCGGGCAGAGAGCGTTGGTCGGATAGATTTCGGGGGCTATGTCGGTCGGGTTCGAGGAATTGCCCTGACACTCCGTCAGATCAATGATCGGTCTTATTGAGTTGAGGTCGGTTGCGTCTGTCACCTCCCGGATGGGATATCCTTTGCAGGAAACCGCCATGTTGTTTAGAGCTTTTTTAAGCACCTCGAGGTTTCTGATGGTGGTTTTTACACGGTTTTTGGCAACATATTGCGAAAATCCTGTCATCGCTCCCGCCGTCAGGATCAATATCACGCCGATGACTATAACTGCTTCTAAAAGCGTATATCCTTTTTTGTTGCTGATATATTTCATTATTTTCCTCCCGGCGACAAATCCCCGGCCGACGATTCTCATCGTACAGCTCGCGGATCGGGACTTCAATATCATTATATTATTAATTTTCCCAAAAATGAAATTATTAATCAATATTACATTTAAGCGGCGTGGCGCATCACCGGGGAAAGAAAAACAGCGATTGAAGAATCAGTTAATCAGACCGCCGCGCTTTATTTCGCGGCGGAAATGTATTAACATAAGAGTTCCGCTACTTTTCAGCGGCGGCGCAGCGGCGCGGCCCGCCTGCCCGGCGGCAGCCGCCAGAGACCTTTTTAGACAGGTGCATTGCCATGAGACTTCTATGCATACATTCTTCTCCGTTTTCATTTAAGGCTACCGAGCCGACCAAAGTGGCCGAACAGATAGAGCCGCCGGTCGTCCGCGAAGGAGCGGCGGAGGACGCGCTTGTCGTCATGATCGCCGGCGAGAAACCGGACGAGGCCGCACCGGACCTGATCGTCGAAAAAGCCGCGGTGGAAATTGAGAAAGTCCGCGAAAAAATAGCCGCTCACACGATCGTTGTTTACCCTTATTCGCATCTCTCGAATAACCTCGCCAACCCGGCGATCACGCTCAGGATGCTGAAAGCGCTCCGGACTCGGCTCGCGGCTCACCCGCTCATTCTGTGCCCGTTCGGATGGTATAAATCGTTCCAACTTAACGGCAAAGGGCATCCGCTCAGCGAATTAAGCCGGGTTATTGAACTGGACCCGAAGGAACTCAAGGATCGCGCGATGGGCGTAGGCCGCGAGCACCCGGTCGCCGCGCTCAATCAGAAATTCCGCGAAGTTTTCCTCTCGCTCGGACTCGATGAAATGATCAATCCGGCGATTGTCGAAGACGCGCACGTCTATAAGCAGTACGGCCCTGAAGCGCCGCTGATCCTCGACCGCGTGTTCTACATCGCCGGACTCGACCGCGCCGATATCGGCCTCAGCAACACTAAACTCGAAATGATCCGCGAGATTGTCCCGGGGTTCAGCGCAGAAGATAAGCTTCAGACGCTTTTTCGTGAATATAAGGAAGCGCAGATCGAGGCCGACGACTTTCTCGAAGAACTCGCGCTGCGCCTGAAAATCACGGGTGAACAGGCCGCCGAAATGCTCGACCGCGTGTTCCCCGAATTCAGGGAACTTAAGCCGGTGCCGACGAAGCGCACGCTCCGTTCGCACATGACGAGTAACTGGTTCATGGTGCTCCAGAGGCTGCGCACGAAAGCGCCGCTGCCGGTGAAGCTGTTCTCTGTCGGTTCGCGGTTCCGCCGCGAGCAGAGGCAGGATGCGCACCATCTTTTCGAGAGCACGTCGGCGTCCGTGGTGGTCATGGATAAAAACCTCACGCTCGACGACGGGAAGAAGCTCGTTACCGAGATGACGCGCCGGATGGGCTTCGAAAAATGCACGTTCAAAAAGAAAAAAATTGCGAGCAGATATTACGATCCGGAGACGGACACCGAAGTGTTCGTCAAATACGGCGACCAAATGATAGAGATCGGAAATCTCGGACTCTACGCGCCGCAGTCGCTGAAAAACTACGATATCGACGTGCCTGTGTTCAACATCGGTTTCGGTGTCGAGCGTATGGCTATGATCCTGAGCGGCGGGTCCGATCTGCGGGCGCTTGTTTATCCGCAGTTCTACGAGGAAGTGGACTTTGCGGACGAGGATCTCGCTAAGCTCCTGCGGCCGGAGAATACGCCGAAGGATGCCGCGCTTGTCGCCGCGTTGCCTGACATGGTTGCGAAGGCTGTTGAATCGAAAGATACGGTCGGCCCGACGGAGGTTAAGATTTATTCCGGCCCGATCGCGGGGCGCGAGGCGGAAATATCGCTGTTCAACTGGGATGAGGGCAAGCCGTTGCTCAGCATGGCCGCCCTCAATGAAGTGGTTGTTCACGAGGGCAACGTGTACGGCATGCCGCCTGACCCCGCGGCGCTCGGAGATAAATTCGAAAACATATATAAGGACGGCATACGGTCTGAGCTGCGCTTCATCGACCTGATCGTGGCGGGATTCGCTGCGCAGGTGGAATCGGCGATTGCCGAGGGCAAGGAGTCGCCGGCCGAAGAGCGTTGGAAAATTGCCAAACGGCCGCAGCAAGTCAATCTGCATATCCCGGACGCCGCCTACGATTTCATTCAGAGGCTTCACAAGAACATTCGAGTGGGAGGCCCGCTGTTCTTCGGGCTCAAGGCGAGTTGGAAATAAGGTATTGCCAATTCGGAAGACGGTAAACAAACGCCGCGTGGAATGCGCGGCGTTTTTGTTTGCCATGACCGGACGGCTAGGTTAGAATTAAACTCGGCATTTTGCCGGTGTCGGAGATCGCGGTAATATAAGATGGCCATACCAGAACAGTTTGTTCCGAGCTTCTACAAGAAGGGCGTCCGGATGAAGGGTGTTGTCGCCGTGCTGTTCAAGCATGGTTTTTTCTGGGCGGCCGAGGCGATGGAACTCACCCGTTTTTTTCCGAAAAAACTCAGGGAGCAGGTTACTTCTACAGACGAATATCAACTGCCGCCCGCCGTGCGGCTCCGGCGCGTTTTCGAGGAACTCGGCCCCACATTTGTCAAAGCGGGACAGATTCTCAGCACGCGGCCGGACCTCATCCCGCCGGACATTCTCAAGGAACTCTCCAAGCTTCAGGACGAAGTGCCGCCGTTCCAGTTCGAACAGGTTCAGGAGTGCATCGAAGCCGAGCTGAAAAAGCCGATGGATCAGATATTTCAGGCATTTTCGAGGACGCCCATCGCTTCGGCTTCAATAGGGCAGGTGCACGAGGCGGTGCTACTCGACGGGCAGGAAGTAGTAGTCAAAGTTCAGCGACCCAACATAGAGCAGATAATCGAAATAGATACCGACATCATGCGCGATCTTGCGGTTGCGGCGGAGAAGCGGTCCGAGGAAGCGCGGCTATCAAACCTTACGGCGAGTGTGGAAGAATTCGCCAAGACGATAAGCCGCGAGCTGGATTACACGATCGAGGCGCAGAACGCGGAACGGTTCAACGCGAATTTCGCGGACGACGATACGATACACATACCTGAGATTTACTGGGAATACACGACTAAGCGCGTTCTGACGATGGAATACATCCACGGGATAAAGATAAAGGAGAAGGAAAGGCTTCTCGCGCGCGGCTACGATCTGACTTATCTCACGGAAGTGATTGCGAACGCGTATATCAAGATGATGCTGATCGACGGGTTCTTCCACGGCGACCCCCATTTCGGGAACATCATAATAATGCAGGGGCAGGTTGTGGGGCTCATCGATTTCGGGATGGTCGGCGTTGTGGACCCGATCATGAAAAGCAACATGGCGAAGTATTTCATTTCGCTTGTGAACAAGGACGCCGAGGCGCTCGTGGAAGTGCTGGGCGAGATAGCGACGATAGACTCCTCGTCGGACAGAAACGCACTGATCCGCGACGTCGGCCGGATGATGCAGAAGTATTCGGACGTGACGTTCGGCCAGATTAAACTCGACGAGCTTGTGGTTGAGCTTTTCGACATCGGCATAAAGTACAAGATCATGATGCCGGGCGAGTTTGTCATGATGGACAAGACTCTGGTGACCCTCGAAGGGCTCGGAAGGCATCTCGACCCGTCGTTCGATCTGATCGGCACTGCTGAGCCGGCCGCGAAAATGCTGTTTCGGAGGGAGATTGACCCGAGGCGATTCGGCGGCGACATGGTAAGGACAATTTTGGATGTCCGCGAGCTTGTGACAGCGTTGCCGCGCCGCATCGATAAAATCTCGAAAAACATCGAACACGGCAATTTCAAGGTCCACATCGAACTCGAAAATTATGTCGAGACGATCCGCGGGCTCGTGGACAAGGTGAGTCACAGCTTCAATCGGTTGTCGCTCGCGATAATAATTGCTGCGCTGATAATCGCGGCGTCGTCGCTGTTGCCGCTGTTCAAGGGTGGAAGCGAAACAGGTCGGAACATTCTGATCGGTATCATGGGTTTGTTGTCCGTGATATGGGTAATATGGATGTTCAAATCAAGGAAGAGTTAGGTAGCGGCAAACGGGTCAGATACGGGTTGAATGCCGCACGATAAAATAAATGCGCCGGTGGTTTATGGATAACCGGGAACCAGTTCCGGGCGTGCTGTATGTAGTGGCCACGCCGATAGGAAATCTCGAAGATATAACATTAAGAGCGTTAGAGATACTTAAGGGTGTCGATTGGATCGCGGCCGAGGACACGAGGCGGACGCTGATCTTGCTGGAGCGGTATGGGATCAAAGCGAAGCTGGTAAGTTTTTATGGTGACGTGGAAAAGCAGCGTTCAGTGGAGCTGCTAAACGGGTTGGCAACGGGTGAGAGTGGCGCGGTTGTCTCGGACGCCGGGACTCCGGGAGCGAGCGATCCGGGCGGAAGAATAGTCGCTGCGGCTGTGGAGCGCGGGATTCGTGTTGTTCCGGTGCCGGGCGCGTCGGCAATTGCGGCGGCGGTGTCGGTTGCGGGTTTGGAATCCGCGAGATTCGTTTTTGAGGGATTCCTGCCGAGAACGGGCGAGAAACGGCGCAAAACAATGGCGTCGTTTATAGGTGATGAGAGAGCGCTGATATTTTTTGAATCGGCAAAAAGAGTGACAGCTACGTTAAAAGATTTTTATGAAATAATCGGCGACAGAAAAGTTGTCTTAATGAGGGAATTAACAAAGATTCATGAAGAAATATCGAGAACAACTCTGAAAGATATTGCAGATGAAAAGCATACATTGAAAGAAATAGGGGAATATACAATAGTAGTGGAAGGTTGTACGGAGACCGTCGAAAAGGAATGGCCTGATGAGGTTGATAAGGCAATTGAGTTATTGGATGGAGCCGGTCTTGCTCCGGGAGTAATATCGAAAATAATAAGCGAATTATATCGAGTGCCTAAAAACGGAGTTTACCGGAAGGTTCTGGAGAAGAGAGACAAGTGAGTTTTAATGGATGCATGAAAAACGCGGCGTGCGCCGTGCTTGGGGGGAGCGCGAGCCGTGTGTTTTTCATGCCCGCCGTTTTTATTTCGATTTTTGTTGTTTCCACAATAACTAAAGCAACTGTGTTTCAGGTTTCGGTTCCCGGAGGCGCGATGATTGCCAAGGGCGCCGCTGCTTATCTGGACATTTACATTGACCCCGGAACTGATGCTAACGTGGTTGGCGGGCAGTGTACCGTGACTGTGGACCCGGCAGTGATACAAATATCGGGTGACAGAAATAAGTATGCGGCGGCTCCGTCGCTCGAACTGGTCGAGAAGTTCACGGCGACACCGGACAAGGGCATTGTGATGTTTCGCGCAAAATCCAAGAAAGCGATAACGGAGCGGCAGATATTTCTGAGAGTGCCGTTTGTTTTCAAGAAGGCGGGATCGACAAGCCTGAGTTTCGCTTCGTCGGTGATATTCGGCGACGATAAGACGGCGCCGTCGAATCCGGGATATTTCAGGTTGTATGGATATGAAGGTGATGAGCCGGACGCGGTGCTGATGGCGGCGGCGGCGGGTGAGAATGTGTTGCTGACGACGGAGTCGCTGGGCGACCGGTTCGAGATTTCGAAGGTTCCTGAGGGGCAGAAGCAGGCGGACCTCAGCTTGGCGCTTGCGGGCTCCGGCATGACACTTTCGGAACTCGAAGCGGCGAACGATGAAGCGGCAGCGGATGTTGTGGTCGGTTTCAACAAGCGGACGGCGAAGGTCGGGGTGAGACAGTGGGTACGGCTTGATGTAATGATCGACAAGTTCCCCGCGTCGGAGGAACTGAGCAGCATCGAGTTCAAGGTCAAGTACGATCCGAGTTATCTCGCGTTTACTGATATGCATGGGCGGGAGACAAACAAGGTATATGTGCCGAAGCCGATTGAGGGGAAGAACCTCGAGCAACTCAAGGCGATGGCGCAGGATTTGGGGATATCGTATTCGAAGGACGAGACGCTGGAGCATCTGACTGATTCGATCAATACGTCGCGGCGCGGAATGGTAAAGAGTTATTTCACGGATCAGTTGGACATACTTGGTTTAGGGCTGACCAATTTGGTTAATCAGACGAACGGGGAAGTGACGGTCCAACTGATAGTGCCGATCGAGTACACAGTGCAGGAGACGAAGCCGCCGGTGCCGGTGATAACGCTTTATTTCAAAGGGTTGCGCGCGGGGAAGGACATACCGGTGAAGATCGAGCAGGTTAAACTGCCGGTGCAGGGAGGAAAGCAGTATCTGAGGCCGACGCTCGTGACGATATCGCCCGACTATCACGGGTGCGACCAGACACTGCCTTCGGAATTGTGCGCCGGGACTTTCACACTGGCCGGCACGGTGTCGTTCACGATTGAGAAGCAGAAGGAATGGCGGACGGTAGCGCTCGTAAGGCAGATTGATGAAGAGACGCAAACAACGACTACGGATACGACCAACTACAACAAGTTTGCGCTTAAGCAATCGTGGAACGTGTCGTTGGGCGGCAGGCTTAAGAGCGGGATAACGGTAAGCGGGATGCTGAGTGAGATGCCCGAGCAGCCGCAGCAGTATGTGGACGTGCTGCTGAGCAGCGGCAACGGGAGCGCGCATTTCGGCACGTTCGATACGTCGTTCGAGAGCGGCAATTACATGAAGCTCGACAAGAAGATAAATGGTGTGCAGTTCGATTACAAGAAGGGGAAGTTCAATTTTACGAGCCTGACTGCGGAAACGAAATCGACTACTGAGACAGCGCAACTGCCCGCCGGCACCAACACGAAAGGTCCTTATACGTTACCTAGCAACACAGCGGCGATGATCCCCGGAACGGAGCACATATTCGACAAAGACGGAAAAGAAATGTCTGCGGCGGAATATCAGATCAGTTACAACGAGAGAGTGATATATTTCAACGAGCCCGTGCCTAGCGGCGAAGTGCGCACGATGACATACGAGAAATCCACGTATCTGTTCACGATCGGCAGCTTGAACGCGTTTCAGGTAGGTTACTCAGCGCTCGGAAAAGGGACAACCGAAGAGAGGATCAAAATCGGCGCATCGTACATGATGTCTCAGGCGCCTAAAAGCACGACACGTTCGACAGGTTCCGACTCGGTGACTATGTCGTCCATCGACACATCGACGACAGTGCCGTGTCCTAACAACTCAGCCAGAACTTGTCTGCCGGTTGAACTAGGGCATTTCTACATAGTTCCGGGGTCTGTAACGGTTACGGCGCATCCGTCTTCGGTGAGCGGCGCGGTGACATATCAGGTGGGAGAGCTTAATTCCCCCGTTGTTCTGGATCACAGGAGTTACTATATAGGCCGGATTTACATAGATAATACGGATACCAACAAGATCGCGCCGCCCATAACGGTAAACTTTGATTATTACAAACTGGACTACGTGCAGGAGACGGGTTTCATATCGTATCAAATACCCGAGAATCTGAACATATTGGACACGTCGAAGTGGCCGTGGCCTACGGATGTTTTTCCGGGCAGCGAGTTTGTGTTGATTTCATCGGATCAGGCAAACTATCCCGATAATCCGCTGGACGCCATGCTTTGTTACAGCGAGACAGGCACTCCGGACAACACTGCGATATGCCCGAACGCAAACTACCAGAGCATGGACCCGATTATCACATATTATCTTTCCCACGAGAATCAAACTTATATAGTATTCGACCAGCCCGTGAACTATATGAGCGGCAAATATCAGTACGTGAAAGTTAAGTACGCAATAACTCCCGGCAGTCTTCCCACAGGGTCGGAATTCAACAAGACGGCGCTCGACCTGACGGGAAAATTCAAAATAGGCAAGTCGTTGAGTATAACCGGCGAGTACGCAACGACGAATTCCGACCTTGCATCGACGTACAGCACCACGAAGGAATCAATCACAATCGACGCGTCGTCAACAAACCTGACAGACAACGATGTCATCCCCGGAAAAACCTGCGGCTATTACGGCGTCAGAAAAGATTACGGGTCCGATGGCGAACGTGAACTTGTCTGCAATCTCAGTCACAGCAACCTTACGGGCGATGTGCAGGTGAGCATACAGTACTGCGAACGCAAGGAGGGCGACTGGAGAAACGAGTGCGTTCGTTCCGGAGACACCATACAATATTATTCGACGCAGTTTCAGGTGCCGTCGGCATACGTGGATGTGGATAAGTCGAACGGGCAGGTGGTGCTGATCCGGAAAAGGAACAGCGAGTCGGATTCGACCGAACCCGGGTTCACCGAATACGGGCATGCGTTTCCCAACACGGGCGATCTGGTGACGGTAAACTACATATTCGACAAATCGCTTGGCAGGCTGGTGGACGGTACGGCTCACACCATGACGATGAAATATCGGAAGAACAAAGTGTCTGCCGAGATTACGGAAACCACGCAGGACCCGTTCTTCGACAACGGGATAAGCGGCACGAAAGCTCTCGCAAATAAGGACGAACTCACAGGCTCGTTAAGCTTTCCGATAGGCCAGATGAGCTTAACTATGTCATCGAAAAGCTCCTCCTCGTCGAGTCTTTCATCAACAACGCTCAAGCAGACGGCGGGCACGGACATTACTGAAAAAAGTATCGGCCTTAAATTCAGAAAGTGGGATTTCTCGTTCAATTCCACCCAGACGGATACAAGCACTTGGAGTTCGACAACGTATAAAAAGAGTTCGCTGAACTCGGTGTCCGGCGATACATATTCGATGAAATATTTCGCCAAGGGCCATCTGCGGACTATATCATTATCCCGCAAAACGGATATGACCGACTACATACAATCGATGGACACACAGAATGCCTCGAGGGCTTTGACCACTACAACCTCCGACATAATGCTATTTACGACCGCGTTCATGAAAAAAGACAAGCTGACTCTGAACGGCGGCTACACGAGCAGCGAGATCGACAGCCCGGGAAATGTGCTGGCAGCAGGGAAGGGCTCGATATCAAGCCTGACGGCGATGTTCAAGCCGATGAAGAATTTGGATATAAAAACCGATTATACGAAAAAAATCACTCAGAACATGACGCCGGGTAAAACAACAGCGATGAGCTTTCATTATCTGGCCTTCAACTATTTGGATATCATCACGGATTTCAAGAAAACCGTAAGCTCGATCGACTCTTCATCAACGACGACACCCGGTGTGAATCAGGACGACAAATTCACTATAAGCCTGAGAAAGAATTTCATGAGAACGAGCAATCTGAAATTCGAGTTGGCCACCAACAGGACGCCCGTGACATCGACGACGACAGGCAGCAGATCGGATACAAAGAATGTCAGCTTCAACGTCAAGCTGCCGTTCTCTCTCACGTGGACGCCTTCGTACTCCACCAGTGAGACAGGTACCGGCAGCGCGACTTCGGAGAGCGAAAACACTAGCTGGACCCTCAATTACCTGAGGAGCAATAAAAAAATAAAGAGCGCCAAGTGGACTAAAACGATGTCGCATCAGAAAGCTGCCACCGCATCGAAAACGGATACGTTAAACGTTTCTTTGATCCCGAGTCGATATACGAACGCGGAAGTTAACTTCACAAGGTCCCCAGCGTCGAAAACGACAACGTGGAACACAAAATACGGTTATACATACAATGAAAAGGTCAGGTTCGCGCTTTCTTTCAACGCTCAGCGCAATTCTCTCGCGTCAACAAACAAAGTCAATTATATATTCGACACTATCTACAATATTACCAATAAAACATCGCTCAAGCTGAATTACAGCCAGATTCTCGGGGCCGGGTTGGGCACCCAGAAAACCACGAACTTCTCAGCGACAATAAGTTCGACACTCAACTAATGAGGATAAGAGCCTTAGCTTCGGCCGTCTTGAGGCGCGGGCGCGCCGCGCGTTACCTTATCGCCGGTGTTTGATTTTTTGCCCGGCGGCGGGTAATATTGTTGAAAATCCTGAGTGAAGAAAGCGGCGGCTTGACGCCGCTCCTCTATACGGGAGAAAAGGGATGGATGACAAAAGAAGATACCCGCGGATAGACATGAAGGGCACGGTGAGATACCGGGTGCCCGAGAACATGGACATCAGCATGGCGAGTATAAAGAATGTGAGCGGCGGCGGCCTGTGCCTGCTCACCGAGCACGACATAATGGAGGGAGCGACCCTCACGCTCGAGTTTCTGCTTCCGGGTTCGCAGAAACCGATCATCGCTCTCGGCGAGGTGAGATGGATCGAGCGTGTGGATCCGCCGATAGGGAAGTTCGGATTCCGCATCGGCGTCCAGTTCCTCAAGATAGACGAAGAGAAGCAGAAGGCGATGACCGATTTCGTCGTCCGGCGGCTGAAATCGCAGGTCAAGGAGGAACTGCCGCCCCAAGAGAAGACCGATGAGGGCAAGCGGCGCATGACGATGCTGATCGTGGACGACGACAAAGTCGTGCTGAAGCTGATCGAGGAGATTTTCAAGGGTTCGTTCAACGTGATAACTGCGAGCAACGGGTATATCGGCATAGAGAAGGCGAAGGAATGGCGGCCGGACCTCATACTGCTCGATATCATAATGCCGGACCTCGACGGATTCTCGACGCTGATGCTGCTCAAGGATTTTCCCGAAACCAGCGGCATCCCCGTCATAATGCTCTCGGTGCTGAGGGAAAAGAGCAAGGTGTTTCAGGCGATGCAGCACGGCGCCTCGGGATACATTCTCAAGCCGTTCACAGCGGAATCGCTTTTACGCAAGATAAAAAAAGTTATGAAGAACGCTGCGGCCGAGATGTGACCGCGAGGCCGGATTTTCTCCGAAATGAAAGCCGGCAGCCGGACAACCGTGCCGCCCGGCTAAAATAATTCCGAAAGGCGACTGCGATGGGAACCTACGATTTCGTTAAAGACACAGGGCGCGACAAATACTGGCAGCTTAAGGAAAAAGAAAAGAAGATGATGCTCGATCCGAAGACCGGGCGTCTGAAAAAGGAATACGAACGATACGTGAAATGTCCGGTGTGCGAAGTGGACGATACTTCGTTCGCGTTCGAAAAAGACGGTTTCACGTATGTGAAATGCCTCAAGTGCGGAATGCTGTATATCAATCCGCAGCTCGACGAGGCGAAGATAATATCCCACTACCGGTCGCTTCCGTCGCAGGACTACTGGGTTGACGTTCTGCAGACGCCGAGGCAACTGGAGTACGACACGAAAAAATTCCGGGGCGCGTTGAAAGAACTCAGCCTGTTCGCCCCCACCGGGCGGATTCTGGACATAGGATGCAGCCTCGGAATCTTTCTCGACCTCGCCCGCAAGGCCGGCTGGGATACCTGCGGGATCGAACTGAACAAGAAAGCGCGCCGGGTCGCGCGCGAGAAGTTCGGCCTCGACATCCTCGACAAGCCGATTCAGGACCTCGATCTCGAAGACGAGTCGTTCGACGTTATCACGCTCTGGGAGGTGCTCGAACATCTCACGCAGCCGCACGAAATACTTCGCGAAAGCGTCCGGCTTCTCAAACCCGGCGGCATGATAGTCATTCTCGTGCCGAACTGCGACAGCCTTGCCGTGCGCATCATGCAGGACAAAGCCGCCACTTTCGGCTGGGGCCATCTGTGGTATTTCACACCCGACAGCCTCAGAACGATGCTCGAAAAATACAATCTCGAAATCTTCAAGGTATCCACGGAATTGGGCGAGATGGATACGCTGATGAATTATCTCCAGTTCGATGACCCGTACATCGGAAAGAACGTCAAGCGGCAGTACAAATCGCCGTATCTGCTTCCGGAGCCGTTCAAGAAAAAACTTGCCGAGCTCATCTGTGCTCACAACATGGGATACAAACTGAGAGTTTACGCGAAAAAGAAGAGATGACCGCCTGCCGCGGCCCGGAAAAAAGATGCGTCTTTACGACTTCATAAAAACTTTCCGGCCTGTCCACTGGATAAAAAACCTTCTCGTGCTCGCGCCGCTGTTCTTTTCGGGAGAGGTGTTTCCTTTCAGATGGAAAGAGCTCTCGCACGAATTTACCGCGTTCGCCGGTTTTTGTTTCGCCTCAAGCATGATTTATGTGGTGAACGATCTGAGAGACGCCGCACAGGATCGCGCGGACCCGGCGAAATGCAGACGTCCGTATGCGGCTGGCCGTATCGCCGCGCGCGAGATGTACGTATCGGCCGCGGCGCTGTTTGCGGCCGCCGCGGCGTGCGCGATTTCGATAAGAGGCATGTATGCCGGGCTCGTCGCGTTTTATATCTGTGTCATGGTTTTGTACACGTGGCTGCTGAAGCGGTATGCGGTGCTCGGTGTCGCGGTGATAGCGGGCGGCATGATACTGAGGATTCTCGCGGGGGCGGTTGCAATTGGTGTGGATGTTTCGGTGTGGGTTTATCCGGCGGCGTTTCTGCTGGCGTTTTATGTTGTCGCTGGAAAGCGATTTTATGGTGATCCGCCGGGTGTCGGCGCAGGGCCGTCCAAGCTCGAAAAGGCTGTGTTTGCGCTCTCGGGCGCGGCGACTTTCGCCGTCTATCTGATCTATTGTTTCTCCGGCGTCGGCCCGGAGAAGTACCACACACGTCACCTCTGGGTTACAGCGCCGTTTGTCGGGATAGCCGTGTGGAGATACGGCGCCGTGGCGCGCGGGTTCGGAAGCGGCAAGGAGCATCTTCAGGCCATTCTGTCGGACAAAATGATTGTAATATCAGTGCTTGTCTGGTTGGCCGTGTTCACTGCGCTGATCTACCTGTAAACGCGATTGGTTTTGTTCATTTTCCCAGCGACTTTTTAATTGTGAATTTTGCGGTTGCTTAATATTTCTTGTTAATATACTATTGAATTTACAGCAATTGAATTTACGCGTCATAGAATAACAAAGAAGGTCACATGAAATGTTTTTCACATCGTGCTTTAACCTATTGGTAGGTTCTGAAATGAAAAAGAAAAGGATCCCCGGAATGGATGAAAAGAAACGGTTGCTGGTGAAGTTCCGTATTCTTTTGTTTCATATCGCTGAGAACCGGAGAAGGGCCGTCTCGACGGCGCTGGCGGCGGCGCTGTTTATCGCTGTGTTTGTTGCCGTGGCCGACGCGGATGAGGTTGTGCGTGTCGGGTTGTATCAGAACAAGCCTAAAATATTTACCGATCAGAGAGGCAAAGCCGACGGCATCTTTATTAATCTCCTCGATGAAATGGCCCGGAAAGAAAAGTGGAAACTCGTTTACATTCCGTGCGAATGGACGGAATGCCTGAAAGCGCTTGGCGAGGGCCGCATCGATCTCATGCCGGACGTGGCTTACTCATGGGACCGCGCGGAGAAATTTGATTTTCACAAGATTCCGGTTGTGGAAAGCTGGTCGCAGGTTTATTCACGGCCGGGGAAGCCGATATCGAGCATGTCCGATCTGAGCGGAAGGCGGATAGCGTTGCTGAAGGATTCGATTCAGCAAAAAGCTCTTCAGCAAACAATGAGCGGCTTCGGATACAACGTGACAATTATCCCCGTTTCATCGTTTGAGGAAGCGTTCAGGCGGGTTGCGGATAACTCGGCGGACGCCGCCATCGCGAATCGTTTTTTCGGGGATTATTTCTATCAGGAATATAAGCTGGCCAAAACTCCGGTTGTTTTTAATATCGTGCCGTTGTTCTACGCAACCGGCCGGGGCCGCAATCATGCGCTTCTTGAAAAAATCGACAGTTATTTGGGAGACTGGATATCCAAGCCCAACTCTCCGTATTATAAGACGCTTTACCGGTGGGAGGAGAAACCGCCGGTTCGCGAAATTCCGCGGTATTTTTTATGGATTATAGGTGTTGTCTGTGGGCTGCTGGGGTTGTCGGCGGGATTGATTGCGCTGCTCAGGCTTCAGGTCAGGGCGAGAACGAAGCATCTGAAGGAAGCCAACGAGGAACTCGAAAAGCACCGCGACAGGCTGGAAGAACTCGTCGCGGCGCGGACCGCCGAGCTTGCTGTGGCTAAAGAAAAGGCGGAAGAGGCGGATCGTCTGAAATCCGTGTTTCTCGCGAGCATGAGCCACGAGCTGAGGACGCCGCTCAACTCCATAATCGGGTTCACAGGCATTATTCTCATGGGGCTGGCGGGAGAGCTGAACGAAGAGCAGAAGAACCAGCTTACAATGGTGAAGAACAGCGCGAATCATCTCCTGAGCCTGATTAACGATATTCTCGATATATCCAAGATAGAAGCGGGCAAGGTCGATTTGTCGATCTCGGAATTCGAGCTGGGCGATGTTGTGAAAGAGGTGGTGGAGATAATTTCCCCGGCGGCAAACGAAAAGGATTTGGAGGTAATTGTCGAACAACCGCCCGGCAAGGCGATACTTTTGAGCGACAGGAGACGGGTGAAGCAGATTCTCGTTAATCTTGCCGGCAACGCGGTGAAGTTCACGGAGCGGGGACATGTGAAGATATCGGCGTTCACGGAAGGCGGCGAGTTGGAAATTCGGGTGAGCGATACCGGCCCCGGGATAAAAGAGGAAAACATGCGCTTGCTGTTCAATCCGTTTCAGCAGGTGAACTCCGAGGTGGCAAGGAAACACGAGGGAACCGGGCTCGGACTGCATCTCTGCAGGAAGCTGGTCGAGTTGCTCGGAGGCGATATCCGGGCGGAAAGTGAGTATGGGAACGGAAGTACATTTGCTTTCAAAATTCCGTTGAAACATGAGGAGGCGGTTGCGTGTGAAAAAGGTGCTTGTGATAGAGGATAACGATCAGAATCTGTATCTCATCAGGTTCATCCTTAAGAAAAACGGATATGAAGTTGTTGAAGCGCGAACGGGCGAGGACGGCGTGCGGATGGCGGCGGAGTTAAATCCGGACCTGATACTGATGGACATACAACTGCCGTACATAGACGGACTCGAAGCGACAAGAAGGATAAGAGCCTCCATGGGGGGGAATATCCCGATTATAGCCGTGACGTCTCATGCGATGACGGGCGACAGGGAAAAATCGATCGAGGCGGGTTGCACGGGATATATTGAAAAGCCCATAAATCCTGAAACGATCATGCTGGAAATAGAGAAATTTGTTTGAACCGGAATCGATTCTTTGTTGTTGAATCCGGCTTTGGAGGCAGGCCAAGAGATGACGTCCGAGAGGTGCAGCAATGAATATCATGATAGTTGACGACAGAAAAGAAAATCTTCTCATGCTCGAAATGCTTCTGGGGGGAAAAGGATACAGAACCACATCCGCGCTTAATGGGAAAATCGCGCTCGAAAAGCTCAAGTCCGATAAGTTCGATTTGATAATATCCGACATCTTGATGCCTGTGATGGACGGATTTCAGTTTTGCAGGGAGTGCAAGCGGGACGAATCGATCAGAAAAATCCCGTTTGTTTTCTATACGGCGACTTACACGGAAAAGAAAGACGAAGAGTTCGCGCTGAGTCTGGGCGCGGACAGATTCATCGTGAAACCAATGGAGCCGGAGGAATTTATAAAAATAATTGAGATCGTTCTGAAAGAAAAGGAGGAGGGCCGGCTATTGCTCGGGAGAACACCGGATGTGGACGATGAGGAGGTTTACAAACAGTACAACGAGCGACTTGTGCGGAAGCTGGAGAATAAAATGCAGGAGATCGAGGAACGGGAGGAGCAGTTCCGAGCCCTTCACGAGTCGTTGAATGAAATTGTGTGGGTGGCGAGCGCGGATGGAAGGAAGGTATATTCCATCAATAAAGCGGCGGAGGAAATCTACGGAGTTACCGAGTCTGAATTTCTGAAAAACCCCGATTTGTGGATTGATATGGTTCATTCCGAAGACAAGGACCGGGCGAGGGAGAGCGCGAGGGAAATGCTGGAGAAAGGATCGAAGGACCTCGAATACCGCATTGTCAGACCAGACGGCGAAATCCGCTGGCTGCACGACCGCGCAAGTATCATTTACGATAAAGACGGCTCGGCCATTAGGATCGGCGGAGTTGCTACGGATATCACTGAGCACAAGATCACGGCAATGAAACTGCGGAGTTCG
>CAYPEK010000057.1:3523-25979 GCA_964409645.1 uncultured bacterium | reverse complement strand
CTGGCCTGCCCCAGTCTGCCGGAGAATGTGAAGCCGGTAGAGGAACTGCGCGGCACGAAGATCGATCAGTCGGTGGTGGGCTCGTGCACGAACGGCTGGCTGCCTGACCTGCGGATGGCGGCGGCAGTCATTAAGGGAAAGAAAGTTCACCCATCGGTAAGGATGATAGTCATCCCGGCGACGCAGAAGATTTATATGGACGCGCTCCGCGAAGGGCTGATCGCGACGTTTGTCGCCGCGGGTGCGGCGGTGAGCACTCCGACATGCGGGCCGTGCCTCGGCGGTTACATGGGCATTCTCGCGGAGGGCGAGGTCGCCGTGAGCACGATGAACCGGAATTTCATCGGCCGCATGGGCCATGTTAAAAGTGAAGTTTATCTTTCGAATCCGGCGGTTGCCGCGGCATCGGCGGTTGCGGGCGAGATTGTGCATCCCGAAGACATTTAAAAAAAGTAGTGAGGACAGAGCCGCGGGAGCTTGTGGAGAAATTTAAGGACAGAGGGAAAAGATCGGGTTGGTTTTAACCTGAGAGGCGGAGAATTGATATGAGCGAACAGATATTTCAGGGAAAAGCGTGGAAGTTCGGGCATAATATAGACACTGATATAATTATTCCGGCGCGATATCTGAACACGTCGGACCCGGAACTGCTTGCACAGCATTGCATGGAAGGCGAGTTTCCGGGATTCAACAAAGCGATTTCGGCGGGCGATATCCTGATAGCCGGGGAGAACTTCGGCTGCGGCAGTTCGAGGGAGCACGCGCCGGTGTGCATCAAAGCTGCGGGAATTTCGTGTGTCGTGGCATCATCGTTCGCGAGGATTTTCTACAGAAACGCAATAAACATCGGGCTTCCTCTCGTCGAGGTTGCGGGAGTTTGGGAAGACGCTGAACAGGGTAACGAGATCAGAGTCAGCGCGGCCGACGGAAAAATTGAAAACCTCACAAAAGGCAAGAGTTACACAGCCGCCGGACTGCCGGAATTCATTCGTGAGCTGATCGGCGCGGGCGGCCTGATACCGTGGGTTCGAAGCCGCCTCTGAAAAAGCGCTTTCGAATGTTTGTCAGTTTCAGCTTTTGGCATTCCGATTGCTGTAATTTTTCCAACGAAACAGCCGTTGACGAAGAAAACAGTACAAAACAAATAAGCCAACTTACCCATCTGGCCCGTTATTAACCCGTCATTAACCACCTTGACCAATTTGCTTATTTTCCTTGAACATAATTATTGTTTTCTGATAAAATTAAATATACAGTAATAGTTTATATAGTTTAATAATTGGGTAATTGTAAAAATTAATAACATTGTCGGGCCGGAATTTTGGAAATAAGGCAGATTACAGATGTAAGACAACTGCAGACTGTAAGTCCGCAGTTTATATTGTCTCAGCGACTTCTTCAGTTAACATCGATCGAATTGATTCACGAGATCGAAGTGGAAATCGCCGAGAACCCGGCGCTTGAGCTTGTCGAAGTAATGACGTGCCCATACTGCCATCGGCCGGTGACCGGAAACAGGTGTGAGAATTGCGGCCGGAAAACGAAAGGCGAAGAGGAATCGCTGGACAGTTTTATCAGCCGACAGAAAGAAGAGTACGCGGATTCGAGGACGGAATACGAGGAATCGGAAGGAGACTGGGAAGACGAACCGATACGCGGCAGCCTCGCGCAACAGGCCGGGTCTTTCCACGATTTCCTTATGACGGGATTCCTTTCATCGCCGTACCCGGAGGAGTTGCGTGAACTGGGTGAGTACCTGATCTATTCGATAGACGACAATGGGTTTCTGAAATATGATCCGGAAGAATTAAAAGAGAAGTTCAGTGCGGATGAAGAATCGATACAGACAGTGGTGAAGATCATACAATCGCTGGAACCCGTGGGTGTAGGCGCGGCGACGCCGAAAGAGGCGCTGCTTATCCAGTTGAAAGCGCTGGAGGAAGAAGGCAAAGGAAACGAACTCGCAGAGAAGCTGATTGCGGAGTATTTCGAAGAACTCGGACGCAGCCGGTTGGACAACATCGCGGAGGCGATAGGCGTGCCGGCGTCCAAGGTCCACGAGGCGCTGGACTACATACGCAGGAATCTGAATCCGTATCCCGCGCGCGCATACTCGGGGAAACTTCCGGAGCCGGTGGCGATGCCGAAGCCGGCGATCACGATCAAGCTGCAGGAAAATTCTCTCGTGTACGAGATACTCGAACTGGCGGACTTTCAGTTGCGAATCAGCAGAACGTACATAGATATGTACGACCAGTGCAGCAACGGAGGGCCCGGAGTGGGCAGAGAAGAGATATCACACATCCGCGAGTATTTCCGGCGCGCGAAGTTCTTTCTGGACAACATCGAAATGCGGAAGGAAACGCTTGAGAAAATAGCAAAAGCGCTCTGTTCGGAGCAGAAGGACTTTCTGATAAAGGGACTGCCGAACTTCAACGCGGAGCTTACTCAGGGGCGGCTCGCGGAGAAGATCAACCTGCACGAATCGACGGTATCGCGGGCAATGAGCGGCAAATACGTGCAGGTACCGAGCGGCGATATACTGAGTTTCGATTTCTTTTTCGATTCGTCGGTGAGGCTGAAGGAATACATGAAGAACCTCATAGCTAACGAAGACCCCGATAACCCGATATCGGACAGCGACCTGAGGGAGCGGCTGCTTGCGAAGGGCATAGACGTCGCCCGAAGGACGATAGCGAAATACCGCGAGGAGATGGGGATCCCGTCTTCGTACGATCGTAGGAGGATAAGGAGAAGAAATGGCGATTGATCCGAGGGCGGTCAAGTTCCACACGCTCGGCAACAAGCTTGTCGAGGAGCAAAAGTATAACGAAGCGATCGTCAACTTCGACAAGGCGATAGAGCTGGCGCCGGATTACGCGGCGGCCTTCTATCACCGCGCGGAAGCTTACGAATACAAAAAACTCGACGATCAGGCGTGCGAGGATTATCTGAAAGCGATGGCGCTCAACGCGTCATACGCGACGATACACATAGATTCCGGGCTGGACACGCTTCTTTCCGGGCCTCTGGGCAAAGCAGTCGCCGAATACAAAAAGAAGACAGGCGGAAGCGACCTCCACGGTAAAAAAGCGGCGGCTCCCGGAACGAGCGTCCATGTTTCCGGCCCGAAGGAAGGCTCGCCGGTGGCGATGGCGTCTCAGCCGGCGGTGAAAAAGGACAAACCCCGCGGACAGGTCGGCCTCAAGCCGGTAAAAGTGCATCTGAGGCCGTCCGACGAAAAAGTATCGACCGAAGTATGGAGCATCGATTCCGTGATCGCCGAAGTTCTGGGGCCGAAGGAAATACCGTTGGCGCAGGGCAAGGTTACGTTCAAAATAGCAAACAAGGGTGAACTCGACGACGCGTACCTCGGGCCAGACAGAGGGAGTATGACATCCGGCAAAGGGCCGAAAACGATAACCCTCACGACGGATGGAGACGGAGAGGCAAAAGTTTACTTCAGGCGCTCGAAACGCGTGGGATTGAACAGGCTGGAGATTCTGCCCGAGGGGCTTCCGCAGCCCGTTATTTTCGATGACAATACGCACCCGGCGGAAATCCACCACGTGGAAATTCTGCCGAAGGAAAAGCACTTCACGACGGGGCAGAAAGTTAAATTCGCATTCACGGCATACGACGAGCACGACAACCCTATCCCGGACCTCGACCTCGCTTTCGTGTTGTACGGAAAGAAACGGCACGACTGGGAAATAATCGACAACATCGGTGAAAAAACGAACGCGCAGGGCAGTTACGAACACGAATTCACGATGCCGACTCTCGGCAACATAATGTGCCGGATGGAGGCGAAATACAAAAAGACAGACTTCACCGCCGAAAAGCAGTTCAAGGTAATCCCGGGAACGGCAAGCTCGATGCTTTTCATTCCGAAAAAAAGCACTGTCGCGCCGGGAGAGAAATTCCCGCTTAAAGTCAGGCTGATGGACGAGTTCGACAACCCGATCGAGGGCCTGAAAGTGAAAATTGTGCCGAAGGAAGCGATCGGCGGCAACTGGAAAATCGGGGCGCAGAACTCGGAAATCACGGGAGACGACGGAAGCGTAAGCGTGGAGGTGACCGCCCCGCCGGATAGCGGCGCGCGAGCCGTGTTCGGAGTGCAGACAGACAGCATCGCGGCGGAAGCGATGATCGAAGCGAATTTCGAAACGGGGCAAGTTGCCATCGAGCAATCAGCGTTTTCAGCGCAGGCATCTGGACCAGACCTCGATCTCGATATGGACTTCCCAACACCCACGGCAACTCCCGCGCCGCCAGCGGCCGCCTCAACACCGGCGCCGGCGTTCGCGCCCGAACCGCTTCTGGATATAGACCTTGGGTCGGGAGACCTCTCGGGGCTGCCCGAAATACCTGACGCTAAGAACATACCCGCGGCAGCGCCCGCGGAAACTTCCGCGGAACTCATGCCCGGCGGCATGGCGGGACTCGAAGCGCTCGATCTCGACATAGGAGGTCCGGCGACGCCCACATTCGCAACGCCCGCACCCGCGCCTCCCGCGCCGCCAACGCAGGGACCGGCAGTCGGAAGCTCACTCGACCAACTCGACTCGCTCCTGACAATCGACGCAGGTGGCGGAAATGCGTTCGGAACACCGCTTTCGGCCGAAACCCCGGCGTTCGCGGCGGAGCCGCTCGACTCGCTCCCGCTACCGGAAGAACCGGCCGCGGATTCATTCGCACCACCCTCTGAGGAACCGCTCCTCTCGATGCCTTTGGACGCGGAACCGGCGCTCGCTGAGATGACTTTCGACGCACCACCGTTAGATGCGCCCGCAGCCGACGCGCCTCCTCTCGCGGATACGGCGCCTGCGGACAGCTTCGATCTCCCGTCGGACGATGTGCCGGTGTTCGCCACTCCGAAAGACAACGGGACAGCGATAATAATCACTACCGAGGAAGAAATTATCACTTGTCAGGCGGGTGAAGTTGTGCCCGTGAAGGTAAAACTGACAGGTGCGGATGGACGCCCGGTTTCTGGCGGAGTATCGGCGCTGTTCATAATCGAAGAAATTCCGGGCCCGGCTCAGGACTCGTTTTTCATGACGCCGTCCGGCGTGCAGGGCGAGAAAACATACGAGGTGGACCCCGACCTTTCCGGAGAGGCGCTTGCAACCATACAGGTGTCGAGCCACACAGGTCATTTCAACGTCACGGTGGCGGTGCAGGAGGAGCGCACACGGGTGACGATCAACGTCGCGCCGGGAAGCCCATCGACGATAACAATGACGGCGAGTGCGCTTAAATCCGCGCCGGGCGGAACAGTCGAAATCGCCGCGAAGACACTGGACAAGTTCGGCAATGTAGTACCGGGCGAGTTCGTGCAAATAATGACGGAACGCTACGCGGCACAGCCGCCGACGCTGATCAGCGAAACAACGCAGACGGACAAAAACGGAGAAGTGAAAGCAACTTACCAGATGTCGGCGACACCGGGAGACAGCGTGTCGTTCACGGCGAACAACCCGAACGTAGCGCCGTTTTCGATAAAGAAAGTAGAGATTCAGACGGAAGGGGAACCGGCATCCGCGGCTCCCGCACCGCCGCCGCCGAAGTACGAAGCGCCGGTGCAGGAGACATCGTTCGCGCCGACGCCGATGCCCGAAGCCCCGATCGACAGCCCGGAAGGCGCTGACGAAACGGATGAAGACGTGGACGCATATCTGAAATCTCTCGAAGCAGATGACCCGTACGCACCGCCGAAATTCAACATAGCCCGCGGAAAAAAACCGGTGATGGAAATCAGCACGATGCTACCGAAAATACTGATGTACACCGGCATAATCGCGAGCGTTTTTGTTTTGCTTTTCGCCGGATTCTCATCCTATAAATACGTCGTCTATCAATACTATTACACGCGAGGAATTAATAACTACAACAAAGAATTGTTCGGCGACGCGATTATCGCTTTTGAAAAAGCAAACCAAATGAGCCCGACGAAGATCGAGCCGTTGCAGTTCATGGCGATAATTTACATCAACAGGGCGATAATAGCCGGAGAGAGAGGAATGGACCGAGAATCCGGAAAAGAATACAGCCTTGCGATGGGAGTGCTCGACAAGGCGTTGCAGATCGATCCGAACAACATCGACGTGCTCTACTACCTCGGCGAAGTTTACGAAGGCAAACACCAGTACTGCAACGCGATACGCCAGTACGAGAAAATACTGCGTGTGGAACCGAAGTACGAGAGCGCGGAGTCGAAAATGATACTCCTGAGACCGAACTGCAAATACTGACCGTCCGTAGCGGAAACGGAAAAGAGGCAAAATGGCAAACAGAAACATAGGAATTGGGATTGGGATCGGAGTTGCGGGAATAATAGGCTACGCGGCGGCCCGGCTGATATTAGGAGCAAAAAAGAAACAGGTTGAAGAAAAAAACAACGGCGGAAAAAATCCCGTTAAGAGCGCCGAACCGGATGCGCCGCCGAAGGATATAACCTGCCCTGCCTGCGGTGCACAGGTCAGAGAATATGAGTTTTTCTGCCCGGCGTGCCGGCGCCCGATGGAAACCGCCACGGCTGGAGAAAAAAGCAACGGCGCTGAAAACAAATGAAAATATTGATAGTTGACGACAGCCCGGTGATACGGGCATCCCTCGAGGACGTGCTCGTAACAGCCGGTTACAGCGTGACGACAGCCTCAAACGGCGTGGAAGCGATGGAGACGGTCCACAACGACCGGTTCGACCTCGTATTCCTCGACATCGACATGCCCAACCTCAGCGGCCTTCAGGTGCTGAGAATGCTCCGCAACGATCCCAACTTCAAGGAACTGCCGATAATAATGCTGACGGCGCGGGATCAGAAGCAGGATCAGTACTGGGGCATAGAAACAGGCGCGACCGCGTATCTGACGAAACCGTTCGACGAGATCAACCTGATCGAGACGGTGAAAGCCGCGCTCGAGGAGTCCGAAAAGAAAAAAGAGCAGGCGAAAAACGCGCTGAAGATAACCGCCCTGCCCAACGACGAAAGCGAAGACGTTATATTCAAAGCCGGAGAGCTGCAGGAAATCCAGCTCTTCAAAATGACTCTGACGAATAAAATTCACCAGATAGCAAACAAGCAGCAGGACCTGCAGAATACCTGCCACTCGCTGGCAAACCTCTACTCGTCGGTGATCGACTTCGACCTGTGCACGTTCCTCCTTATGGACGAGGAACGAATGAAGCTGTTCGTGTATGTTTACAAGCCGATCAACCGAGAGTTCTTCATGGAAGCAAAAGAACGGATGTTCGACGAGTTCCGGAGAAAAACGTCGGCGAAAGACCTCTCCCGCGACAACGCGGTGGTGGAACTCCACGACCCGGAACGGAACATGCTGAAAGAAACGGGAGAGATGAAACTGCGCGGGCTCGAGGCGGTAGTGCTCGAATCGCAGGGGGACAAGTTCGGAATGTTCATGATGGCGAGAAGCGGGAAAGGCCCGTTCACGCCGCAGGAATCCGCGACAAGCCAGCTCGTAACCGGTCAGTCGGCGATTGTTGTAAACAACGTGCGGATGTACGAGAAGATAAAACGGTTCGCGATAGCGGACGGGCTGACCGGCCTCTACAATCACCGCTACTTTCAGGAACAGCTCGAGAAGGAATACAGCCGCGCGCGGCGGTTCAATCTGTCGCTGTCGCTGATTATGGCGGACATCGACCACTTCAAGCTGCTGAACGACGAGCACGGGCACCAGAAGGGCGACATGATACTGAAAGGGATAGCGGCGGTGATGAGGCGGAGCGTGCGCGACATCGACCTGATTGCAAGATACGGCGGCGAGGAGTTTATCGTGATACTGCCAGAAACGCCGAAAAAGAACGCGGCGATCGTGGCGGAGCGCATACGCAACTCGTTCGAGGAGATGGAGTTCCCGTACGAGGGCGGCGTGCTGAAGGCGACGGCAAGTTTCGGCGTGTCCGGCCATCCGGACGACGATATTTCGACCCAGCTCGACATGATAGCAAAGGCGGACGAGGCGATGTATCAGGCCAAAAGGGAAGGACGGAACAAGGTGATATTGTACTCATCTGAAGGGAGAGCGGATTCATGACGGGCTCGACAATCCTAGTCGTCGATGACAGCCCCGTAGTGGTGGCCGCGGTGCGGGAGGCGTTGCTTTCCGACGGCTTCACGGTCTTCACGGCGGGCGACGGCCTCGAGGCCCTCGACGTAGTCAAACAGCAACACATCGACCTGATCCTCCTCGATATAGACATGCCGCGCATGAACGGTTACCAGCTCTGCAAGCTGCTTAAAAAGGACCCGGCATACAAATCGATACCGATTGTCATGCTCACCGCGAAGAGCGCGGAGACGGACAGGATATGGGGCCTCAAGGCGGGCTCCGACGAATATCTGACGAAGCCTTTTAACTATGCGAAGATCAAGGAAGTAATAAGAAGATTCCTGTGATGGCGGCTCTGACCGAACAACAACTGATAAAATTCCGCGACCTGATATACAACGCCTGCGGATTATGGTTCGGCAACTCAAAACTGCCGATCCTCGGCAACCGCGTCATGACGCGCCTGAAAGAATCCGGGATCGCGGACCCGGACAAATACTTCAGGACGATCTCATCCGAAGACGACCGAGCGGAGCTCTCGAAGCTCATCAACATGATAACTACCAACGAGACGTACTTCTGGCGCGCGGAGTCGCAGATGGACAGTTTCCGCGACATAATTCTGCCGAAACTCGCGGAGAAGAAAATTCAGGAAAACAATCGCAAGCTGCGGATATGGAGTGCGGGCTGCTCGACCGGCGAGGAGCCCTACACGCTCGCGATCTGCGTACTCGAGGCGATCTCCTTTCATTCGATCTGGGAGATCGAAATTTACTCGACGGACATCTCGACGGAAGTGCTTAACCGAGCGATGGAGGGCTGCTACAACAAACGAGCGATCGAGCGGCTTCCCAAGGAGTACCTTGCAAAATACTTCATCGAGCGAAACGGCCAGTACACGGTCTGCAATGCGCTGAGGAAATTCGTCGAGTTCGAATACGCGAACCTCGCGGATGCGTACTACGAAAAGGACTTCGACATAATTTTCTGCCGGAATGTGCTGATCTACTTCAAGGATGAATCAAAAAAAGAGATACTCGGGCGGTTCCACGAATCGCTCAATCCGAACGGATATCTGTTCCTCGGGCCGACGGAGATGATCCGCGGTCTTGTGGACGGATTTAAAATGATAACGCTGAAGGACTGCGTAGCGTTCCAGAAAATGCCGAGGTGAGGAAAGATGGCTAAATCGTTCAAAACGGCGAAAACAATAAAGCTCTTCCTCGACGAATGCAAAGAGTATCTCACGACACTCGATCAGGACCTCGTTGACCTCGAGGGAGGCAACACCGACGAAGAACTGATGAAACGCGTTTCGCGCAACGTGCATACCCTAAAAGGCTCCTCGGCGATGCTCGAGTTCATGGACATCAGCGAAATCTCGCACGCGATCGAAGACGTGATGGAAAAGCTGAAAAAGAAGTTCCCGGATGTCGATAAGTCGCTGATGGATGAAATATTCGAGAAGGTGGACCGGATTAAGGATCGGATTCTCGCGATAGAGAACGGGACGTACGATGACGGCGGCGCGGCGCCGCCAGCGCCGAAACCGACTCCTCCGGAGCCGCCGCCGACACCACAGCCGGAGAAACCCGCGCCCCCTGCGGCGCCCGAACCGGCTCCGGCGCCCGCCCCCGAGAAAAAAGAACCTACCCCTCCCCCGCCTCCCCCGCCGCCGGCGGAAAAGGCGGAGAGCAAACCGGCCTCGACGACGAAAGGCCGCACTAATTTATTCGAGGTGGCCGGGAGAGAGATATCGGCATCGCTGGACCGCTGCATGGCTGTGATCGCCGACGCGGAGTCGCGCTTCGTTCTCGCGGATAATAACGCAAAGGAAAAAAGATTCTTCGACCAGTTTTTCGAATCGGCGGCGTACCTGAGCCGCTCGATGACGTGCATGGGCGAACCGGAAGTGAACGAGATTCTCTCGAATCTGATGCTGCTCCGGGAGGCTGTTGTCAAAGAGAAACTGGCATACAGCATGGAACTGCTCGACACGGTGTTCAAAGGCATCCTGAACGTGAAAGGAATCATAGAGTTTCTCACGTCGGAGACCGGGATCGCGGTGAGACCGGACCCGAAGCCGTTTTTCAAATTGGTGAAAAAACACATCGAAGGCCTCGCGGCCGAGCGGGATTTCGTGGCTTCCGACCTCGGCGGCGAGATTTTCGAAAGGCTTAACATAGACAAAAACATTATCGGCTATTTCGTGGCGCACGAGAAACAGTTTATCTCGAAAGCGCTTGTGGATGCGAAAAACATATTCGACATCAAGATGCAGTACGGGAACGACGAGATTCAGGAACTCTCGAACGTATCGGAAATATTCAAGCCGATGAACGACGAAGGAACGATTCTCGCCGCGATGATCGTCACGGAGGAAGCGGGTTTTCAGTTCCGGCTGTTTTACTCGACGTCGCTCCCACTCGCCGATTTCGAGCAGAAATATGCGTACCTGAACAAGGTTCGGGAAGTTGAAATCCGAGAGGTGGCTCTGTCGCGGACAGAAGCGCCGGCGGCGAAAAACGGTGACGGAGAAGCAGCCGCGGCGGAGGAGGCCACACCCGCGGCGCCTGCGGAACAACGCCCGCAGCAGCAACAGAAACAACAGAAACAAGCGGCGGCAACCTCCGGCGCGGGCCCCACGGTGCGCGTGGACACGGGCAAGCTCGACGTGCTGGTCAATCTGATCGCCGAACTGGTGATAAACCACAACAAGATGGAGCAGGAAGTCAAGCGGATGAAGCAGGGGCTGAATGTGATCATAGATGTGTTTGACGCGCTCAAACACGGCAAGAAGTCGGCCGGCTTCGTGGAACGGGATTTCACGCCGGATGATTTCATGCAACAGTTCAGAGCATTTCAGTCCGAGGCCGCCGCGATCGGAGACCAGCAGTTCGAATCCGGCCTCGGCCAGTTGAAAGACCTGCGCGCGATACGCGAGAGCGTGATGCAGTTGTTCGATATGGAGCTTGAAAAAGACCGCCTTCTCGAAGAGATGGTGACACGGTTCGGCAACATAAAGAGCGAGTTCGAAAGTCTGTATCAGGAGTTCCAGAACGACAGTCTCAACATCGGCCGGGTGATCGAGGAGCTTCAGGAAGAAACGATGAAGCTGCGGATGCTGCCGATCTCCGGCGTTCTGAATAAATTCCCGCGCCGAGTGCGCGACATGGCGAAAAAACTCGGGAAGAAGATAGACTTCCTGATCGAAGGTGAAGACACCGAACTCGACAAAACGCTGATCGAGGAGCTCGAAGACCCGATGCTGCACATCATCCGCAACGCGGTGGACCACGGGATCGAGACGACCGACATTAGGATGAAGAACGGAAAACGCGACGCCGGCGTCATCAAGGTCATGGCGTACCACGAAGGCAATTCGGTGGTGATCGAGGTCGAGGACGACGGTAAGGGAATAGACACGGAAGTGCTGCGCCGCAAGTGTGTGGAGAAGAGGCTGATCTCCGCCGAGGAGGCGGCCCAACTCGACGATAGGGAGGCGCTGAATCTGATATTCATCCCCGGATTCAGCACGGCTAGGGAGGTCTCGGACCTTTCAGGCCGCGGCGTGGGGATGGACGTGGTGAAAAACAGCATAACAAAACTCAAGGGAATGGTGGAAGTGCGCTCGGAGGTCGGCAAAGGCACGACGATGCGCCTGAAACTGCCTCTGACGCTCGCGATTATTCAGGCGATGATAGTGAAATGCGCGAACCGGAAATTCGTCATACCGATGGATCCGATCGAATCGACCGAGCAGATAAAAAACTATCAGGTGTCGAGTGTCGAGGGGCGCGAGGTGTTCGAATTCCACGATTCGATCATACCGCTGATACATCTGCGCGACGTGTTCAGCCTCGGAGGCGATAAGAGTCAGCAGAGCATGTTTCCCGTGGTGGTTGTGGGGCTCGGAGAAAAAAGGACCGGTATCGCGGTGGATGAGGTGATCGAGAAGCAGCAGGTGGTCATCAAGACTCTCGGCGAGTTTCTGGGTGACGTTAAGCACCTCTCGGGGGCGACGATCTTCGGAGACGGCTCGATGGCGCTGATCCTCGATGTGGCCGGGATCATCTCCTCGGTGCCGTACATTTCGAGGCAGATCAACCGGAAGGCAACCGCCGAGGATGCCGCGAGCCGGAAAAACATTCTGCTCGTGGACGACTCGCTGTCCGGTCGCATCGCACAGCGCGAGATGCTCGAGCGCATGGGTTACGCGGTCGAGGTTGCTTCCTCCGGAATGCAGGCGCTCACCCGGCTGACCGAGCGAAAGTTCGATATGATTGTGACCGACATAAACATGCCGCGGATGGACGGTTACGAGTTCACCGAGAAGGTGCGCGCGATGCCCGCCACCCGGCGCATTCCCGTAATAATGGTAACGTCGGACGTGAAAAACGCGGACCGGATAAAAGCATACGAAGTCGGTATAGATGATTTTCTGGCAAAACCGTTCTCTGAAGACGACCTGCGCGCGTCGATCGAAAAGCACATGAGAGTGTACTGAGCGCGGGCCGGGGGAGATACGACTATGGATGAACAGATTCGTTTCAGGAAAGTGGAGGAGGAAGACCAGATCGAGGAACATTTCGACCTGAAAAGCGTGCTCTGGTTCACGCTCGGGTTCGAAGAGTACGCGATCAAGGTTGACCACGTGCAGACGGTTCTGGATGAACTGAACCTGACGCCGGTGCCGAACACGCCCAAGTTCGTGCTCGGAGTCATCAACCTCCGCGGGGTCATCATCCCTGTGATCGACCTCAAGGAAATGTTTCAGATGGGCAAGAGTGAAACGAAGACCACAACATCGATCATGCTCGAGGTGGACAACATGAAGGTCGGGCTCGCCGTGGACTCGGTGAAAGAAGTTCTGGATATAGACTTCTCCGCCCTGCAACCGCCGCCGCCGTCACTCTCCGGCCTCGGCGCGGAATACGTTCGTGGCATCCACAGGATGGGCCAGAGAATCCTGATCGTGATCGAGCTCCAGAAAGTTATTCAAATCGCAAAGGAAATGATCAGTAAATATTCATAAATTTTTTTCGTTGAGGAGGCAGTTATGGATCACCGCCAGAGTTTGAGACACAAATTAATTAAATGGTTCGGAGGTCTTGTTATCGGCGTCATGCTGATAACGATCGCCGGATTCCTGATGAACATCTGGACATTCAGATCGGTGACGCAGGAGCTCGGGAAGAGCCTCGCGGCAAGCGACACGAAAGACGCCATCAGGGCGCTCGACAAGCTCATGATCTCGCAGGGCCCGATGATCCTGTCGCTCGATCAGAGCTTCTCGAACTACGTCAGCACGGACCAGAACGCGCAACCTGCATTCCGTAAGGCGATGAGCGAGATGGCGGCCATGCTGAAAAAGCTCGACGCGACGCTCAACACACCGTCCGACAGAAAAATCATGGGCGAACTTAATAAGATTTTCGTCGCCTACAAAGCCAACGGTGACGAGATACTAAAACTCGCGGGGTCGGGCCAGTCGGCGGAGGCGTCCTCGAAATACGAGAACAGCGGCATGCCGAAAGACCTCGATGAGATGAGCAAGCTGCTGGAAAAAATTTCCAACAATAATAAAGTGGACAGGGAAAACCTCGCCAAGAAGCTCGACCTGTCGCAACCGATAATGTGGGCGATTATGGTGATTGTCATAGTGATGGTGATCTCCGTCAGCACGTATCTGATCCCGTTCGTCACGAAGAGAATCACTTCTCCGCTCCACCAGTGCGTTGCGTTCGCGGACGCACTTTCGGAAGGCGACCTGACGCGGCAGCTCGATTTCGAGCCGAACCGGCTGATCGGCCCGGACAGCGAGATCGGCCACCTCTGCAACAGCCTCAGCGTGATGTCGAAGAAACTCCACACCATGCTCGACCGCGTCAATCAGTCAACATTCAGCGTCAACCGCAGCTCGAGCGAAATCTCCGCCGGCGCGCAATCCATTCTTCAGGGCACGCAGATTCAGTCAAACTCGATCACGGACGTGTCGAATAGCGTGCAGCAGCTCACTTCGGCCATCGACACAATCGCGGAGAACTCGAAAGTGATGAACGCTTCGGTGCAGTCAACCGCAAAGTCGGTGGATAAGACAATCGAGGCGATATACAGAATAGACGAATCGGTGGCCGACCTCACGAGCCAGGTGTCGAACACGACGGCGGTCATCGCGGAGATGTCGGCCTCCACCGCACAGGTTCACAACAGCGCCAAGGTCATGGCGGAAGCGGTTCAGGAAACATCTTCAACGATCGAGGAAATGCTGGCTTCGATCGAGGAGGTTTCGCTCAACGCGAAAGAGATGGACAAATCGGTGTCCGACGCGTCCGGCACAGTGGACGAGATGCTGATGTCCATTGAGGAGATGTCATCCAGCATCGGCGCAATGAACAACTCGCTCAAGGGCGCATTCGAGGAAATCGACGTGCTGATCTTATCGGTAGCGGACGTCGCGCACGACGCGAAAGCGGCGTTCAACGCATCGGAGGAAACGTCGAAAGTCGCGAAATCCGGCGGAAAATCGATCCAGCAGAGCATCGAAGGAATGAAGGGAATTAAGGCGACAGTCAGCGACACGGCGCGCAAGATACGCGAACTCGGCGAAAGCACGGCGCAGATCGGCGATATCATAAACGTCATTCGCGAGATCGCGGACCAGACGAACCTGCTCGCGCTCAACGCCGCCATCGAGGCGGCCCGCGCGGGCGAGGAAGGCCGCGGGTTCAACGTCGTCGCCGGTTCGATCAAGAAACTATCCGAGCGCTCGACAGAGGCGACCAAGGATATCGAGCGCCTTATTCGCAGTATCCAGAAGGAAACCGAAAAAGCCGTCTCCGCGATGGACGAAGGCGTGAAGGAAGTGGAAAAGGGAACCCACCTCGCGGATCAGGCGGGCACCTCGCTGTCGGAGATCGTGGCCAGCGTCGAGCGGACGAGCCATTTCATGCAGCAGATTTCGATTGCCACAGAGAAACAGACGATGAGCAGCGATGTGGTGAAGCGGACGATGACCGAACTCGGCCAGATCGCGAGCGGCGTCACCACTGTAACGAAGACGCAGCAGGAAGGCACGAACCGCGTGAAGAGCGCGTTCAATCAGTTGAGCCAGATCGCGCAGCAGGTGAAGAACTCGACGATCGAACAGAGCAAGGCGGGCAACCAGATATCGCACGCCATCGAAACGCTGAACGGAATATCCACGCAGCTCACATCCGCCACCGAAGAGCAGGACAAGGGCAGCAGCCAGATGGAGCTCGCGATGGAGAACATCAACGTGCGCGCGCACGAGATTCAGGATGCGACGAGCCGCCAGAAGGGCGAAGGCGACCGGATCAAGACACAGATCGACAAGATGAAGGACCTGACGCAGGAAGTAACGGATGCCACGCTGCTCCAGTCTCAGGCCAGCCACAAGATTGTCGAGAAGATATCGAGCGTCGGAAAGATCGCGGACGAGACGACACAGAAGTCGAACGCGGTGAACAAGGGCGCTTCGGTTCTGGGCGACGCTGTGGGAAATCTCGAACAGGTGATTTCACAGTTCACGCTCGAGGCGAACATGGGGCGGACGGCATCCGCAAAGGGACTCTCACTGGTGGAAGAAGGGAAATAATTGCCGAAGGGCAATCGGCCCGGCCGTTTCGCGCGGCCGGGCGCGGCATTCCGGGACGGGCGGCGTCTGAGTTTCCACTTTATCTCAATTCGTTTCCGGCGCCGTTTTCGGACAGCGGGAAGACGGATATATGCCTGAAAAGGCTGAAAAAGTTTATCTCATTTCGACTGACGACTCGGTGTTCAGATTCCTCAGCGTGCTCTTTAAAGACACGAAATATACTCTGATCAGAGCCACCGAGGGCAACTCGTACGCTGACGAGATAAAGCGGATAAAGCCGATGATGGCGATCATAGACATGGACCGCTCACCGGCGGCGCGGCTCATCGACCTATGCGGAATTCTCTCCGAATGCCCCCTGCCCGTTTTCCTGCTGACGCGCGAAGCGGAGAAAGCACACCGCTCAACCGTGAAAGGCATCAGGATCGGCGCAGTGGACGTGTTAGAGATAAGCTCCGGAGCGCCGAAAATCGCCCCCGAAGAACGCGACCGACTCATGGGAGTCATTCAGACAGGCGCCACGATTGAAGTTAAGCAGATTTCATACTCGGACGCGATTCTGATCGCGGGGGCGCAGGGCGAACCGGCGGAGATTATCAAACCGGAAATCAACGCTTCTCAGACTCTGGACACAAATTACCTGAAACGAGGTTTCGACGCAGTCGGTGTCGCGATCTCTACCGGTGGCCCGAACGCTCTCAGCCATCTGATCCCTTCCCTGCCGGCTGAGTTCCCGGTCCCAATGCTTGTCGTACAACATATCATCCCCGGATTCATCGACGAAATCGTGACCCGTCTCGACCGCAACTGTTCGTTGCGCGTTAAAATAGCCGAGCAGGGCGAACCGCTCGCGGCGGGCGCGGTTTATTTCGCTCCGGACAAAAAACATCTCATGGTGAAAAACATCGGCGGACGGCTCTACACTCATCTTAGCCCGGAGCCGTCGAACCTGCTGTTCTGTCCGTCGGCAGACGTTCTATTCAAGAGCATGGCGGAAGCATGCGGCCCGCGCTGCATGGCGGTAATCATGACCGGCATGGGCCACGACGGGGTTGACGGCCTCCGCTTTGTGAAAAGCGCCGGCGGCTCGACTATCGCTCAGGACAGGCGGTCGAGCGTTATCTACGGAATGGCACGCGTCGCGGTGGACGCGAAACTGATCGACCGTGTCGTTCCTCTGGATAATATTGCAGGTGAAGTCTATAAGCTGATCGCCAACGAAGTTCCCGATCACTCGGTGAACGAAAGGGTTTCCTCGTAGAAGGAAATTCCTTCCTTAATATTCATGCTTTTGATCACGTATTTATAAGTGCCCGGTTTTCTGTTTTTGATGCTTTTGCTGAACGAGCATATCGGTTTCTTGTCGCAAATCTCGACGTCCATGAAGACTCCGTTTTCGAGTATCTCTACGAAATCTATCGGCACATCGTCTTTCGTCACCACGTTCATTGTGAAGTCGTTTTGACCGTTCGTCACTACCTTCACTTCTATGGACGGGCCTTTAGGTTTCATGGCGATGTCGATTCCGCTCTCCGGTTTGGTCGGTTCCGTTTCAGTTTTCAGCCCCTGAGCCGGCTCTTTCGCGGCAATGATCTGCTCGGCGCCGCTCAGCCCCGGAAGCGAACTTATCATATATACCTTCGTCTCTTCGCCCTGAAATGTTATCCTCACCTTTTCTTTCTGATCGGTCTTGTCGGATGCGGTAACGCTTGCCGTAATGACAGGGTTCGGCAATGTTGCGACAGCAACAACACCCGCCAGCCGACACTGTTTCGCATCTCCGCAACCGGTGTAATTGATAAGCTTTTCGCCCGAATACAACTCGATCGACGCAATTCCCTTCTCGCTCCCCCCGCTCACCGAATACCTGAGCGTTCCCTTGTCGCATACGAGCAGAAGGTTCTGAAGCAACGCGTCGGACGCTCCGAGCTTCGCCGATTCGAGCGACGCGCCTTCCTGCGCGCGCGCGCCAATACAAATCATTGCTGAAAACAATATGGTCAATAAAACAACTGAAAATCTCTTCTTCATAAAGTGGGATTATAATATGAAAATTTTAAAAAAGTCAAAATTTTGGCAAACATTAAATGAGTTGTTAGTCTTCCATCTAAAAACACACCTGATATACACAATCATTTTTAAATAAAAATATTGTTTTTCATTGACACGGCACCCCATTGTTTTTAGTTTATGTTTACCGTTTGGAGCGATTCCCCCCGTCTCCGCCCGAACGGTACTATCAACAATGAAGAGGCGACTGCGTGAAACGTTCGCAAAATTTTACTTCACTGATGATTCTACTGCTTGCGGCTTCAGCCTTCGGCGTGCTGGCGAAAGCTGCCGAACCCGGTTGCACGGCGGACGCCGCGCGGATCGTGTATCCGTTGCCGCAGAAAGCGTGCCTCGGCGGCGAAGCGACGCTCCCGACAGAAATTTCGGTTTCGATTTCAAGTAAATCCGTGGGACAGATCGAGGATGAGTACCTTTCCGATCTGCTGAAAAGCAACGGAATTAAGCGGATCGACGGCGCATCGGCGGGAGCCGGAACCATCATTCTCGAAGACGGCGGCCCGAAACATAAAAATTTCTTCAGGCAGGAAGGCTATACACTTTCGATCGGCGGAAAGCCGCTGACGATCAGAATCGCCGCCAGAGGCTCGGCCGGCCTGTATTACGGGCTTGTCACCCTCCGGCAACTCATCCGCAAAACGGACGCCGGCCCGGTGATATATACAGGCGATATAGAAGATTTTCCGCGCTTCATCTTCCGCGGCGTGCTCGAGGGCGGATACAGTGTCTGGGGTCACGAGGAAAGGCTTTCAGTGATCAAAACGATGGGCGCGCTCAAAATGAATTCGTTCATGTACGCCCCCAAGGAAGGCGAACTGTTCCGCCGCCGGTGGCGGGTCCTCTATAATGAAAAGCAACTCGACGAGTTCAGGCAGTACCTCGACGCCTGCAACAAACAGCACATCGAGTTCTCATACGCACTCTCTCCGGCGCTCTCGATGGAATACTCCGATCCGGCGGAGTTCGATAAACTCGTCGCGAAATTCCGCCAGATCCAGAATCTAGGTGTAAGGAGATTCGCCATCTTTTTCGACGACGTTCTCCCGATGCTCTCGACCCCCTCCGACAAGCGGCACTACTCGCATATCGCCGAGGCCGAGGTGGACGTCACGAACAAGCTCCTGAATGCATTGCGCGAAAGAGACAAGAAAGCACAGCTCGCATTCGTTCCGAACCAGTATTGGGGCTGGACTCAGACGCGCTACTTCAAAATCCTGCGCCAGCAGCTCGATCCCGACATCGAGATCGGCTGGACCGGCAAGGAAATCGTTTCCGAAACAATCCCGTCTGAAGACGCGCAGAGCTTCATCGAAGTGGTCGGCCGCAAGCCCGCCATCGGCGACAACTGGTCGCCTTTCGGCCCGGTTACAGGCCGCGCCCCCGACCTATTCAATTATTCGAACAGCTACCTCAACAACCCTTATAACTACGCCGATCCGGGCCGGGCGCAACGCTCGAGATTCGTGGACGCCACCGTGGCCGACTACGGTTGGAACCCGGAGGCATACGAACCGCAGAGATCGTTCAAAATGGCGATTAATGTGCTGTCCGGAGACAGCAAATACGGCGATATCCTGACATTCGCAATGAAACTGAGCGGCGAGATGCGCTACAGCGGCGTTAAGGAAATTGTGTGCGCAAACCGCCTCTCCGAGATTCTCGAAAAGCTCACCGGCGCGGATTACGGCGCGGAAGCCGCGACTCTCGAGACGCTCGGCAACACGCTTTCATCATATCTCGCCGACCTGAACGGAATGATGGCCGGCCCGATGGAAGATGACATGAAAAACGAAATTAAACCTAACACAGACAAAGCATCCGAAAAGATATCCTCCGCGCTGGCCGAGGTGAAAGCGTTCGGCGCAGGCGGAGACAAACAAGCGCTGATTCAAAAAATCAAAGGCATCCTCGGGTTAAAATCATGATGAAAACAAAACTGACACAACTGGCGGCCGTCGGCGCGCTGCTTATCGCAGTTTGCCTTATCGCAACAAGCGGCGCTGTCGCTCAGATCATCCCGGACTCTATTTTCGACAAACCGCCCGAAGCGTTCGGAAACACCATTCAGGATGTCCCGCCCGACATCCTCGCTGTCGAGGCTTATCCGGAATCGCCGAAAGCGGACGAGCCGGTTCGTGTGATGGCGAACATCAAAGTCGATTCCGACATAAGCAAATTCTACGTCAACGAAGCGTTCTTATATTACCGCGCGGCGGGCGCGCCGGAACTGACCCGCATCCGCATGGAAAGGATGCCCGACAGGCCGAAATGGTGGTCGGCCACTCTGCCCGGTTTCCCGGCTGGTACGGATGTCGAGTATTTCATCAGAGGCGTGGACAAAATCGGGAACGAAGTGATACAGCTGCCGGCAAATGAGAAAACGACACACGGCAACACAATAGAAATCATGCTCGACGGCGAAGACAGGCAACTCCCCGCAACGATGGATATTGTCTCGACGCGCGTCGGTTACACGGGAAAGGAACTGGTCGTCTGCCCCAAGACGAAGCTGAGATTCCAACAGTTCTCCGCGCTGGGCGCGGGCGGCCTCGTCGTCGGATTCATTTCGGACGACGTCAGAGTGCACCCGACCCAGAGCCACACCGAAAACACAGCCGGATTCATGGGATACATCCCAGCAATCGGCCTCAAGGGAATAATTACGGTCGATCAACTCAGCGGGACTTCAAAAAGCAACAACGATGACTCGACGGCACAGACTTTCGGCAAGTTTGTATGCATGAGCGCGAAAGTGGAAAAACTGACCCCGACGCCGGACCGCGGGCTCAAGATTTACGCGGCAACCGCGGGGATAAACGCGCTCACAACCGAACTCAATCTCGGCGACGCCACACCTTACGCGCTCGTCTATTTCAAAGGCGGGAAGTACAAGGTCGGAAACGCTGTTCCTTGACTTTTCACAGCTTTCGCTTAAATTAATCAGCGGAAATATCAAAATGTGCGGAAGGCGCACGGCTTGAAGGCCGCAGCCTGTTTCCGCAGGCCGGGAGGAACTCTTTTGAAGACAGCTCTGGAGATCGCACTCGAAAAGACAAGGGACATCACCCCGCAGGACGATCCGAATGCGTTGTCGGATGAAGCCAAAAAACAAATCCGCGCCATTAATAAGGAATACGATGCCCGCATAGCGGAAATAGAGATAAAAACGAGCTCTAAATTAAGAGAGATGCAGGGCCAGTACTCCGAGCAGGAGCTTCAGTCGATTCTCCCCGGGATGATCGAACAGATCAAGTCTCAAAAAGACGCGATCAACGCAGAACGCAAGGAAAAAACGGACGCCGTCGCCGCGCAGGATTTGAAGAACCGGGCCGATTCCTGACTCTTGTGTCCGTTTTCAAAGCTGCATATTCAACGATTAGAGTCTTATCCTTAAAATCGAGCCGAGTGATGTAATATCGAAAAGTTTTTTGATGTTGTGAGATACAGCCGTCACAACAACATCGCCGCCGCGCGAACGGGCAACCATCAGTGTCGCCGCGAGTGCTCCCAGCGCGTTACTGCACATATATTCGCATTCGGATAAGTCTATCTCTATCCATGGAGTTTCCTTCGGGAGACTTTCCATCAGTGTGTCGGCGAACTTCCGCGCCTCCGTGGCGCTGACTTCGCCCTTCACCGTGAATACTACGCGGCCGCCTATACTTTCCGACTTCAACTCCATGAATCTGTGCCTCCGATAACTCCGGACAACATAATTTTACCATCTGCGCCGATGTTCGTCTAACAGCCGACGCGTTCAAGCCCGCCGCCATGCTGTTCCGGACGCGCCGTCCTCGATCACAAGTCCGAGCCGTGCAAGTTCATCACGGATCGCGTCCGCCGTTGCCCAGTCTTTCTTCGCGCGCGCTTCGTTGCGTATCCGCAATAATAGTTCCATCAGGCCGCCAAGTAGCTCCGACTCTCCGCCCTGTCGCGCGCCCATATTCTGAAACAATCCCACTGCACCTCCGAGGTCGAGTATTATCTCCTTCGCGCGCTCAAAAACTTTTGCCTCGGCCGCGCCCGGCACCCCGCCCGCGGACTCTATGTCAGCGATGAGCGTATTGCCCGCACGCACTATGGAAAACAATTCAGCCACAGCCACCGGCGTGTTGAAATCGTCGTCCATCGCGGCAATGAACGCCTCACGCGAAGACTCGATTTTCGCGGCGTATTCGGCGGTGGCCGCGCCGCCGCCCTCACCTGCCGCGCGCCTCTTCACATCCGCGACCTTCGCGAAAAAAATGTCGAACCGTGCAAACCCCTTTTCGGACTCCGCCAGACGCTCTTCGGTATATGCTACCGGCATTTTATAGTGCGCGCTCAGAAAGAACAGCCGCACCGCGTCAGGGTTGTCGTTTTTCAGCAACTCGCGTGCAGTGATTACGTTGCCGAGCGACTTCGACATCTTGTCGCCCGCCATTTCTACGAATCCGTTGTGCATCCAGTAACGGACGAATTTCTCGCCAGTATAGCATTCCGCCTGCGCTATCTCGTTTTCGTGATGCGGAAATATCAGATCGTGGCCGCCTCCGTGAATATCGAGTGTCGGCCCGGCGAGCTGCGTTGACATCGTCGAGCATTCGATGTGCCACCCCGGCCGCCCCGCGCCCCACGGGCTGTCCCAAGACGGTTCCCCTTCCTTAGCCGCCTTCCACAACGCGAAGTCCGCCGCGTTCCGCTTGCCGAG
>CAYPEK010000057.1:0-3423 GCA_964409645.1 uncultured bacterium | reverse complement strand
TGAATGTGGAACACATCGAAACCTCTGTACTCCAGCCAGCGGCGGACTACGTCGAAGCAGACATAAGCCCGCGCGTGCCCTATGTGGCACTCGTCATATACCGTCACTCCGCAGACGTAGAGTGTGACCCGCCCGCTCTGCCGCGGAACAAAATCTTCCTTCATCCTCGTGAAGTCGTTTGTCAGTTTTATCGTTATCGCACCGGTTGCGTCCGACATCATTTCAGCCTCTTCCTTCGTTATTCCGCTCTCCGATTTTTCCGCATTTCCTCTTTCGCCGCCTTAATCGTAAAATAGATGGGGTGCGCCTCGTTGTCAAACCAACAGCTCTCCGCGAGCTGTTGTTTCGGCGGCCGATAAATAATAAAATGTAGTCAATGTGAAAGTTATATGAGGAAACGCAAATGGATAAAGTCACACGTTTCGGAGTCTCACTTCCGCCGGACCTGCTGGAAAAGTTCGACGAATACATCGATTCGAAAAAATACACGAACAGGTCGGAGGCGATCCGGGACCTGATCCGCAACTCGCTCGCTTCAGAGGAATGGCGCAACGTGACCGGCGAGGTGATGGGCTCGATCAGCATCGTTTACAACCACCACACGCGTGACCTCTCTGACCGGATCGGTCACATGCAGCACGACTACTATAAAAATATCATCTCGACAACCCACATACACATCGACGCCCACAACTGCCTCGAAGTGATTATCGTCCGCGGCAAACCGGGCGTGATTCAGGAGATCGCCGACAGGATCATCAGCACTCGGGGCGTGAAGCTCGGCAAACTCGCGCTCCTGAGTACCGGGAAAAATATATAAAAACAAACATCCCCGGAATTTCCGAAAAAAAAAATGCTCTTGATTCCGAAATTAATCTCGGCAATTGACGCCGAAAGGCGGCGGCAGCCACTGCCGAAAACTCTAATTGAGAATTGACCGCAAGAAAGATTAAGACTCACGGAGATAACGTCAATCTCGGCGCACGCTTGTGCAGCGCCACGAAGCCGGAACAGATCATCGTCCCCGAATCAACATATCTGGTTACGAAGAACCACTTCAAATTCAACCGGCTCGACCCGATTTTCGTCAAAGGCAAAGCAAAACCGATAAATATTTACGAAGTTGACTATTGAAGCACATCATATCTAACCCGTTTCTAAAGCGTTTAATTGCAACGATAGATATTTGATTTCCACCCGAATGTTGCTCTCACGAATATATTTGTATTTTGCCGAAAATCACATTAATATCATTTAATGTGTTCATAAATCGGCAATATTATGGGATAATATCGCAAGAAAGTGTATCGACTGGGGGTTATGCTATGGTAAAAAAGACCTTATCCAAGACAATGCTGATTCTTATCGGGGCGGCGTTTGCGGCAACAGTTTTCTGCCGGGCGGGGCTCGCTCAGACAGCAGCCGAAGAAAAGCCGATCGACATGGCACTTGCGAAGAAGTACATCGCGAGCATGAATGAATCGGTGGACAAAAAAGCTAAGAACTTCCGGCTAGAAATTGAGGCAATGACCGACTACGCGATCATCGCGCTCCGAGGGCCGAAATCGGACGGCTCCGGCTACCGGTTCGCTTCGGTGTCCTACCCGAAGAACACGCCGCCCGAAGTGCTCGCGGACGCCAAACTGGTGGAAGTGTTCGACGTCGGAAAAAAGCAGACGCTCAAAGCGGAAACGCGCGTGACGAACAAGCTGCAGATACACCTTCCGAAGTACCGCTCCGGGATGTTCAAGAACAACGGAGACGCATACGTCCACTCCTACACGGTCGAATACATGATCGACGGCAAGAAATTCACGATCACGAAGGAATATAAAAACTGGATCAAAAGAAACGAATCGGTGGACATCCAACTTCCGGGTATAGCGGAATGGGCGTCGATCACCGCCGACCTGAGCGTTTCGATGGCTGACCTGCAGAAGACGTACGTTCAGATATGCGCTTTCCACCCGGACGTAAACGACGATCCGGCGAACCCGTTCTCCTACGCGATCGGCACACTCAAGACTGTTCGAAAGAATTCATCGTACGGTAAGCCGGAAGAATTGAAAAAAATGCTTGCCGAGGCAGACCGCGCGATAGACCTCGTTCCAGCGGTTATCGGGGCGAACCTTCCTCCCGACAAGAAGGTTGCGGCGAAGCTCGACGAGATATCGAACTTGCTGAACGACAATTCGATCGACAAGGCGAAGGAAGAGCTGAAAGCCCTGTCCGATTCGCTGAAATAGACGTTAACAGAGTTTCACGGTTATAATTTATAAACAGAGGGTCCGAGGCCGGACGGTGTCCGGCTATTATTTATTTCGGAGGTTTCCGCAAAATGTCCATATACGAATTCGGCGGCAAGACACCCAAGATCGGCGCCGGGACGTGGGTTCATGAAACGTCGCAGATAATAGGCGACGTCGAGATCGGCGAGGGCTGCTTCATCGCGGCGGGCGCGGTGCTTCGCGGCGACTTCGGCTCCATCCGCGTCGGCGACCGCAGCAGCGTTCAGGAGAGTTGCACGCTCCACTGCCGCCCCGGAGATAAATGCGTCGTCGGCAACGATGTGACGGTCGGCCACGGCGCGGTGCTGCACGGCTGCACGGTGAAAGACCGCGCGGTGGTCGGCATGCACGCGACGGTTTCGGACTACGCGGTCGTCGGCGAGGACACGATTATCGGCGAAGGGTCGGTCGTGCGGTCGAAGCAGGAGGTGCCGCCCGTATCGCTCGCGGTGGGAGTCCCGGCGGAGGTCAAAGGCCCGCTGAAGGAAAATCAGATCGCCGCGAAGAACTTCGGCGCGAAGATGTACAACGAGTTGACTAAACGCTATTTCAAGGAGTTCCGCAAAATTTCCGACTGACCCGCGGGACGGAACGGCCGCCATGCTGCCCGAAAACTACCCTCATAAGTACGTTAAGGACGTCATGGTCGGCGTTATGCCGTTCCGTTTCAGGCCGATCAGCACGGACGACGACGAGATGATGATCCGCATGTACAGCACGTTCTCGAAAGAGACGATATTCCACCGGTTCTTCACGAGCTACATAATGCCGCCGTCGAGGGTGCGGCGATTCACTAACATCGACTACAAATACAAGATGGCTTTCGCCGCCGAGGAGGAAATAGACGGAGAGCGCCGTTTCGCGGGTATCGCCAGATACGCGGCCGACCGCTGCGATGAAGGCACTGCGGAGATGGCGATAGTGATCGGCGATCCATGGCAGGGAAAAGGCATCGGCACCGCCCTTCTAAATCATTTATTCAACGTGGCCGAAGCGGAGGGATTTCGTCTGCTCTACGGTCTGGTGCATTTCGACAACGCGGCCGTACCGAGGATATTCGAGAAACTCAAACAACCTCACAGAGCCGTCAACACCGGAATGGAATTAAGATACGAAGTAATGCTTTCCCCGCAGG
>CAYPEK010000056.1:0-26072 GCA_964409645.1 uncultured bacterium | reverse complement strand
TATCGTATCGAGTCTGAAAATTCGACGCCGAACCTGAAAATGAAGATAGTGTGCGGAGAGATGAAAACGCCCGGTTCATTGTCGGTGGCGGTAGGCGATTTCGAATATTCATTGTTTTTGTCTTCCGGTTTGGTTGTTGATGATTTTCTCGAATGTGAAATATATGTGACGCGCGTTGTGTCGCCGGCGACTTTGGGGGCTGACAAGAAGGATAATCGTTTCATATCATTGGCTTTCACAAGAATCGCGCTTGAGTGAATGGAAAAGACCAAATGAAATCTGAAAAAACCGACTGTGCAGTATTTGACGCTGTATGAGAGGCGTGTTACACTGCGGGCAGCGGTGAAGTACGGCTTTATAAGATTATGCTGCTTTGGGGATGATGAAATATGGGACCGCGAGAGTTCGGCGAATCTGAAACAAAAAAACTGGAAATCGCTTTTCTTTGCAAATCGGCGCATACCTACTGGGACGACATTAAACTGGGCGCAAACACCGTCGCGCAGAACTCGGATATTAAACTGACTTTCGAGATGCCGATCCGGGAAACCGCTGAAGGAACCAAGAGAAAAATAGAAGAGCTGTGCGAGGCCGGAGTATCGGCACTCGCCGTTTCCACATCGTATCCGGAAGCGATAGCGCCCGTTATTAAGAAAGTAGTGGAGAAGGGCATTCCCTGCGTCACGATCGACACCGACATCCCCGGTTCCGGCAGACTGCTCTATGTGGGAACGAACAACCTTGTGGCGGGAAAAGTGGCGGGCAACACTCTCGCCAAGGCGATGAAATTTCAGGGCGACTTGGTTATCTGCACCGGCTCTGTGACGGCGCAGAATGCGAAGGAGCGCATCGAAGGTTTCAAAGAGACGATGGCGCGTTATTCCAAGATAAACATCGTGTCGATTGAAAACGACGGCGAGAATCCGACGAAAGCATATAATCTGGCCAAGAGCTGCATAGCAAAACATGAGGGGCTGGCGGCATTCTACGGCGTATTCAGTTCGAACGGCGCCGCCGCGGCCCGCGCCGTGAAAGATTCGGCGCGCCGCGACATCCACATCGTTTGTTTCGACGTGCTGAAGGACACCGTGGAACTCATCCGAGAGGGATACATCGATGCAAGCATAGGACAACGGCCGTACTTCATCGGATCGCGCGCGGTGGACGTTCTCATTCAGATAGTGAAGCGCGGCACGGAATACGCGGCGCGCAACGCGACTGCCGGAGGCTGCATCGACACCGGGATAGATATAATCACGATAGACAGTCTGGAGCGATACACCGGTTTTCTTCAGCGCATGGGCATCCCCGTGAGATTTTAAGCCGCATCCGGCAACAGCTTCAACCAACCCGAACGGCGGCAAGTTATGGGATATTCCGCTTTAAAGAAATTCAGAAGCTACCGCATGCGCGCTTTCACAATACTGTGGTTTGTTTACGGCGGCTATTATCTGTGCCGGAACTGCTATTTTGTTGCCAAACCGGCAATCGCGACGAAGCTCTCTCTCACAAATTCGCAACTCGGCATGATCGATCTCGCGTTTCTTTCTTGTTACGCGATAGGGCAGTTTGTTAACGGGCCGCTCGGCGACAAATACAACCCGAAGCGGATTATCGGCATCGGAATGGTTGCGTCGGTTGCCGCGACTGTTTGTTTCGGATTATCAAGCGGTTTGTTTGCGTTTGCGCTGCTCTGGGCGCTGAACGGGCTTGCTCAATCGACGGGCTGGTCGTCCAGCGTGAAGCTGATGGACAACTGGTTTTCGGGGCGCGAACGCGGGACGGTGATGGGATTCTGGAGCACGTGTTACCTAGTTGTTGGCTTCTTTGCACGGATACTTGCCGCCGCAGCAATCGGATGGCTCGGATGGCGATATTCGTTTTTCCTTCCGGCGGCGCTGATGCTCGTTATCGCTTTGGTGTTCATGGCTTTTCACGTCAACTCGCCGGGCGATGTCGGGCTTCCTTCGGTTGAGTCGGTTTACGGAAACGCGCGCGATACGGAGCCTGCGGATAAATGCACACCTGACGCTCGTGGAGCGTCGGGCGAAACCTCCGGTGCGTTAAGGCGAATTCTGAAGTCGCGCACCGTCTGGACGATCGGCGTGGCGTTCTTCTGCATCACGTTTGTCAGGTATGCTTTGATGAGCTGGCTTGCTAAATACCTGTTCGACGTTCTGAAGCTCGGCGCATCGGTTTCAGGCTATCAGTCGGCGGTGCCGGAGCTTGCGGGGTTGTTCGGGATTGTGGCGGCGGGCTATGCATCCGACAGGCATTGGGGTTCGCGGCGCGCGCCCGTGACAACCATAATGCTTTTCGGTCTTTCCGTCGCTTGCGCTGTTCAGTGGTTTTTTGCGGCGCATGGCGCGTGGTGGAATCTGGTCGGGTTATGCCTGATTTATTTCATGCTCTCCGGCCCGATTACGATAATGGTCGGGACGGCGGCGATGGATTGCGGGATGGGCGATGGAACCGCGACCGCCGCGGGACTGATTAACGGCATGGGCGCTATCGGCGCAACGCTCCAAGGCCCGCTCATCGGCTGGCTGTCGGATAAGTACGGCTGGGGATTTCTCTTCTATCTGTTCATTGGCATGGCGGCCGCCTCGGCCTGTCTCATGGCGACGCTGTGGAACAAGAATCCGTCAACTTAAACAAGATGAATCATACAATATTGATTGTTGCTTTTAAGCACAAATCGCTTTGCGCGGAAGACGAACCGGCGAGGATTGTGTATTCGCCGGGGTCGATGATCCATGCGCTCGCGGCGGTGTCGTAGCGGGCGATTTCGGCGGCGGCGATTTCTACGGTGAACGATTTCGTTTCACCCGGCTGCAACGATATTCTCCTGAATCCTTTTAAATCTTTTACAGGGCGTTCCACAGACCCGGCGGGACAGCCGACGTAGAACTGGACGATTTCATCGCCGGCGACTGCGCCTGTGTTTGTTACGTCCACGCTCGCGGTCACTTTTCCGTCGGCGGCGATCTCACTGCGGTCGAGGCGGAGGTCGGCGTGATTGAAAGTTGTGTAGCTCAGTCCGAATCCGAACGGGAATTCCGGCTCGATGCTTTCTCTATCGAACAGGCGGTAGCCGTGGAAATATCCGTACTCGATCTTTTTATCCTTCGTGTTGAAATACGGCAGCTTTGAAGTGTCTTTTGGAAACATTGCGGGCAGTTTGCCGGAGGGATTCACGTTTCCGAAAACTATGTCGGCGATTGCATTGCCGCCCTCCATGCCGGGATACCACGCCATGAGAACGGCGGACACGCGGTCGATCCATCCGCGCATCACGATCGCGCTGCCGCTCTCGAGAACGACGATGCAGCGGCTGTTTTCTTCCGCGACGGCCCGGATAAGCGCTTCCTGCCGGGCGGGCAGGCGGAGGTCGGTGCGGTCGCCGCCGATCCACGGCAGATGCGGGAGGTATTCGCCTTCCTCTTTGTATGTCAGCCCCGCGACGACAATGACCGCGTCCGCGCCGCGTGCGGCAACCCGCGCGCGTTTCAGATTTTTACCGTCGTCGAAAAGCACCTCAATGCCGTCGCCCGCGCGGTTGCGGATGCCTTCGAGAGGAGTGACTGCGTACGGCGGCGTTACGCCGCTGCTGCCGAGGTCGCCGATATTTCCGATGTCCGCGAGGCGCCCGATGACGGCGATTTTTGACGAAGTGTTATTGCGCAAAGGCAATATATTATTTTTGTTCTTGAGCAGAACGATGCTCTTGCAGGCGGCCTCGTATGCGAGCGCGGCGTGTTCGGGGTTCGAGTGATTTCCGGTGTCGTGTTTCTGGTCGGGCGGCGCGTAGGTGGCTTTTTGGCCGAGTATGCGCGCGACGGCTTCGTCGATGACGGATTCCGGAACCGCGCCCCGGAGTACGTGCCGCCTGAGCTTCTTTCCGTAGTGCGACGTGCACGGCATTTCGAGATCGAGCCCGGCGTTTGCGGCGCGAAGCCCGTTCTTGACGCCGAACACCCAGTCGGAAACGGTAAATCCGCCGAAGTTCCACTCGCTCTTGAGGATGTCGCGGATCAGGTGCGTGTTGAATCCGCAGAGTTCGCCGTTGACCTGATTGTAGGCGGTCATGACGGATACGGCGCCGGCATCTACGCATTTTTTGAAGTGCGGCAGATATATTTCGCGCAGGGTACGTTCGTCTATGACGACATCGACGAAGAAGCGTGAGTTTTCGATGCTGTTGCACGCGAAATGTTTGACACACGGCATTACGTGTCCGCGCAGGCCGCGCGTGAGCGCCGCGCCCATCTCGCCGAGAAGGTACGGGTCTTCGCCGTATGTTTCCTGAGCGCGTCCCCAGCCGGGATGGCGGAGGATGTTGACGCAGATTGAGCCCGACATGTTGGCGCCCGCAATCGCTGTCTCGATGCCGATTGCGTGGCCTATTCGCTCTTCGAGTTCGGGGTCCCAGCTTGCGCCGCGCGCCATCGGGCAAGGGAAGCATGTCGCGATGCCGACGGCGACGCCGCGCGGGCCGTCGCTGAAGCAGAGCGGCGGGATTCCGAGGCGCTTGTTTTCGCCGGCGTAGTACGGCTTCAGGTTATATTTGCGGAGGAGTTCCCACTTGCGCATGTTGCCTGACATCTGGGCAATTTTCTCTTCGAGAGTCATGGCCGAAATGAGTTTGCGGATAAGCTCCCCGCGTTCCGGTTCGGCGGCGGAGGCGATATCGCTGAAGCGCGTAGCAATGTTTGCTTTGTGGTCTTCTGCCATGCCGCATTTTAGCATGTAAGGCGGCGCGGAGAAAATAGAAAAGGGCGAGACAAGAATGTCCCGCCCCTGTTGTAATGCCTCGAACGCTGTCGATCTACCGGCGCTTCGCAATAAAAAATTCGTAGCCGTAGTAATCCGAATATTTGCGGTAGATGTCGATCTCCTTCTGAACCTTGTTGACGAAAGCGAGCCTTTCCGCGTCGGCCGCGTATTTATCCCGCAGGAGGGGCAGCCTATTTTCGACATGCACGTAGAAGTTTTCGAGCCAGCCCGATTTCGGCAGCTTGAAATGATCGATGATGTCGTAGCCGCATTCGTCGATCGTTTTCAGATTCGTTTCGAGATCTGTGATCGGCGGATATTCGCCCCCGATAAAGTCCCGGCATTCCTGCGGAACGTCCGGTCTGAACCACTGCATTTCCGAGACGACTATCACGCCGTCTTTCGCGAGCAGCGGCCTGAATGCCGCAAACCCCTCGCGGAATCCGATGATGAAGATCGAGCCTTCCGCCCAGATCAGGTCGTATGATTCCTCATCCATCTGAAGATTTCCCATATCGCCGATCTGAGTTCGGATTTTGCCGGAAACGCCGGCGGTTTCCGCCCTGCGGCGCAGCTCATCGAGAAATGGCTGGTGCACGTCCACCGCCGTGATGTCGCTGTCCGCGAGTTGTGCGAGACGGACTGTCTGCACGCCGGAGCCGCAGCCGATGTCGAGAATCCTGAGGTGGTCGCGCCCGCCGAGAGCGGCGTGTGCGATTGCAAAAGCTTTCTTAGTCGATTCGTCGTTACCGGGGCCTTGCCTGTTAAGCGACGCGTCGAAAATCTCAAAAATAAGTTCCAAAGTTTCCTGTTCGTTCATTATCCTGTCTCCAATCGAAAGGCCTGTTTCGACCCGATGTTTTCTTTTTAAAGGAATTTAGATTAAGTGTGCCGCGCATCCGCCGGTTTAAAATACGCAAAAACCGTTTGCCGTGTAACGGCTCAGTCTGCGCGGTCTGTTATGCAAGCACCATTTTCATCCATTTAATATATTAGACTGCGTGCGTGAGAGGGTCAAGTGATGCGTGAGTTGTTTAAATGAGCATGTAAATATTCAAAGGGTTTGTTTCATGGGCACGTGCAACGTGCCCCTACACAACGCAATATAATGGGACGCAGGCCCCCTTCCACAACAAATGATATCTCGCTAAACAAATGCCGAATCATTTAATATGGCGCGGCAGCGGTCGTTTATGATAATATTCCGGCCGGGAGTTACACCACGGGAGACGACGGATGGAGATTACGAAGACATTTTATGCGGCGGACCGGAAGGCGTGGCGCGGCTGGCTGGCGAAAAACCACAAAAAAGAAAAAGATATCTGGCTGATATATTACAAAACAAGCAGCGGGAAGCCGCGCATACCATACGGCGACGCGGTGGACGAAGCGCTTTGTTTCGGTTGGATCGACAGCACGGTGAAGTCGATCGACGACGAGAAATACGCGCAACGCTTTTCGCCGAGGCGGAAAACGAGCGGTCTTTCGATGCCGAACCGTGAGCGTGTGAGGAAGCTGATTGCGGAAAAGAGAATGACGGCGGCGGGGCTGGAGGCGATCTCGCACGTGTACGACCCGGACGAGGAGGATGTTGCCCCGTTCATTGTGTCGGATGACGTGCTCGCGGCGATCAAGGCGGACCGCGATGCGTGGCGGAATTACAAGAAGTTGTCCGAAAGCTACAAGCGGATACGGATAGCTTACATCGAAAGCCAGCGGCGGCACAGCCGGGAAGCGTTCGAGCGGAGCCTGAGATATTTCATAAAGATGACCGCGCAGGACAAACGGTTCGGATTCATGCGGGATTGAACGGCGGGCTGTTCATGCGCTGCGGCGGTCGTGTATTATAGGTGAAAGGATACTGAATCTCGAAAGGAAAAGGTGGCGGATATGGCCGAATCGGCGAGGCAGGCGCTGTCGATCTTGAGGGATGCAGGGCAGTTTCAGTGGTATGTTATTCCGCTGTTGACGCTCGTGACGTATGTTTATGCGACGGAGGCGGCGAAGAAAAACTGGAATGTGGTTTTCGCGGGGCTGACATATTTTGGTTTGGATATCTTCATAGAGATTGTAAACTCACTGATTTTTCACTTCACGGGATATGCGCCCGCGTGGGGGACGCCCGGCAAAACGGCATACCTCATTTTCATCGGCATGAACGTGGAGATTTTTTTCATGTTCGCGCTGGTCGGGCTCGTGATGTCGAAATTTCTCCCGGAGGGACGGAGCACGAAAATACTTGGCATTCCGAGCCGGGTGGCGGTGGGTGTCTGCTCGGCTGCGATATGCGCGACGGTCGAAGTGATTCTTAACAGAATAGGCGTGCTGACATGGGAATATCCGTGGTGGAACACGGGGCCGGCGTCTCTGATAATTTTCGGCGGCTATTTTCTTTTCTTTACGGTTTCTTTCTGGGTGCATGACCTCAAAACTACAGGCAAAAAAATCGCCGTGGTGGGGCCTCTGCTCGGCTTGGACGCTTTGCTCATCGTCATATTAATATTCTTCCTCAAATGGATCTGAAACCTAAACCTGCAACTTGGCGGAGGGCTGCCACATGTCATTTTTGACTCTCAATAACGGGAACGGAATATATTACGAACTGCACGGCGACGCGGAGCGGACGGTGATGATGATACACGGGCTCGGCGGCGGCGGGATGTTCTGGGAGCCGCACATTGAGCCGCTCGTATCGGCGGGCTGGCGGGTGCTGATCGCGGACTGGCCGGGCAACTGCCGCTCGGGCGACACCGTGACGGAATTTTCGCTCGAAATGCTCGCGGGCGCGTTCGAAGAGCTCGCGGAGCGGACAGGCGTGTTGGGGCGGCCGGTTGTGATCTGCGGGCATTCAGCGGGCGGCGTTCTCGCGCAGATGATATATCACCATGCTCCAGAGAAGGTGGCGGGGCTGGTGCTGCTGCAAACGAGCGCGCGGTTCATGGACAAGCGACTTCTGCCGGTTGTAAACACTGTTATGCCGGCGTATTTAAGCGTGGCGTTCAGTCCGGCGGCGATGGGCGCGGCGGCGGTCGCGATAGAGGCGGCGCGGTTCTGCGGCGGACTCGTTTTCGGAAAAACGCACCCGGCGATAATCCTTGCGGATATCGGCGTGTACGCAACACGCAACAAAAACATTGCGGCTGAAACGGCGGCTTTCGCTAACGTGGACCTTGATGACAGGCTATGTAATATCCGCGTCCCGGCGCTGGTGGTGGGCAGCAGGGTGGATCAGGTTGTGCCGCTATCGCGCGTCCGCGCGTTACACGCCGGAATTCCCGGAGCTGAACTTCAGATCATAGAGCGTTTCGGGCACAATGCCGCGTTGTTCCACGCAGGTGAAACGAATGCCGTAATGCTCGATTTTCTAAGGCGCCGGTTCCCGGAATCACAGCCCGGGATTTAAAATTGACAGCTAAGTAAGTGTGTGCTAACTTACCGATATGGGGACGCGTCGCAAGACATCCGAAGAAAGACGTAAGGCCATAATCGAGGCTATAAAAGTCGTGTTCGCGGAGAAGGGTTTCGAGAAGGCGACGACGCGCGAGCTTGCTAAGGCGGCGGGCGTCTCCGAGGCGCTTCTTTACAAGCATTTCCCCAGCAAGGAATCGATGTACGCCGCGATTCATGAGGACTTCATAAAGAACAAAAAAAATGACGAGATCGAACGGCTGATGAAAATGAAGCCGTCAACTGAAACGCTCGTCATTATGGTTTATTCGATATTGAATCATTTTATAAAAGAGGGCGCGAACAAGGATGCTGGTTTCAGCACGCCCCATCTTCTGATGACCCGCAGTCTGCTCGAGGACGGTAAGTTTGCGCGTGTTGCGTATGAGCAAATGCTTGGGGGGTGGGTAACGCAATTCGTTAACTGCCTGAAAGCGGCGGAAAAAGCAGGCGATCTGAGGGAGAGTCCGGTGCGTTTTGATCTGAGTGGATGGTTCGTTCATCACATTGCGATCAATATGATGCTTACGCTTTATTCTAATTCACCGGCGGTTGACTACAAGATGTCGGGAGACAAGCTGGTGGAGCAGGCGGTGTGGTATGCATTGCAGGGCGCCGGGTTGAAGGCCGCCGCCATTCGGAGATATTACAATAAGGAAACGCTGTCTAAACTATACGAATGATAGTTTTTATCGAGGTGTAAACCCGCAAAAAGCGGGATAAAAAGCCGGCTGCCGATTCGGGGGGGGGCGGAGCTGATGCCGAAGGAGCCGATATGTCGGAAGAGCAGACGGCCGCAAAGCAAGATATGCAGGATAGCGTGGACGGGATAGTGTCCTGCGGAGCTGTTATTTATGTCAACCCGCACCGGAGCAACCGGAGCGAGCGGCTGTACGTCGATCGTTTCGATATACTTGTGGCGAAGGCACGCGAAGGGGGGAAAGGGGCTGCGGGAAAGTATTACTACTGGGCGGTGTGCTACGAGGTGGATTTCGACCGTTTCGGCCAGCAATCGATTCACATTTTTAAAATGGATAAGATAAGCGTGACGGACACGGACAGTCTCCGTTTCACGGATCAGCACGGGAACAGTTGCGTGCTGGAGCAGGTTGGGAACGACGACGATACGGGCGAGTATATGTTCCACAAATGGCAGGCGAGGAAGGAACGCAGGCCGGACACGTTCGAGCGGCTTTATGAAGAGCACAATCGCGAGGCGATGGAGACAGTGAGTGTTTGGGAGGGCAGTTGGTCGTAGATTATTCGCGGGAACAAGAACCGGAAGAGCATAAAAAGAATCGGGGAAAGATGAAGGAGTCTGAAGGAGGCGCGCGCCGGGAGGTGGTGCGCCAGCGGTATCTTGGAAATAAAGGTTTGGTTGGCCTGATTGCGCTGCTGAGCGCGTTTGTGCCGCTGTCAACGGACCTGTATCTGCCGGCTCTGCCGGGGATGGCGAAGCATTTCGGCGCTACGGTTGGTCTTGTGAACCTGACGCTGATAATGTTTTTTGTGTTTTTCGCGGCAGGGACTCTTTTCTGGGGGCCGATCTGCGATAGATATGGGCGCAAGCCCGCATTGATGTGGGGGCTTGCGATCTATGTTGCGGCGAGTGTTTTTTGCGCGATGTCGCGGAATGTGTATTCGCTGATCGCGTGGCGGGCGCTGCAGGCCATCGGCGGAAGCGCGGCGTGCACGGTGGCCATCGCGATGGTGAAAGATGTTTACGATGGCAGGAAACGCGAGACGGTTCTCGCGCTGGTGCAGTCTATGGTTCTGATAACGCCTGCGGTTGCGCCCGCGATAGGCGCTCAATTGTTGAAGCTCGTCTCGTGGCGGGGGGCGTTTTTTGTGCTCGCCGGCATCGGCGTGATTTCGATGGCGGGCGCGGCGGTGTTGACGGAGACGATCGGCGAACGGTATGAAGGGACGGCGAGGCAGACGGCGGGCCGCCTTGCTGCGGTGCTCGCGAATCCGGGGTTCAGGCGGCTACTGCTCTTGTTCTCTCTGACGGCGATTCCGGCGTTGGCATTCATCGCGTCGGCGTCGTATATCTTCATGGACGGATTTGGGCTGAGTGCGCAGGCTTTCAGCGGCTATTTCTCGATGAACGCGGCGGGCATGATACTCGGACCGGCGATGTACATATTTATTTCGGGGCGGATCGCGCGACGGACGATAATAAACATCGGGTTCGCAGTGATCGCGGTGAGCGGATTCCTTATGTTCGGCATCGGCAATGCCAAGCCGTGGATTTTCATCGCGACGTTGTTTCCCGCGAGTCTTGCCGGGAGTTGCTTGCGCACGCCCGGAGCCAACCTGATGCTCGAACAGCAGAAAGACGACATCGGGTCGGCCGCGGCTCTCATGGGCTGCGCCGGAATATTGTTCGGCAGCATCGGAATGGCGCTTGTTTCGCTCGGCTGGAAGGACATGATACGCGTGCTCGGGGTAATGAACGCGGCGGCGGGGCTGTCGAGTCTGGCGCTCTGGCTGCTGGTCGCGGGGAAGCCGTACATAAAGCAGATTCCGGAGCACGGCCCGGTGGCGCGGCGGGCGAGATAATTTTAAATCCGCGGAAGAGGGAATAAGCCCCGGATGCGCGAAGTCTAAAGTAAGAAGTTTCTGTGTCCGGCGGATCAAAAAGGACGCAGTGTCCCGTGTGAAGCGGGAATGCGGCGGACGGAGGTGATGGCGAACAGGCAAACCGGGTTTTCCGGTGCGGGAATCCGGGAAATCGGAAAGTGGGATACGACACTCCCTTTTTCCAATTTCGCGAAGCATCGTGTTTAATCGGCGCAATCTGACTTCAACTCATGGGCTTCAGCCCAAAAATAAAAAGATTTCCAGAGGTGAAATATGACTATATCGAATGTTGACAATCAAAGCATCTGGCTGTCAATGATCCAGTCGGTCCAGCAGGTCGATTCGGTCGTAAAAGACGCGGTAAACGAGGCGAACGGAGACACCGGGAGTCCGCTTGGGGTGAGCTACGAGTTCTCGAAACCATCCGAGCTTCTCTCGCAGCTTTCGCAGTTGCAGAGCAGCGATCCCGAACAGTTTAAAACGCTGATGACTTCGATATCGGAGAAATTGCAGGCTGCGGCGGAATCGGGTGATGTGTCCGGGGTGAGCAAGGGCGTGCTGAGCGATCTCGCGGACAAGTTCACGGAGGCGGCGAAGACCGGCGATCTGTCCGTCCTTCAACCGGCGCAGGCGGCGCAGACGCAGTCCACGGCCACAACGGCAACCACGTCCACGGCATCGACGGATGCAACACAGAGCGCGGTGTCGGCGTCCGCGGCGGCGGGCGTTTCAGCGGATGCCACGACGGCGGCATCCGGAACTGAAGGTTCCGGCGCCAGCGGAACCAGCACGGGCGGCGCCGGAGGAGCGGGTGGCGCATCCTCAGCGTCATCAACCGAAGAAACCACAACATGTTCAGTCTGCGGCGCTACGATCTCTGAAAGCGACACGGTCTGTTCCAACTGCGGAGCAGTGCAGGAAGATGATTCGATAATAAATATCGGGCTTGAATCGACAGATGAATCCGAAAAAAGCGAAGAGACGAGCGGCACGGCGGGAAGTTCGGAAGATTCGAGAATTTCTGCGTATCTGAAAAGCTCGTCGCAGATCGATCAGGATTCGATGCTAAGCGTTCTTTCGCAGATAGCGGATGAGAACGATTCAGGAATAAACGCCAACGATACGTTCACGTCTATACGTGATTTGATATCGAGTGCTATTCAGGAAGCGGCTAAGAACAAAGCCGACAAAGCTTGAACTGTATGTCGCCGGGGGGAGAAAAAATCCGGCATTAATAAAAAATTAAGTATGGCAAAGGCGCGCTGCACGCGACCCGTGTTTCCTGTTGTCTTTTTTTGGGGAAGTGGCCGGCGGCGCGTGGCGGATGTAGCTATTCAAAGGCTGCAGACGGAAGCGTGCGCCAACAATAATAAAAAGGTCAACTCGGCACACATAAGTCTTCCGTATGCAGCCTTTTTATATTTTCAGGCGATTAGTTTGACGAAGTCGATCCAGAGGGCTTCCGCTGCCTCATCCGGCGTCATGCGTTCGAGCGATTGCTGCTCGAATCGCAGACGCATCGTCGATATGAGGTAGATGTCGATCCCGTCGTCCTCGACGCGCAGGCATTCATTGAATGAGTTGTCGCCGGGCTGGGTTTCTTCTCCGATCCGGTACATTATGCCGCCGACCGGCTCCTCGATTTCGAGCCACACCTTGCACTCGGCCCGCTTCTCGCCTTCTACGAATACGCGGCAGTTGAAGTGAGAATCCTTGACGATATCGAGTGCGCATTTAACGTGCGGGTTTCGTTTTTTAAGAAGCTCGGAATTGTGTTGGAATGACTTGCGTATTGTCCTGAACGAACCTTTAAGAAACGACAGTTTCTCCGCGTCCGGTATCGTTCTCTTGATCTTCGGGATGTTTTTGCCATTGCGGATTGGCGAAAACAGCGTCTGGCGATTCTCCTGCTCCTTGCGCCAGTTCAGCGAATACAGGAAATCCACGCCGGAAAACTTGTCCAGATCGCGTTTGCCGACCGGTTCGCTCACGACGTTGGGCGCCGCGTCTTCATCCCTGAGATAGTAGTGGAATTTCGACGAGCAGAAAACGCGGTTCGGATCGGCAACCGGCTCGATCCGTGCCGCCTGATGCAGCATCTTTCCGGTGGCGTCGATAATTCTGTCGTTGTGCTCGATCAGGTTCACCGTGCCGATGTCCAGCCCGACTCTGATCTCGACGTTTTTCGAGAAGCCGGCCTCCGCCCAGTTCCTGTTTCTGAACGAGTCGAGAAGCGAGAGCGCCGCCTCCGCGACCTGCGAAACGGTCGAGCCGAGCGCGAGAAATCCGTCGCCCGACTTGTTCACGTAGAGCAGCCCGTAGCTGTCTTTCAGGTCGTCGATCACGTCGCGCATGTAGTTGCTGACATCGACGAGAAGCGAGTCCGGCCTTATCTGCGTGGACCCGACAATGTCCGCATACATAATCGCGCATATCTGTGTTCTTTGTTCGTCCTGTTGCAACTGCTTTGCTCCCGCCTGCTTCGTTCCGCCGGCGACTCCGCCGCCCGACATTATAGTGTTTGACTGTTTTCGGAGGAAATCAACCGTTTTCGCGAATTCGGCGGCGCGCGGGCGTGCGGGCCACGAGTGTGGGGTGTTTGTCATAGAAGGACCGATGAACCTTTTTGCGTTTTTTTGCCTCAAAACGACCATGTTCGGGTATTATTAGAAACAATATTTTTAATCGGGAGGCGGCGATGGGGAAGAGAACAAAACTCGCGATTTTAGGACTGTTGCTGATTGTTTTTTCAGTGACGGGCATAGGTTCGTCGAATATTTTCATAACCGGCGACAGCAAGAAGGACATTTACCACGACACATGGATCGACTTCAATAAGAACGGCAAAAAAGACGTCTATGAAGATTCGAAGGCGGATATCGAGGCGAGGCTCGACGACCTCATCGGACAAATGAATATCGATGAGAAGACGGCTCAGCTCGCAACTCTCTACGGCTACAAGCGCGTACTGCAGGACGCGCTGCCGACGCCGGAGTGGAAGAACGAAATCTGGAAAAACGGCATCGGCAATATCGACGAGCATCTCAACGGACTTGCGTATCATCCGCAGGCGGCGACGGAGTATTCATGGCCGCCGTCGAAACACGCGCGGGCGATCAACGAAGTGCAGCGGTTCTTCGTCGAGGAAACACGGCTCGGCATTCCGGTGGATTTCACCAACGAGGGCATCCGCGGGCTCTGCCATCAGGGGGCGACGTCGTTCCCGGCGCAGATCGGGCAGGGCAGCGCGTGGGACAGAAAGCTCGTGAGGGAGATCGGCCGCATAGAGGGCGTCGAGGCGAAGGCCCTTGGCTACTCGAATATTTATTCGCCGATACTCGACCTCGCGCGCGACCCGCGCTGGGGCCGCGTCGTCGAGACGTACACCGAGGACCCGTTCCTCGCGGCGGAACTCGGCAAGGAGATGGTGCTTGGAATTCAGTCGCAGAAAGTGGCGTCCACGGGCAAGCACTATGCAGTGTACAGCATTCCTAAGGGCGGCCGCGACGGCGAGGTCAGGACGGACTCGCAGGCCACGCTCCGCGAGGTGTTCGAGATTTATAACAAGCCGTTCAAGGCGGCGGTCACCGAGGCGGGCATCCTCGGACTTATGAGTTCTTACAACGACTACGATGCCGTCCCGATCACCGGGAGCCGTTATTTCCTCACCGAACTCCTGCGCGACCAGTGGAAATTCAGGGGATACGTGGTGTCGGATAGTTGGGCGGTCGGCGGACTGAAGGGCAGGCACTTCGTCGCGGACAGCGAGAAGGAATGCGTCTATCTCGCCGTGATGGCGGGGCTGGACATCCGGACGGATTTCGACTCGCCGGCGAACTACATACTGCCTCTGCGCGAGTTGGTGAAAGAAGGCAGGGTGCCGATGAGCATCATCGACACCCGCGTGCGCGACGTTCTGCGCGTGAAGTTCCTTGTCGGGCTTTTCGATTCGCCCTACGTCAAGGATCCGGACGCGGCGGACAAGATCGTGCACAACCCGGAGTTCGAGAAGGTTTCGCTCCAAATCTCTCGCGAGTCGCTCGTGTTGCTGAAAAACAACGGACTGCTGCCGCTCGAGATCGGCGCGCACAAGAAGATCCTCGTCACCGGCCCGAACGCGAAAGCGGTCAACCCGATGATCAGCCGCTACGGCCCGTCGAAGATCAACGTGATAACGGTGTACGACGGGATAAAGAACCTCGTCGGCGACAAAGCCGAGGTGATATACGCGGCGGGCTGCGATCACTACGATAATAACTGGCCGGAAAACGAACTCTACGACAAGCCGATGGCTAAAAAGCAAAAGGACATGATATCGAATGCGTACAAAAAGGCGCAGGATGCCGACCTGATCGTGGTTGCGGTGGGAGACAACGAGAGTACGGTCGGCGAGGGCAAATCGCGGACGTCGCTCGACCTGCCGGGCAACCAGATGGACCTCGTGCGCGCGCTGTACAAGTCGGGCAAGCCGATGGTGGTAGTGCTGATCAACGGGCGGCCGATGACGATCAACTGGATAAACAAGAACGTGCCGGCTATTCTCGAAGCGTGGTTCCCGAGCGAATACTCCGGACAGGTAATCGCGGAAGCGCTGTTTGGGCTGTACAACCCCGGCGGCAAGCTGTCGGTGACTTTCCCGAAGACGGTCGGCCAGATTCCGTACAATTTCCCGTTCAAGAAAAGCTCGCAGATCGACCAGCGGATGAAATTCTCCGAGGGCGACACATTCACGCTGATCAACGGCGAGCTGTATCCTTTCGGCTACGGGCTGAGCTACACGAAATTCGAGTACAGTGACCTGACTGTGACGCCGTCAACGGCGGGCCCGTCGGCGAAATTTAAAGTTGCGTTTAAGATAAAGAATGCCGGCAAATACAAAGGCGACGAGGTCGCGCAGCTCTACATTCAGGACGTGTTCAGCAGCGTGGTGACTTACGACAGCAGGCTGATAAACTTCGAGCGCATCACCCTTGAACCGGGCGAAACGAAATCGGTCGAGTTCACGATCACGCCGGCGAATCTGGCGCTCTATGACATGGACATGAAGGAAACCGTCGAGCCGGGGTTGTTCAAGGTGCTCGTCGGCAGCTCGTCGCAGGACATCCGCCTGCGCGGTGAATTAACGATAGAGTAGAAGTTTGCTGAGAGCAATTCCGTTTTTACCGGAATTGCGGATCGAAAAGCTTTGAAGAGGAGTCTGAGGAGAAACGTTCCCGAAAGTTTCTCCTCGGTTGCCGAAGGCGAATTGTTATGTTTGAACGCCGCGCATGCGGCGGTCGAATGTAAAATTGTTCTTTATATTTTTCAGATCCATTTAAGTATTCCGGCGAACACAGTCAGCAGGACGACGTTGATCGCGAACAAGCTGCCGATCACGGCACGCTGTTTGCGCGGCGGCCAGTCGTAAGAGTACATCGACACCACAAAGAACGGGATATAAACCGTGATGAACACCGGGAACGCGCCCCACCACGGATAGATCCACACGAACGCGGGCGTCTTCGCGAGAAAGATTTCGAACACAGAAAAGAACGCCGCGTTGAAGATTGCGAAAAAGAGCCTGTTGTTGATGCCGAGCACTTTCGCCTTCGGATCGTCCGGCAGAAGTTTCGACAGCGCAACTCCCGCGATCGAAAACATGAAACTCAGTTCGACGCTGACGCCGACGAGCAGCAGAAACGCGGTTCCCGTCGGAGCGGTCCAGAGCGCGTGGCCGCTGAAATGCTGAATTAGAGCGTTGCCGATCTCGAACGTCCAGTGGACCATGTAGAGTGACAACCCGGCGGCGACGCATCGCCAGTTCTTTTTCGATATTTCGTTTGCGTAGATGTAGGTAACTATCGCGAGCAGCGAGATGACGTACCACTGAAAATGCGCGCCGCTGCGAAGAATGCTCAGCGCCTGTTGCGTTGCTTCGGGATTGTGCATGACAGCCTCCGTTATTCCGACATCGCCCGGCGGCCCACCCCGCCGCAGCCTCGATCGGAATTATACATTGAATCCGAATTCTCCGATATGGAAGCACATCTCCACCAGAGGAGTTTTGTCAGTTTACCGTGGACCACGCACAAATCTTTCTTTTATGCATGAGATAAAAACAACGTCATTATGTCTCTGCAATAACGCGCGCATTCGGGCAATAAGCAACACGGCGTTAAGCGAGTTGCTTTATAGCTATGCCATCTCCGTTGGGTTAACAAAATATCCATTATCCGCAACAATTAAATTTGAAAACTTGATTGCGAATGATGTATAATGAAAAAAACACAAACGAGGAAATATATATGATAAAAAGCTCGGCGATGAAGATGGCTGCGTTTCTGTTTGCCGGTTGCCTGCTGTTCGTATCGGCGGCTGTGCTTGCCGCTGGAAGTAATGGCAGCGAAGAAGAGGACGCATTCGGCGGTATAATGCAAACATGCATTCCCGGAATTCTGGAAACAAAGGGCGTGAAGGAATCCGGAGAAAATGGCGCGCGGCTCGTGTTTGAGTTGACGCTTTCCGACGAATGTTCCGACGATGGAGATTATAGGGCGGAATCGGCTTGGGTGTATTTCAGCGGTGACATGGGAAAGACGTGGAATAAGACGGCGCTTACGAAATCGGGCGAAGACAGGGCGGCATCAACGGAGAAGTGGGGCGCGACGGTGGCGCTCGATGATGCCGGCGGCAGCGATGAGTCGCCGATTGTCTATTTTTTCAGGGCGAAGGACGCGTACGGAAATGTGTCGTCCGAACTGCCGCTCACTTCTCCGGGCTGGCCGCCGGACACGACCGCTTATTTTTCGGGAGTCGAGGATATCGATAATTCGCCGGAAATTATAGAGGATTCCCTCGATATTCTCGGATCATTTGTCGCGCGCGATAAGGAAAATCTATATGTGATAATGAAAACGCAGGGCGATATAACCCCCGGCACGATCGATCCTCCGTATTATCACGCCTATGTCAATAAATACACCGATTCGCGTGAAGAAGGAGAGGGATTGATGGTCGGCGCCCATCACATTTTCGCACCGCACATTCTTGCGCGCAGTGATTTCCTGTTCGATTTTATGAAAATGATGTCGGACAGTTTCGACAAGCGCGTCATCGAGGGATGTGAAAATATCAAGCGTGACAGAAAGCAGATATATCATACGGGTATTAATGGAAATCTGCTGTTCACGAGCGTGCCGATGGAGGAATTGTGCCCGCGGAAATGTGAATCAATGAGGCTGATACAATATACTGCCGTGAATGCGAGCAAAGACACGCTGTTGCCTATACCCCTGAACTCGTCGCATTTTCTGCAGGTCTATTTCCACGCGCACGTGATCGGCGGCGATACGGCCGATCCGGTGGTGTCCGGCGACTCTAAGGATGCGGCGCTGACTGCTCCGGAAGGCGATTATGTGTTCGGAGACGGCCCGGCGTTGTTTGACATACAGCAAAAGTATGAGACGCACAAGTACGAGGGAAAGGGGCCGTTCACTGTCGCTCCTTGCGACATGATTTCTTACAAGGATTATAATTTTCAGGTCTATACGAGGAACAGCAGAATCAAACTGCGGATATTCAAAGACGGAAAACTGAAGCACACGCTGATGATCGGATACGACACAAAGCCTCGCCGTGACGAGCAGCACCAGACCGACGATATTTACATCACACTGAGTAAGTTCAAGAAAACTAAAGATGACAAATTATCGTGCACGCTCGAACTGAAGGATTTGAAGTGACCTTCAAAGCGTTTTTATACGGTTGTCAGAGACAGAGAATAAATAAGGCTTAAGCAGGCTCGGCGAAATCGAAGCCGCCGTTGTGGATTATTCCTTTGCTTCAAAAAAATTAATTTATCCGTAGAATGTACTACAGGGAGGGAGGATGAATCCTTTCATGCAGGCAGTCGTTACCGCTGTGCTGTCCTCGAAACGGAAGTGTCCGAGTTGCGGGCGCGCTCAGGCCGTTCCGCAGGGCAAGGCGAAGGAAACCGTGAAGTGCAAATACTGCGGCGCGGATGTGCCGCCGCATAAGTAACCCGAATAAATAGACCGGCGCGTTAAGTGTACCAAAGGGAAAGGCGCGACGAATGGACGGCTGGCACGAACTGATAAATATTCTGATTCTGCTCGCGGCGGCGCTCGTGATGGGGACGGTCGCCGAGCAGTTGCGGCAGAGTGCTATTATCGGATACATGCTTGCCGGAATGATCGTCGGCCCGAACGTGTTTGGGTGGGTCGGCTCGTCCGGTGAGTCGCAGGTGATAACCGAGCTCGGCGCTGCGTTGCTGCTGTTTTCCATCGGAATCGAGTTTTCATTCAGGCGGTTGGTGCGGCTTGGCGGGGCGACGATCGCCGTCGGCGCGGCGCAGATTTTGCTGACGTGGGCGGCGGGCGCCGCGGCCGCCGCGCTGTTCGGGGTGGGGTTCAAAGCGGCGTTTGTGATCGGCGCGGCTGTGTCGCTTTCCAGCACCGCGAGCGTGTTCAGGCTGCTCTCCGACAAGACCATGATGGACAGTCTCCACGGGCGCGCGGCGACGGGGGTGCTTCTGCTGCAGGACGCCGCGGTTGTCCCCATCGTGTTGCTCATCACGGTGTTGTCGGGCAATGGGTCAGCCGGGGCGGTTTTCTCCTCGCTGCTTAAGGCGGTGCTGATGAGCGCCGGCGCTTTCATGTTGCTTTTTGTCGTTCTTAATTATGTTGTGCCCCGTGCGATGAACATAAGGACTTGGTCGAAGAACCGCGAAATGCCGATTCTTCTCGCGGTTGTCATCGCGACCGGCTCCGCGTTTGTCGCGCATCAGGCGGGGATCAGTCCGGCGTTCGGCGCGTTTCTCGCGGGGATGATTCTCGCGGAATCTCCGTTCGCGGCGCAGATCAGGGCCGACGCCGGTTCGGTGCGCGCTCTGCTTGTGACTCTCTTTTTCGCCGGTGTCGGGATGTACGCCGATCCGGTGTGGATCAAAGATCATATCCTGCTTGTCGTTGCGGTATCCGTGCTCGTTCTCGTATCGAAAACGGCGATCGTGTCTCTGATTATGCTCGTGTTCCGATTCGGCGGCGGAGTGGCGCTATCGACCGGCCTCTGCCTTTCGCAGATCGGGGAGTTCTCGTTCGTGCTGGCTAATATAGCCATTGCGGCAGGAGTTCTCGGCAGTGGCGAGTTCAAACTGATCGTTTCGGTGACTGTTTTAACTCTTTTAGCGACGCCGTATCTTGTTGGTCTGTCTCCTCGGGCGGGATCGATCACGAGGCGAAGTAAAGGCGGCAAATCAAAGCACACTTCGAGTGGGGAAAGCGCCGCGTGTGGACCGTCGCAGGTGGCGGTTATCGTCGCGGGGTTCGGGCCGGCGGGCATCAGAGTGGTTGAGAAACTCACAGCGAACAAAGCCGGGCGGGTTGTTGTAATCGACGTCAATCCGAAGAATGCCGGCGCGGTAGAAGGTTACGGTGCGGAATTTCTGATCGGCGACGCGGGCAGTGTTGAGATACTCGAACATGCGGGCGTGCGCTGCGCCAAGGCGGTTGTGGTCACGATCCCGGACCCGGAAATCGCAAGCCGCATCATTACGCTTTGTCGGGACCTCTCTCCGGCGGTCAGTGTTGTCGCGCGGGCGAGGTACGACATATACGCGCGCGACATACTCGAAGCGGGCGCGGACGCGATTGTGAACGAGGAAGATCACGTCGGGAAACAACTCGCCGATGAGACGTGCGCGATTATATGTAAATAGCTGCCTGATATAGACACAATCAATTTAAATAAAAATGAAAATGAATGTGTGCGCGGCTCGGAATCGGGGTCGTGTGGTTGCAGCCGAAAAAGCATAAGGTTGTAACGTTTTTGGTGCTTTTCCGGACATAAAGGGTGCTCAAATCGGGGTGTGGGGCGGAGGCGGGGAAGGAGAGGTGAATTTTCCGGAATCGGGAATAAAAATGATTTATCGTAAATCTATAGTTTATGGGTGTTGAATCGCGGAGGCGATGAAAGTCTGTGTTTCCGGTTGATATCGGGGAGGAGAAAACTAATGGAAAAGAACAAGGCAATATCGATGAAGACGGCAATTGCGGCGGGTATTGCGGCAGTGGCGCTGATGTTTTCGGCGAAGATCGCGATGTGTCAGGATGAGGGCGGTCCGGGCGGAAGCGGTCAGGGCCAGATGAAAAAGCCTGCGGCGTGCGAGAAAAATCCGGACGCCTGCGAGTTGATGAAGGACGCGATGGAGTTCTGCCGCGCCAAGGGCAACAGCGAATATTGCGAGATGAGCGGACTGCCGAAAATGGAAGAAGCAAAAGATGATAAAGGGAAGGGCGGCCCGGGCGGCGGTATGCCCGGTGGCGGGCCCGGTGGCGGAATGCCGGGAGGAGGCCCCGGAATGGGTGGTCCGGGCATGGGCGGCCCCGGTGGCGGGCCGGGCGGTGGTTCCGACAGCAAAGAGCGCGGCGGCGGAATGAAGGACATGGGCGTGCTGAGCAAGATGATGAAGGCTTGTGAGAGTACCGGAGCCGAATGCGACAAGCTGAAAAAAGACGTCAAATGGATGATTGATTTGTCGAAAGGGATGAAAGAAATCTGCGGCGGCCGCGACAAGGACGCGTGCGGCTTAGTGAAAGAATCGAAAGCGTTCTGCATGGAACAAAAGGAACTTTGCGGCTACGGAATGAGGGGCGGCGAAGAAGCGAAATATTATGTGGAATTGGTGGGCGAATGCAAAAAGGAAAAGGAGCGCGAAAAATGCGACGCGCTCAAAGTGGGAATCCGGGCCGGACTCGCGGATATGAGGGCTGTGCAGAAGATTTGCGAGAAGGGGAAGGAAGATTCGCTCGAGTGTAAAGAGACAAGAGAACTGATAGCGGTCTGCGGCGAGGACGCCGATAAGTGCGAGCAAATGAAGAAGATGAAGGCGCTGTGCGCGAGCGACCCGGCGGAGTGCGAGCGGGTGAAAAGCGAAGGCCGCAGGGCGGACATCGAAAAAATGAAAGGGCGCTGCAAGGAAAACCCCGCTGCGTGTAAAGAAAACACGTTGCAGAAGCGTAAATTCTGCAACGCGAGTCCCGGCGACTGCGATCCGGCGATGCTTGAAATGCTCGACGAGATGGAGAAGTTCATCTCACAGATGCCGGAGTAAGCGTGGCGCGCTTTCGGAAATCAGTTGCGAAATGACAACAACCAGTAGGTGAAACCGGACGCTTTATAGACGCATTTATATTCGCGTGATAGAATCGTGAATATAAATGCGTTTTAGCGTGGAAATATCGCTTAGAAAATGAAGCCGATAATAACAAAACAACGTTTTATAGGGGTGGTTATTTTCTTTTCATTTGCTTGGATGAAGGGTGATCGAAAAAACGGATCGAAAAGCAAGATAAAATAAATTTGTCCGGAACCGACAATCTTATATAAATTGACACTCAAACGCGCAGGTTTTAAAATTCGAATGTTGAGGAATCGTATTTTTATAGAGCAGAAATCATCGTGTGAGTGACGTTTGAAAAGAATCGGTCTCTATCTAATTTCATTTTCTTTCGGCGTCGCGCTGTTGTGCCTCGGTTTTATTCTGGCGCCCGATTTTCTAAAAGCGCATCTTACCCCGGACGGCGTGATAAGGCCGCAGTATATGTCACTGATCGGTTTCTACCGGAAAGCGGCGTTTGTTTGCGGAGGAGCGGCGATTGCCCTGACGCTTCTGGCGAGGGTGTTCGAGCGGAGTTTGTCCGGATTCGTAAGCCGGAGCACGGAATTCGGCGAAGATGAATCGTCGAAAAGTGCGGCATTGGACCTTTTCCTGATCAGTTTCGCGGGCCTTTTTTTCGAGATAATGATGCTGCGGTGGGTGCCGTGCGAATTCAGAGTGCTCGCGTTTCTAAAAAACATTGTACTGATGTCGTGCCTGTTCGGCTTCGGGCTCGGTTTTTCGCTCGCGGGCCGCAAAAGGGATTATTTCAGTTTCTTCCCTATATTGCTGTCGGTTTTTGTCATTGTGATTATCTCCGGCAGCTATAAGCTGTTCCTGCTGATCAACTATCCGGACCTCGAGAGTCATTATGTTTGGGAGCTGGAATCCGTGCTCCCGAAGGCTCTGAACACTCTCGCGTTCTATTTTTCGATAACCGCGGTTTTTGTTTTCAACATGTTTCTTTTCGTGGGCGCCGGACAGCTTACCGGGCGTTTGATGAAGCGGCTGCCGCCGTTGCGCGCGTATTCGATAAACGTGGCGGGCAGTCTGCTTGGAGTCGGTTTCTTCTCGCTGATGTCTTACCTGCGTACGGGGCCGGCGGTGTGGTTCACGGCGGGCGTTGTCTTGAGCCTCTGGTTCCTGAGGAAACGGCCGGCGTGGATGGCGGTGAATGCGGCTGCCGCGGCGCTGGCGCTTGTGTTTCTCATGCAGGAATCGCGCATCGATATTGTCTGGACGCCGTATTACAAACTGCAGACGCAGCCGATAGTCGCGCGCGAGCCTGACGGCGGTTCGAGGCGGATCGGCTACTGGCATACGGTCAACGGCGCATCTTACATAGAGACGATAGACCTGCGCGGTAAAACTTATCCGCCGTACATGATGGTATATGATTCGCGGTACAATCTCGCTTATAAAATAAAGCCGCATCCGCGAGATGTCCTGATTGTAGGCGCGGGCACGGGCAACAATGCGGCGGCTGCGCTTAGGCACGGCGCATCTCACGTTGATGCCGTTGACATCGACCCCGAGATAATCGAGATAGGAAAGCGACTCCATCCGGAGCGGCCGTATCACGACCGCCGGGTGAGCATCCACATCAACGACGCGCGCAATTACTTTAAAAAGACTCACAAGAAATACGACCTGATCGTGTTTGGGCTGCTGGACTCGCAGACGATGTTTTCGAGCATGTCCAGCATAAGGCTCGACAATTTCGTATATACGGAGGAGAGCTTTCGGGAAGTCAGTAAGTTGCTCAAGAAAGACGGTGTGATATACATGCAGTTCGCGGTCGGAAGACCGTGGATCGGAAACCGGATATGCGGCATGCTTCAAAAGACGTTCGGGCGCGAGCCTCTCAGCACACACTTCGGAGCGTTCGTAGCGGGGCCGGGTCTCGACTACGACTATTGGAGCAGACAGCCGGACTTCAGGCAAAAATTATATGCTTCAGGCCGTACCCGGCTCGCTACGGACGACTGGCCTTATCTCTATCTCAATAAGCCCGGCGTATCCGTATTCTATTTTAAAGCGCTTTTGCTGATCCTCGCTGTTTCCGTGACGATACTTTTCAGTCTTGCGCCCGAGACCAAAAAGCCGATGTGGCATTTCTTTTTCCTCGGCGCCGCGTTCCTGCTGATTGAATTCAAAAGCATGACCGAGGCCGCGTTGCTGTTCGGCTCCACATGGATTGTCGGCTCGGCTGTCATATCCGGCGTTCTGCTTATGGTGCTGCTGGCAAACTGGTACTGTGCGAGGAGGGAAACAGTCTCGGAGCGCAATGCGTACATCCTTCTTTTCGCATCGATAGCGATCAACTATTTCGTTCCGGTCAAGTCGATGCTTGGCGGCTCGGGATATCTCGTGCAGAGCATCGTTGCCGGGTCTTTTCTGGCGCTGCCCCTGTTTTTCGCGGGCATAATCTTCGCCGGCTCGATAAAGAAAACCGGGCGCATCGAGCTCGCGTTCAGCTCTAACCTTCTTGGCTCTATAGTCGGCGGAATGCTCGAATACTCGTCGCTCGCGTTCGGCATCAGGCAGCTCTATATCATCGCGGCAATGCTGTATCTGCTTTCTCTGATCCTGAAGAAAAGCCGCTGATTCGATTTTGGCGCCGATTATGATTTGTTCTCATCACCTTTAATTGTGCGAAGGAAATCCTTATAATGGTGGGCTGCCGTTTTTTCAGCCGAGGGTTTTATATGCAGGCGGAGCAAAGGATGAAGTGAAGTGGAAATTAGAAACATTGCAAACATAGCGCACGTCGATCACGGGAAGACGACGCTGATAGACGCGCTGCTGAAGGCGACAGGCGCGATATCGACACGCACCGAGGTCGCCGATTGCATCATGGACAGCAACGATCAGGAGCGCGAGCGCGGTATCACGATCTACGCAAAGAACGCATCCGTGATGTACAAGGGCACGAAGATCAACATTGTGGACACTCCCGGTCACGCGGATTTCGGCTCCGAGGTGGAGCGTGTGCTGCGGTCGGTGGACGCGACGTTGCTGCTTGTGGACGCGTTCGAGGGGCCGATGCCGCAGACGCGGTTCGTGCTCGGAAAAGCGCTTGAACTCGGCCTCAAGATTCTCGTTGTGATCAATAAGATAGACAAGCCGATGGCGCGGCCGGAGAAGGTGCTCGACCTGACGATGGACTTGTTCGACAGCCTCGGCGCTACTGAGGAGCAGCTCGATTTTCCGTACATCTTCGCGGTGGCAAAGGAGGGCGTTGCGATACGCAATCTCGACGACCCGCACGTGGACATAACGCCGCTTCTCGACTTCATCATGGAGAATGTAGAACCTGCGGTTGCGAATACGGGACACGGATTCCGGATGCAGCCGGCGACGCTCGCGTACGACAACTACGTGGGCCGGATCGCGGTCGGCCGCGTGTACGAGGGCCGCATGGGCGGTAACATGCCGGTTGTGGTGATGGACGCCGACGGCGCGCCGCGTGTGGCGAAGACGACGAAGGTTTATACGTTTCAGGGGCTGGAGCGCGTCGAAACGAAGGAAGTGACGGCCGGCGACATCGTGGCGATCGCGGGGATACCGGACATATACGTCGGCGAGACGATCGCCGACAGCGAGGACGCGGAGCCGCTGCCCGCGATTCGCGTCGATCCGCCGACGCTTGCGATGACGTTTCTGGTGAACAACTCGCCGTTTTCCGGGCGCGAAGGAAAATATGTAACGAGCCGCCATCTTCAGGCTCGGCTGTTCAAGGAAATCGAGCACAATGTCGGCCTGAAGATTGAGCCGGACGTCCGAACGGACAGTTTCCGCGTGATGGGCCGAGGCGAGATGCACCTTGCGGTGCTGATCGAGCAGATGCGGCGCGAGGGCTACGAGCTTCAGGTGTCGCGGCCGGAAGTGATAATGCAGGAAGTGAACGGCAAGCAGTACGAGCCGATAGAGCGTGGAGTGATTACGGTACCGGAGGAGATGTCCGGCAGGATGATAGAGGCGATCAACCTCAGGCACGGCAACATCGACATGATGAAAGTGGCGGGCGACCGCACGGTGATCGAGTTCGAGATCCCGACGCGCGGACTTCTCGGTTTCCGATCGGCAATTCTTGTAATGACGCACGGCG
>CAYPEK010000055.1:0-26719 GCA_964409645.1 uncultured bacterium | reverse complement strand
CGCTTGACGGAAGCGCCGGGCCGATTGCGGCGGCGATCGCGGAGGCGGGCATCACGCGACTGGACAAACCGGCGCGGACGCTCAATCTCAGGGAGCCGTTTGTCATCGGCGAAAAGGGAGCGCTTGTTTTTTTTCTTCCGGCGCCCGCGTTCAAGGCGACGTATATTCTCGATTACCAGCATCCGATGATCGGCACGCAGGCGGCTGATTTCGAGCAGGTGATTTCCGACTACGCGGCTGAGGTTGCGAACGCGAGAACGTTCGGGATGATCGAAGAGGTTGACGCTCTCAAGAATGCGGGACTCGCTCTCGGCGGCTCGGTCGAAAACGCGGTTGTAATCTATCCGGATCGCTATTCTTCCGATCTTCGGTTCAAAAACGAATTTGCCCGGCATAAACTTCTTGACCTGATCGGGGATGTTTCGCTGATCGGGGCGCGGCTGAACGCCCATTGTTTGGGTGTCAGAAGCGGCCACGCGCTCAACATCAAGGCGATAAGAGGCGTTTTGGCCGAGGCTATCATCTGAAATTTTGCACAAGTTTATGCAATTATACTTACACATCGATTGGGCCAAATTGTAGCTTTGGTGCAATTCGAGGCTTGTGTTTTTTTCTGTCATTTTGAAGGCGAAAATCGCATAAATTTTTTTGGTTTTTTTATTTATTTAATATTCCATATATAGGTGGAAAACAGTAGTTAAGACCGAATGAATCGTGCATCCTGATTATTTTTGCTTTTTTCTAGTGTTTACTCGATTATTAATATGGTAATCACTTCTGGATACTCAGGATAATATATCAAATAACTGGAAAGTGGTTTGGCATACTTTGGAAAAGACGATACATAGAACAGCGGAAATCGACCCGAAAGCGGAGCTTGGCGCCGGAGTGAAAATCGGTGCTTTTGTAGTGATCGAAGGCGGCGTGGAGATCGGCGGCGGAACTGAAGTTCACCCACATGCGGTGATCAGAGCGGGCGTCAAAATCGGGACGGACTGCAAAATATATTCGGGCGCGGTGCTCGGCGGCGAGCCGCAGGATGTGAAGTTCAAAGGCGAGGAAAGCTATCTGACAATCGGCAATGGAACGATCATCCGTGAATGTGTGACGGCGCACCGCGGAAGCGGCGAAGGCTCCGTGACGAAGATCGGCTCCGGCTGCATGCTGATGGCGACCACGCACGTTGCGCACAACTGTATCGTGGGCGACAAGGTGACAATGGCGAACCTCGCGACACTCGGCGGATTTTCGCAGGTTGGGGACTGTGCGTTCGTGGGCGGGGTTTCGGGGCTTCACCAGTTCGTGCGGGTGGGGGCGTATGTGATGGTCGGCGGCGGCTCGGTGCTGCTCGAAGACGTGCCTCCGTACATGTTGGTGACGGGCGGCCACAGGCCGTCTGTGTGCGGGCTGAACCGGATCGGCCTCGTCAGGGCGGGTTTCAGCGAGGAAGCGCGCCGCGCTCTCCACAAGGCGTACCGGATTTTGTACAAGCAGGACCTCGGAGTGAAGGAAGCGGTCGAGAAAATGAAGGAAGAATTGGCGGACTCGAAGGAAGTCGGCGTATTGATCGATTTTCTCGAAACGAAGACAGACCGTGGAATCAGCAAGGGCAGATAAGCGAAAAAAATATCTCGCGGGAGATTTGAAATGAGAATAGGAATCATCGGCGTAGGTAAAATGGGCTTCAATCACGTGAAGCTGTTCAGCCAGATGAAAGACGTGAAGATCGTGGGCATAGCGGATGTGAACGAAACGCTGGTCCGCGACTTGGCGAACGAATACAATACTAAGCCGTACACCAACTATCATGATCTGCTGGCGCAGGGCCTAGACGCGGTGAGCATTGTCGTGCCGACGACGCTGCATAAGTCGGTGGCTATGGATGCGCTGAACGCGGGTTGCCACATCCTCGTCGAGAAGCCGATAGCGGCGACACTCGACGAAGGCAAGGAAATGATCGCCCTCGCGCAGAAATTGAACAAAAAGCTGCTTGTCGGGCATGTCGAACGGTTCAACCCGGCGGTGGGAATCCTCAAGGAACTCATTGACGACGGTGTCCTCGGCGAAGTGGTGTCGATCTCATCGAAGAGAGTCGGGCCGTACCAGCCGAGAATAACCGACTGCGGAATCATCCTCGACCTCGCGCCGCACGACATCGACGTAATTTCTTACCTCTACACCGACCGCGTGAAAGAAGTTTACGCTGTTGCCGGCAAGGTTTTCCATTCTTATGAGGACCATGCGACTCTGATGCTGAAATTCAGACGCGGAATGGCCGGAGTCATCGAGACAAGCTGGCTGCCTCCGCATCGGGACCGCCGCCTGAACGTCGTCGGCAACTCCGGCATAGCGACTCTTGATTTCATCGATCAGAAAGTAGTCGTTTACGATAAGAACTGGGCGCGGGAAGCGAATGTTGACCGTAAGGAGCCGCTCAGGAACGAACTTCGTTATTTTATAAAGCTGATATCGAACGGCGAGCAGCCGCTTGTCAGCGGCGAGGACAGCCTGCATGCGCTTTCGGTTGCGCTCACCGCGATCGAATCGTACAAGAGCGGGCGTGTGCTCAGAGTTCCGATGCCGGACATTGCGGAAACCGCGTCGAGAGTTTCGCAGCTCCGGGTCGTCAAAAAGCAACAATAAGTCCTCTGAGGGACAATGATTTCAGAGCTAAAACGGACCCGGACTTTCAGTTCCGGAGTCCGTTTTCTTATTAAGAGGACAGGGCCGGTGACGGTCTTGTGAGCAGCGTGCCGAAAAAAATTTTCATCACCGCGGGCGAGATATCCGGCGACCACAACGCCGCGCTGCTTGTCCGCGCAGTGAGGGAAATCGACTCGTCGTTCGAGTTCGTCGGCATAGGCAGCGCCCGGATGAGAGAGGCCGGTGTTAGGCTCCTCGCGGACAGCACAACGTGGGGCAGCGTCGGTTTTTTCGAGGGGCTGGCGAAGTCTTTCAAGCTTTATCCCGCCGTCCGAGGCATAAGCCGCTGGTTCGAGGATGAAAAACCCGATCTGTTCGTTCCGGTCGATTACCGTGTATTCAACGTGCGTGCGGCGAAGATCGCGAAGGCGAAAGGGTTGAAGGTTGTATATTTCTTCTCGCCGGTGAGCTGGTTCGGATCGGGTCTGAAGCGGTTCAGAGCGCTCGCGGAGTTTGTCGATTTGTCGCTGGTTGCGCTCCCTGTTTCGTTGGACAATTATCGGGCTGCAGGGGCGAATTTCGAGTTTATCGGGCACCCGCTGGTGGATGCGGCGCGCCCCTCGATGGCGAGGGAACAGGCGCTGGAGGTGTTCGGGCTCGGCGATTCGCGTCCGGTGATAGGGCTGATGCCCGGCAGCAGATTTCAGGAGATAGGCCGTCTCATGCCCGTTTTCGTGCGTGCGGCGGAGATGATCGGCGAAAAGATGCCGGACGCTCAATTTCTGCTCTTAAAGGCGTCGGACGCGTTTACACAGATGATCGACAGGCAAACCGTCGGAACGGGCATAAAAGTCATATCGGGGAACATCTACGATTTTATGAATATATGCGATCTGCTGATATTGTGCTCTGGGACGGCGGCGCACGAGGCGACGCTGATGCGGAAGCCGATGATAATCAACTATAAGCTGTCGGCGGTGACGGCGTGGATTGCGCGCCGGACGATCGCGCCGCCGATGATCGGGCTGCCGAATATAATAGCGGGCGAGTTCATCGCGCCGGAACTGGTTCAGGAGGAGTGCACGCCGGAGAAGGTTGCGGGTAAGGCGCTGGAGATACTTACATCGGATGAGATACGGGCCGGAATGGCGGCGCGGCTGGGTGAAGTGGCGGAGAAGCTTGGTGCGCCGGGAGTGTTGGCGCGTGCGGCGCGTCGGGTTGTTGATGCCGCGAACGGGATCATCCCGAAGTTGAACGGCTGAACATGGAAAAGAGGCTTGATGGAGCAGATAATACTGACTGAAAAAATCGGGGTAACGGAAAGCTCGAAGAAGGCCGGCAAACGCCTGTTGGGGCTTGTCTGGATGAACAAGCGGGAAGTTATCATCGGCATGGTATGCGCGCTGATCGCGACCGGAATGTACAGCTCCGTGCCGCTTTTCGTGAAGTGGATTATTGATGCGATAACGACCAAGAACATACCAAAATTGTGGTTGTTCGCGGGGCTGATACCATTGATTTTTCTTATTCGCTGGGTGGTTGCTTTCTGGAATAATTATTTTGTCTCTTTAGGCGGGATGAAGCTTGTCGAAAGCCTGCGGAACATGTCGTATGAAAAACTGCAGACGATGTCGTTCGGCTTCTATGAAAAGAGGCAGTCGGGCGAGCTGATGTCGAGGCTGACGAACGACACTGCGGTTGTGCAGATGTTTGTCACTTCGGGTATCAACGAAGCGATAAGGATACCGATAGGAACTATCGCCGGCCTCGGAGTGATCATTTTTCTCAGTGCTAAACTTACTATAATCACGCTTCTCTTGCTTCCGGCGATAGCATTCATCATATCCGTCGGAAGCAAGAAAATGAAGATAGTGAGCTATAAGCTGCAGGAGCGGATCGCCGATTTTAACGCGATGATTTTCGAGGTCATGGGCCTCGTCCACGTAGTCAGGATGTTCTCGACGGAAAAGCATGAGATTGAAAGATTCAAAAAGGAGAACCGCGACACGATCCGGGCGACGATGAAGCAGGTTACGGTACGCTCGTTTTACGCGCCGATGGTGGATTTTCTCGGCTCTTTCTGCCTTGCAATCATCCTCCTGATCGGCGGCCTCGACATCATTAACAAACACCCGGATTTTATCACTCATAAGCAACTCACGATAGGCAGCATCATGGCTTTGTTCGCGGGGGTTCAGCAGATTTTCACGCAGGTGAACCACATAAACACGATCATGCTGACGATGCAGCACGCATACGCGGCGGCGGAACGCACGTTCGAGATAATAGATATGCCTGTCGATATATCAGACCGGCCGGACGCAATCGAGATCCCGGAGGTTAACGGCCGGGTAATAATTGATAATATCAGCTTCAATTACAATCCGGCCGAGCCGGTTCTTAAAAATGTCAGCCTGACGGTCGAGCCGGGAATGGCTGTGGCGCTCGTGGGGCCGAGCGGGTCGGGCAAAAGCACGCTCGTAAAGCTTATCCCGCGTTTCTACGATGTTGTTTCGGGTTCTATAAGAATCGACGGGGTGGACATCAGGGACGCTAAAATCACTTCATATCGGAAGCACATCGGGACCGTACCGCAGGATACGCTGTTGTTCCGCGGGACGGTGAAAGAGAACATAGCGTACGGGCGTATGGGAGCGAGTGACGAGGATATAATCGAGGCGGCGAAGGCGGCGTATGCGCACGATTTCATCATGGAGATGCCGAACGGCTACGAAACGATGGTGGGCGAGCGCGGAATGACGCTCAGCGGCGGCCAGCGGCAGCGGATCGCGATCGCGCGCGCCATCCTGATGAACCCGAAAATACTCATCCTCGACGAGGCGACGTCCAATGTGGACAACGTCTCGGAGGTTTACATCCAGCGTGCGCTCGAGAAACTGATGAAGGGGCGCACGACGTTCATCATCGCGCACAGGTTAAGCACTGTGCGCAACGCGGATTTGATAGTCGTTCTCGATCAGGGAAAGATCGTCGAGCGCGGCAGACACGAGGAATTGTATGAATTGAACGGCACTTACAGGCAGCTTTACGACCTTACTCAGCAAAGAGAGTCGGACAAGATAGTGCCGGAGGAGAAAGAAGCATGAGCGCAAAAAGAGCGGTAGGGATAATTCCGGCGAGATACGAGGCGACGCGCTTTCCGGGCAAACCGTTGTTCCCGATAGCGGGCAAGCCGCTCATCAGGCATGTGTACGAACGATGCGTTAAAGCGAAGAATCTGGAGTCGGTGATAGTCGCCACCGACGACGAGAGGATATTCACAGCTGTCGAGGGATTCGGCGGCCGCGTGGTGATGACGAGGGCGGACCATCAGAACGGCACGGACCGTCTTGCCGAGGTGGCGCACGGACTCGACTGCGACATAATCGTCAACGTGCAGGGCGACGAGCCGCTGATGGACCCGATGCTGATCGACACAGCGGTGGAGCGGTTCGGATCGATTCCGGATTTCAGATTCGGCAGCGCCATGACGCCGATCGAAACGGAAGAAGACGTACAGAATCCGAATGTGGTGAAAGTTGTCGTGGGGCAAAATAATCAGGCGCTTTATTTTTCGAGATATCCGGTGCCGTACCGGAGAAAACTGACGACGCTGCCGGTGTACCAGCACATCGGTTTTTACGTTTACAGCCGCACGTTCGTGATCGAGTACTCGAAGATGGCGCAGACGCCTCTGGAACAGACCGAAAGCCTCGAACAGCTCCGCGCGCTTGAGAACGGTATCCGCATAGACATGATCGAGACGAAGTACCGCGGAATCGGCGTTGACGCGCCCGAGGACGTTGCCCGCATCGAATGGGAACTCAAACGCATCGGCGGATGAAAATATAATCCAACTGAAACTTTATTAGTTTTGCTGGTAATCGACCATGTCTTTCTGCTCGAATTCCTTAGGGTTTGAGCATGCGGCGAGGTGGAGCAGGCTGCTGCCGGGGAAGGCGGCGATGCCGACGGCGGCGGAAGTGGCGAAGAAGCAACTTTCGGAGTCACCGGTTTTGAATTTATGGGTCGGGGCGACTTTGATGCTTTTTAGCGCCGCGCGCGCGTCTTCGATCCTCGGTTTTTTAGACGCCGGGACGGGCAGCTCACGCTCTATGCGGATGAGCGTGTCGAATGCGTGGCCGCGGATGATTTTCTTCACGTATTTGAACATGATGTCGCGCCCGGCGAAGAGGTCGAGGAACCAGTTATCGCGGTCCTGAAACACGATGAGGCCGATTTGACGCGGCGCGGCGGGGAAACGCGGTGGAAAGAGATTCAGGGGCGCTTCCCAGAAGTCGTAGAGATCGTGGAGGTCGAGAGTCTTCGTGCTCGCGCCGGAGTGGCCGAACTGGCGGACTATGTGCTCCCACACTTTTTTCTGATCGACGGCGACGACGCGGTCTTTGCGCAGCGAGTGGATCGCTTCCGACATTTTCAGTCTGCGGAGGCTTCCGAACGCGAAGTTGGATCGGTTGAATACACTTTTCTCCGGCGGGAGGGCGGTTTTTTTGTCGCGCGGGCAGTCCCAGCGGCGCACTTCGGCGCAGCTCGACGGGAGTTCGGCCTCCGCGCCGTTGCGGATCAGCGCCCCGGCGTTGATGATGCGGTTCTGCGCGCCTCCGAGGAGCGTTTCGCCGTCGAGGGCGACCGCCGAGCGGCCGGAGCGGTTGACGATGCGCACCCGGTCCATGACGCCGGTTTCATAGACGGCCAGCCCGCCGCCTTTGAACCCGTCTTCGAGCGTGACGGGTTCTTCCCCGCCGGTTTCGGGCTCCGGGAGGATGAGGCAAATCGGGAAGACGTAAAGGCCCTGATACGCCGATCCGTTTTTGACAACAACACCGTCGAGAATTTGAGCGAGTGTCAGCATAAAGCACCTTAAATATATGGTATTACAAATGCGTATTTCTTGCAAAATCCGGATGGAGACAAAGCCGTAATGCTCGCGCGAGCATAACGAGCTTTTGATTGACACATCTTTTAAGGTTTCATAATATTCTCGAAGCGGGAATTTGCCGTCACAAAACAAGGAGAGTTAATATGGCGACAAAGTATAAGGGTTACATGGGGAATATGCTGAAGGTTGATCTCAGCACGGGGGCGGTGACGGAGTTTGACTGCACTGACCGCGATCGGGAGCTTTACATAGGGGGCAAAGGGCTTGCCACAAAGATACTGATGGACTTGCAGCCCGCGGGCATAGACCCGCTGTCGCCGGAGGCGCACATAATCTTCAACACGGGGCCGCTGAATGGTAGCAACGCGCCGTGCACCGCGCGGTTCAATGCGGTGGCGAAAAGCCCGCTCACTGGCGGCATCGGAACGTCGAACTGCGGCGGCAATTTCGGTGTTAACATGAAGAAGTGCGGATACGACGCGATTGTTGTGACCGGCAAGGCAGAAAAGCCCGTTTACATCGACGTTAAGGACAATAAGGTTGAGATAAAAGACGCGTCCCATCTATGGGGCAAGGATACCGAAGTCACACAGGAAGAGCTCGACCCCAAGGCGGGAAAAATAGTGATCGGGCCGGCCGGCGAGAATCTGGTCAAATATGCGTGCATAGTTTCGCAGGAGCGCGTTCTGGGCCGCTGCGGAATCGGGACGGTGATGGGCTCGAAGAATCTGAAGGCGATTCAGGTGAAGGGCACGAAGAAGATCGAAGTGGCGGACCCGGAAGGTTTTAAGAAGGCGACGCAGGCGTGGATTAAGTTGCTGAAAGAGCATCCGCTGACGGGCGATGCGATGCCGAAATACGGCACGGCGATGCTCGTGAATAAAGTCAACGTGAGCAGCGCGCTGCCTACGAAGAATTATTCGAGGGGTGTTTATGAAGACGCTGAGATGATCAGCGGCGAAACGCTTGCTGAAAAGTATCTTGTGAAGAACATGGGATGTCTTTCGTGTCCGATTCGCTGCGGTCGCGTGGTTAACGTGGACGGAAAAGATGTGAAGGGCCCGGAGTTCGAAACGGTGGGGCTGTTCGGCTCGAACATGCTCAACAACGACCTCGGAAAGATAAACAAATGGAACCGGGTGATGGACCTGCTCGGGATGGACACGATAAGCGCGGGCAACACGATCTGTTTTGCGATGGAGCTGACCGAAAAGGGAATGATTAAGTCGGACCTGAAATTCGGGCAGTTCGACAACATTGAGAAGACGATCGACGACATTGCGTACAGGCGCGGACTCGGCGACGAGCTGGCGGAAGGCTCGAGATGGATGGCGAAAAAGTACGGAGGCAGTGAATTCGCGATACACGCGAAGGGCCTCGAAATCGCGTCTTACGACCCGCGCGGTGCGGTGGGGCTCGGCCTCGGCTACGCGACGGCGAACCGCGGCGGCTGCCACCTGAACGCGGGATACATGATTTTCATGGAACGGCTGGGGCCGATCCAGATGGACCCGTTCACGACAAAGGCGAAACCGGCGATGACGATTTTCCAGCAGAACGTGTTCGACGCGGTCAGCTCGTCCGGCAACTGTCTGTTCACAACGTACGCGATCATCCCGAAGCAGGCGTTCGGGATAAAGCCGTTCGGGCTGCTGTCGAGGATCATAACGAAGATACTGAAGATATCGGGACCGGTGCTGGACATGACGGGCAGCATACTGCCGTGGGGGATGCCGATTCAGTTGCCGATTGCAATTCCGCATTCGCTCGTAATCAATAAGCTGACCGGGATGAAGATGACGATGGGGATGTTCATTCAGGCGGGCGAGCGGGTGTTCAACATCGAGCGGTTGTTTAATCTGCGTGAGGGCGTCGGCTGCGAGACGGACGTTCTGCCGGGCAGGATGGTAAACGAGCAGATGTACGCCGACCGGCCCGAGACGAAGGTGCCTCTGCACAAGATGCTTCCGCATTATTACAAGGTGCGCGGATGGGACAAGCAGGGTGTGCCGAAACCCCGAAAGCTGAAGAAGCTCGGTATAGTGACATCGGCGAAATAAAGTGAACGAACCGACGGTAAAAGTCAGGTATTACGCCGCATTGAGGGCGAAAGCGGGCGTGGAGGAAGAAGACTGCCGCGCGTCGAATGTTAAGCAGGCCCTCAATCAGTTGCGGAAGAAACACAGCCCGGAGTTCGGAAAAGTTCTGAACTCCTGTCACATCTATATCAATCAGGACAGTATCACGTTTCTCAAGGGAGCGAGCACGAAGCTCAAGGAAGGCGACGTGATGCACATTCTTCCTCCCGCCGGCGGCGGCTGAGGAGGGGCTTTCGGATAAGGGCCTCTTCAAACTTCACTTCAAAGCTCATAGTCCGCAATTCCGGTTTCGCCCCGAAGTTGCTTTTATTACCTTCTGAACGACAAACAAAGAGTAAGGGCACGTTGCAACGTGCCCCTACAATAAAAAAGCACGTGATTGTGCTATAACTGTGATCCGGCTCAAAGCTTTTTTACGCGCCATTGACTGGAGCGATAATCCAGAATATAATTCTAAATTATGAGAACCTTGAATTCATTGAACGCAGGGACGGCGGAGAAACGATCGGCGATTATCGCCGCCGCGCTCGACTGCTTTGTCGATTTGGGATTCACGCAATCAACGATGGAGAAGATACGGGCGCGCGCATGTGTGAGCAACGGGAGCCTTTACCACCATTTCAAAAGCAAGGAAGAACTTGCGGCGGCGGTGTATCTGGACGGGATAATCGATTATCAGAAGGGGATAGTGAAGATCGTCGGCCGCAATCCGGCCGCCGAACAGGGAATAAAATCGACTGTGAAGTACCACCTGAACTGGGTGGCAAGAAATGAATCGCGGGCGAAGTTTCTGTTCTGGATGAGGCGGTCGGAGCTGACGGAGGAAGCCGGCGGTGCGCTCGCGGAGGCAAATGGACGGTTCGCGAAACAGTTTGCCGAATGGCTAAACGCGCGCCGGCGCACGGGCGAGATTGGAGACATGCCGGGTGTCGTTTGCGTGACGCTGATTCTGGGGCCGTGTCAGGAATTTTCGAGGATATGGCTGGCCGGTGAGACGAAGGTAGGCATATCAAAAGCCGCGGCTGATATCGGTAACGGAGTATGGAATGCAATAAAAGCCTGACGTCAGGAACATAATGGCCGGGCGTGACGAAAGGAAAAATAAATCATGACGGAAGAACTGAGAAGGGAAGAGTTGAGTTGCGAGAGGCGGGAGGCCCTCGAGCAGTTGCGGAAAATTCTGAACACGCATCCGAGTGGATGCCCGGAGGCGGAAGAGATAATCGAGATTCTGGGGATACTGTTCACGCACGAAGAGGCGCGGACGGCTCTCGGGCTTGGTTTTGTGCCGTTCGATCTGAAAACGGTTTCCGAGCGCTCGGAGGTTCCGGAGGAAGAGGCGAGGGCGCATCTGGAATCGCTTGCGGACAAGGGGCTGGTTTTCATCAGGAGCAAGGACGGCAAGACGCAGTATTCGCTGCTTCCGGTGATGCCCGGAGTGTTCGAATTCCCGTTCATGAAGGGTGAGATGACGGAAACTCTGGACCGGCTGGCGGCGCTGTGGAAGGTTTATCTCGGAAAAATGACGAAAGAGTTCGGCACGCCGGGGATGGCTTTTTCGAGGATAGTGCCTGTCGGTAAGGTTGTCGAAAGCGTTCCGGGCGTACTCACATACGAGAACGTCGAGGCGATGATCGACAACGCGCAGACGATGGGGCTGGCGCACTGCGCGTGCAGGATAACCGAGGGAAACTGCGACGCGCCTCGCGAGGCTTGCATGGTGTTCGACGAGACATGCGATTTCCTAGTTGAGAGGGGCTTCGCGCGCTATCTCACGAAAGAGGAAATGAAGATAAAATTGATCGAGTTCGACGATTACGGATTGATCCACCAGATAAACAATGCGCAGAATAAGGTAACGTTTGTTTGCAACTGCTGCACGTGCTGCTGCGGACTGCTGAGGTCGAAGTATGTGTATGGCAATCCCAATGTGTTCAACGCATCGCCGTTTGTGGCATCCTGCGACTTGGGTGAATGCTTGCAGTGTGGAAAGTGCGCGGACGAGCGGTGTAAGCTCGGCGCGATAACGATGGGCGACTCTGGTCCGGAGATCAAGGAGCAGGCGTGTATCGGGTGCGGGTTATGCGTCACCGGCTGCCCGACGGGCGCGATGAAGATGGTCCGAAGAAGCGGCGTAAAGGTACCGGCGAAGACAAACAGGGACATGGGGATAGCGATTCTGATGGAGAAGGGCAAGCTTCAAGATTTCATCCCATACACTGACCCTAACGCGCGCCCGCTGAAGAAATAAAGCGGGATGCGTTGAAGCGTGTCTCTATAATTAAGCCCGGATTCGTCAATAAAGAAACGAATCCGGGGCGATGTTCATAGCGACGAACTGCTTCGTTGTCGGCACGTTTTTTTGCTCATGTCAGTAAGGGCACGTTGCAACGTGCCCCTACAAACGCCTTCCGCTTTTCTCTGTGCCTCTGTGTTTAATTACAATATCATTTCATTCGGTCTGAATCATCGCAACCAAATCCTGATGGCGGATTCGGGATAATTTTGACGTGGAGTGCAAACATGTGTTAGAAATATTCATTGTTTGTTGGAGCCGCGGGGAGGCCCGCGGGATTTTTTCGGAGGTGTTTCGATGAGAAGAAGAAGTGTTTTGTGGGTGCTGGTCTGTGCGGCGTTTTTCGCGAGCGCGGCGCTTGGCGCCGGGGAGCTGAAGGACCCTAAGCAGATCATTGCCAAGTCAAAGGAGAAAACGCTCAGTTACGACAGCTACAGCTTCACGTTCATCAAGCAGGGTTGGGATTTCGAAATGGAGAAGACGGCGGAGCAGACGAAAGCGCTGTCGGGAGAGGCGTCTAAAAGCGTGCTCACGAAAAAGTTCACCGGCGACGTGGACAAGGTGGACACTAAAGCGAAATATATGAAATACAACTGCGACGTTAAATTCAAAAAACCGTATCTTGAATCGATGTACATACGGCAGTCGGACTATCTTCCAAGTGTGCTCCAGCAGTCCACAATGACGTATCGGCCGGACAAGGACGACAAGGTTTTCTATGTCAAGGCGAAATATGTGCCGATGGGGATTAAGCGCGGCACCGAGACGACGTCCGGGAATTTCTTTTATTCAACGATGCCGATGAATTACATGAAGATTGATAGTCTGATGAAGAACATTAAGCCCATTCTGGCGGGAATTGAAAAAATTGACGGTAAAGACGCATATAAGATCGTGTTCGATTTCCCGAAAGACAAGAAGATCAAAACCGATCCGGTGAATTACGACACGTGGGGAATTCCCAAGCCGGTGCAATGGAGATTCAAAGACGAGATAGACGAGTATTCGAGGGGCAATATAAGCAAGGTTATTTATTATTTCGACGTGGAAACTCTGAATATGGTTCAGAGCGACTGCCTGCAGGCGAACGGGAAGGAATATTTCCACAAAGAATGGAAAAACTGGAAGGTGAACAACCTGAAAGAATCTGATTTTTAATTTAAGACACCGGAACGACAAAGCGGGCTTCGTGAGGGAATACACGGAGCCCGCTTTTTTATGCATGAATAAATTTTCGAATTGGTAGCGAAAAAAACGACCTACAGTAAGGATTCTAAGTTTAAATTTAGTTACTTTAGTAAAAACCCAAATGTAATTAGTAAATATTGACATAAGAATTGAATCCTGATAGTAAATTAGGGGTTGTCTGGATCAAAGAATCCTATCGGGCGGCGAGGCGGCCAAAGGCAGGCCGTGACAGTGGGCGGGGAAGAACCTGCAACAGTGGCGGCTTGACGTTGCGCGGGAACGCGCCGCGGGCTGCTGTGGAAAGGCAAGATGAGCATCATGAAACAACTACTTACAGGCAATGAAGCAATAGCAAGAGGCGCTTGGGAAGCCGGTGTTTGTTTTGCGTCGGCGTACCCCGGGACGCCGAGCACGGAGATCACTGAGGCGATGGGCAAGTACAAGGAAGTCCACGCCGAATGGGCGCCGAACGAGAAGGTGGCGTTCGAGGCCGGGATCGGCGCGTGTTTCGGCGGCGTGCGGACGCTGGTGTGCATGAAGCACGTTGGGCTGAACGTCGCGGCGGACCCGTTCTGCACATTCAGTTACACGGGCGTGTCGGCGGGGTTCGTGCTTATCTGCGCGGACGATCCCGACATGCACAGCTCGCAGAACGAGCAGGATAACCGCTATTACGCGCGGCTCGCCAAGGTGCCGATGCTGGAGCCGTCCAGCAGTCAGGAAGCAAAGGATTTCGTGAAGCTCGCGTTCGAGCTGAGCGAGGAGTACGACACGCCGGTGCTGGTCCGCGTCACGACGCGCATCAGCCACTCGCGCGGGATTGTGGAAATAGGCGAGCGAACGGAGATTCCGCGCAAGCCGTTCCGGCAGGACCCGCCGAAATACGTTATGGTGCCCTCGAACGCGCGCGTGCGGCACGTGGTTGTAGAGGAGCGGCAGAAGAAGTTCGCCGCTTTCTCCGAGACGACGCCGCTCAACCGGATCGAACCGGGAGAGGGAGGAACAGGGATCATATCCGCGAGCGTGGCATATCAATACGCTCGCGAGGCGTTTCCGAAGGCGCACTTCCTGAAGCTCGGTTTCACGAACCCGCTGCCGAAGGAACTGATAAAGAAATTTGCGGAAGGCAAAGACGAGATATACGTTGTCGAAGAGCTCGAACCGTTCATGGAGGAACAGGTTGCGGCGCTCGGCGTGAAAGTGAAAGGGAAGGAAAGCGTCCCGATCATAGGCGAACTCAACCCCGACGTTGTTTCGGGCGCGTTCGGCGGCAAGCGTGAGCCGCACCCGGCGGACGACGCGAGCGACCTGCCGAAAAGGCCGCCGAACCTCTGCCCGGGCTGCCCGCACCGCGGACTGTTCGCATCGATCAAGCCGCTGAAGCCGGTTATCTTCGGCGACATCGGCTGCTACACACTGAGCGTACTGCCGCCGTTGAGCACCCACGATTCGTGCGTGTGCATGGGCGCGAGCATCGGCGTTTCGTATGGCTACAGCAAGGTCGGCGGGAACGAAGACAAGAAGTGCGTCGGCGTGCTGGGCGACTCGACATTCCTTCACAGCGGCCTGACGGGCATTCTCGAGATGGCGTACAACAGGGGAATGAACACCGTCATCATACTCGACAACCGGACGACTGCCATGACGGGTGGGCAGAACCACCCCGCGACGGGCAAGACGCTGAAGGGCGACGACACGAACGCGGTGGATCTCGAAGCGATATGCAAAGCGCTGGGAATCGAGCGCGTGTTTACGGTGAATCCGCTGAACCTGAAAGAGACTCGCGAGGTTGTGAAGCGCGAAATGGAAACGCCGGAACCGAGCGTCGTGATATCGAGGGAGCCGTGCCCGCTGATATTCCGGAAGCGGAGCGCGCCGTTCGCGGTGGACCCCGAGAAGTGCAAGGAATGCGGCGCGTGCCTGCAGATCAACTGCCCCGCGGCGACGCGGCAGGAGAAGAAGGCGGTCATCGTGCAGGGGCTCTGCAACGGATGCGGAGTGTGCGCGCAGCTCTGCAAGTTCGAGGCGATATCGAGGACGGAAGGCAAATAAGGAAAACAACCGGGCGCGCCGGCCGCAAACCGGAGGCGCACGAATCGGAGAGCGACAACAATGGCAACAGCAACGAATACGAAAGAAAACGTGAACGTACTGATCGTCGGAGTAGGCGGACAGGGCATCATCCTCGCGAGCAGGATCATCTCGCAGGCCTTCGTTGAAGCCGGCTACGACGTCAAGCAGTCGGAAGTGCACGGGATGGCGCAACGCGGCGGCGCGGTGTCGAGCCACATCCGCGCGGGCGAGAAGGTTTACTCGCCGCTGATTCCGGATGAGGCGGCCGACTTCATTCTCTCATTCGAGAAGCTCGAAGCGCTGAGATATATGAACTACGTGTCGGCGAAGACGACGGCAATGATCAACGACCAGCGGATAGACCCGCCGTCGGTGGCCGCGGGCAAGCAGGAGTATCCCGCCGACATAGAGGCGCGTCTGAAGAAGAAGACGGATAAGGTTATGTTTGTGCCCGCGGACAAGATCGCCGCCGAGCTTGGCAACGACCGTGTTGTGAACTCGATACTTACGGGTGTCGTCGCGGCGCATCTGAACATCGAAGAAGGAATATGGAAAAAAACATTCGAGGCCACGGTTCCGCCGAAGCTGCTCGAACTCAATCTCAAGGCGTTCGGGCGCGGATTCGAATTCGGACGCGGCAAATAACCGGGAGAGGAGAAAACAATGGCCGATAAGCAATTAATATGGGACAAAAAGAACGAATGTATGAAGGACTCGAAAAAGGAGGCTCTTCAGCTCGAACGGCTTCAGGCATTGATCGCCCGAGTTTACAAGAATCTGCCTTATTACAGGGCGAAGATGGACGCCGCCGGTATTAAACCTACGGACATCAAGAAGCTCAAGGACATAACGAAATTACCGTTTACTACGAAAGAGGACCTCGCGGCGAACTATCCGTTCGGGACGTTCGCGGTGCCGATGAAGGACGTGATCCGCATCCATTCGTCGTCCGGCACGACAGGCAAGCCGAAAGTCGCCGGCTATACGAGAAACGACATCAAGGTGTGGGCGGAGACGACCGCGCGGACGCTCGTATGCGGGAACACGACGAAGAAGGACATCGTGCAGAACGCGTACGGCTACGGGCTGTTCACGGGCGGCCTTGGGATGCACTACGGCGCCGAGCGGATCGGCGCGGCGGTGGTTCCGATCTCCGGAGGCAACACGAAACGGCAGATTCTCATCATGAAGGACTTCGGATCGACGAAACTCTGCTCGACGCCGTCGTACTGCCTGTTCCTCGCGGAAGCCATCCGTGAAGAAGGGCTCGACCCGGCGAAGGACCTGAAACTTAACACGGCGTTCCTCGGCGCGGAGCCGTGGACGAGCGAACTTCGCGTGCAGATAGAAAAAAACCTCGGCATCACGGCGATCGACATCTACGGGCTCACCGAGATCATTGGTCCGGGCGTATCGTCCGACTGCATGCAGCGTAACGGCCTGCACGTTTTCGACGATCATTTCTATCCCGAAATAATCGATCCGAACACGGAGAAGCAGCTTGGCCCGGGGGAAATGGGTGAGCTGGTGTTCACAACGCTCACCAAGGAAGCGTTCCCGGTTATCAGATACCGGACGCGCGACATCTCGAGACTGATGCCCGGCGAGTGCGCCTGTGGGCGGACCGAAGTAAAGATGCAGCGCGTAACCGGCCGCACGGACGACATGCTGATCGTGCGCGGCGTGAACGTGTACCCGAGTCAGGTCGAAGCCCTGCTGGTGAAGATACCCGGCGTGGAGCCGCACTATCAGATAGTCGTGGACCGCAAGGGCGCTCTGGACATCCTCGAGATATGGGTCGAGGTGTCGGAGGATGTGTTCACCGATGAGATCAAGGGTCTCGAATCGCTCGAAAGGAAGATCAGGCACGAGCTGGAGAGCGCGTTGCTGATCGGAGTCAAGCTGAAACTCGTCGAGCCGAAGTCGATACAGCGCTCGGAGGGCAAGGCGAAACGGATAGTGGACAAGAGGACTGTGTACGACCAGCAGTAAGCCGGAAACGCCGGTGTGCGGCGGACTATATAAAAACGGGGAGGAAAAACAATGGTCAGGCAAATATCGGTTTTTCTGGAGAACAAGTTCGGGCGTCTGGCGGAAGCGACTGAAGCTATCGGCGCGGGCGGGGTCAACCTTCGCGCGCTGTCCGTGGCGGACACGTCGGATTTCGGGATTCTGCGCTGCATCGTTAACGACACCGACAAGGCGCTGGCTATCCTGAAGGATAAGGGATTCACCGCGAACGCGACGGGAGTGGTGGCGGCGGAAGTGCCGGATGTTCCGGGCGGACTTGCCGTGCTGCTCAAGATCCCGCGCGACAACGACGTAAATGTGGAGTACCTCTACGCGTTCGTCGAGAAATCGCACGACAACGCAATAGTGATACTGCGAACAGAAGATTTGGAAAAGACGGAAAAGCTTTTGAAGGAAGGAGGTGTAAGGGTTCTCACAGAGGCGGATGTTGCCTCTCTATAATTTGGATTAAAGCATTTAATATTAACGCTCCACCCCCGCGGGGCGAATATCGAGAAAGGTAGAAATGTATGAAAGCCAGAATTAGAACGATAAGTTCCCTCATGTTGATTGCAATAGTTATTTCAGTGTCGGCGCTGGTTGTGTTCGGCGCCGGAAAGAAGGCCGGGAAAAAGCTTGAGCCGTATAAAATCGGCGCGATATTTTCAGTGACGGGCCGTGCCGCGCCTCTGGGCACGCCCGAGAAGGAAACGGCTGAGATGCTCGTTGACCAGATCAACAAGGCCGGCGGAATCAAGGGCCACAAGATCGAGCTGATAATCGAAGACGACGCCAGCGAAGAAGGCAAAGCGGTCATGGCGGCGAAGAAGCTGCTCGAAAAGGACGACGTCCTCGCGGTCATCGGGCCGAGCGTCAGCGGAAACTCACTCGCGATCATGAAACTGTTCGAGGCGGCAAAGACTCCGCTGATTTCGTGCGCGGCGAGTGTTAAGATCGTAGAACCGGTCAACCCGTGGGTGTTCAACACGCCGCAGACGGACCGGCTCGCGGTCACAAAAATTCTGAAATACTTTGAAAAGAAGAAAATCAAAAAGATCGCTTTCATCAGCGACAGCAACGCATACGGCGAGAGCGGCCGGATCGAGATTGAAAACCTCGCGCCGCGGTACGGCATCGAAATCGTTGCCAAGGAGAAATTCGGCGGCGAGGACACGGACATGACCGCGCAGCTCACGCACATCAAGGGCACGGACGCGCAGGCGATCGTTTGCTGGGGCACGAACCCCGGCCCGGCGGTTGTCACCCGCAACATGAAACAGATCGGCCTCAAGATACCGCTGGTCCAGAGCCACGGTATCGCCAACCGGAAGTTCATCGAACTCGCCGGCGGCGCCGCGGACGGGGTCATACTCCCCGCCGGCAGGCTGATTGTTGCGGATCAGCTTCCCAACTCCGACAAGCAGAAAGCGGTCCTCATTAAATACGCAAAAGATTACAAGGCGAAATACAAGAAGGATGCGGACACGTTCGGCGGCCACGCTTTCGACGCGCTGAGCATCCTCTCGAAGGCGCTCGCGAAGTCCGGCACGGACAAGGCGAAGCTCCGCAAGGAAATCGAAAACACTAAAGGCTATGTAGGAACAGGCGGTATCTTCACCTACACTCCGAAGAACCACAACGGCCTTCAATCTGACGCATTCGTCATGGTGAAAGTCGTAAAGGGCGACTGGAGCCTTATGAAATAAGAGGTTATAAGAGGCGGGGAGGCCGGAGAAGCTTCCCCGCCTTTTTTTTGATTTTATGACACTTACCAGCCAGATAATACAATACCTGCTCAGCGGTTTGGTGATGGGCAGCAGTTACGCGCTCATCGCGCTCGGTTTCACGATCATCTACAACGGCACGAACGTGATCAATCTCGCGCAGGGCGAGTTTGTGATGGCGGGCAGCCTGCTGATGGTGACGTTCACTCAGAAGCTGGGCCTTAACATCGCGGAAGCGTTCGCGCTGTCGGTGGCTGCCGTGGGGCTTCTCGCGCTTGTGTTCGAGCGCCTTGCGATACATCCGCTTCGAAACGCGGAGCCGATCACGCTTGTCATTGTCACTATCGGCGCGTCCATCCTGATGCGCGGCATTGCGATGTTCGCGTGGGGCAAGAACGCCTATCCGCTCGCGCCGTTCAGCGGCGACAAGCCGATCTCGTTTTTAGGCGCGACGATCCTCCCGCAGAGTTTCTGGGTTTTCGGCATCACGATTGTTGTAGTGGTTGCTCTCCAGCTATTTTATAAATTCACGCTGACGGGCAAGGCGATGCTTGCGTGCGCCGTGAACCGCACCGCGGCCCGCCTCATGGGCATAAACGTCGAGAGCATAGTCATGCTGTCGTTCGTGCTGAGCGGAATGCTCGGCGCGGTGGCGGGCATAATCATCGCACCCATCACGCTCACGAGATACGACGTGGGTGTGATGCTCGGACTGAAAGGCTTCTGCGCCTGCATTCTCGGCGGGCTCGGAAGCAGTACCGGCGCCATCGTGGGCGGCATCGTCCTCGGGGTCCTCGAATCCGTCGGCGCGGGCCTTATTTCGTCAAATTACAAGGACGCCATCGCGTTCCTCATTCTTCTCCTGATGCTTTTTGTGCGGCCGCAGGGCCTGATGCCGCTCAAGGAAATGATGATGGGGCAGTCGCGCAGCTAAGCGGAATTGATGAAGCAGTCATTTTTCAAATCGGACTACGGTGTGCTCCTCGGGCTGATTGTGCTCGTCGCGGCGGCTCCGTTCATGCTCCCGAACAAGTATTACATCACGGTTCTGGTTTTCATTGCCATCAATACGATAGTCGCCGTAGGGCTGAACCTGCTGGTCTGCCACGCGGGCCAGATTTCGCTCGGGCACGCCGGGTTCTACGGAGTCGGCGCGTATGCAACCGCGGTTCTGACGGTTAAATATAACGTGCCGGTGTGGGGTGCGGTGGCGGCGGCTGTCGCGTTGTCGATGTTCATAGCGTGGGCGGTCGGTTCTCCGACTCTCAAATTGAAAGGCCACTACCTCGCGGTCGCGACGCTCGGTTTCGGAATCATAGCTCATATCGTATTCAACGAGTGGTCAACGATAACGGAGGGGCCGTCGGGCATAGTCGGCATTCCGTCGCTCTCGATCTTCAAGAAACCATTATTCGGCGACTTGCAGCATTACTATCTCTTCTGGGCGTTTGCAATATTGTGCATTCTCATTGCGATCAACGTCATTCGCTCGCGGCCGGGACGCGCGCTGCGCGCCCTGCACAGCAGCGAGACGGCGGCGGCGTCGATGGGTGTGAATGTCAGCCACTACAAGGTTTCGGTGTTCGTGCTCAGTGCGGCGTTCGCGGCGCTCGGCGGATGTTTCTATTCGCACTATGTTTCGTTCATCAGCCCGACCGGGTTCGGGCTTTCATTCTCGATTCTGCTCGTAACGATGATATTTGTCGGCGGCTCGGGGAGTATCTGGGGCGCGGTGATCGGTGCGGCGCTGCTAACGGCGCTGCCAGAGTTTCTGCGCGGATTAAAAGATTACGACGTGATTATTTACGGCCTTATTCTGGTCGTGGTTGTGATATTCCTGCCGTCCGGGATAGTCGGCGGGTTGAAAATGATCGTGGATTTATTCAGGAAAAAGAAGCCTGAGGAAGTTGCCTGAAAAGGCGTCACGGCACGGAAGATTATGGCGGAAGAGATGCTCGAAGTAAAAGACCTGACGATCAAGTTCGGCGGCCTCGTCGCCGTGAACGGCGTCAGCTTCGCCATGCGTAAAGGTTGCGTAAAAGCAATCATCGGGCCAAACGGCGCGGGCAAAACGACGATCTTCAACATGGTGAGCGGCGTTTATAAGCCGACGTCCGGCGGCATAGTATTCAACGGCGCGCGGCTCGAACGGCTTCCGCAGCACAGGATGGCGGCGCTCGGAATCTGCCGCACTTTCCAGAACGTCCAACTCTTCCACAACATGAACGTTCTGGAAAATGTGATGGTCGGCTGCCACAGGCGGTTCAAAGCCGGTATGCTCGGCTCGATCTTCCGCACGCCGGGCATGAGGCGCGAAGAGAAGGCCATCCGGGAATCGGCGGAGGAAAAGCTCGGGATCGTCGGCCTCTCCGACGAAGCGCTGCTGCCCGCCGGTTCGTTGCCGTTCGGCAAACAGCGGATGCTCGAGATCGCGCGAGCTCTCGCGTCGGGGCCGGAACTACTTCTGCTGGATGAACCCGCCGCCGGCCTCAATTCCTCCGAAACGGCTGAAATCGGCCAGTTGATAACGAAGCTCAACGGGCAGGGCATATCGATCCTGCTCGTGGAACATGATATGGAACTCGTGATGAACATTTCCGATGAAGTTGTAGTGCTCGACTACGGTGTAAAAATCGCCGAAGGAACCCCGCGGGACGTCCAGAACGATCCGAAAGTGATCGCGGCGTATCTCGGGGAGGACTTGGAATACGTGTAGGCATCGGAGCTGCTATCAACGCCGGACACCGGCGACTAAAAAGGAGGAATCATCATGGGAAAAGCGGTAAGGAAATTTGTGGCCTTCGCGTTTATTGGCAGCCTTGCGGTAGTGCTGTTGCTATCCGCGGGCTGCTCAAAAAACAAGGGTAAGGGTACAACAGAACCGGAAACATATAAGATAGGCGCGATATTCGCGGTCACGGGGCGGGGATCACCCATTGGTCAGCCTGAAAAAGAGTCGGCGCAGATGATTGCCGATCAGGTGAACAAAGAGGGCGGAATAAACGGACACAAAATCGAATTGATAATCGAAGACGACGCGAGCGACGAGGCGAAAGCTCTCACCGCCGCAAAAAAACTGGTCGAGCAGGACAAAGTGCTCGCCGTGATCGGGCCTAGCCTCACAGGGCCGACGCTGGCGATTGTGAACCTGTTCGAGAACACGAAGACGCCGCTTGTTGCATGCGCGGCGGGCGTGAAAATATCCGATCCGGTAAAACCTTATGTATTTCAGGTGGCGCTGACCGACAGGCATTCGGTCAACAAAATTCTGAGCTACCTCGAAAAAATGAATATCAAAAAGATAGCATTCATAAGCGACAGCAATGCATACGGCGACAGCGGCCGCGCAGAGATGGAAGCCGCAGCTCCGCAGCGCGGAGTCGAGATTGTTGCTAAAGAGAAATTCGGCGGCGAAGACACGGACATGACGCCGCAGCTCACAAGGATCAAGGGAACCGACGCGCAGGCGATAGTCTGCTGGGGCACGAACCCCGGCCCGGCCGTCGTAACGCGCAACATGAAGCAGCTCAAGATGAGCATCCCGCTGATCCAGAGCCACGGGGTCGCAAACGACAAGTTCCTCGAACTCGCCGGCCCGGCCGCCGAGGGCGTGGTCATGCCCGCGGGGCGCCTGATCGTTGCGAATCAGCTTCCGGACAGCGATCCGCAGAAGCCTGTCCTGCTCAAGTTCGCGACGGACTTCAACAACACTTACAAGAAGCCGGCGGACCACTACGCCGGTCACGGATATGACGCGATCTCTCTCGTTGTCAACGCCATCAAGAAGGTCGGTCCGGACAAAGAGAAGATACGCAACGAGCTCGAAGCGACGAAGGGTTTCGTCGCGACGGACGGCATTTTCAACTACTCCACCAAGGATCACGGCGGTCTCACCGAGGATTCGTTCATAATGGTGAAGGTCGTGGGTGGAAAGTGGCAGTTGTTTGAAAGCAAGTAAACAAACCGCGCCGTGCGCGGTGTGATGTGCGGGTAAACGGCGGGCCGCTTTTGCGGCGGCCCGCCTCTCCCGCGCGGCAGGGACGATGCTGAAGGTAAGAAGTCTTAAAGTCAACTACGGCGCTGTGCGCGCGCTGAAGGGCGTCTCGTTCCACGTCAACGAGGGCGAGATTGTGACGCTGCTCGGCGCGAACGGCGCGGGCAAAAGCACGCTGCTCAACACGATCTGCGGCCTGTTGCGGCCCGCCGCGGGCGAAATCCTTCTGCGCGACGCCACCATCCACAAACAGTCGCCTGCGCAGATCGTCAGGCTCGGCGTCTCTCAGGTGCCTGAGGGCAGGCAGGTGTTCGCGTCGCTTTCGGTTCGCGACAACCTGATACTCGGTTCTTACCCGCGCAATCACTCGGACAAGGCTGAAATCCGAAAAGATATCGACACAGTCGAGGAATTGTTTCCGATATTGAAGGAACGCGCGAAGCAGAGCGCGGGCACGCTCAGCGGCGGCGAGCAGCAGATGCTCGCAATCGCGCGCAGCCTGATGGCGCGCCCGAAGATTCTGCTTCTCGACGAGCCGTCGATGGGCCTCGCGCCGATCGTGGTGTCGAACATCTTCAAGACACTTAGAAAACTGCGCGAGGAAAAAATGACGATTCTGCTCATTGAGCAGAACGCGCGCGCCGCGCTCTCGATCGCCGACCGAGGCTACGTCCTCGAAACCGGCCGCATCTCGATTGAAGGCACGGTCGAGGAACTACTCGAAAACAAGGCTGTAAAAAGGGCCTATCTCGGAAAAGGTTACAAGGAGGTGTGGGAGTAATGCCTATCTGGAACCCCGAAGCGGAAACCCGAAGCAGGGAGGACATCGTTCAGGTTCAGCTCGAGCGCCTTCAGTCGGCAGTCTTCCGCTGCTATAAAGACGTCGCTTTCTACAAGAAGAAATTCGATGAGCTCAAGATTTCACCCGAGGACGTGCAGTCCCTCGGCGATCTGCGCAAACTTCCGTTCACCTCCAAGTCGGACCTGCGCGACAGCTATCCGTACGGCATGTTCGCCGTGCCGCTCCGCGAGATCGTCCGAATTCATTCATCGTCCGGAATGACCGGCCTTCCGGCGGTTGTCGGTTATACGCGCAACGATCTCAAAAACTGGGGCGATCTCTGCGCGCGCATCCTGTTCGCGGCGGGTGTCACACGCGACGACGTAGTACAGATCGCTTTCGACTACGGAATTTTCACGGGCGCATTCGGGTTCCATCAGGGCGCGGAGCACGTCGGCGCTTCGGTCATACCCACATCCGTCGGCCACACCGACCGGCAGGTGAAAATCATTCAGGACTTCAAAACCTCCGCGCTCGCATGTACGCCGACTTACGCGCTCGTCATAGCGGGCAAGATGGAGGAAATGGGTGTCGATCCGCAATCTACAAGCCTCAAGATCGGCATCTTCGGCGCCGAACCGTGGTCCGAAGCCACCCGTGCCGAAATCGAGCAGCGACTCAAGATCAAGGCCGCGGACAACTACGGAATTACCGAAGTCATCGGGCCGGGCGTCGCGGGCGAATGCGAGGCGCGTTGCGGACTCCATATTCAGGAAGACCACTTCATCGCCGAGGTCATCGACCCCGAATCGCTCGAAGTGCTCCCGGCGGGCTCGGAGGGCGAACTCGTAATCACCACGCTCACAAAAGAGGGGTTCCCCCTCATCAGATACCGCACCGGCGACATCACGACGATCGACACGAAGCCGTGCTCGTGCGGGCGCACGTTCGCGCGCATGGCGCGGGTGTTCCATCGCACGGACGACATGATAATCGTCGGCGGCGTCAACATCTTCCCGTCGATGATCGAGAACATACTCAAACAGTTCGTGCGCGAGCTGCCTGAGTATCAGATCGTCGTCGAGCGGAAAGCAGCGAAGGACGAAGTGCGGATAAACGTCGAAGTGACGGAGACGTTGTTCCTCGATGAGATGCGCGCGCTGCGCGAACTCCACCAAAAGATGGAGAAGGCGCTGCAGGCGGGCATCGGTGTGTCGCTTAAGCTCAAGCTCGTCGAGCCGAACAGCATCCGCACCGGCGATGGCCCCGTCAAACGCGTCATCGACAACCGCTGAAAAGTATTAATAGTTCATTAAGGGCCACAGAGCTTCCATTGTTTTTCGCAAAACAAAGTTGACGTCTTGATGAAAACGGGCAACTGCTTAGAGCCGCCCGTTACGCTGTACGACTTCCAAGGACTATCGATCACCAGATTATCTGGTAAGTCCAGTATGTGTATTTCACCTCTGTTTTTTCGCCCGGATCGAGATCAATCGTCCAGACAACCTCGTTTCTTTCGTTGATACTGAATGCGCCCTCCGGCAACTTCGTGACTTTCGGATTCCGTTCCGCTTCAATATCATTTCCCGAAAAGCGTTTCAGTATGCGCAGCTTCTCTTTTCTGTTCCTTATGTTATGAATGAAAAACTTGCCCTCTATTTTCACTTTGTAACATCTGTATCCGAGATAGTTGACTTCCGATCGTTTTCCCGGCACTTCGCTTTCGGTGTGGTTCACCCGCAGATTGAGTGCCTTTGTGACTTTGATATACATCTTTTCGCCCGGCGCATTCCAGAACGTCATCGTCTGACCACTGAAACGGCCGTTTCTGTCGTAGATCGAAACCGGCGATGTCGTCATCGGAAAATCGAACGGATTTTTCACCTCGAGCGAATCCCATACATCATCCTGAATCATTTTATCGTTTTCATTCCCGTTCCTGTTGTGATAATTATTCCACATATCAACCAGACGTCCGTAAGCATCCCTGTTGTCAGGAATTTCCCAGAAAAGAATCCGGTTATATTCGAGCGATTTTGACGCAACCGGAATCAGCAGCGATTCGCCGAGCAGAGCGGTGTGCTTGCCGGCATCCTGAAAATGCAGATCGAAATCACCGGAATAAAGGCTGCTCACGTCACTGGTCGAGCTTGGGCTGCTGCCGGCATAAACATTATTAGACATCACCGCCTGAGTCATGGCTGCGGGAACGCGCGACGTCGGCCTTTGTGATAATTCATAGAAAAAACGGCTCAAAGTTGTCTCCGGCCAAAGCAAGGATGTCACGTTTGAAAATTCTATGTTGGGAAATCCGCTTATGAGATGCATTTGAACGTCGGCCAAGTCCATGAATTCATTTTTAATAGAACCGGACATGGACAGCTTCCCTCTCTTTTCGTCCGTGATGTCGAACCGGTACGACGGAGCCCACGCCAGCCCTCTTGTCAAATATGAAAAATAAACATCCTGCCCGTTCTTCGACGGTTTCACGCTGACTATCATTGCAGGCTCAAGCATCGATATTTCGAGAGGCGTTTTTTCTCCCTTGATCTGAATTCCCCATATTGTATCAACTGGTACGTACTTATATCCCGACGATGTATTGATAAGTACATATCTCAACCCGGCGTAGAAATCCTTCGGCTCCGTATTGCGGTAAGAATACGAATCTTCAAAGTTGTATGTGCTGTCGTATTTTGGTCTCGATTTCACTTCGACTCTCACAATAGCGCCGCTGATTGTGTTGTCTTTAGTCAACAAGTCCACCCACTGGCCCGACAATTGTTCGAGGAGCATGTCCTGCGGTATATCACCCGGCCTGTGCAGAACTTCCTTCTTGAGGAACCGCACACTGTTCATGGCGTCTCCGTGGAACCATAGTGTTCCGTGCAGCGGCTTCGGCGCTGGCTGCACCACGTATGTTCCTCCGTCGGCGTCGGCGTGAAACATCTGCGTAACCATCGCGATTCCGTTCTTGAACAACTGCGCTTCGATAACCGGCGCGGTAACAA
>CAYPEK010000054.1:18282-26809 GCA_964409645.1 uncultured bacterium | reverse complement strand
GTACCATTTTGGTGGCTTTTCGTATTCAACTTCGATTGATTTCATTCTTATATTTAAAAACCCGAGCATTTCGGATGCGGTTTTTTTAAGCCTGTCAAAGTTTGTTTTTATACCCGATTCCGGAAAAAACTTTTTAAGGAAATGAAATGGAAGATCGGTGATAACGTAAAAAACAAACACGAACGAAAAAACAATAAGTTGAGTTATGGCAAATTCCCAAAATCCGGCCGATTTCGCCATGACCGTATAGAATACTTCGGAAAATAGATATAAAGGCGGGAACAATGCCAGCCATGCGGGATTGAAGCATAATGTGCCGCAAAGAAAAAAACCGATTCCTGCCAGAATTGCTATCGATTTGAGCGAAAATAAATATCCGAACTCGATACACGCCCCGGGCATAAAATATTTATGAGCAAATGAAAGCAGCAGAATGCATGCATAACAGAACGCAGTCCTTATCTCCGGGCCTGAAGAGCGCGAATGCAGAATGTGCATGCCTCCGGCCGAAAGCAAAAAAGCCGCCGCCAGCCCCACCGCAGGATTGTAAATAGCTCTGCCGAGCAGATACACCACCGGTATTGTGAATACTCCCATGATAAGAGACGGTATAGACGCCGAGTAATCATTATGTCCGAATATTTTTATGAATGTGATATTAAGATAGTTGTGCCATGGTTTGAAGTACACCAGCTTCATCACCGGCGGCACTGTATTATGATACTTTTTTATCAGTTCCTCCCGCGCTTTCTTGTCTCCTCGCGTTCGCCTGATTTCCAACCGATTCCTTATCGCATATTCGAATATCTTAAACGTCACTATGGCTTCTCTGTAATATGCCGCTTCGTCCCACGTGAATACGCCTTTTTTTCTGAAACGCAACAACCTCGGAATCAATCCAAGCATCAAGATAGCTGTCAACGCCAATGCCGATTCGACAGTGTTTATTTTCAATGTTGCCAATGAGCGAGTCGTAAAAATCATTTCACACGCAACTCATATATAACAAAACCAAACAATGGGAACAAACATAATGATTTATAGTTTATTATGCAGATGTCCCCCCCAGACCGATTCTAATTTTATTCAAATATTTTACTTATTTAAACAAATTTAATGGAATATTGGTTTGCGGTTCAATAATTGCTATCGTAGCCTCTCGCAATAGCTAATTTGTGAAACATCCCGCGCGTTCCATTTTGCTTTTTAAAAGATTAAACATACAGGCAGCTAATCAATGGCTGATACTATGATTTATCGAAATGTGAAATTATGATATGCTCATAGCTGACGAACTTAAAAGAAAAGAAACAAAGCTGAGTTTATTTATGGCGAGACAGTATTCAGGCGGTGAATCTTTCAACAAGCTTGCGATGGGTTACGACTTCATGGATTCGCTGCATAATAATAACGATTATTTTATCGAAAGGATGCCCGACCGGCGCGAACTCGCACTCGACATCGGCTGCGGCACCGGAATTGTCGCACAGGCGCTCGCTAATTATTTCGGGAAAGTCGTGGGAATCGATATATCAAATGAGATGCTATCCATAGCGCGCAATAAAAGAACAGCTCCCAATATCGAATACTTGGAGATGGACGCTGAAACAGTATATCCCGGCACCAAGTACGATTACATAGTCAGCAGAACTACATTCCACCACATACGCGACGTGCCCGCTATGATAGAAAAACTCAAATCGATGACAAACTCCGGCGGGAGGATCGCAATACTCGACTGCACGTATGAAAAAGGCTCTCCCTCGATAGCACGCAACATCGCCGTGGCATATCTTTCGTTCGCATTCGACGCCGGAAGGATCGGCTTCAAAAATGCAGCCCGCATTTTCTCATTCAGGATATCAAGGCCGTGGCTCGAACATCTGGCGTCGGATAAATATCCGACAAAGAAGCAATTCACGGAGCTTTATGAGCGTTGTCTGCCCGGCTGCACGATCGAGCGGGAAAAATGTTTCATGGGTGTTGTGTGGGAAAACAGATAAATTCTTACCGGTTGGTTGTTACCGGCGCTAATCTTGTTCCACCAATCTGAAGATAATATCCACAATCTCTGATATTCCAAAAGGTTTTTGAATGAACGCCTTCGCTCCCTCTTCGAGAAGTGCTGTAGCTTCCCCTTCTATGCTGTAGCCGGAACACAACACTATTTTCGCCGCCGGATTGAGACCTTTCAAAGCCTGAAAAATTTCCGTGCCTTTCATTTCCGGCAGAATCATGTCTAAGATTATTACATCCATTTCTTCGGATTTCTGGCTGTATATATCAACTGCTTCTATTCCCGAATGTGCTATTGATACCATGAATCCTTCTTCACTCAGCGATTCCTCAATCATCTGGCAGAATTCCATATCGTCGTCTATGATGAAAATGTGCCCGTGCGCTTCGCGCATTCTTCCATCGGACTTCTCCTCATCGGTTGCGGTATCACGAGAATGTTTAACAGGAAGGAACACATCAAAAGTTGTGCCGCGATCCTTTGCCGTCCTGACTTCTATGAAACCGTTGTGCGCTTTGATTATCCCGTGACTTACAGACAAACCGAGGCCGGAACCTTTCCCCTTGTCTTTCGTCGTGAAGAACGGCTCGAAAATATTGTCTATTTTGTCCTCGTCTATCCCGGTCCCAGTATCTTCCACTGAAATGACGACAAACTCGCCATTGCGCTCGGGAGCATCGTTGCCGTTCAAAACCACTTCGCGCACTCTTATAGTCAGCCTGCCCCCGTTCGGCATTGCGTCGCAGGCGTTCAGGCACATGTTCAGAATCGCCTGCAAAATCTGATTGGCGTCGGCATTTATCAGCTTTGCTTCTTCATCATATTCCGTGGTTACTTCAATAATGGATTTTGTGGTGCTTTTCAGCATATCCACAACATCCGCCACAATATCTTTCGGATTTATCGGTTTTACGTTCAGCTTCTCCTTTCTCGCAAAAGTGAGCAGCTTCATCGTAAGGTCCTTCGCCTTGCGGCTTGAGTTGAGTATCCGGTTTAGTTTCGGTGTAACAGGATCGTCAGGTGGCAGCACCTTCACCAGCATTTCCGCAGTGCCGCTTATGGTCGCGATTATGTTGTTGAAGTCATGCGCAACCCCGCCCGCAAGTTGACCTATTGCCTCCATTTTCTGCGATTGAAGCAACTGTTCCGTGGTTTTTTTCAGTTCCTGCGTTCGTTCGTCCACCATTCGTTCGAGTTGATTCTTGTACGCGCTCAGCGCTTCCTCCGCGTTCTTCAGAGGCGTTATGTCGAACTCGATCCCGTCCCAATATACCAGACCGTCCTCTTCCTCCTTCCTTGGCCGAGACACAAACTGGGACCACCTGATTTCCCCGTCAGGCTTTACTACCCTTGCCTTTGCCTGAAATATGGACATGGCCGCATACGCTTTTTCTTCCTCTCCTACCAACCTGTCCACTTCATCGGGATGTATTCTGCCGTATATCAGTCCCGCATCCGCAAGAACCTCTTCCGGCGTAACTCCGTAAAAATCCTTCACCCTGTCGCTCAAATATGTAAACTTCCGTTTCCCGTCCGGCATCCGTATTACCTGATACACCATTCCGTTTACAAGGTTGTCGTTGATCAGCCTTACACGCGATTCACTCCGCTGAAGCACTGTTTCAACCTGCTCTTTTTGTATGACGAGAAGCTGTCTCTGAAGATCGTTTCGTTCCGATTCCACTCGTTTTAGCTCGGTGATATCTATAATCGTACTCTGCACGCCGATCACGTTCCTGTTTTCGTCCATGATCGGCATGGAGTTGTTCAGGACAGTTAATATTTCCGCATCCTTTCTTATAAGCCTGTGTTCATAATTAATCAGCCTTATTCCGGCTAAAATCTGGTTATATACAGTCGTTCCGAGGTTGGTGTCGGGAAAAACGTCAAGAAGATTGGTTCCTATCAGTTCGTCCCTCGTGTAACCAAGCAGATCTATCCCCGCCTTATTCGAATCTATAAAATTCATTTTATTGTCGATTACATATATTGCCGCCACGGATTCGTCGAAAATTCCGTGATATTTTTTTCTGCTTTTTTCCAGCTCAGTTTCCAGCAGCTTTCGTTCAGTGATATCCGTGGCTATCTCGAACCGAACAAGCCTTCCGTCCGTCCATCGAATCGCCTTATCGGAACAGCGATACCACTTTTTCGTAATCTCATTCTGAAATTCCCAGACATACGGTGTGCCCATCTTTTCGCCGAATATTATGCCGTTAGTGCAGAATGGGCATGGAGCGCTGCGGTTCTGTAATATCTTGTAACACTTATCACCTACCGAAATTTCACCCATCAACTCTCGCAGCGCATCATTAACGAATAATAGTTCGTAGGTTTCCGGATCGCTTACGTACAAAACCTCATCTATTGCGTTTAGTACTGTTGGGTATAAAGATGCGTCGTCCATTCTCAAACCAAACTGTTGTTATATTGTCGTTAAGCATACCATCTGTTGATATCTAAAGCAACCGACTTCGGAGGCACTCCTTAACCATACATTATAGACTCCGTGGTTCATGCTTTTATCAAAATAAGCGACATCTTGAATTTCTTCGTTGCGTGGAGTGCGTGTGGCACATTCGCCGGCATTATAACGGCCTCGCCCTGCGCCACTATATACGGCGCTCCACCTATTATTATTTCCGCTTCTCCGTCGAGTACATGCACCATTGCGTCGAACGGCGCTGTGTGCTCACTCAGGCCTTGTCCCTCGTCGAACGCAAAAACAGTCACCGTGCCCGTTGTGCGTTTTATGATTTCGCGGCTCACAACCGAGCCGTCCTGATATTCAACGAGTCCGACAAGATTTTTGGGATTCGCTTCAATTATACTTTTCTTAATTTCGTCAGCCATTCAAAAACCTCCGACTCCCAATTCCCCAATACAAATTTATCCATTATTAAAACAATATTTCTTCAATTTTGTTCCTTTCCACAATTGTAAATTGCTCGGCCTACCCTACATCTAACACTTTACTTTAAGCAAATATTCCTTATTTAAAAGATATTTTTCGCCGAGGCTAAAGTTTTTCAGAAGAAACGCCGATAAATGATGTGTAAGTAAGAACTCTGTTCCAGTGGGGTCTCAAGCGGTATCGGAACAGGGCTGAAACGGACACGGATGTCCGGCAAGACGGGAATCAAGGATGATTGAAGGCTCGCCAGCCCGGATGTTTCGAAACCACTCGAAGCCCCACTTTTATTTTGTACAAAACTGCTTCACACGGAGGTGGGCAGATGGTAGTCATCAAGGATGAGAAGTATTACACAATCGGCGAGGCCTGCGGACTAGTCGGCGTCGAGGCCCACACTCTCCGATACTGGGAAAAAGAATTCCATGATTTCGTGAAACCCCTACGCAGGGCCGGCAAAGACAGAGTTTACACCCAAAAAGACATCGATACACTCATCTCTATCCGCGACCTTCTGAATGTCGAGCTTTACACAACCGCCGGTGCGCGCAGGCAAATGTACCTGCGGACAGGCGAACAATCGGCGTAATAAATACCGAATCGAAAATTCACCACTATTACCGAACTGAATTATTTTCTGTTGCCCGCGCCGTTTTTTCCGTTTTCGGCGTTGCGGAAAAACAGGAGAATTGTCATCGAGATTATAAGAAATGCCGCGAGAAGAACGAAGCAAATTCTAAAACCGTGCATCGTGGCGCCGAACGCGTCGATAATCTTAGCCTGCGCGAGCGGCGACACTGCGCTGAGACCGATCCCCGACGCCATGAATATGCCGAACACCGCGCCACGCACGCTGCCCGGCGTTCTGTCGGCGATCAGCGCGTCGATGATCGGCACTGTCGCCGTGTATGCTATTCCATAGAGAAAAACCACTACGGGAAGCCCGGCCCGCCCGACGAACGGCGTCGCCACCATGAACGCAGCCGCGAAAAGCAGCAACGCCGACATAAGACGTCTCCGTCCGATCCGGTCCGACAGCCAGCCGCCCATCGGCTGCGCGACGAAACCGCCGATAGATTGCAGCCCGCCTATAATTCCCGCAGTGCGTGCGGTATATCCGAAAATCGACTCGGAAAAAATCGGAACGATGTAATAGCCGCCCCAGCCCGCGAGTTCCCGCGTTGTGAACACCGCCGCCGCCGCAATCAGGAAGAAAACAAGGCTCCTGCTCCATCCGGTCTCCGAAGTTTCAGCCGTTTTGCCGTCACCTTTCAAAACTCCGGTTCTTTCGGGTTCCACGGCGAAAAAAAAGAAAATAATGCTCATCAAAAAACCGATGGCGGCGAAAACGACAAACGTGCCGCGCCAGCCGATTGCCTCACACAACGTGCCACCGATCGCAGGACCCGCTACAAGTCCGACTGTCGCCCCGATGCCGCTGATTCCCAGCGCAGTCCCTTTTGATTCGCTATACAGATCGGACAAATACGCCGCGCCGACGGGGTGATATGCCGCCGCGCCCGCTCCCGCGACCGCCATGCAGACGAGGAAAAACGCGTACCCCGGGAATGCCGCAGCCGCCGCGATCGCAATTGCATTCAGCAGCGTGCCGAACGCGAGCATCGATTTCCTCGACATCCGGTCCGACAGAAACCCCATCGGAACCTGACAAAACCCATAAAAAACCATGTAAAGGGTAAATCCGTAAGTGATGCTCGTAAGTTTTTCAAAATGGAAGAAAGCGCTGAGGGTAAGCGCAAGCGGCGTCAGCATGTTGAACACCGCGTGGTTCACGGCATGAGTGGCCGCGGTCAATCCCAGAGAAACAGCTCGCCTTTTGTTGCTTATCATTTGTTGCCTAACAGCCTCTCCACCGCACGGGACACACGCGATCGCCCGACGTCCGTTCGTCGGCCGCCTACGCGAACAGTATAAGTAACCGCCGGGAATATGCCATAGGGACGCCGCTTTTCGCGGACGCCCTAAATAAAGTGTCTATATAATTTCTTATTCGGCCGCCCTTCTCTTGTGAGATTTAGGCGCGAGTTTTGTCCGTCTCTGATAGTACCAGTCACGCCAGCCCTCGGTCACATAGTACGCCACTGGTATGATGAAAAGCGTGAGCGTCGTTGCAATCAGCAGGCCCCAGATTATCGCCCAGCAGAGCGGTTTCCAGAACTGAGTCTTCGAGGCCGACGCCACAGCGAGCGGTATGATACCGAGAATAACGGTGGCTTTCGTCAGGATTATCGGGCGCACGCGCGTCATGCATGCCTCGATGCACGCCTCCCGCAGCGCCCTGCCGCGCTCCTGCAGCAGGTTTGCGTAATCTATGTAAATTATTCCGTTGTTCACGACAATGCCGATCAGGCATAGCAGACCGATCCCGGCGAGGATGCTGAACGAGTAGTGCATAATCAGCAGGCCTAGAATAACACCGACGAGCGCGTACGGCACACACACAAGTATGATGAGCGGTTTCAGTGTCGATCTGAACTCGATGAGGAGAATCAGGTAGATGAAAATCAGCGATATGAAGATCGCCTTAGTCAGGTCGGCCATCGCCTTGTTCAGAAGCATTGTTTCGCCCGCGAATCTGACTGTCACCGCCTTCGCCGCTGGATCGCTTTTTCGCAACTCCTCCAATATTTGCGGCACGGCAACCTTCATCTTATCCAAGACCCGCTTCGGCTCCATGCCCTTCTCGACGTTCGCCTCTATTGTGATCGTCCGCTTGTTGTTCTCGTGCTCGACGCCGGCCAGCCCCTCGCCCATCTCGTACGGCAGGATGTCGGACAGCATAACCGTCTCGCCGCCGGGGAGTGTGAACGACTGACTGGACAGGCTCATCGCATTGCCGGTCTGTTTGATCTTCAGGAAAATGTCCTTTTTCTCGTCGCCGAGCATGATCTCGCCGACCTTGTAGCCTGTGAGGCCTAGGAAAACGAACCCGCCGACGTCGCGGGTTGTCAATCCGATCTTGCCGATCACTGACTGATTCGGCCGCAGGACGATCTGCGGCACGTTGCCCGGATAGTTATCCTTCAGGTCAATAACGCCCTTCTCTTTTTTTAGACGCGCTTCGATCGCATCCGCAACCTTCTTCATCTCGTCGTAATCTTTGCCGGTCACCTGAATGTTGATCGGCGCGCCGACCGGCGGCCCAAGCATCTTCTCCGCGAACACAACCCGCGTCCCGTCGTCGAACAACTTTTTCACGTCGTATCTCAACTGCTGTATCGCAGCCTTGTGCGATGTCTTTATCTCGTCCATCGGCTTCAGGTCCACTATCATTCGCGCGATGTTCGACCCGAAATATATGTGGTCGTCTATCTCCACACGCGTGCCGGATGAACCCATGTTCGTTATGTAGCTCTTGACGTACGGCGACTTTTTGAACATGTCTTCGATCTTTTTCACCGCGTCCTGCGTGTATTCGAGAGTGCTGCCCGGAGGCGTCTGAATGTCTATGTAGAATTTCGCGGAATCGAGCTGCGGGAAAAGCTGGAGACCGACGACCTTGAACACCACCAGCAATACGCAGCCGACCAAAAGCGCAACCGCCGCGCCCATCACAATGCCGCTGTGGCTCAGGCACC
>CAYPEK010000054.1:0-18182 GCA_964409645.1 uncultured bacterium | reverse complement strand
CCGACCAAAAGCGCAACCGCCGCGCCCATCACAATGCCGCTGTGGCTCAGGCACCACTGCACCGCGCGCCCGTAGGCTTCCTTCGCCCGTTGCGAGCGCCGGCCCGATTTCTTTTCGTCTTCTTTCTTCACTCCTTTTATAAACGTGTCGCAAAGTATCGGGTTGAAGAAATTGGCGACAATCAGCGACGAAATCAGCGTGAACGTCACGACGATCGGAATCGGCCGCGTGAACTCGCCGATCGGCCCGGTCAGGAAAAACGCCATCGGCAGGAACGCCGCGACAACCGCGCCGGTGGACGACAGTATCGGCCACCCGACCTCGTTCGTCGCGTCAAGCGCCGCCGTCATCGAGTCCTTGCCCATCCCCATGTGGCGAAAAATGTTTTCGCAGACCACAATCGAGTTGTCCACCATCATCCCCAGAGCCAGCAGCAGTGAGAACAGCGACACCATATCGAGAGTCATCCCCTTGAACAGCATCGCCGTGAACGTCATCAGAATCGTCATCGGCAGCGCGAAGCTAACAATCGCCGCCACTCGGAATCCCAGCGTGAGAAATAGAATCAGCATGACGAGAAGCACGCCCCACAACGCGTGGTTCCGCAACTCGCCCATTTGGCTGCGCACCGTGTCGGACGAGTCCGACATCACTACCACGTCCTTATATTTCTTGAGTTTCGTTTTTATGCTGTCCGCCACGTCGATCGTTCCGTAACCGCGCTTCTTCATGATCGCCAACGTGACGCCGGGCTGCCCGTCCACATGCACTATCGTCTCCGGGTCCGGATACGATTCGAATATGTCCGCGATTTCGGACAGCTTCACAGCCTGACCGTCTTTCTGCCCGACAACCAGACTTTTAAGGTCTTCCACACCGTTCAGCTTGCCGATCGTCCGCACCGTGTACTCGGTGCCGAATAGCGGCAGCTTTCCGCCGGGCATATTCGTATTGATGTTGCCGAGTTTTTCGAGCATCAGCTTCAACGGGTCCGCGCCGTACTTTCTCAATCCTTCCGGATCGATATCGACTTCCACCCTCTTGTCGGTCGCACCCGTCATAACGACTTTCTTCACGCCCGGCAGAGACTGAATTTCCTTCTTGATCTTTATCGCGTACTGGCTGAGTTCGTACTGGCTTTTTCCGCCGCCCTTGAATCCGAGAAACATCATCGGCAGATTCTCGAAACTGACTTCCTCGATGATCGGGTCCATCGCCTCCGCCGGCAATTGAGACCTTACTTCCGCAATCTTGTCGCGGAACTCCTTGAACTTTTCCTCGGGAACCACGTTGTCCTTGAAAAACACGACAGAAAGAGACACGTTCTGCCACGAAGACGACATGACCCTGTCTATGCCGTCCAACTCCATCACCTTTTGTTCAACCGGATTCGTGATGAGAGTCTCCACTTCCTCAGGCGCGCCGCCGGGAAGCGGAACCGCGGCAAATATAACCGGCGCGCTCACTTCGGGAAGCGTTTCAACCTGAAGGCCCATTAACGACTTCACGCCGAGATATATCAGCAGTGCCATAAGAACAAAAGTAAATATCCGTTTTTTAAGGAAAAATTCAGTAAGCCTCATCCGCTTCGCCCCCCACTCCGATTAATCAATTCCCACCTTATGACTCTATTATACTTGTATTTGTGAAATTTTTGTCAAGACGGGTTAATTCGTTTCGCAAATTGCCGGTGACCGGCAGAAATATGGAATAAAGGCTCCGCATACCGGCAGCACCCCCACGGCGCACTTGTATCTCTCATAATAACATTTACTGATTATCGGGTTTGTTACAACCGATGTGATATAATCCATAAACATTATTGAGAAGGAGCGTATTCTATGGGATTTATAATAAACGCATCGTTGACATGTCCCAGATGCAGTGAATCATTTAATTTAAAAGTCGATCAATTGGGAAATTCGACGGTGAATTGTCCGCAATGCAGAGGTATTTTCAAAATATATATTAACGGTGACAGGTCCATAAAATATTTGAAAGACGACGAATAGTTTTTTGTCATAAAAAAAAGGGTATGAGAATCGAAGTTCAATTTGCCGATCCGCCCTCTTGGCCCCGGTTTATTTTTCGACGATAACAACCAACAAGCTACTAATATTTCCTCTGTGTACTTTTGACATTCCTTGAGTAAAAAAGCTTTTCAACATATCATATAAGCAAGCAGCTAATACTATGCTTACGGCTTACACTGATCATACCCACGATAAAAAATTCAAAGGGACAGTCAGCGAGCTGATCGAACAGATATATTGGAGGAAAAAATGTCATTTCTGCTTACTTCGGTTTTCAGACCGTTCGGCGTGGACGACGAATACGGCCGCAAAGAGAACAAACTCGAACTCTTCCACAATCAGGTGACCCGCGAGCAGGGTATATTTTCCATGCGCTCCAACCACCGCAGCTTCGGCTTGTATTTTATTGCGGAGAACATCAAGATGCCGACGGTGATTCTCGACTTCCCGACGCTGAAACAGTTCCGCAAGGAAGTGAAAAAAGGATACGACTACGTTGGAATATCCTTCATTCTTTCGAACTTCTCCAAAGCGAAAAAGATGGCGGAGATCGTGCGGGAAGTCGCCCCGTCCACGAAAATCATTCTGGGCGGACACGGCACGCCGATACCGGACATCGAAAAGCTTATCGATTGCGATTACGTTATTAAAGGCGAAGGCATAAGCCAGCTCCGCGAGCTGTTCGGCGAAGACGTGAACGCGCCGATCAGGCATCCGGCAATGCCGGGGGCCGACCACAAACGCATCTTCGGGCTTCCGTTCCCTCAGAAGAACGCCGTTCTGATTCCCGGTGTCGGGTGCCCGAACGCCTGCCGGTTCTGCGCCACATCCCATTTCTTTGACAAAACATATCATCCATTCCTGAAAACAGGCCGGGAAATTTACGACACCATGCTTCGCCTGTCCGAGACGATGAAAACAAACGACTTTTTCGTGATGGACGAAAACTTCCTTAAACACAAGGAACGAGCGATCGAGCTCCTCGAAATAATCGAGAGAGAGGGCCGCAAGTTCAGTTTCAGCATCTTCTCGTCGGTCGAGGCAATACTCGATTTCGGCATTGAAAACATGGTGCGACTCGGCATCATATACGTCTGGATCGGAGTCGAATCCAAGCAGTCGCTGTTTGACAAAACAAAAGGCGCGGATGTGAAGAAGCTTATTGCCGACCTCAGGGGAAAAGGCATCCTCGTTCTGGCTTCTTCGATTCTCTTTCTCGAACATCACGATAAGGAAACCATTCAGGAAGACATTGATTTCGCCGTCAGCCTCCAGCCGGACTTTACGCAGTTCATGCAGTTCGGACCGGTGCCGATGACCGCCCTATACTTGGACTACAAAGCGAAGGGCAAACTGCTCGAAGACGTGCCCTACGAAGAGTGGCACGGACAGAAGCAAATATATTTCAAGCACCCCAATTTCACCGGTGAAGAGTCGGAAACCATTCTGCGCGACGCTTTCCGTAAAGAATACGAGATACTGGGCCCGTCCATACTCAGAGCGTCCGAAACGATGATCCGCGGTCTCGACGATCCGATCTATCAGACATCGGACCCGCACATCCGGCGCCGCTTCGAGATACTGCAGGCAAAGTGCAGAAGGCTCCACATTCCGCTAACGGCGATGAAGTGGCTCGCCCCCACAAAACACATGAAGGAACTGGCAGCACGCACGATAAGCCGCTACGACGACCATTTCGGCCGTCGGACACTGTTGAAACTATCGGCATCCGCTGCGGTTTACGTCTGCGCCGTAATCGCCCGCACAAAGCTCAATATGGGTTACGAAGCTCACAATCCCGGTACTCTCAAATCGATGTTCCGCGTTCAGCCCGAAGCGTACAAGGCAATGAAAGGCAGAATGCAGTCGATTCTGAGAAACAGAAAAACTTGGGCGATTCTCGAAAAGAATTGGTACGACAACTTCGAACTGTCGCTTCATTTCTCAGGCAAAATCAAGAAGAGAACCGTGATAAAGGTCATGGAGAGGCTCGACAAACGGCCCTCTCTCTCCCTTAAAGCGGTCCATATCAACATGACTCCGCTCGCCAGATTCAACGAGGAAACTTTCGAGACTTTTCTCGAAAAGCTTTCCCGCAGATGCGAGGACGTCCGCATCCAGTGCTCCGAGTCGCACCGAAAACAGATAGTTTTCTTCAACCGCCTCACGAAGAAAAATTTCTGCACGGTTTCGACTTACTGAGCCGTAAGCCGCCTTAATGCCGAGAAACACGATTTTCCCCCGCGAGTAAACAGCGAGATGCTTCGCATACGCGTTTAATCCGAATCCTGTCGGATTCGGGCGCGATTGTTCAGATTTGTGAATCCGGGTTAAACGTATATCTTTTCCTCCTTATGGCGCACCATTATGGAAATTAATATAATAACCGCCAATCGTGAGGTGTTCCGTTGAGTTCGAGCCATACTTCAGGACAAAATGAAATCGCGGCGACTCAGCCCGGTCAGGCTTCAACACTGACATTCAGAACAATGTTTTTTTACTCAATTGCGAACATCGGCTTATTTGGCGCCGACGCGGTTTTCGACAATTACCTCGGGATGCTGTACATCGACCATAAATACATAACCGTTCCGCTTTTGCTCGGCGTGGCGTGCTTCATCGGCCGCGTAATCGACGCGGCGGCGAATCCGGTCGTCGGCTGGCTGAGCGACCGCTCGTACGGGCCTCGCGGGCGGCGCATACCGTTCATCCTTCGCGGTGGCCTCCCGATGATTATTTTCTTTATCCTTCTCTTTTATCCGATCTCGAAAAACAACACGATAAATTTCGTTTACACGATGGTTTGCAGCAGCGGAATGCTCTTCTTCTTTACTTACGTCTGCGCGCCGTACAATTCGCTGATACCGGCGCTTGCCGACACGAACGAGGACCGCGTTAAACTCGGCACATTCTACGCCGTCGCCGGGATAATCGGAATTGTTATCGCATTCGTGGGCGCGGGCCAGATAATCGACAGTCTTATAGCACATTTCAACGCAACCGGACACCCCGAGAAGCTGCCATTCTCGTACACGATCATGGGGATCGTCACGGGGCTGTTCTTTCTGTTCGTGATGTACGTTATGGCGTTCACGATCCGGGAGAAACCGTGGCCGAAGGAAAAACGGGTAACTATCGGCTTCTGGGAAAGCGTCATCCCTTCCATCAAAAACCCGCTTTTCATTTTGTACGCGATCAGCATCTCCTCGTTCTGGATAGGATTCAAAGTTCTTCAGACATCAACCAATTTCATCTGCAAATACGTGTTCGGAAAGAGCGAGGCATACGGCTCGATTGTCGGCTTCGGCGGGATGATCGTCGTGTGGCTCATCGCGACGCCTTTCGTGTTTTTTCTGCAGAAGAAGTTCGGGAAAAAAGCGCTGTTCGCGGGCGGACTGCTGCTCATCTCTATCGTCTCATTCGCGCAGGGGTTTATCGCCGTTGTCCCGAAGAGTATCGGCTTGTACTATTACATCGGGCTGATCTTCTCGTTCGGCATCCCGTTCTCGGCGATGCAGGTGCTGTTCAGCGCCATAATATCCGACATCATAGACGATGACGAGAAAAGGACGGGCGTGCGGCGCGAGGCGATGTATTTCGGGATGGAGGGCTTTGTGTCGAAGCTCGCGCGCGGCGGCGGCTGGGTGGTCGTCACGGCGCTGTTCCAGATATTCGGAACCCCGTCGCCGACAAACTACAAAGCGATGGTGGTGTCCGGCCCGGTCTGTGGCCTGTTCGCATTTATCGGTTTCATCGCGTTTTCAAGATATCCGATCAAGAACTGAATTTAGTATCCGATCGAAAGCGAATCCGGTTTGCCGGTCAGCGAATAGATGGTTTTTGTATATTCAAACGGCTCGGCGGACGCGTCCGGCAGCAATGAGATTTTCAGCTTTCGCGGCGCGACAAGAGCCGCGAGGACCGGCATGTCGGCGATTTTCATGATGCCGGGCACGTGAAAATCTATCGAGTTGCCCTTTGGCAATACACGCATAAAAAACGTGTTGGGCGTTCCGTTCAATACCGTCTCCGAAATGCGCGCGTCCATCGCGGCGGCAAGCAACGCTATGTGCGCCGTGTCGTCCATCGAGACAAGCGAAATTTTTCCGGCGTCCACGTCTTCTCTGCCGGCGACCCAGCTCACCACGCCCATCAGATCGAGTGCGCGCATACCGGCGATCGGTCTTCCGATCAGGTTCGACGGCGCGGTGGCTCCGTAATCCGTGTATTGCTGAAGCCTATCCATCCGGCCTTCGTCGAGCGCCGACTGCATTCCAAGCCCGCGCATGTCCGGCACAACTATCATCCCCTCGCGGCCTGTCGCCTTGAACGGATCGCCTTTCGCGGCGACGAGGTCGTTCATTCCGTAATTACCGCGCCGGAACACAATCACCGACACCGGGAGTTTTCCGGAAGCAGCCGCCGGTGTGTAAACAGCAACCGGAATGCGGAATCCCGTCTCGGTCTCGATCGTGAACATTTCGACCGAATACGATCCGGCATCGGTCTTGCCGTAAGAAATCGGCGCACCGTTCGCCACGGGAGCAAAACCGCCGAATATTTTTGTGCTCAGTTGTTTCCTTATCGTATCGGCAGCCGCTTCCCAGTCTTTAAGTGTACCGGCCTCCGGCTTTGGCGTTTTGAACGCTTCGCCGGCGCAGATGTCGATTGTCGTCCGGCTGGTTTTCGGGAACCCAACCGCAACCTCATCGACGGGCGGCTCCTCGTATTTCGGCACGCTGTAGTCCTTCACATCCGGATTGAGAGTCTGCGTGAAAAATTTGATTTCGAGCGCGATCTGCTTGTTGCTCGCCGGATGCTGGGCGGCGTCCGTGAAAAATCTGATTTTATCTATGCCGTCATACAGATCGACGACCTTGTTCGCAAGTCTGACTGATTCCTCGGATTCCTTTGCAGGAAAGAGAGTATCCAAACTGCCCTGCATCACAAATATCGACGTGTCCGGCGCGGCCGCCGCGAGAATGTCCGCGGTGTTAACATAACTGAGGACAAACGGCGTGTAATTGCACGGGCAATGGCCGGAGGCGTTGCCGACATACGCCTTCTGAAAAGTGGACATCCCGGCCATGACGACCGCGGCCCGTATGCGCGTTTCGACGCCGAGCATGTAAAGCGTCTGCGTGCCGCCGCCGGAGCGGCCGGCGACGCCGATGCGCGATGGGTCCACGTCGCCGCGTGTCAACAGATAGTCGATCGCGCGGATGTTGTCCCATATCTCGAACCCCATCGTGCTCGTGCCCGTCGTCCAGCACACCGTGTTTGCGGCGTGTATCTGCGGGGTGCGTTCGCCGAATCCGACGCCGTCGATCGCGAATACCATTATCCCTTTCGAGACAAAACCGTACTGCGGCCAGCCGTAACCCGCTTTCGCTTTTTCGTTGTGCCCGTGGACCCAGAGTATGGCCGGAAGGCGGCCCTCGACTCCGCGCGGCTTCCATAAGTTACCGGTCACGTAAAACCCCGGCCGGCTCTCGAAGATTATTTTCTCAATCGTGAAATCTGTTTTTTCTATGACGCCGACCGATTTGACATTGAGCGGCGTTTTTTCGAGCGAGCCGATACCGAGCGCCTGCATGACCTCGCGCCTCACTTCCGGCCGTCTCGCCTCCCATTCTTCCTTCGTATCCGGCGGGAATTTTCTTTCCGGGAGCGCGTCGGATATCCGATGGAAATAATTCCAGAAGTATGCGTTTCCGCCTTCCGGAAACATTTTTGCCGTATCAACAGGCGGCATCCCCTGCCCCGTGGCGGCAACCGCAGAGACGATTATTAATAATGTTATTAGTGTGAATATTTTTTTTGCCGTCTCCGCCATGCAGCATGCCTCCCGTTCATATCATTTTCCGGTTATTTCAAATACCACACCCTTCAATATCTCCAATCCTTTAATAAGGTCGTCATTGCCGATCGTCAACGCTGGCATAAGTTTCACGACGCAGCCGCCGCTGCCCGCCGTCTCTATTATCAGGCCCCGCTCGAAGCACATCCGGCGCGCCTCGGTCCCGCGCTCTGAGCCCTTCTCTCCCTCGAAGCGGACACCTTGTATCATCCCGTGTCCGCGCAATGTGACCTCCGGTGCAAGCGCCGCGAATTCTTTAGCGAGAAAACCGGAAACGATCTTCACTTTCCCGGCGACCTCATCCATGAACGCCGTCGAAGTCCAGAATGTATCAAGCGCACCGGCCGCCCCCGCGAGTCCGAGCTGGCTCGCCCTGAACGTGCCCGAGTGCTCGCCCGCCTTCCAGACATCGAGTTCCTCTTTCATGAGCACGACCGACAGCGGGATGCCAAGGCCGCTCAGCGATTTTGAAAGCACCACGATGTCCGGCACGATCCCCGCACGCTCGAACGAGAAGAAAGCGCCCGAGCGACCGCAGCCGACCTGAATGTCGTCGATTATCAGCAGAATTCCGCGCCGCGTGCATAGTTCGCGCAACTGCCTGAGCCACTCCACGGACGCAACGTTCACTCCGCCCTCCGCCTGAATCGTCTCGCAAATCACAGCGGCGGGAATTTCGACGCCGGAGTGGTTGTCGTCGAGCACTTCCTCCATGTATCGGATGGTGTCGAATCCATCGTCGTACCTGCCGGGAAACGGCATGAACGTGACGCCGGGCGCGATCACGCCCGCGGCGGCGCGGGAGTTGCGGTTGCTCGTTGCGGACAGGCTGCCGAGCGTCATTCCGTGGAATCCGCCCATGAATGCGAATATGTTGGTCCTGCCGGTCGTCTTGCGCGCGAGCTTAATCGCCGCCTCCACCGCATTCGTGCCTGTCGGGCCGGTGAACTGAAATTTATAGTTCAGTCCGCGAGGCCGAAGAATAAGCTCGTCTAACCGCTCGATGAAAAGAAATTTTGCGGGCGTATCCATATCAAGTGAGCTGATCATCGCTCCACTTTTCAGATGTCTGATGACACCCTCGATAATCGCGGGATGGTTATGCCCGTAGTTGAGGCTGCCCGCCGACGAAAAGAAATCTAAAAAAGCGCGGCCGTCGTCCGCGTGCATCCACGAGCCTTCCGCCTTTGTAAAAACCGCCGGAAACGCGCGGCTGTAATATCTCACTTCGGATTCGAGTCTGTGCGGCATATCAGTTTCCTCCTCACGAAACCGACAACCTTATTTATCCCCGCACCGTATGCGGTATCGTAATAATACTATTTTCAGCAAAAAAAGTCTGTATCTGACTTACGGGATATTTGTATGCCTTAAACTCAGTTTCTTTTGAAGTTGAACGAGGCGAGTTGCCACATAATGACCATGAAACCGAGTATCACGGCGGCGTCAAGCCAGACCGGATAGTAATTGACATGCAGCAAAACGTATCGCATCGCGTCCACGCTGTACGTAACCGGATTGACCGACACCATCCACTTGAGAAATTCGGGGATTTTCTTGAGCGGAAAAAGCGCTCCGCTGAAGAAAAACATGGGCATTATCACGAAATTCATTATCAGGTTGAATCCTTCGAAGCTTTCCATGCGCGACGCGATGAAGATTCCGAGAGACGTCAGCGCCATGGACGAAACAAACATAAGCGCGACAGTGTACAAAATCTGTGCAACGCCCGGATGCATTTTCATGACGGGCGCGAGGCACAGCACTATCGCGCCCTGAAACGTCGATATGATGCTGCCGCTGATCATTTTAGCGATCACCACGTACTCACGCGGGACGGGCGATACGAGGATGACTTTCAGGAAGCCGAACTGCCGGTCCCAGATGATGGACATTCCGAAAAAGACTGACGAAAATAGAAGCGCCATAGCTATGATGCCCGGCAGAACGAACTGCGAGTACGTCGGCCCACTGCCGGTCCGGACGGCCGACCCGATGCCGAACCCGATGACAAACAGCCACAGCACCGGCCTGAATATGCTGCTGATGACATAGCTGCGGTCACGGAAGTAAATTCGCAGTTCGCGCAGGACTATGATCCAGATAGCGCCCAAATTTATCTCCTTCTCCTCACCGCGCTCCTGTGAAATTCGCGCATGCGGTCGGCCGCGCCGATTTCGGCGTCCCGCACCGAACGGCCGGTCAGCCGGATGAAAACGTCGTTGAGAGTCGGCTTCGCGAGGTTCACGGATGTTATAGGTATCGGAATTTCGCGGAGCAATCGCGGGATCAGTTCGCCGCCGCCCGGGGTGATTATCCTCACACCGCCGTCGAACGTCGTTGCGCCAACGCCGTATTTTGCTTTCGCAGCCTCCGCGAACGTTTCTCCGTCAACTGTCTCTACAGTGATGACGTCGTCGCCGACGCTCGCAATCAGATTGGCGGGAGTGTCGAGCGCGATAATCTTTCCGCGATCGACGATCGCTATCCGGTCGCATATCACCGCCTCCTCGATGTAATGAGTGGTCATGAAGACCGTCATGCCCTTCAGGCGGTGAAGTCTCGTGATGTGATCCCAGATGGACTGACGCGTCTGAAGGTCGAGACCGAGGGTCGGCTCGTCGAGGAACAGCACGCGAGGCGAATGCACAAGCCCACGAGCGATCTCCAGACGCCGCCGCATGCCGCCCGAAAACGTCTTCACACGGCTGTTCGCCCTGTCTTCGAGCTGCACGAGTTTGAGGAGTTCGCTAACCCGCGACGCGATTTCCGGCGCGCGCACACCGTACAGTCGCGCCTGAAACTCGATATTCTCCGCCGCCGTCAGCCGCTCATCGAGGCTCGGATCCTGAAAGATGATTCCGAGCATTTTGCGCACGCGCGACGGATGTTTAACAGTGTCTTCGCCGCCAACCGTTATCCTGCCTTCCGTCGGTCGCGCGAGCGTACATATCATAGAAATCGTTGTCGTTTTGCCGGCTCCGTTCGGCCCGAGGAATCCGAAAATCTCACCCGCGCCCACCTCGAACGATATGCCGTCCACTGCTCGGACAGTTTTGAAATCTTTCACCAGATTTTCGACAACTATCATGTTTTCCATCGCTGTATGTATATAACCTTAATCGGAGTAAAACGTTCCCTCGCGCGGCGGAAAAAGTCGTGCTTTGTTCCGTCGGCGGTAAAACTCAGCGCATGTATTGTGATTTGAACCAGTCGATGTATTCCGGGAGGCTCTGCGGGAAGAAATAGCGCGGCGCGTATCCGAGCAGCGCCTTCGCGCGCGAGCAGTCGAACGAGATGTCGTTCCCAATGCATGCAACGCCCATCTTAGTCAGCATCGGCGCTTCTTTCGAGCCTTTGCGCCGGTAGTATTTCTCGGAAATGTTCGCGAGCACTTTTGCTGTTCCGTAGGATATGTTTAATTTCGGTTTTTTCAGCCGTAGTTCCTCGCAGAGCTTTTCCACCACTTCGCGGTATGTCGTCTCGTCGTCGTCGTTAATTATGAACGCTTTCCCGGCGGCGGCGGGAGTCTGCGCGGCGCGGAGAAGTGCGTCGCAGACGTTTCTCACGTGCGCCAGCCCCGCGATGTGCTTACCGTTGTCTATGTATGCGAACCGCTTCTTCATTATCAGAAGAAGCATTTTTGTCATGAAAGCGCGGTCCCGCGGGCCCCAAACCATCGCGGGCCGTATCGACGTGCCCTCGATCTTTCCCTGCGCGTGTGCCTCCCAGAGCAGCTTCTCGGCTTCAAGCTTCGAGTCGCCGTACATCGTTCCGTAGGATACGAACGGGCTCTCCTCTGTGTCGCGGTTGAAACCTTCGTAGCCGTGCACGGAAACCGAACTGACGTCGATCAGCCGCCGCACACCTGTCTCGTCGCACGACTCTATTACGTTTTTCATCCCGCCGATGTTTATGTTGATGAAATCTTCCGGAGAACCCCATTCACCGACAAGAGCCGCCGTGTGGAACACGATCTCGCGGCCGTCGAGCGCCTTCTTCACGGAATCCTTGTCCCGCACGTCGCCCACGGCCGTTTCGACTTCTATCTTTTTAAGGAATTCAGTGTCGCTGGTCGGGCGCACCAATGCCCTCACATCCCAGCCTTTGTCCTTGAGAACTTCCGCAAGGTGCGATCCGATGAATCCGGTTGCTCCCGTTATGAGCGCTTTCATTTCCGTTTGGCAACCTTCGCTTTCCGGTTTACATATTCGTCCCGGAAGTAGCGGTTGTATATATTCGACAGCGCGAAAAATGACGCCTCGATCACGCTGACCGACGCTACTTCCGAAAAGTATAATTTGCCGTCCTTGTTTGTCGCGAGAATAAACACCTCGACCTCGCTCGACGTGCTGCGCTTGGAAGATACGTTCGTCACGCCGTACCGTACAAGCCGCACGTCCTTTATGAAATCATATATCGGTTCCAGCAGCTTGCGCAGCGCCCGGTCTAGAGCGTCAACGGTGCCGGCGCCGCTCGATGTGGCCGACAGTGCAACGTAGTTTTTATCATCGGGCTGGTACTCGGCTATGAAGCTGTCCGGAATTTTCCCTTTCGCCGCCGACGCAGGCACGAGTATCTTTATCGTCGCCTCGTTCTCTTCGACCTCATCGTTGAGCCGCCTGTCCGCGGAGACGCGATACCGTTCGAGCCGGAAAAAGTGCCGCTGAAAAAATTTCTTGTCGTATTCCACTTCTCAACCTTCCGTAGCCGCATCCGCCGCAGCCATACTATTTTATCTCCGGCAGTCCGAAACGCAATACCCAATTCAACCACAGTATTTAACATTCATTTCCGAATATTGACAAGTGGCAGGGAGTCGTTCTCATTCCGTCTTCGCCGCAGCCGGTTCCCTTTCCGGTTTCTTTTTTGTTCCGATCAGCCACACAGGCGCAACCACCGCAGCGAGAAACAGGAAATTTGCATAACCGATACGCGCGCCGCGTTCGCCCTCGATCATGCCGGCTATATTCTGCATGCCCGGCTTCTGAAGATCCATGAATTCCGGCAGAAACCAGTCCGTCCCGACCAAGTTAATAATGACGGAAAAACCGGCAATAAAGAAAAACAAGTTGCGTATCAGCCTGTTCTTGAGATCGAGACTGACCAGCGGGACGAACAGGAACGGAATCAGCGGCATGAAAAAACGCGCGCTGTACGCGTCCATCCAACTCTCGCTCGCGTTCAGGTAGAGATAGCCGAGCGCCATCACGACGATCATGACTGCCTCGCGTTTAAAAAGCGTGAATCGCCGAGAAGCGATTATCGTAATTATCGCTATCGGGCACGTAAAAAACAGGCCCCACCGCGCGAACAACATGGCGAAAAGATGCTTCACCATTTCCAGAGTCGGCGCGGTTATTCCGAAGAACCCATTCGCGTGCAAGTCGTTGTAAAGATACGCATATCTGTAAGACAGCGGCCACGGCGCGCCGAACACGGCATTGTTGTAAAAAAGCAATCCGGCAATCGGGATCGCAAAAGCGGCGATTATGACGAACGTTCTTTTCCGGTCCGTTGCGATTCCGTAGCCGATCAGGCAGACCGCCGAAATCGCGGCGTAGTAATCGCTCAGAATCGCGGCGCCCGCGAACAGGCCGCCCGCCGCCGCGAGTACAGTCGGTTGCGCTGACGGCGGCATTTTGACGAACGCGTAAAACGACGCGATGCAGCAGAACGCTGTGATCGCCGATGAGAAAAACACCGTGCCGTAAAAAAGCGCGGGCGTGCCGAGCCCGTATGCGAGGGCGAGAAACACGGCAAGCCGTTCGTCGCGCCGCCAAACAGGCACGAGACGGTAAATAATCAGCGCGGAGGCCGCAGTCAGAAGCCCGGATGTAAGCAGGCTGACAACGTAAATGATCCATTTGGGAGTCAATCCTGCATTAGCTGCAATCAGGAATACCGGCACGGCGATAATCGAGCCGAGCGGCGCTTTGTCGCTGTAAACGCTGTTGTCCTTGATCGCGAAGTCCTTAATCCTCCATCCGGGCGAAATCACCTTAGGAAGAATGTCTGTGATTACGCCGCCGCGGCCGGTCGCAAGCGACACCGTCAGGCTGAAACGCGACGCGTCGTTGGTTGTCAGATAGGTATTTGTAAAAAAGGCGTAAGCGAGCATGAGGGTCAGAAAAATCCTCAGTGCATTCCGCCTTTCAGATTTCTGTTCCAGATCGTTATTCCCCTGCTTACTTATATCGTCTCGTATCTCGCTACTTAAGGGCTGTACAGGCACCGCGATACAACCGCGTTGCCAGACCCTTCATTCCTGCTTTAATTGTTTTGTTCGCACATTCTTCCAAGTGGCGGCTTGCTTACGCGCGGACCGGGTTTAATCTTTTGCTTTTTGTCTTTCGCTATATTCTATATTCTGCGTTCTATATTCTTGCTTTTGCTTTTCCCTCGCTACTCGATCCTCGCTACTCGCTACTGCTTTCCTCACCCGCGATTGCTTTCGATTATCAGCAACTCAAGTTTCCGGAGAGCGCTGCCCGAGTCGATAGCCTTCACCGCGAGCGCGACGCCGTCCTTGAGATTCTTGGCTTTCCCCGCCACAACGAGCGCCGCCGCCGCGTTGAGCAGAACCACGTCCCGCCGCGCTCCCTTCGCGCCGCCGAGCACAGACCTCACGATTTCGGCGTTCTCCACCGCGCCGCCGCCCTTTATCGAACGCACCGAGGCGCGTTTCATTCCGAACTGCTCCGGCTTTATCGTGTAAGTCTTAATCCTGCCGCCCTTGAGCTCGGATATTTTCGTTTCACCCGTGATCGTTATCTCGTCGTAGCTGTCCGCGCCGTGCACAACCATCGCCGCGCGCGCGCCGAGGTTGCCGAGAACCTTTGCCATAACCTCCGTCAGTTCCGGCTTGTACACGCCTAGCACCTGCACGTTCGCCTTCGCCGGATTCGTCAGCGGCCCTAGCACGTTGAAAATCGTCCTGATGCCTATCTCGCGACGCGGGCCAATCGCGTGCTTCATCGCGCTGTGAAAAAGCGGAGCGAACATGAATCCGATCCCGACACGCTCCACGCACTGCTTCACCCGTTCCGGCGGGATGTCGATGTTCACACCGAGCGCCTGCACAACGTCCGCGCTCCCGCACTGGCTCGACACCGATCGGTTGCCGTGCTTGGCGACAGTCACGCCCGCGCCCGCGACAACAAACGCCGCTGCTGTCGAGATGTTGAACGTATTCGTCCCGTCGCCGCCCGTCCCGCAGGTGTCGAGAATCGTTTCCGAGTCGATGTTGATGTCCTCGCGGTCGATGTTCACGAGCGCGTCCCGCTTGATTTTGAGCGTCGTCGCTTTTTCGCGCATTGCCTCCGCGCAACCCGTGATCTCGTCTATCGTTTCGCCCTTCAGCCTCAGCGCCGTGATAAACGATGCAATCTGCGCGGGCGTGGCTGCTCCGCTCATTATCTCCGACATCACCTCGCGCGCTTCTTTCCGCTTAAGGTCCTTCTTGTCCACAACTTTCTGTATCGCGTCTTTAATCATTATTACCGGCCGCCCTCCTTAGAATTATTATTATTTTACTCCATACGCAATGAAATTTCAGCAACATGAGAATCCTATCAAAATTGACTTTTCAGAAACACTGCCATATTATCAAAAAATTAATATTGGGAGGATGAATATGAAAAGTGATTCGGTGAAAAAGGGTTTGGAAAAGGCGCCGCACAGGTCTCTGTTCAAGGCGCTGGGGCTCACAGACGAAGAGATCGCGCGGCCGCTGGTCGGCGTAATCAATACAGCAAACGAGATCATTCCGGGCCACATTCATCTCGACACACTCGCCAACGCGGTAAAGGCTGGAATCCGCTCCGCGGGCGGCACGCCTATCGAGTTTCCGACAATCGGCATCTGCGACGGAATCGCAATGAACCACATCGGGATGAAATACTCGCTCGGCAGCCGCGAGCTGATCGCGGACTCCGTCGAAACGATGGCTATCGCGCACGGGTTCGATGCGCTCGTCGCAGTCACCGGCTGCGACAAGATCACGCCGGGCATTCTGATGGCATTCGTGCGACTGAACATCCCGGCGGTCGTCGTCACCGGCGGGCCGATGCTTCCCGGGCGGCTGCGCGGCAGCGACCGCGGACTCGACCTGATAGATGTGTTCGAGGCCGTGGGCCAGTACAAAGTCGGCAAACTAAGCGAGAACGAACTCTGCGAACTCGAAAACTCCGCCTGCCCCGGCTGCGGCTCCTGCTCGGGGATGTTCACGGCAAACTCGATGAGCTGCCTCTGCGAAGCGCTCGGCATCGCTCTGCCCGGCAACGGGGCGGTGCCCGCAGTCCACGCCGACCGCGTCAGGATCGCGAAGGACGCCGGCCGCAACGTCATGCAGTTGCTTAAACGCAATATCAAACCGCTCGACATCATCAACACCAAAAGCATGGAGAACGCGCTCGCGGTCGATATGGCGCTCGGCTGCTCCACGAACACCGTTCTCCATGCGCTCGCGCTCGCGAACGAGGCCAGCATTCCGGTGGACCTCCACTCGTTCGACGAAGCCAGCTCGAAGACGCCCAATCTCTGCCGCCTCCGACCCGGCGGAATCCACTACCTATCCGAACTCAACGAGGCGGGCGGAGTCCAAGGCGTCATGAAAGAACTTGCCAAAGCGAAACTCCTGCACACAGGCGTCATCACCGTGACCGGCAAGACGCTCGCCGAAAATCTTAAGTGCGCGGCGATTTACGACCACGAGGTCATCCGCCCCATAGATAAGCCATACACGAAAACAGGCGGCCTGTCCGTGCTGTGGGGCAGCCTCGCGCCAGACGGCGCCGTCATCAAGAGCAGCGCGGTCGCCCCGGAGATGATGAAGCACAGCGGCCCGGCCCGCGTGTTCAACTCGGAGGAAACCGCATACAAGGCGATCCTCGGCGGAAAAATTAAACCGAAGGACGTGATCGTGATCCGCTACGAAGGCCCGAAAGGCGGCCCCGGAATGCGCGAGATGCTGTCGCCGACATCCGCCGTGATCGGGATGGGGCTCGGCGCGAAGGTGTCGCTCATCACCGACGGACGGTTCTCCGGCGGCACGCGCGGCGCGGCGATCGGCCATGTCTCGCCTGAAGCTGCGGCCGGCGGCCCAATCGCATTCGTAAAGGAAGGCGACACGATTTCGTTCGACATAAAGAAAAAGAAAATCTCGATAGAAGTGCCGGAAGACGTCATGAAAAAACGCGCCGAAGGGTTCAAAACGCCGCCGCCGCGCATCAAGACCGGCTATATGCGCCGCTACGTCGAGTTCGTCCAGTCGGCAAACGTCGGCGCTGTGCTTAAAGTGAAGGATTAAGAACTGTAACAGGCGATTCTATTTCGGATTATTCATTCAGGGGGCGCGTCGCGACGTGCCCCCTGCTCTATTTGGCTGAAATTGCGGTTACGCCGGCTCGAGCATACGGCGTTATTGACGAATCCGTGTTTTGACGTATTAATATAATAGTCATCATGGAATCCGGGCGCTGGAGGAAAAAATGAGAAAAAACATAACAGCGATCATCTTAATGCTGATGGCCGCGCTTGCGATGTTCGCGGCGGATGCGGCGCTCGCCGCCGACTCTAAACCCGCGAAAGAAGACGATTGCGACGCTTTTATCGCAGGTATCACGGGCAAAGTGCAGTATAAGGAAAAGGACGAGGACGAGTGGACCGACGCCGACCTCAATATGTGCATCTACGTCGGCGATATCGTTCGCACGCAGAAGGACAGCGGCGCGGCGCTCCAGTTCGGCAATAAAGTGCAGGTGAAAGTCAACGCGCTGTCGCAGTTCAAAGTGACCACACTCGATCCGAAAAAGAAAATCGCAAATCAACTCGACCTGAAAGTCGGCGAAGCGTGGGCGAAGATCGACGACAAGAACGAGAAAGTTGTGTTTCAGGTGAAGACGCCGACGGCGCAGGCGGGCGTGCGCGGCACGGAGTTCGACGTCGCGGTCGATGAGGACGGAAAATCGAAAGTCAGCGTGCTCGAGGGCGTAGTGAGCGTGTTCAACGACCTCGGCGAGGTGCTCGCGGAGGCCGGAATGGCTACGGAAATTCTCAAGGACGCGATGCCCGGCGACCTCCAGAAATTCGACGTTCAGCAATTTCAGGACAAGCTGAACCAGTGGAAGGACCAGATTTCAGTCGGCAAAATCAAAGAAGCGATGAAGGAACAAGTCGAAGAGAAAAAAGAAGAAATAAAGAATAACATCAAAGGCAAACTTAAATTCTAACCTGCATTTTTCACCAGTGCAGGTAGAAATCGAAAAAAGGGATGAGATACAAGGCGA
>CAYPEK010000053.1:5636-27969 GCA_964409645.1 uncultured bacterium | reverse complement strand
GTGCGAAGCAGGAATTGCGGAGCGAAAAATTTTGAAGGGATCCTTAAGGGGAACTTTTTCAAAAGTTCCCCTTAAGCGCCGTAGGCGAATTGTTATGTTTGAGCGATGCGAAAGCGTCGATCAAATGTAAAATTGTTATCTTTTACGATTTGTTATTCTTTATAGAGATACTATAGAGATCATTTAAAAAACTCTTCCGCGTGGGCGATGATGTCGAGCAGGTGCGGTTCGATCTTTTTTCGCAGAGTTTCGTTTGCGTAGGCGATCCATGCCACATCATAAGTTGTGTTCATCGGCGCCGAAAGCCGGCCGCCTGCGGCGTCCGTGACGATAACGCCGGCCTCGCGGGCGATCATCTCCGTGCTCAGGTCATACGGGTGCGTGCACAGAAGCGGTTTGCCACCGCGCGCGACAATGATCGGCGACAGCACCGCCCGCAGCTCGCAGACAAAACGGTCGTGTCCAGCGGCCATTTCGGCGAGCTGACCGCCGTTGCATATATATTGATCCTCAAAATAGAATTCCGATTTGCCCTGAGCACCGAGCCGGTTCTGGAGTTCGTTTTCCATCGCGGTGAAAATTTCCTTCGTGCCCGGAAAAAACCTGTTGAAAGTGAAAAATCCGTAATTAATATTGTCCGCGCGGGACGGCTTCGGGGTGAAATGCTTCTCCTCGCCCGACTCCAGATTTCTCCGCGACGCCTTTGCGCCGCTGCCCGCGAACGCGCTCAACTGATCCACAAGTTTCTGCTTCGGAGGCGCGATCTCCGTCTGCACGGCGACGGTGATATCTTTCAGAGTGAGTCCCTCGCCCGCGCCCTTCGCCGCGCCGCTCAGCATCCACGCGCTCCGCTTGCCGTACATCAGCCCGCGCGTGCCGTCCAGCGGGTCCATCAGCACCGTGTACTCGCAGTCCAAGCTCCGGCCGCTGTCGCTGAACACCAGCCCTTCCTCTGGCGATCCCTCCATTATCAGCAGACACGACACATTCTGCTTGATGCGGTTATTGAAGAAATCTATTATCCGCTCCTCGACCGCCTGATCGATCGCGTAAATCGTGTCGTCGTCACCCTCCCGGACAACCTCCGCGAGCTCCTCCACCGACTTGCGGCAAACTTCCGCGTGTATCTCACGGCTCATGAACCAGCCGAGTTCTTTCAGGAGTTCCATCAACACTTGTTCCGATTTCATTTCCGCCATCCGATCCGTTTTCTATATTTTAGCATCAGCGCACGCCGCAAAATACTCTTTCGCAAAATACGAACCTGATTATGCCTTATATTCCGCTGCTGATATCACTTATTCGGAAATTCTGTAGGGGCGGCCACGCAGGGCCGCCCCTACAATCACATATGCGATAGGAAGATTTTTACAAGCTTCCCTACTCGTAGCTGAGAATTAGGGATAATCAGGAAATACGAATGTATTACAAACGTTTGTCCGTTAAGAAAGTACAAGCTAAAATTTGTAATCATGTCTGAAAGCCGGTCCGATAAAAAAAGCGTCGTAACAATTTCCATATTGATATTCATATCCTTCTTCTCTCTCTATTCGCTTACGCTGCAGGGAGTCCCGACCGGCGGAGACGCGTGGGGCATGTTCCTCGTAACGAGGAGTATGGCCGACAACAAAAGCGTTTTTCTCGAAGGGTCCGACCGCGTCGTGCTGAGACAGGGCCGAGATGGCAGATGGGTTTCGAAATACGGCATCGGACAGTCTCTGGCGGAAATCCCGGCATACCTCGTTTCAAAACTCGCGGCCCGGAGTGACGACCCGCAGAAGCGGGAAGACCTCTCATATTTCGTCACATCGTTCACATCGCCAATCGTATCCGCTGGCGTGTGCGTCCTGCTTTTTCTGCTTTGCATTCAGGCCGGATACGGCAGACGGGTTTCGGCGTTCATGACGGTGCTTCTCGGGACAGGTTCGTTACTCTGGCCGCAGTCCAAGGTGCTGTTCAGCGAACCATTGCAGGCGTTCTGCCTTACGGCTGCGTTCCTTTATACAATGAAATGGCGGGCATACGGCGGTGCGACCCGAGCTGCGGCAGCAGGTTTTTTTTGCGGGCTCATGGTCGCAACGAAACCGTTCCTCGCGATAGCCGCGCCGCCTCTGGTGATATTTTTCATGTCCGGACTGTTCACAAACAAAGAAAAGAAGCGGCTTCTCCCCGCGGCGGCTTTCTTCGGTGCGCTCGCGTTCTGGGGAGCGGTAATCCTCTACTACAACTGGGCCCGCTTCGGCAACGCGTTCGAGTTCGGCTACCTCGGTGGGACCGACCGCGACGGCGTACACGGGTTCAACACGCCCCTTCTCGTCGGCCTACACGGGCTTCTGTTCAGTTCAGGGAAAGGACTGCTGTTTTTCACGCCGGCGGTGGTGCTTACCGTCGCGGCGTGGCGGCAGTTCGCGGCGAAGCGGCGCGCGGAGGCGTGGACGATCGCCGCGACGTTCGCACTGATGCTCGTTTCCTATTCGAAATGGAACGCGTGGCACGGCGACTTCACGTGGGGGCCGCGATTTCTTCTGCCCGCCGTACCGCTGCTGATATTGCCGATCGGCGATCTGTTCGCGCCAGATGGATTCATGCGCCGCGTTTCGGGCAAGCTGCTGTTCGCCGCCGTTTTCTGTGTCTCGATCTTCGTGCAGATCATAGGCGTGTCGGTAAACATGGGTGAATATCTGATAATGGCAAATACATCATCGCCGTACAACGGATATTTCTCGCCCGCCCGGGTGGAACTGCGAGACAATCTTCTCAGCGAGCACTACGTTCCGGAATACTCGCAGCTCTCGGGCCACTACTGGCTGCTGAAGAACATGGTCGCGTTGCGCGGAGATGCCGATAAGGGCAGAGACAAAGAGATGAAAAATTACCCGTGGCGGGACATAGCGCCGTACTCGGTACACTGGAGCGCCGCGAGCGCGGCGAGGCCCGACGCATGGTGGTATTACATTTCTAAATACTATCCGGAAACGCGCGGGTGGGCGCTCTCGCTTGCTTACACACTATTAATAATGTTATTTATATCTGGTGCGGCTCTTGCACGGGCGGCTATCAAATCCGGAGGGGTGGAAACGTAATGGGGATCGACGCGGGAGTACCGAAACTGGGGCATCCGAAGCACAACGACGATTTCGAAGTGGTGAGGAAATCACTTAAAGCGGCGGGCGCGGCGGGCGAAGGCAAATATGAGAACCTCACGCTGACCGACGGCTCGAAGATGTTTCTGCAATACTGGCTTCCCGAGGGCAAGGAACCGGAGCGCGTGCTCGTCGCCCTTCACGGAGCGGGCGCGCACGGATGGTACTTCGCGCTGATGGCGGACGCGCTGGCACCGAAAGGCATCGCGGTTTATTCGCCGGATCACCGCAACCACGGTCTCAGCGACGGACTCAAAGGCGACATGCCGAACAGTCTTAAGATCCTCGAGGACGTGAAAACCGTCGTGTCGTTCGTGCGTGCGAAACACCCGAAAGCAAAGATATTCACGATAGGCGAGAGCATGGGCGGCATAATCAATATCAACTACGTGATGGACAATCAGGACGGCCTGACCGGGATGGCGCTGCTTGCGCCGGCTGTGAAACCGCCCGCCACTTTCTCGCTTGTTCAGATGCTGAAGCTGCCGTTTTATCTTTTCGCGTTGATCGTCAGCCGGAAGTGGCGTGTGATAAAGATGTACGGCGAGGAGCATATCGGCATGCGCAATCCGGACAACATCAAGTACGACCGGAACGATCCGCTGCACCTCAAATACGTCAGCACGCGGTACATGCTCGGCATCAAGAAGCTGATGGACCGCGCGGCAAAGGGCGGCGCGGAGAAGATAAAAGTGCCGGCGCTCGTCGTGCAGGGCGGCGCGGACAGAGGCGTCAATCCGAAAGGCACGCGCGAGTTTTTCGACAGGCTGCCCTCGGCGGACAAGGAATTCGTTTTTTATCCGAACGCGTTCCACTGCATGATGTCGGACCCCGACTGCGCGGACCTTTTCGACAGAATCCACGCATGGATGGAGGCGCATTAGACGATGTTTTCCGACAGCCTCGAAGCGGTAAGGAAAGCATTCATCCCGATATTTATCGCTCTCGTGGCGGTCTTCGTCGCCGTCTCCTTCTATCTCACCATACACGTCATGGGGCGCAAGTCGCCCGATTCGATTACGATCAACGACAGCCGCATCAGGCTGCTCAAAAACGGCAAGACAAAGGTCGAGTTCGGTGTCGATCACATCGTTCTTTCTCCGGACCAGAAACATTACGAATTCAAAGGCATCCACGACGGCTTGTTCAAGCGGTCGGACAAGCCGCCGATAGCGTTCCGAGCGCGCGGCGGCAGCTACGACACGGTGAACAAAAAGCTATTGCTTATCGGCAACATTGATATGAAGTCCGAAAACGGCGATTTCTTCAAGTCGGAGCGCGCACTGTGGGACGGGCGGCAAAAACGGCTCTCGATTCCGGACAAGGTTTCGCTGGGCGTGGACGGCAACCGGATCAGCGGAGGCAGCCTCGACGTGTTCGGCGACGACCTGACGGTGTTCAGCATCCGCAAGGACGTCAAAGTGTCAATTGTCGATCTAAAAAAGACGGGCGGCAAGGAAACAAAAAAAGACATTGAGGAAAGCCGGATAGATAAATCGTATTTTAAGCGCCTCAACCTGCGCGCCCAGCTCGTGCAGTACGACCGCGTGCAGAAGGCGATGAAGTGCTTCGCCACGGAGGAGAACATTCCGGTGTTCGTGCCGGGCGGCGCGCCGTCCATGTTCCCCGCCCCCTCACCCGCTCCCGTCAAAACGGGAAAGGTCACTCTGTCGGGAAAGAACTTCACGCTGAAGTCGCGAGAGATGTATCTCGACATCGAGCGCCGGGCCGCACAGGCCACCGGTCAGGTGTGGGCGCTCCGAAAGGGCGAAAAGAAAGATAAAAAGGAAAAGAATGAATCAAAGGTCAAGCGCGCGTTCATGGCGAAGGACACCGTGTTTGAAACCGAGCAGGCAAACCTATTCTGGAAGGAAGGCTATGTGGATTTTCCGTTCGTAGTCTCTATGAAAAAGAAAGACATGGACGGCTACGCCGGGCGTGCGTTCGTTGACATAAAGCACAACACGGCGATCTTCGATACGGGCGTTCGGTTTCACCAGAAAAAAGGCGACTGGCTGATCGACGATGAAGTAATCGACAAGGACGAAAGCAAAAAGGTTAAAGACGCCGCGCGCGAGGAAACAACAGTCACATGTGCCAACATGGACATGGACTTCGACAACGACAATCTGAATGCCTTCGGCAATGTCGATGTCGTGCAGGCGCACAGGACATTGAAAGGCGGCTCCGCCCACTACGACGGAAAGAAGAAAGCGTGGTCGGTTTATCAGAATTCGTTCTATCAGGATAAAGAATCGAGCGTGCTCGCGGATCACTTCACCTACTTTGAAAAGAGCAAGTTGTTCGAGGCGATGAATGTCATATCGGCGGAACAGAAACCCGACGATGATCAGAGAAAAGACCTCTCCGATTTCATCGAGGACCGCGACGGGAAAGCGCCCGACTCCGAAACTTTCTCGCGCGAGAATGTGAGAGTGACCGCCAAGAAAGTTTATTACGATAAAAAGAAGGACGCGCTTACGGCGCAAGGCGACGCCAAGCTTTTCTTCCACGATATCGCCGTGCAATGCGACAAGCTGCATGTCGATTATGATAAGGACATAGCAACGGTCGAGGGGAATGCGACTTTCGACGACCCGAGAAACCACATCACCGCTGTTTCGCTCGTAATTGATATGAAAGAGAAACGAGTGCGCGCCGACGGCGACGTCCGCTACCGTGACTCGGGCAAAAAGAAGGAAGGCGATAAGGACGAGGAGGAATCCTTCACTCTCGTGTCGAAGCGCCTCGAATACGAATGGAAAAACGGTAAAGGCACCGCGACCGGCAACGTGAAAATAAGCGCCGAGGAGCGAAACGCGACATCAAGCACCGCCCTTTTCGACCGCAAGAAAAAAACGGTGCGGATGATCGGCGGAGTTAAAATTCATCAGGACAGCGGCCGCTGGCTCGACAAGCGGGATGTGTTCGAGGAGAAAGACGAAAAAGCCAGAAAGCTCGCCCAAAAACCGACCGACATTACATGCGCGGAGGCGTTCTTCGACGACGCAAAAGATAGGACCGATCTTACCGGCGGCGTCCACATCGTGCAGCCGCACATCGACGTGAAGGCGGCCTCGGTATCGGCAGACTCGAAGCGGAAAATATTTGAGGCGGAAGGAAAAGTAACCTACAATCAGGACTCCGGCGACTGGCTGTTCGAGGAAAAATTCATAGACGAGGACGTCGATGAGGACGTCGAGAAACGCATCCGGAAACCGTTGAGCGTAAACGCGGAAAAACTTGTATCGGAGTACGGAGAGGATAAAATCTACGTTGACGGCGGCGTGAGTTTCATCGAAGGCCGCAATACCGCGAAGGCCGACCGGCTGTGGCATTACGGGGAATCGAAACGGACGGTGTTCGAGGGAAACGTGAGTTTTGTTGACGATCGGGGACGCGACTTTAACGCGGAACGGGTGATCTACGACCGGGCCAACAAGACGGTGGAAGCGTTCAAAGGAATACGCGGCTCGACCGATCTGGACGAGCTGAACAAGAAGAAATGACGGGCTGAAAGCCTCACGGAAAAATGGGAATAATACGCGCGTTAGACGCAGCAACAATAAGCAAGATCGCGGCCGGCGAAGTTGTCGAGCGGCCCGTCTCGGTCGTGAAGGAACTCGTCGAGAACGCGATCGACGCCAAGAGCACCGAAATAACAATCAACATCGAGGACGGCGGCCATAAGCTGATACGCATCAGCGACAACGGCGTCGGGATGACTCCAGAGGACGCCGCGATGTGCCTCAAAAGCCACACGACGAGCAAGCTCCTTTCGACGGACGACCTCGAAAAGATTCTGACGTACGGTTTCCGCGGCGAAGCTCTGCACAGCATCGGCGCAGTGTCGAGGCTGACGGTGACAACAAGCAACGGGACCGACGGAGTAGGCTGCCGCGTCAGGATGGAAGGCGCGGTCGAGCAGCCGGCCGAGAGCACGTCGCGCGTACGCGGAACGACTGTCGAAGTCGAAAATCTTTTTTACAATGTGCCTGCCAGAAGAAAATTTATGAAATCGGCGCGCTCGGAGATTCAGGCCATCGACACTTTTGTCGCGCGGATGATAATCGGACAGCCGAATGTTAAGTTCATTCTCACCCACAACGGCGCGAACGTGTTCAGTGTCCCGGGCGGTCAGCAGGTGCCGGACCGGATCAGATACATACTCGGAAAAGACATCGCCGGGCGCGTCGTGCGCGCTACGGCAACCGACGGTAAAAACGGCCTCGACGCCTATTTCACCATGCCGGACACAACTTTCCCGAATCGGAAATATCAGATTTTCTTTGTAAACGGACGTCTTGTGAAAGATCGCTATATGACAACCGCGGTCGATACCGCGTACCGGGGCCTGATCCCCGGCGCCCGCTACGGTTTGGCGATTCTGTTCGTGGACATCGTTGCCTCCGATATCGACGCGAACGTGCATCCGGCGAAAACCGAAATCCGATTCGTTTCGCCGCACGACATTCACTCCCTGATCTACCGTGCGCTTCGCGGCAGGTTCAGCGACGGCGATACGCCCGAAAAAGAAGTTTTCAGTCTGGTAACGACGCCGCGCGACAAAGAGCCGAAAGGCATGATGCCTCAGTTCGACAGGAAAAAAGCGCCGCCCGCCCCTGCGCACGTACCGGTGCAGACGGAGTTTCAGGAACCGGAGCGCGCAAGCGACGACGAATTGATTTCGAAGAACGAAGACGTTTTCAAATCCGAACCGTCACAGCCGGCCGAGGAATCGTTCAAACCCGCTGGAGCCGCACGGTTCGAGAGCCGCGCGGATCAACGACTAAAAGATGAAATCACCCTCACCGGAAAACAATACCGCGTGCTCGCGCAGTTTTATAAAACATACATCCTGATCGAGATGGAGGGCGAGCCGGTCTTCATCGACCAGCACGTCGCGAGCGAAAGAATAATTTACAACGAACTGAAGCGTAGAACGCTCCGGCGGCCGGAGCAGCTTCAACTCATTTCGGAACCTATCGAAGTGCCGCTGGAGGTTTACAACACGCTCTCGGAAAACCTCGAAACGGTGAAAGCGGCGGGAGTCGAGATCGAGCCGTTCGGCGAGCGCGCGTTCGTGATCCGCGCGGTGGCTCACAACGTCGGGGCGCTCGACCCGACTGAGCTGCTTGCGGCGCTCGCGCACGAAATCTCCGCCGCGCCGAACAAAACGCCCTCGCACGTGCTGACCGACAAGTTGCTGACTGTCGCCTCGTGCAAGATGGCGATCAAGGCCGGTCAGGAACTGACTCTCGACGAAATGAGATCGCTCATCGAGGCGTATCTGAAGGAAGAGTTCAACCGGACGTGCCCGCACGGACGCCCGATCATCCATAAAGTCACCAAGGAAAATCTGAATGTCTGGTTCAAACGCTGACCGATGGATAGTGACAACACCGAGGCGGCGGTACGACCTGAACAAGAGAGCGAACGAAACCGCCGGGCGTCTCGGGCTTAAATTTGTCGCGCGTCAGGCCGATCCTTACGAAAAGATATTCGAGGAAACCGGCGCGGAAGCCGCTTACGTCGAGACGGACGATTATCCGCTCATTCACACCCGCGCGGGCGACTTTTACTTTCACATAAACACAGCGGGACGCCGGACAAAAAACGTGGAAGAACCGGATACGCTGATCCGCGCGCTCGAACCGCTGCCCGGCGACCATATCCTCGACGCAACACTCGGAATCGCATGCGACGCGCTCGTTGTAGCAACGCGCCTCACGACCGGAATAATAACAGGCGTCGAATCCAACCTCCTGCTCGCCGACCTCGCCAGACGAGGTCTGAAGGATTACGATTATAAAAGAAAGGAATATCTTAAGCAGGCGGCGTTGCGCATCGAGGTAGTCAACGCCGACCATAAAGAATTCCTACGCGGCTGCGCGGACGGTGAATACGACCTCATATATTTCGACCCGATGTTTGAGGAGACAGTCGTCACGTCCAACTCGATGCAGCGGCAGCGGGCAGTAGCGGATATGGAGCCTCTATCGACGGAGGCGGTCGCGGAGGCGAAACGAGTCGCCAAAAGGAGAATCGTCATCAAGGGGCGGCGCGGCAGGTTTCTGCCGGTTGAATTCGACAGGATATTATCGAGCGGAAAAACCATTTTCTATGGCATCATCGACATTTGACATACCGATAATCTGCGGGCCGACGGCATCCGGAAAGACCGCGATCGGAATTGAGCTTGCGGAACGGATCAGCGGCGAGATCATCTCCATGGACTCGCGCCAGATTTTCAGGCGGCTCGACATCGGCGCCGCGAAGGCTACTCCGGAAGAGCAGGCGCGCGTTAAGCATCACCTGATAGACGTGGCCGACCCCGGAGAGCGGTTCACCGTGTCGGATTTCGCTCGCCTCGCGGGCGAAGCAGTCGCCGACATCATATCGCGCGGCAAGCGGCCGATATTTGTCGGCGGCACGCCCTTCTATCTCTCGGCGCTGATCGGCAATTTCGATTTCTGTGAGGTCGATATCGATCAGGAGTTCCGCGACAAGCTGAACGAAGAGGCGTCGCAAATCGGTACGGACGCCCTTCACGAGAGGCTGCGTGAGGCGGACCCGGAATCGGCGGATAAAATTCATCCGAATGATATTTTCAGGATCGTCCGCGCGCTGGAAATCCTGCATCTTTCCGGTAAACCGGCGTCGGCGATGCGCACGCAGTCGGTGTACCGGCCGGCCACAGGCGGAAACGCAGCGGGCACGGAGTTGCCCGGCGGCGCGGCGTACAAAGTTTTCTGCCTTTACATGCCGCGCGAAAAATTGTACGACCGGATTAACAAAAGAGCTTTAAATATGTACAATATTGGTCTGACCGATGAAACCCGGGAAACGATTAAGGATTTTCCGGAGTCGAGGGCGTTTCTGACCAAGACAATCGGTTACGGAGAGGCGCTGGACCTGATCGAGGGAAAGATGACGCTCGAAGAGGCGGTCGAAGAGACGGCGAAGCGCACGAGGAGGTTTGCCAAAAGGCAAATGACATGGCTTAGATCGGTCGAGGGAAGCGAATGGATCGACGCGCTTGCCCCAGCGGGAATAACGACCGGTTACCTTGAGTCCAAAGGAATAAACTAACGATTAAATCATTAAACTACTACTAAAAAGGGGGACAGAAACATGACGGACAAAGCAGCAGCAGCGACAGCGGGAGGAGAAGCATCGATTAACATTCAGGACGAATTCCTGAAGAAAGCAAGAAACGAAAAGGTCTCAGTAGTCGTATTTCTCACGAACAAGGTACAACTGCACGGACACATAACCGGTTTCGACAGATACGTGATCCTTCTGGAATCCGCTGGAAAGCAGCAGTTGATTTTCAAGCACGCGGTGACGACTATAACGCCGTCATTCCCGCTGAACATCAAACTGCATCGCGGGAACTCCAAGAACAGCGAATAAGGCGCAAGGCAGCCCCCCCATGCAATTCTCAAAAATGCACGGCTTGGGTAATGACTATGTCGTGTTCGGATTCAATGAAATTCCGGACATCGACTTCGGCACTCTTGCCGTTAAACTTTGTCATCGATACTTCGGCGTCGGAGCGGACGGCTTGATCGCCGTACTGCCATCCGAAGGTCGGGATTTCAGGATGCGAATTTTTAACAGCGACGGCTCCGAAGCGGAGATGTGCGGCAACGGAATCCGCTGCGCCACAAAGTACTTCATCGACAACCTCATGCCGGAATCGCGGCGTCCATCCGGCGACGGCGAACTCAGGCTCAAAGCGGAGACGCAAGCAGGCGAACGAGGCGTTGTTGCCACGTGGCAAAACGGACAGGTCGGCCTTATGACGGTAAGCATGGGCAAACCGATACTCGATCCGCCGTCCATTCCGGTGAGCGTCGAGGGAGAACGCGCGATCGACGTGCCGCTCGAAGCGTGCGGCAGGACATTCAAGGCGACGTGTGTTTCTATGGGCAACCCGCACGCGGTCATTTTCGTGGACGAGGATGTCGATGCCGCGCCCGTGCTCACCGCCGGCCCGGTCATCGAAAAACTTCCGATCTTCCCGAAGAAGACGAATGTCGAATTCATCAATGTCATTTCGGATAAGGAACTTAAGATGCGGGTGTGGGAGCGCGGAGTGGGCGAGACGCTCGCCTGCGGAACGGGCACCTGCGCGTCCGTGGTGGCGGCGAATATAACCGGCCGCGCGGGCCGCGACGTAACGGTCCATCTGCCCGGCGGCGATCTGATGATTAAACTGGATGATTCCGGAGAAGTGCTGATGACCGGTCCGGCGGCCACGGTATTCACCGGAACTCTATTGTAAACATTTTGCTGTTAAGCTAACAGTTGGGAGGCGATTAAAATCAACAAGCTCTCTAAAAGAATTGAAAAAATACCGCCCTATCTTTTCGCGAAACTCGACATAAAGAAGGCGGAGGCAATATCGCGCGGCGTGGACGTTATCAGTCTCGGCATCGGCGACCCGGACATACCAACCCCGAAGAAAATAATCGAGACGCTGCAACGCGAGGCGATGAACCCGCAGAACCATCAGTACCCGTCCTACGAGGGCATGTATGCGTACCGCGAGGCGGTGGCGAACTGGTACAAGCGCCGCTTCAATGTCACGCTCGACCCGAAAGACGAAGTCTTGTCGCTGATCGGTTCCAAGGAAGGTATCGCGCACATCTATCTCGCGTACGTGCAGCCGGGCGACATCTCGCTCGTCCCGTCGCCGGGATATCCGGTTTACAACATCGGAACGATTCTCGCGGACGGCACATCCTTCTTCATGCCGCTGCTCAAGAAGAACGCGTTCCTTCCGGACTTGGACGCGATCCCACAGGAAGCGCTCAATAAAGCGAAGATAATGTTCCTGAACTACCCGAACAATCCGACGGCTGCGATTGCGCCGATCGAATATCTGAGGAAAGCCGTTCTTCTCGCGAAGAAGCACGACATCGTGCTCTGCCACGACTGTGCGTACTCCGAACTAGCGTACGACGGCTACGTCGCGCCGAGCATCCTCGAGATCGAGGGCGCGAAGGAAGTCGCGATCGAATTCCACTCGCTGTCGAAGACGTATTGCATGACGGGCTGGCGCTGCGGTTTCGCGGTCGGCAACAAGGAAATCCTCCGCGGGCTCGCGAAGGTGAAGGAAAACGTGGACTCCGGTTTGTTTCAGGCGATTCAGTACGCGGGAATCACCGCGCTGAACGAAGTCGAGGACGAAGTGATCGAAATCCGCGACACGTTCAAGGAACGGCGCGACCTCGTTGTGTCGGCTCTGAACTCGATGGGCTGGGAGATTGCCGCGCCGAAGGCTACATTCTACATCTGGGCGCCGGTGCCCGACGGTTACACTTCCGAATCCTTCTGCGAAAAGGTCATGGAGGAAGCGGGAGTTGTGGTGACACCCGGCAACGGATTCGGCGCAAGCGGCGAAGGTTATTTCCGCATCGCCTACTGTCTCAGCAAGGAAAAGCTCACCGAGGCGATGGACAGAATAGCGAAGATAAAGTTCTGATAGTTTTCATAATGCGCCCTCAAACAAGTTGAGGGCGGAACAAGATTACAACAAAAAAGAGGCGGGGCATACAAATCCCGCCTCTTTTATTTTCAGTTATTTTATTAGTTGTTGCTTATGAAATGCGTGCGCCCGGGTCCATCTCGCCGTCGAGCGTCACGATCGTGAGCTTGCCTTCAACGCTTGCCGCGAGCAGCATCCCGTGCGACTCGATCCCCATCAGTTTCCTCGGTTCGAGGTTCGCAACCACCGCTATCATTTTCCCCATCAACTGTTCCGGCTTGTAGTATTGAGCGATTCCCGCGACGATCTGACGCTGCTCAACTCCGATGTCAACTTTCAGCTTCAGCATCTTGATCGAGCCTTTCACCGGCTCCGCCTCAAGAACCTTGGCCGCCCTGAGGTCAACCTTCGCAAAATCGTCGAACACTATCATCTTCTTCACCCCCGGAATTTGCACTTCCGTTTTCTTCTTTTCTTCCTGCTCGCCGCCGCCGAGTTTTTTTCGCTCCTCCTCGACCTGCTTGTTCTCGATGCGTGTGAAGAGAATATCGGGTTGCGGGAGAACCGCGCCGTCGGTGAACGTATCCGACGCGGCTTCGCTCCACGGCGTCGCCTCCGCGGAACCTTCAAGCCCAAGCATCTTCCATATCCGCTCCGCCGTCTCGGGGAGGAACGGATACGAAACCGCCGCGAGCGCCTTTATCAGCCTGAGACAGAGCCGTATCGCCGTATCCGCCGCCGGCCGGTTTTCGGTCACCGACTTCCACGGCTGGCACGTGTCGAAGAACTTGTTCCCCGCCCGCGCCAGATCGAGCATCGCCACCAGTCCGTTTCTGAACTCGAACTTATTCAGGCACGCACCGACTTTCTCCGGCGCCGCCTCGATCGCCGCGATAAGCTCTGTCTCAGTTTCGCCGAGCGGCCCCGCGAGCGCGGGCACTTTGCCGTCCATCTTCGTTGCGACGAACTTGAGCGTCCTGTTGACCAGATTCGCGTATATGTTTGTCAACTCGCTGTTGTGCGCCGCCTGATAGCGGTCCCAACGGAACTCCGAATCCGCGTTCTCCGGCATGTCGGAGCAAAGATAATAGCGGATCGAATCCACCGGATATTTGTCGAGAAATTCGAGGACATCGATGTACCAGTTCGCGCTCTTTGAGAACTGCTTTCCCTCGAGGTTCAGAAACGCGTTCGATGCGACAAAGTCCGGTAGCTTGTAGCCCTGCTCCATCCCGTCGAGCATGATCGGAAAAATCATCGCATGGAACGGAATGTTGTCTTTTCCAATGAAGTGGAACAGCTTGCAGTCTTTATCCTGCCAGTACTCGCGCCACTTCTCCGGCGCGCCCTGCCCCTCGAAATATTCCTTCGTCGAAGAGATATAGCCGATCGGCGCGTCGAACCACACATAGAGGACCTTCCCATCGGCTTCGGGCAGCGGGACCGGTACGCCCCATGTCAGGTCACGCGTGATCGCGCGGCTCTTCAACCCGCGTTTGAGGTAGCCCTGCACTTCAGTGACGACGATTTTCTTCCACGGCGTTCCGCCGTCAGCGCCTTCCGCTTTTTCGTTGATCCACTTTTCGAGCCATTCCGCGCGGTCGCCCATCTTGAGATACCAGTTCGCCGTCGTGCGTTTCTCCGGCACTGCGCCGCAAACCGTGCAGCGGGGCTCCTTCAGTTCGAACGGGTCGAGCCACTGCCCGCATTTCGTACACTCATCGCCGCGGACGTCCTGCTGCCCGCAGTACGGGCAATCGCCGGTGATGTACCTATCCGCGAGGAATCTATTGCACTTCACGCAGAAGAACTGCTCGGTTTCCTTCATCTCGATCAGGCCTTTTTCGAACAGGCGCGTGAAAAACTCCTGTGAGATCGGATAATGAATCTTGCGCGAGGTGGACGAAAAATTTGTGAATCCGATGTTCATTCTGTCGAAGATCGACTTGATTAGGTCGTGGTTTATGCGGACATGTTCCTCCGGCGGACGGCCCGCCTTCTCGGCGGAAATCGTGATCGCAATGCCGTGGTCGTCCGTTCCGCAGATGTAGATGATGTCCGCGCCCGCCATCTTCTTGTAGCGCACGAAAATATCCGCCGGCAGGTATGCGCCGGAAATGTGGCCGAAATGTATCGGCCCGTTTGCATACGGAAGCGCGCTCGTTACTAAAATCTTTTCTTTCATTTTACATTCTCCCGGCGGGCAAAGACTTAGTTGCGGGTCTTTCCACCGATAATGGTTTTATATTAATACACAAAAGTCATCTTAGTTGTATTGCTGCAAAGCAACTTCCAACCCGTCAGTCGAAATCCACTCCGCAGTTCGGGCAGAACTCGGTGTCCGGCGGGCAACTGCTGCCGCAGCACGAACAAATCTTATCTCCAGCCCCTGAAGCCGGAGCCGCGGCAGGCGCCGCGGGTGCAGGCGAAGGCACCGGAGGAGGTGGCGGCGGCGGCGGTGTGAACGAAGGCGCAGCAGGCTCCGGTTCCGGATTAATCTCTATCGCGGGCGGCGGCGCGGGAGCTGTCGGCTCCTCGATCTGCGCGTACATCGCATCGAGTTCGGCCTGAGTCTTCAGGACTCCGCCGCAGGCCATGCAGGCATCCTGTCCGGGCAGCCCTTCCTGTCCACATTCCGCGCAAATCAGAACATCGGCGGTCATCTCAGAGATCGAACGTTTTGGTTTTTCCGGTTCGGGTTCCGCCGTCGCCGGAGCACCGGAGAGCTGCGAACCGCAGTTTCCGCAGAATGCTTCGCCGGGTTCCACGCTTCCGCCGCAACTTGGACAAAGAGCGCCGGACACCTGTTCTACAGGCGCCGCAGCCGGTTCGGGCGGATTGTTCCGGTCGTATCCGCAAACGCTGCAAACATCCGCATCGTGTGGTATTTTAAGTCCGCAGTTCGGACAGTCTATATCCATCTTCCTCATGCCGCGGCCGCCGAACGGATCAACAATGACAACCGGTTCAGGTTCTGGTTCGCCGATAAATTCCGGCTCCGGCCCCGCGAGATCCGGCGGAGCTTCCACTGTCTCAGCAAGGTTGTGGCCACATGTTCCGCAGAAAACGTCGCCCGGCACTATATCCGCCGAGCAAGACGGACACACTGTAGGCGGCGCCATTTGCTGAGGCGCAACCGGCGGAGGCGGCGGCGCTGCGGAGACTGCTGCCGTTACTTGATTTCCGCACTCGCCGCAGAACGCATCGTCCGACGCAATTGCCGCCCCGCAATTCGGGCACGACACCGTTGCGGAGACCGCCGGCGCGGGTGCAGCGGTAACTGCCGGGGCCGGAGCCGCAGCAGGCGTATCCCAGAAACCGTCGGGCACTTTCTCTCCGCATACTCCGCAGTACTGCTCGCCGGGATCGATTGCCGCCGCGCAACTCAGGCAATGCTTGCCTTCGAAATCTTCGCTGTAAGAGGGAGCGGATGCCGCCGCCGCTTCGACCTTCGAGCCGCATTCTCCGCAGAAAACATCGTCGGCTGCAATGGTCGCGCCGCAATTCGGACATTCGCGGGTTTGCCCGGTCGGCGCTGCGGGCGCCTCAGGCGAAACATATTCCTCTTCAGATATTTCAGGTTCAGTCACGCCCGGGATATCCACCTTGGGCAGTCTTCCTGCGACTCTCGATCCGCACGCGCCGCAATACACGTCGCGCGGGTCGATCATCTCGCCGCAGTCAGGGCACGGCACTTTCGGAATCTCGTCCACAACCTCGTCGTACTGACCGATGTTCTGTTCGAGTTCGCTCCCGTCGTCCATGCACCACTTGAAGTCCGCTGGATACGATTTTCGGCAAAACGGGCATATTGTTTCCGGCATGATTTCCCTCCGCCGCGGCATCCAAGCCGCTCCGCGCCGTTATTTATCCTTCACAATTATCGTTATGTTCGAGCCCATGCATTCCTTATCGCCGCGATAAGAAAAGAACAGGCCGGTGTTGCACTTCGTGCAGGCGTCAGCCGCGTAAATATTCATCGGGCTGAGACCCGCCGAGACGAGCTTCGACGCGTTCCATGCCCTCAAATCGAGGTATCTCCCGCCGTCTCTTTCCGTCAAAAACTCCTCGTCCTTTTTCGAAAGCCGCCCGGCGATTTCGTCGCCGATCTCATAGCAACACGGGCCGATCGACGGCCCCATGTACGCGCGCATTGCGGCGGGCTCGGCGCCGAACTCGCGCCTCAACGCCGCAACCGCGTTACCGACTATACCTCCGTCGGTGCCGCGCCAACCGGCATGTACCGCCGCGATCGACCTCGACACCGGATCGGCTATCATAATCGGCACGCAATCCGCCGTCGTGATACCGAGCGGAACGCCTTCGATATTCGTCATCAGCCCGTCCGCCGTGATCGACAGCGAATCGGGGCCTCCTCGTCCGGTCCCGGCGTTTTCGCCGTCCACCGGCACGACGTCAGCCGAATGCGTCTGTCGGCACAAAGTAAGCTTTTCAAAATCCAGCCCGGCGATTCGGCAGAAGTTGCTTTTTGACTCCTCAGCGCCGGGAATCCCGGTAAAACCGTAATTTACGAAACGCGGCCCTTGCTTTCCGGTGAACACCCGCGTCGCGAAAAAAACGCGGAAACCTTCGGGCACATCCTCCGGCGCGGGCCACAAAAGAACGCCGCCCGTTCCGGGCAGCGACCGGTAATCGAGTTTCAAAGTTCAGTAAACCCCTTCCTTAACCATCAGGTCGCGCGCCTTGTCCGCCCAACCGCTCTCCGGGTACTTCTTCATTATCGTCATCAACTGATTCTTCCCAAGTGGAATCGCCTTGTGCTGCAGATACAGACGTCCAAGTTCGAAATGCGCTTCCGGCGCTGAAATCCCCAACTGGAAACATCTCTCGTAAGAGTCCATCGCTCCGAGAATATCGCCTTTTGCTTCAAGCGCCTTCGCCGAAAAAACAGCCGATTTAACTTTATCCTCCGGTGTCTCCGCCGAATCGAACATTGCCTGCGAGACCTTCAGCGACTCCGAAATGCGGCCCTTATTGAGCAGCGCCTCCGCCTTCATCAGCGTCAGTTCCGGACTGACTCCGGACGGCAGCGAATTCAGCTCCGCAATCAGCGCATCCCAGTTGCCAGTCTCGCGCATGCAGACAATCATACGCTCCCAAGAGTGGCCGAGTTCGCTGTTGCGCGCTCGCGCGCCGGTGTATGCTTCGAGCGCACCGGCATATAAGTTGCGCGAGAAGTAAAGATCGCCGAGCAGTATTTCGAATTCGCTGAAGACCGTCCCTTTTCTCGCCGCGGTTTCCAACACGTTAATCGCTGTTCCCGTGCGACCCTTTGACTTCAAAATATACGCAGCGCAGAATCCCGCCGCCGCCGCATCGCTCTCCGGCAGTCCCTGAATGAAACCATTCTCGACGGCGCCGAGCAGCGACTCAATATCTTTGACGTCCGACTCTTCAAGCAGGTCGTTCATCTCACTCTCTATCTCTTCGACCGAAATCTGAGCCGCGCCTATCGCCGCCGCCCACTCCGCCACACGTTCAGCAATCGATTTCGGCCCGGCAGGTATTATTTGCTCCTCGACGACTTCAACCTGTTCTTCCGGCGCAGGCTCCTGTGCATATTCAACCGGCGCAGTCGGAGGCTCAACCGGTTGTTTCATTTCCGGTTCGGCCGTAATTATCGGCGCGGATATCGCAGGTTGGCTTACCTCCGCCGGCTGTATTTCTTCGTCTTCCATCGTTTCCGCCACAAGCGCAAGCTCTTCAGGAGTCAGAAGAGGTTCTTCGTCAATTTCATCGAACTCCCCGGCAGCTTCGGCCCGAGGCTTGGTTTTGGACTTCTCAGCCGAGACTTCCTCATCGGCCGGCGGCCACCAAGCCTCTGTATCGTCCTCCGGAACAAAATCCGGTTCGACCCCTGCGTTAATCAAATCTATTTTCGATTCGGGTTGTTCGCCCTTCATGTCAGGTTGCAGTTTCCGATACATCTCCAGCGCGTCCCGCTGGTAACCGCCGGCCGACGATACTGCATTCGGCTCCGGCACGGGTTCGAGCTCCCGTTCTTCCGGCAGTGGTTGCTCTTCAACAACTTGCTCGCGGGCAGGCGGGGTCGCCGGTTCCGGTTCCTCCGGCTCCGCTTCCGGAGCGGAAGCTACCTCCGGCATTTTCTCTTCCGGTTCTTTCACCGGCGGCGCGCCCTGAAGGAAGCTTTTCGGATCGATCCCCTTTTCCTCCATGCGCGATATCCAGTCGGAAAGCAGGCCTTTCAGGTCTTCGGTTTTTTCCGATTTGTCCTGTTGCGGCTTTTTTTCCGACGACTGCCTGCGCTCGCCCTCCGCCACGAAACCGTACTTTTCCTGAATGTCGATCACGCGGTTATAGACTTCGTCCATCATACGCTGGTAATGCCTGATCTCATTGAAATAGAAGCGCAGTTTGAGTCCGAGCGTCTGTATTTCGTCGCGGTCGAGCGACACGGCAAGCCGCTGCTCCACAGCTTCGAGCTTCTTCAGATAATCCTTTACGAGATGAACGAACACTTTCGGATTCTCCCGCGGACCCGGTCAGATTTTCTGCTGAACGAAATTAATCTGCATGTCCGCAAGTGCACCTTCGATCTGCTTTGCGACATTCGGGTTCAGTTCCGGCCTCACTGCTTCGAGCAGCGCCGTGCAGAAATCTATGCCCAGTTTCGCTTGCGCCAAGTCCTTCGAGATCAGCCCGGTCGCGGGATTAGCTATCAACCCCATATAAACGAAAACCTGTCCCTGCAGGAGATTGAAGCAGAACGCCGCGATCTCGTCGAGGGAAGGTTCCGGCCTGTCGGATTCCATCAGGCCCGCATCTTCGAGATTCGCCGAGAACTTGTCCGCGAGCTGCGAGAAAATTTTCGAGACCTTCATCGCGCGGTCCATGTCCGGTTCCGCGCGTCGCTGTTTCGAGATCAGCAATCCAAGCGCAAACAGCGCCTGCTCCCTAACCGCGCTCAGCGCCAGCCGCATCGCGTCCTCGATCCGCAGCTCCCTGCGCGGCTCTTCGCCGGCTTCATCAAATTGCTCTTCGAGTTCCGCCTCGTCAGCGGACGCCTCGGCAGGCTCCTGCGCGGGTTCCGGCTCCGCCGGAGCTTCCTCGTCGTAATTATGCCGGCGGTCCACCACCTGATATTTTTTCTTTTCTTCGCCCTTATCTTCTGCCATTTCCGTATCCTCCGTTATTTAAGCAGCCGCAAATCAATACGGCCCGACAATGATCTGTTCGTTCTGTTCGTAGAAACTTGAATGGTTGACTTCCGAGCGGACTACCATGCTGCTGTTCGGCGACACGATCTTCACGCCCGGATACGTCTTGCCGCGTACGCGGCAGCGGCCCTGCGTCAGTTTGTCCATCTTGTCCTTGAGGAACGCTATCTTCGCCGTGCCGGCTTCGATGTCCGCCTTCAGCGTGTGGAACGCGGGCACTAATTTTTTCAGAAGGTCCTTTTCCTTGTCCGACAGGCTGTCCGCCTTGCTCTTAAGCGTCTTGATGTTGTTCGTTACACGTTCGAGCTGCACTTTATGGTCTTCGAGCTTCTTGGTCAAGTCGTCATAGACTTGTTTCAGTTTCGGATTCACGCCGATTTCGACAATCGTCTCTGTGAACGACGGCGATCCGAGATTGGCGAGATCGTAATGGTGGCCGCAGATCGCGCGGCCGCCCGTGATGCTTCCCTTCGGGTTGTTCAGCATGATGTCGTTGCCCGCCAGCAACGTGCTGTTCCGCGCGGACTGTTGCAGGATGATGTTAGTGTTCGATTCGAGGATGCCGCTCTCGATCGAGCGGATGGTGATCGATCCGTTGGCGACGATCTTGCCGTCACCGAGTCCGTACATGCCGCCGCGCACCCGTACGTCGCCGCCCGCCTCGATCAGCGCCTTTTCGATGTTCCCGTTTATTTCGACGTCTTCGGTCGCGCTCACCACGAAGTCGCTCATCACATTGCCCGTGATCACAACCGTGCCCTTGAAGTTGATGTTACCTGTCTTGAAATTGACGTCGCCGCGAACTTCGTACACCGCGCTCACCGATACTTTGCCGTCTCTCAGCACCGGCTGACCGCTGATCGTAGCAACAAGACCCAGCCCGTCTTCCGTCGCCTTTACGTTTTCTCCGACCGGCAACGGAACGTCTCTGCCTTCCTTAACAGGAATCTTGTTGCCGAGGCAGGTCATTCCTTCCTGCCCCGCGACTGCGGGAACCTTCACCGCGAGCAGAGTGCCTTCCTCGACGCTCTGCACGAGGTTCATCGCCCGGTGATCCACGTTGCCGTGCTCGTCCGCTTTCAGTTCGACCTTTTTATCATCAGAAGTGTTGAATTTGTAATCTATCGAAGCGCTCTGACCGTCAGTCGGCGGGGTTCCTTTGGCAACCGCGACCTCGACATTATACGATCCGAACGTGAATATGTCGTTTATCGCTTCCTCGTCCAATCCGTGAACGACGCCGACTTTCCCAAGCTCCTCCTTCACCATCGCCACGTCGATGTTGACCGATGCATCCATCGGAGGCTGAACGGTGACAAATACCTTCATCTCGTCATCCGTTACTCTTATCGCGACGGGCTCATCGCTCGGAGGCTTTCTATCTTCGCTGAACTTCTTATCAAACTGATCGAGTTCGTTGAGGATATCATCGCTTACGGAACCGGGTCGTTTTTTGTTGTCCGCCATGACGGGTTCTCCTTATCAGTTTTTCCGGTATTCGCCGTTCGTTCAGCGTTTGGCCGCGGTCCGGAGGCCGCCGTGTTTTATCAAATAAAATCTATGTTTTTAATTGATCTTATGATCTCGAGGCCGCGCGCCGCACGTGTGTTCGTCGCGTCGAGCTCGAGCACCCGCTGGTACTCCTTCTCCGCTTTGTCCATTAGCTGCTCGCTGTGCATCCGGTGGCATTCCGCGAGATTCAGCATCGCAGTCGTGTATTTCGGGTTTATCTTCAGAGCGACCTGAAACTCCTCCGCCGCGAGGTTGTACTGCGCGCGCCTCACGTAAAGCTCGCCGAGCCTGTTCCTGATGTCGGGATAATTCGGGCGCAAACGGATCGCCTCTTTGAACTCCACCATTGCTTCCTGCAGCATGTTCTTCTGCAGCAGCGCGTTTCCCATGTGAAAATGTATATTCGCCTGACGCGACACCTGCTCGTCGGAGTTCGGATCGTTGTCGTTTTCTTTCCCGCGTGATTTTGCCGGCGCCGTTTTCATCAACGCGCCGAGGTTCTTTTTCGCCGCCACGTATCTCGGGTTGACGTTAAGCGCTTCTTTGAACTCGTTTATTGCTTTTTCTCTGAGGCCCTTTTCGGAATAAGCTCTTCCGAGGTAGTAATGCGCATCAGCGAAATCCGGTGTGCCGGACACCGCCTTCTCGAGCGCCGTCACAGCCTCGTCAATTTTCTGAAGCGAAAGATAGCACTGCCCAAGCCCGATAAGGAAACTTACATTCGTCGGATCGCTCTCCAACGCTACTTTGAACTCATCAACAGCGCGTTCAGGCTCACCACGCTCGAAAAATATTTTCCCGTATGAATAATGCTCTTGCGCTTCCGAGTTCGATTTTTCCTTCAACATATAAACGTGTACCGCCTCAAATTCAAAACGCCGCGGGCCGCAAGCGCTTTATCTCAGGTTTTTTGCCATTATATATAATACTTTATATATTATTTAAATAAAATATTTTTAACATTTTGATTTTTTGTATCATTA
>CAYPEK010000053.1:0-5536 GCA_964409645.1 uncultured bacterium | reverse complement strand
CATTACCAGCCGACATTCATCAACGATCGTTTCCACTGGCGAGGTACGTTCCCGACCTTCACATTGACAAGCTACTGCCGCGTGAGGAATTTCTTCAGATAATATTTGTAGCGCCCGATGTGCTGGTGCATCATTACTTCGCTGTCGCGGTCCTTCTTCGTCACAATCCGAATTATCGTGTACGCGAGCCGGGAGATGAACGACGCCGGAAGGAAACGGTACAGTCGCCGCTCGACAATTTTCTCGATCATCTTTTTCGGCGCCACCTGCGAAAGCGTCAGCAGCAGATAGAATTTCCTGTGCATCTTAGGCGCTGTCTCTGACTGCGTGATCGAGTAGTCGTCCCGCCCGGCGTTTATTTTTTCAACCGCCTCCGCGTTCAGCACGCCCTTCTCCACCGCTATGTTCACGATCTCCGTGCCCGGGAAATAGCGCAGCCAGAATATTTTCAATATGTCGGGCCGTGTCTCGTTGTAGAACAACGTCATTTCCTTCAGGTCCGACTCCGTCTCGCCGGGGAAATTGATTATGTTTTCAGCGGCGACAACTATTTTTTTGCTCTTGAGAATCGAAAACGCATTCCGTATCCGCTCGTTCGACTCGCGCCGGTTGTATATCGTCGCGCGTTTCTCCTCATTCACCGTCTGCACGCCGATATCGACCTTCCGGCAGCCCGACCGCCGGAGCAGTTCCGCGTATTCCTCATCGACAATATTCGGGTTCGTGCACGCTATGTACGGCAGACCGATCGCGGGCGTGTATTTATCCACGAACTCGCCCAGCCACTTCTTGCTCGTTCCGAAAACCTCGTCGTAGAAATTTATGCAGCGCGGAGAATACTTTTGCTTCGCCGCCGCAAGCTCTTCCATCACATTGCCAACGCTTCTCGACCTGACATAACCCTTCACGCCGTAGAGCTTTTTCATCAGGCTGTTGTTGCAGAACGTGCACTGATACGGGCAGCCGCGGGTCGCCATTATCGTATAAACTTCGGACACCCTCATCGGCGTATTTTCATAGAGAGTTTTGTCCGGGAACGGAAGCGTGTCCAAGTCCTGAATGAGTGGCCGCAGCGGGCTCAGTCGCGCCTTGCCGTTCTCAAGCGTTCCGACATTCTGAATTTCGGGGTCAATTTTTCCGTCGCGCTCGAGCGAATCGAGAATGTCCGCGAAAGCGTGCTCGCCCTCGCCCCGCACAACCGCGTTCATGAAACCGAGCTTCAACACCTCTTCCGGCGCCGAAGTCACGTGGATGTTCCCGGCAATGAAAGGCGCGTCCGTCCGCTCCCTTATCATCCGGCCTATTTCGATAAACCACGGATAGTCAGGCGTCACAACCGAGAACACAACGAGGTCCGGCTTTTGCGCAGCCACCTCTTCCGCGACCTTCTTCCGGCGCGAGAAAAACTTTGCCAGCGACGGCACCGTCACGAATGAATCGTCGAACAGCCGCGGGTCGAATACCATCGCGATCTCGTGGCCTTTCGATTTCGCCACCGCCGACAGGTATTCGAGCGCGAGACTCTCGAAAGCCGGATATGCAAATGCAATCTTCATTGTATCACTTCAGGCAGCCAACATTCGGGCCTGTATTTCGTATTATAGATGCACGGCGGGATGTAACCATGCTCCGCCATATAAACCTTGTTGCACCGGTTCGCGTCGCAGAGATCGATCGTGTTCCTCGCGCGGAATTCCTCAATCGTCAACAATTTCACCTTACCCGTGAGTTGCATCGCGTCCCAGTTCCGCAGCGAACCGTATAGGCGCGCCATCTCAACGAAACCTCCCGGATTACGCAGCAGGCCGCCCGGGCTGAAATATCTGTTCACGGGCACGAATCCCGTCCCGCGCTTGTGCAGCAGTGCCATGTGAAAGCACGGCTTCTGCTGGTATTCGGAGTTCTTCGTCAGCCGGAACATCATGTTGCCGATCCGCCTCGTGTGCATGAAGTCGTCCGACTTCAGCCGCCCTGCCGTCCCGGATTCTATCGCCCGCAGAATGTCCGCCGCGCTCGTTTCGTACTCCGCCTCGAATTCGTCGCGGCCGACGCACGACAACGCTGTGCAGCCGAGATGCATCACGTTGTCGCTTCGCATCATGTAGTCGATTACGCGCCCCAGCTCACCGTCGTTAAGGCCCTTCACTACCATCATCGCGAGGCAAACCTTGATCCCCGCTTCTCTCAGATTTTCAAGCGCGGTTTCTTTAATCTCCATCAGAGCGCGGCCGCGGGTTTTTTCGTATATCTCGTCCGAAAATCCGTCGAACTGAAAGAGCGCCCAGTCCAGACCGGATTTCTTCAGCTTTGCAACAAATTCCCTGTCTGTCAATCTGATTCCGTTCGTCGCCATCTTCACGACGAAGCCGAGCGAAGTTATCGCGGCGATAAGTTCCGGCAAGTCCGGTCTCACCGTCGGCTCGCCGCCGCACAGCAGCACCGCCGGGCGCGTTTTCCACTCCTTCAGCCGCGACGTGATCTCTTCTATCGAGGGGTCCCTCTTCGCCGTTGTGTGAGTGTTCGTGAAACACGCCGGGCATTTCAGGTTGCATTTCTCCGTGGCGTCGATCATTATCGTTTTCGCTTTATCAACATGCCGCGTGCACGTCAGGCAACCTGTGATGTCGCAATCCATCCCGACGGGCGCGCCGATAGACTCCTCCCGGCAGCGCATGAAAAATCCGGCATCGGCGGAAAGCAGAGCCTCACTACTACCGTGTTCCACGCAGTTTTTCGTTATGTAAATCCGATTATCCCGCTCGGAAATGACCGCGTCAGTGACTTTGCCGCACTCCGGGCACAGGCTTCTCGTTTTCGCTATGATTTTTCCGCTCGTGTTATCTGACACCCGCCGGCCTCCGGCCGCGACGCTTTTCAGCGCCGGCTTCCACGCTGTTTTATTATAGCTGAAAAAAACATTAATTAAAAAGCACATGCATAATCCGGGCTGTTCTGATTTTTTTCATTCGTTTCCGGCATCGGCGGGTGCGTTGTATAATATTTTTTCATAAAATACAGCGGGTTGGTTCTATGATCCATTTCATCGCACCTGTTTGCAACCATGCGAAAACTGTCGGTCTTTTCCTCGACGGCCTCGCAGTCGCAATGACTTCAAAGAAAGAAAAGTTCCGCATTATCGCGCTCGACGACGCGAGCACGGACGGATCGCCGGAAATAATCGAACAGCACGGCGAAAAAGACAGCGTCCGCCTCATCCGGTTCAAGGACAAGCGCGGACTCGGCACGATGTTAAGAATCGGATTGATGAACGTATCGAAAACCGCCTCGGACACCGATCCTGTCATCATTATCGAGCCGGAAATCTCTAACGACTACGAAACCGTCTCCGCGATGCTTGAAAAATTCAGAGCGGGCGCGGAGATCGTGTCCGCTTCGAGGTTCATTCCGGGCGGCTCGTTCACCGGGACACCGCCGCTGCTGCACGCGTTCATTCCTCTTTCGAATTTCCTGCTCCGGTCGGGATTTACGCTACCGAATTCCACCGACTACACATACATGCTCAAACTTTACAAAGCGACAGTGGTGAAACACGCGATGAAGCACTTCGGAGATAAGTTGCTGAACAGCGCTGGAGCATTCGCGCCAGCGGAATTTTTCATTAAGTCGTGCCTCTTTACTGACAGCTACGAACAGGTTCCGGCCCGATACGACTACTCCGGCAGTAATTCGCGCGGCGGCAAAGAAACAATAGCGGAACTGAAAGAGTTCATGCGTCTCTTCCGGTCGTGTAAAAAAGAGCTGGAAGACTACATCGATATAAAGCCGGAATAGATTTCGGCTCCCCCGCCGACAAGTATAAAAATATGCTTTTATGAAAAAAATGCGCTATAATCGAGACTGAAAGGAATTCTCGCGCCGGCCGGAAATGAAAGTCGCCCTAATAGATCCTAAACGCATCAACCTCGAAACATATTTAATAATTCCGAACCTCGGACTTGCATATCTCGCTACAGCGCTCCGGCGCGCCGGACACGATCCGTACATAGTAAACGCGGCACGTGATGCGCTGCTTCCGGACAAAGTCGCCGAGATGATAGCGGCAGGCGGCTACGGGATGGCCGGCATACACGTGAACACAGCCTATTTTTCCTCGGCGGCGGCCTACGCTCGCGCGATAAAGAAACGCTGTCCCGGCATCAAACTCGTGGCGGGAGGCCCGCACGCGATCTTTCTGCCTGAGGAAATCTACGAAAGAATTCCGGAATTCGACTATGTTGTCAACGGCGAAGGCGAGGAAACACTGCCCGCGCTTGTCTCGCTCATCGAGCAAAATCCGGCACCGACGATCGATTCGCTGCGAGCGATTCCGAATATGGTTATTAATGACAACGGCCGGATCGAATACACGCCGCGAAAGATAATCGACGACATCAAAACGCTCGACCAGCCCGCGTGGGACCTGCTTCAGCCAAACAGTTTTTCGCTCTACCCCAACGGCATTTTCACTATGAAAAGCAGGATCGCGCCGACAATCACGACGCGCGGCTGCCCGTTTGCATGCACATACTGCGGCGCGGGTACTGCGATGGGCAAACGACTGCGCCACAGAGACCCGGAGAGCGTCGCGGACACTTTCGAGATTCTCCGCAAGGAATACAACATCCCGGAAGTGCACATCTTCGACGACAATTTCGTCTGCGACCGCAACTTCGCCGTGCAGGTGTGCGAGGCGATCATCAGAAGAAAACTCGACGTACTCTGGGGCTGCACGACAGGCATCAGGCTTGACGGCTTCGACGAGGAACTTGTGAAACTCATGCGCCGCGCGGGATGCTATTCGACAGGCGTAGGTATCGAATCAGGCTCGCAGCGAGTGCTCGAACTGATGAAGAAAAAACTCGACCTCAAGGTCGTCCCCGAACGCATCGACATGCTGAGAAGAAACGGCCTGCGCGTGACCGGCTTTTTCATCCTCGGCTTTCCGGGCGAAACAATCGACGATATGAAGCAGACGGTCGAGCTTGCGCTAAGGCTCAACCTCAACCGTGCGAACTTCTTCAATTTCACTCCGTTCCCCGGAAGCTGCCTCTACGACCAGTTGAAAGCCGAAGGCCGGCTTGAGAAACTCGACTACGACGAGATGTACATTCACAGTCTCAGCTACTGTCACCACACAATCAACCCGAAACAATTGATTCGAATGCAACGCTCGGCGCACTTTCGATTTTACCTGCGTCCCAAAATCATGTTCCGCCTGCTAAAAGAAATTCACTCGTACACTCAGGTACGGATAATCTTCAAGCGCGCCATGAAAATCATCTTTCCCGGCAAGAAAGATAAAATCGCTTCATAATTTTTTTCACTGGAAATAAAGAGCTTGATTTTGTGCCACCCTCAAACGAGGATACTCTCCCTACTGCTCTGAATCCAAAATCCGCCATTAGGATTTGGTTGCGATGATTCAGAGCGGATGAAATGCGAGGCGGAAGGTGCATTTTTGCAGTGAGTGTACTGGGATGTACATGAACAAAAAAATGTGCCGACAACGAAGCAGTTCGTCGCTATGAACATCGCC
>CAYPEK010000052.1:0-28674 GCA_964409645.1 uncultured bacterium | reverse complement strand
CGGCATACGCACATCTTCCGCAGAACAAACGCGAGATGATAGGCAAAGTCGTCGCAGCCGCGGTCGAAAGCACAAAGAACGAAGTCCGCTACGACCCCACATACGTCAAAATACCCTACCCCAACGGCGACGTTCCGGCAAACACAGGCGTCTGCTCTGATGTCGTCATCCGCGCCTATAGGAAAGTTGGTATCGACCTCCAGAAAGACGTCCACGAGGACATGGCAAAGAATTTCAAGTTGTATCCGCGCAAGTGGGGACTGACCACAACTGACACGAACATCGACCACCGCCGCGTGCCGAATCTCATCACGTTTTTCTCGCGTAAAGGAGTCAAGCTCCCCGTCACGAGGAACGGAAAAGACTACAAGCCCGGCGACCTTGTCACGCAAATCGTGCCGCCCAACCTGCCCCACATCGTGATCGTCACCAACTTCCGCGTTCCGAACACGGACAGGTACTACATCGTGCACAACATCGGCGCGGGCCCTCAGATCGAAGACCGCCTCTTCGAATTCAAGATCACCGGCCACTTCAGATACTTCGGCGTGAAGTGAAATCATATTCATTCTTTGTCCATACACTCGTGTCCGAACTTCCGCTCGCAGCTTAATATATTTGCCGATTCATATTAAAAACAATGCAATTAAAAAATGCCAAGATTCCCGCGTACACAATGTGGATGATCAATGAAGCAGAAAATATTTCCGGCTGAAATAATAACGATGTTTTGGAATTCTCACACCGCATTAATGTTAGAATAACCGGAAGTGAAAACCTTTGTATGGAGGACTGGTGTGGATTACACACGCAAAACATTATTTATGATAATATACGCGGCGATTACCGCAGCATTATGCTGTGTAGCCGCGGCTGCATCGGTGAAGCCGGCGATAATAAAAGTAACCGACTACGGCGTGGCGCCCGAGTCGAAGCAGAACGCCGTGCCTGCTGTGAACGCGGCGCTCAAGGCGGCGGGCACCAAAAAAAGCGCGGTGATCGTATTCCCCAAAGGCCGCTACGACTTCTGGCCGGTGAAGGAGAACGAACGCGAGTACTACCTCTCCAACACCGACGTAGTCAATCCGCGGCGCTGCGCTATCCTCATCGAAGGCAAAAAGAACATCACCATCGACGGACGCGGCTCGTCGTTCATCTTTCACGACCGAATTCTGCCGGTTGTCGTGGACCGCTCAACGAATATAACGCTCAAAGACTTCAGCATCGACTGGGACATACCTCTCACCGCTCAGGCGAAAGTGATAAAGTCGTCCCCGAAATACATCGACATTACAATCGACCCTGTTCAGTACCCCTACAAACTCAAGAACCACTGGATTGTCTTTCAGGGCGAGGGCTGGGAAAGCCCTTGGCAGACAACCATCGAATATGATCCGAAGGACCGCTTCATCCCTCCCGGTACAGGCGACAACACTCTGGGTTACTACAGCACTGCGCGCGTTTTTCTCGCCTACCGGAACAAGGACGACTCAATCCGCCTCACCAACTTCGCCCAGAACACAATCAGCAACCCTCCGCGCGAAGGCGACATGCTCATCCTGCGGCACAGCGCGCGGGACCACTCAGGCATGTTCCTGTACAGGAGCAAAGATGTCAGGTTGCTCAACATAGACATATTCCACACCGCCGGACTGGGCGTGCTCGGCCAATACACGGAGAACATTAGCGCCGACCACGTCCGCCTGATCCCGAATTATGAAAAAGGACGGTATTTCGGCGGCCACGATGACGGCTTTCACATATCCAACTGCAAGGGCCTGCTAAAGATCGAAAACAGCGAGTTCGCCGGCCTGCTCGACGACCCGGTCAACGTGCACGGCACGTACGTAAAGATAATCGAGAAGAAGGATAAGCGCACCGCCCTCGCACGCTTCATCCACCATCAGAGCATCAATCTCGATTTCGGCTGGCAGGGCGATACGATCGGATTCTCGGACAATGGCACTATGCTCACAGTCGGCACGGCAAAGCTCAAGTCAGTGAAGCACCTCAGCAAGACGGACATGCTCGTCACGTTCGACCGGGACATTCCCGCCGCCGTGAAGCCGGGTTTCGCCCTCGAAAATCTCACGTGGACTCCGTCCGTCGAGATACGCAACTGCCGCTTCGGCAACGGCCGCGCCCGAGGCGTCCTCGTATCTACACCGCGCCGCGTGGTGATCGAGAACAACAGGTTCGAATCCAGCGGCTCCGCCATCCTCATCGCCGGAGACAACCACGAATGGTTCGAATCCGGCGCAGCCCGCGATGTGCTTATCCGCAACAATAATTTCGCCGACCTCTGCCTCACCAACATGTATCAGTACACGGACGGCATCATCAGCGTGTTCCCGATGATACCGAAATCCGGAGAGAGCGCGCCATACCACCGCAACATCCGCATCGAAGGCAACACGTTCCACCCGTTCGACTATCCGGTGCTGTTCGCGCGATCGGTGGACGGCCTCACCTTCAAGAACAACCGGATAATCCGCAGCAGCCGCTTCGAGCCGTTCCACTTCAGAAAGGCCACGCTCAACTTCGAGGCGTGCCGCAACGTGAAGATATCCGGCACCAAGTTTGAAGGCGACGTGCTCGGCAGGAATATCGCCGTGGAAAAGATGAGTCCGGCCGAAGTGAAGGCAGATCCGAAAGACGACTGGATTCGATAAGATATTAAAAGACGTTGAACAGAAAAGAGAAACGATATGAATAGAATACTGCATAGGCTTATAATCGTCGTCTTTCTTCTTGCCGTTTCATGCTCCGCCGCCGCGGCAAATAACAGCGCGACGACGAAAAAAGACCCCGTTGACTATGTGGACACGAGAATCGGCACGCAGATATGGTCGAAGAAGATCACCGTGAGTCAGGCCGAATCGCCGAGCGGTTTCGTGTATCCGGGCGTGGGTGTTCCGTTCGCGATGACCGAATGGACACCGCAGACGGCTGTCATGCACAAGGCGCACGTTGCCGTGCCGGTTCCCTACTGGTGGGAAGAGGGCCGGATGCAGGGTTTCCGCGGCACGCACTACCCCAACGGCGCGGTGATGAACGAGTACGGATGCCTCACCATCATGCCTATGACCGGGCCGGTAGTAACTGACGCCGAAAAGCGGGCGTCGAAGTACAGGCACGAAACCGAGATTGCCAAACCGCACTATTACGCGGTTACGCTGGACGACTACAAAATCCGCGCTGAAGTCACAGCCGCCGGCCAGACCGGTTTCTTTCAGTTCACCTATCCGAAATCGGACTCGGCGACAGTCCTGATCGACCCGGTGTTCGTTCACAAAGGTGCTTACTTCCGCATCATTCCGAAAAGGAACGAGATCGAAGGAATCAGCTACACGCCGGGGCGCGGAGTCAATTTCCCCGGAACGGGTTACTTCGTGGCGCGATTTGAAAAGCCGTTCACCTCGTTCGGAGTCCGAAGCGAAACTGAAACCTCCGACGAGACGAAAAGAGCCGCGGCCGGAACTAGAGGCAAAGCGGCTTATGTTTCGTTCAGGACCGCGGACGGAGAAAAAATAAGAGTAAAAATTGGAACCTCGTTCATAAGTATGGATCAGGCGCGCAGAAACATGGACCGGGAAATCCCCGGCTGGGATTTCGAGAAGACCAAGCAGAAAACGCGCGAAATCTGGAACAAGGAGTTGAAGAAGATTGAGGTTGACGGAAGCGAAAAAGAAAAAACGATTTTCTATACCGCGCTGCAGAGGGCGCTTCTGCTTCCGAGGAATATGACGGAGGACGGATACTACCGGAGCCCGTACGACGACAAGGTGTATCCCGGTGTGATGTACACCGATTTTTCCATCTGGGACACATTCCGCGCCGAGCATCCGCTTCTGATCTTTCTGGAACCTGACAGAGTGGCCGACATGATCCGCGCGCTGTTGAACGCATACGACGAAGGCGGCTGGATCCCGAAATGGCCGAACCCCGGCTACTCCAACGTGATGCTCGCCACGCATGGCGATTCGGTGATCGCGGACGCGTACATAAAAGGTATTCGCGGATTCGACGTTGCGAAGGCGTACGAGGCGATACTGAAGAATGCGAACATGCCCGGCGACCGCGGATACGACGCGCGCATAGGAATTCTGGACTACATCCGTCTGGGATATGTGCCGCGCGAGAAATACGGCGAGACCGTGGCGCTGACGATGGAGTTTGCATACGACGACTTCTGCGTCGCTCAGATGGCAAAGGCGACCGGCAACGAAGCCGACTATGAGAAATATCTAAAGCGCAGCCTCAACTATTTGAATGTCCTCGACCCGAAAACGAAACTGATTCGCGGGAAGTATTCGTCCGGCGCATGGGCGGCCGCAAGCGACAACTACATAAGCGGCTGGGCGAGAGGCTCCGCGCACGACCTGAAAGTATACAAATGGAATTACACGCTATTCGCGCCGCACGACCCGCAGGGCCTGATCAACTTCTTCGGCGGAAACGACAAGTTCGTGAAGTTTCTCGATGATTTCTTCGGAGAGGATCTGTACTACGTCGGCGACGAGTTCTCCATGCACGCGCCCTATATGTACAATTTCGCCGGCGCGCCATGGAAAACACAGAAGCAGATGCGGCAACTGCTTGACTATTATTTCGATTCCGGGCCGGGCGGCATGTGCGGAAACGACGATGCGGGACAGGTTTCTTCTTGGTATGTGTTCGGCGCGATGGGCTTCTATCCGGTCAGTCCGGGCTTTCCGGCGTACCAAATCAGCAGTCCCGTATTCGACAGGATTAAACTTCACCTTCCGAACGGAAAAACATTCACGGTTGAGGCGGCGAACAACTCGAAAGCAAACGTTTATATTCAATCCGCAACTTTTAACGGCGTTTCGTGGGACAAGCCATGGTTAGAGCACAAGGATATAATGTCGGGCGGCACTCTCGTTTTGAAGATGGGGCCTGAGCCGAATGAAAAATGGGGGAGCGCACCCGGCGCAACCGATCAGTTGTCGGTCAGCAAGCTAATAAAATAAGTAGGAGTGTTAAACCGTACCGTATGCAGAGGATCACAGTAAACGAAAAGATTAAATACCTAGTTCCCGATTCAATGAAGAATTTCTCCGCGTGCGCCGGAATAATTGTTAAGGGCCGGAAGAAAATATTAATCGACACCAACATGGGACCTTCGGAAACAGCGGCGTTATTCAGTGCGGAGCAACCCGATATCGCTATCAGTTCACACTACCATCTGGACCACAGCGCATGGTGTTGGACGGCTCTCTCCGAATGCGATGCCGTTCTTTACATTCCGGAGATTGAAGCCGAATACTATAGAGATTTCAATCATTTCATAAAGATGACGTGCGGCCCTTACGGGCTTGGAAAAGAGTGGCGGGAATTCGCCTATAACGTTACCGGATTCAGAGAGGTCTCAAAATTTGAGACGTACACGCCGGACGTGGAATTCGACGTGGGCGGCTCAATTATCAAATGCTTGCCCTCCCCCGGCCATTCGCCGGGCCATACTTCGTTTTACTTACCCGATGAAAAGATACTTTTTACAGGCGACATGGGAATAGATCGATTCGGGCCATGGTACGGCTGGTTCGACTGCGACCTTTTCAGTTTCATAGACTCGATCCTCAGGCTGAAATCCATGGAAACGGAAATTCTGATTACGAGCCACGGAGGGATTCTAAAGGAAAACATCGGTTCCGCATGGGACAAATGCCTCGCCTTTTTTATCGAGAACGAACGTAGCGTGGCGTCATTGTTAGAGAAAGGGACCAGTTCCGAGGAAATCGTCAGCGAAGGGCTCTTCTACAAGGGAAAAGAAAAAGTCGGCGAGCCCATGCGGTCGTTTCTATACATGTGGGACGACATGATTCTCAAGAATCATGAAAAATGCCTAAAAAACGGCTCTCTGGAATCATACATCAATAAACACAACAGCTTTTCTTAACCGCGTTTTTTGCCGAACGCCTTGATGATGTCAGTCATGAGCTGCGTGTCCTCGATACCTTCTTCGAGGGACGTGAGCGGCTTTTTGTTCTTCGTTATGCACTCGTGGAAATGGCGCAGTTCGCACTTGAACGCCTCGGCGTGCGACGCCTTGATCGTCTCCCGCGACGTGATGTCGCCCTTCATCGATACTCTGCTCACGAGCGTCGGCTCATTTCTGTGATACGGAATCGGGAACTCGACGGAAACCGTCTCAGTCATTCCGTAAGCTGTGATGTGCTCGTCGCCCCAATTCCGTGCCGTGACCGCCATCGAGAACACGCAGCGCGCGTCGCCGCCGTACTCGAGAGTGGTCGTCAGCCAGTTGCCTTCCGGCCACACTTCAGTCGAGAGCACACGCTTCGGCGCTCCGAAAGCCCCGCGAAGAACATTCACGTCGTGCGAGCCGGTTTCGAGCAGCAGCCTATATGCGGTCACAACATTATCCGGCGCGTTCGCGCCCACGGCCTCGCGCAGCCGCGCGTTCATCTTCGCGACATTCTCCTTGCGCATTTCCTGCGGGATGTCGTTGTATTTCCATATATCGTACATGCTGCTGATCGCCAGCGGATCGTCGAAGCACACATCGTGCAGTTCTATCAGGCGCACGTCGCCACGCTTCTTCATTGCGTCGAAATATTTCCTTCCCAGAAGATACCCGTCGTCGTAGCGTTTCATGTAAGCAACCATGAAAACCACGCCGGCCTTGTCCACTGCCTTCTTAACTTCGAGGCCTTCCTTGACGCTGAAAGTAACCGGTTTCTCACAGAGCACATGCTTGCTGGCACGTGCGGCGGCGATCGATATCTCGCTGTGATTTATGGTGAGGATCACTATAGCATCCATGTTCCGGTGGGCGATGAACTCCTTCCAGTCGGTCGTCGCGAACGGCACCCCGTAATGATCCGCGATGCGCCTCGTCAGTTTCGGCGACGCGTCGCACACCGCCGTCAGTTCGTATTCGTCCATCTCCTTCAGATACGGCAGATGCATAATCTGGCCGATCATCCCCAATCCGATAACGCCCACTTTCACCGGTTTCATGTCTGAATCCTCCGTTTGACGCGAAACGCGCATCGTTGCCGTCCCGCAAATTTCAACGTATATTATCACGCGCTCCCGACCAACTTGTAAACAAGCGGAAGAAAGACGGTCAATGCGGCATCATACCACTTCGTCCATCCGACAATGCAGAGCGTATTATTTCATTTTCTGAAGCTCGGCTGTGTATGGATTGAAGATGTATTCCATTGAGAAATCCGGGATCGAGCCCGCATGGAACAAAACCGCTTTTGCCGGGTCGATAAACCAGTCGCCCTGAACGACATCGCCGCCGATCGCCTGATCGTAGCCCCACGGCACGTTCGCGCCGTCCTCTTCATACATGTCGCCGTCGAATGCCGCGGGCAGCTTCACGCCCCGGTAGTCAAATATCGTGTCGTAACACTTCCCGTCACCCACGCAGTCCCGATGTTGCCACAGTGTATCGTGAATGGAAATCAGATCGTAACCGACATTTTTCGCGGGAATGCTTTTCGGCTCTTCCGCCTTCCCCTTGTAAACGTAAACCACCGTCTTGTTCACGGTGGGATTCGCGCTCACGCTGTCGTTTTTGCCGCCGTAAATGCCGTGACCGTATTCCTCGACATATACCGCGGGTTTCTTCTTATAGTACGAAACCGGTCCGCGAACACTCAGTCGTTCGCCCTTGATTCCCTTCTCGTCCGTATAGAGATAAATCTTGTCGTGTGCGAGAGTTTCGAGAATTTCGAGCTTCCCGTGTTCTGTTCCGTCCTTCCTGACCGTCAGTTGAACACTTTCAAGATCGTTTTCGTGGCAACTCACCGGGCATGCCGGATCGTTGACATAGTCCCTCGGATGAAAAAGCGAATAGAAAAGGAACCAATGCGTTTTGGTTTCTTTCACATCATAATAAACGAACGCGGGTTTCGGGAACTTGCTGAAGTTTTCCCAGTTGTTGTTTCCGATGTTGTCGCCGTCGTAGTCCACACGGGTGATGAAGTCGGCGTCCGTCGCGGCGGCCTGAAAGATCACCGGCGACCAGAACTCCTGAATCTTCAAATTCTTACCGGCGGGAACTTCGGCCCGCGCGATACAAACCACAAAAACCGCGGCAAAAATAGAGGCATAAAAAATAATATGAATCTTTCTCACGGATGTCGTTTTGATTTGCAAGTTGCTATATATCTCCCCCCGTTTATTATTCAAACCCCGAAATTCAAACCCTCCGTCCGCCACTCATAGTATCACTCAACCCACCGATACTTCAACCCGAATCATAAGCTATGTCTTGCAAATTGAATGTTTTTTGACATTTATTATTCTATGGTATAATACGTCTTGTGAGACATCCGAATTTTGTCGACGAAAGCTATCTGAGGAGTTGTTAAAGCCCACATAAAAAGAGAATATGAAAAAACTAAAGTCGTTGAAATCATTTATTTTATCCGCGATTTTGTTGTTGATTTGTTTCGGCTTATGCTCCTGCGGCAAAGGCAGCAGCGAGGCATTCATTGAGTTGCCTGACATTTCCGAATCGGAAAGCAGCAGCCAAGCGTCTCAAGGTTTATCCCAAAAACTGCTCGATACTCGCTTTCCTCCCGTTCTGAAAAGCATAACATTGACTCCTTCAGAACCAATCGCCGGATCGACAACAAAAATCACCGTGAAGATTTATAACAACCCCGCGACTTCAAATGACGTCACATCTAACGTTACGCTCCATTATATGAAAGATTTCGACGGCGTATGGCAATCCATAAATCTCACAACAACAGACAATATGAATTGGACCGGTAACTTTCCCGCTTTTAATAAGGATGTCGAAATCGTTTACTCGATAAGAGCGGTGGACACATCGGAAAATGTTTTCGTGACAGTTTCTTGCAAAGAGTATGAAATTACAGGATACGAACTTTTTCAAACTGATTTCCTGAATGACTGCACTAAAGCGACATCAGATTTGTCGTCATGCACAGATACTTTACCTCGCGGTTGTTTTTTTAAAGGCAGTATTGATGACAACCCGATCAATGACGCGGACTCGCTTTCTCCTCCGGATGGGGATATTGCCGATATTCGTATCGGCTTTGGAAATGAAAATAACATGGACATCATTTATTACGACGTAGCCGTACAAGGCGAGATAAACGTGGGTTCGGCGAATCCGGTGGACTTACATTATTACAACGGCATGATGATCAATCCCGACAAAGCGGGCAACACTAAGAACTTGAGTTCGATTTTAGCCACAAAAGGCGCGGCTTATCTCGTATATAATCCATTGATTTCATTAATAATACCAAATGAGGAATCTTGCTCTTTTTCATATATGGATAATAATTCAACAGTTCAAAACACAAGTCTGCTGAATTGTCGAACAAAATCAGAAACGAATCATATAGTTTTCAAAATTAAAATCGATGATGTTGCGAATATAATCGGCGACAATCCGTCAGACACATACGATTTTGTTGCATATACGGGAACTATAACTGACACCGATACATTGGAAGGCGATTATTTTGACAACACACATTTTACCTCCGCCAAATTTGACTTTAACGGCGAATACTACTTTCAAGTCAAATGATTGTCTTTTTCAGAGAACTTCTGCTCGATAGGAATTCTTACGGGCAGATCGTATCGAGCGAGACGCCGCTCGTCATTGTTTTTCCTTTGTGGACGTATTTGATAACGACGTAGTCCCCTAGCGACATGCGGGTCGTGATATTTTTCATCGCCTGTATGCTGTTTACGTTCTTTCCGGCGACTTTCACGATCTTGTCTCCGGCGCGGATTCCCGCATTCCACGCGGGACCGTGCATGTACACTTCGTTAAGATAAATTCCTGTGTAGCCGGAAGCGGTTCCCTCGACTCCGATGCCCGTGAAGCAGTTTGTGTGTGCATTATTACTGTTCCATTCGTGACCCGAAGACCGGTCGTAATCGATGCTCACTTTTTCGAGCGGATATTTTGAGTAGCTTCTGAATTTCACTTTCTGCACCGGATTGTACACCTCGTTGCCCGCGCCGGTCGCGCCCGGCTTTTCGCGCGCGAGGCTGCGGCCGGTTCCCTTCGAGTCGTATTCTTGTTCCAGCGTTTCCCGCGCGCAGTATCCGTCTTCAAAATACACGTACATCTTGATGGCTCCAAGCTTGTCGGCGCGATCCGAGTGCGCGTCTTCACGATCCGTCCAGTAGAACTCCATCGCCGTCGTCGAACCCGACTGGAAGCCTTTAACATTGACCGTCCCTTTACGGTCGAGCACCCAAGCCGCATCGTCACTCGTTCCCGAAACATTCCGCGAGTTGACGCTGTTTTTGCCGTCCACATCTACAACCACGGCGATCCGGCATTGCGTCAGGTTCGTAATTTTGATCCTATATTTTTTTCCGAGCGTGGGCTGAATGCGAAACTCTTGAAAATCGGCATATTCGCCGCCGTAGTTCGGGGTTTGTGGCTTCTTTCGGTAGGAATCCCCGCACTCGTCCGGCCGCCCCCAAGGATCATCGCATCGCGGACCGGGGTTCTGATCCACAGGCCGGGCGCTCAGCGGCTTCCACGACCAGCCGTTGTACTCCTCGACAGTCCAGTCGATGTAACGGCCGTCGTAATACGCCTGAGCACCGCCGGAAAGCCCCGCTGTTAAAAGGAATAAAATAACGAAAATCCGTCCGATATATGTTTTCATGGTTCGCTCACCTCTAACCATTGATGAAAACCGCCGGACGCATCTTACAGAGACAAAAATAATCTTGTTTTCCGGCATTTATTGCGATCACGAAAAAGAAAACGGAGCTATGATTGCGGGCGAGACGATCAACTGAACGCTCGCGCTCCCGATAATGTATTAAGTTCATGAAAGAGATTTACTGCGATATCGTTATGGAGACATCTTCCGAAGATTTGACGAGACAAGCTGTCCACGGCTCTATCGAGTCAGTGCCGTTTGTCAATGTTTTATAGGCGCTGTCCGACGGATCGTAGTAGTAAAACGCGCTGACGATCTTGTCGCTAAGGGCATCGGAAAGGCTGTACGTTGTGGCCCCTTTGATGATACTGACATGATCGTCGTCGAATGGCACTTCCGACGTTACGCTTGGATTTCCCACAACGCCCCACTCGCCTGCAGCCAATTCGAACGTGAGCGAATCCTTGGCTTCGTCATACGCCGAAAACGACAATGCCGTCGCGCCCTCGGCAGGATACGCCCACACGCCGTTTCCGGCGTTGAGAGTTCCGAGTTCCGTCTGATTGCTGTCGTCCCAGTAAACGTAAGGCAGGGAATAGAGGTATCTTGAAGATTTTTTTGAGTCGAAAACAGTGCCGGAATCGAGATTGGGAGGCACGGGGAGAAAGATTAGATTCCATTTCTGGGCGGTTACCGGGATGGTGTATGTTTTCGCCGTTCGCGATGTCAGCGATAGCGTAAAAGAATATAGCGAATTGATTGCCGAACTGCCGTTCGCGGCTACCACATAAACATAAGGATAAGTAGATCCGAAGTTGCCGATGGCGGTTCCCACATCGACTGCGGCGCAGGACGAACGGCGCGAGGTGCATTTGAGAATCCTGAGGCGCGCGTTGGAATCGATTGTGCCCGCGGTTATGGTAAGCGCCTTGTTGACCGATGAAGTTGTGATTTCAAAGGTGTTGTACGAGAGCTTGCCTGCCGGGTAACTCGAACTATTCACCAACAGGCCGTCGGAGGCGGTTATTTTTTTGTAGGCGTTCTGAGGCTTATATGAATCGCAGTCCCTGTATCCTGTGCAGTCAATAAGTGATACGCCGAAATCGAGAAACATATCAGTGAGATTGAGTCCGAGTTTCTCTGAGGCAAAAGTGGAAAGCGACGTTCGGGCATCGCCCGTAGTGACGCTGTAATCCTGAAGGTCGAGCACCGCACTCGTTACGCCTTTGTACTCAGTGAGATATTTCATGAGGATCGCTGAACCGTAGGGCCGGAAGCTGTAAGAGTCATTGTACAGCGAAATATTCGAGCAGTTAAACCAGTACTCACAGTCGGTTGTGCTCGTGCCCTGTAGATAATACAGATAGTCGTTCGAATCGTCGAGAATTTCGTCTTCAATCCAGACCGCCTGACTTTCGAAATACCATAGATCGTCGCTCGAGTCCGGCCCGTTATAACGGCCGAACTGGATAGCGTGCATAAACTCGTGGGCAGCGGTCATCGTGACGCCCTCGACCGGCGAAGAATAAACCGAATAAGTATTATCCAGCGCGAGATATGAAGTAAAAGGATAATCATCGTCGAGCGGCATCGTGAATCCGAGCAGGCTGTTTGTGGAGCAACTGTCCCCCACCCACTCTGGTTCGGATGTGTAAGCGCAGTTAAGGAGCCCCCAGATCATCACCCGGTACTTTGATTGCCCGCTTTCATTAGGCGGCGCTGGAAAGCCGAGGTCGGTGATCTCAAGCGCATAGACGGATTCGAGAGCGGTAGCCACGTTATCGACATAATCCGGGATTCCGTTGCTTGGATTCGTATCGGTCGAGCTCACCGCGTTACGGTCCGATGTGTCTATCGTGTAATATATCTTAAAATGCGTTGTTTCGTACGTCGTTTCCGATTTCATTTCCGCGACGCGCGGGAGAACGCGTCCGTCGCCACCCGACTTCAGCGCATCCGGATTCACATAAACACTCACCGCCGCCTTTGTCGCATCGTCGAAACTGTTCCAGTGTTGAAAAATGTAGAAGAGACGCATGGTGGTGTCAGGTACAGCTTCGCCCGTCGAGGTTGTGGCGCGGGCAGCGTATCTCGCCGCGGTGTCCGTTTCCAGCTTCTCGGGCGCGAATATCGAATATGCATACTCGATCGCCTTGCGATTCATCTCGTCGTCCGCCAACGCGATCCGGGCCGTCGCCAACACACACGCACACAAAATCAGCGCCACTGAGACGAATCTTTTTACATCACAGGATTTTGACAATTCATCCATCAAAGGCCTGCTGTCGCGCCGAAGAATATTTATAGTCTATACTATTCTTACCCTGCATTCAAATTTTGAATCCTTGCACGCTTGTTTTTCCATGCATGACTCTCACGACACCCCTAATGAAAGACATACTCATCCGAGTATCAGACGTGGAAAAACACCTGTTTATTCCCACGCGCGAACGTCGGAACTTCGAAAGGTTTCGGTCTGCTACAAAATACGGCATTTGCTCCAATCACAAAAATGTTATAATTTCCGGAATGACGGCAACTTGAACGGGATATTGAAATGACAAAAAAAATGCTTACAACAGTTCTTTTGATCGCAATCTGCGCAGCGGCGGCATTTGCTTCCGGCAGCGAGTGCGAGAACGGCTCATGGAAATGCTCCGCAGACGCCTACACTCTGATGAGGTGCGAGAATGGCGCGTGGAAAAACACCGAATGCATGCGCGACGAAGGAAAACTCTGCTCGGATAACACCTGTGTGGACCCGTGGTGGTACGAATCACCCAAATGGCCGGCGCCGCCGCCCGTAAAATTCGACACCTCCGAATCTCTTGCCGAAAAAGCAGCCTATTATGAAGACATCTCCGCACGCCTGCACGTCCACCCCAAACTTAAATATATGACCACTGTCTATCTGCCCTGCAAACAAATCGAGTGCGCGCCCAGCCAGAACCCGCCCTGCGAGGACTGCACGGAAACGGCAATTCCGGAGGAAAAAGCAACTTGGGACGACGTAGTCAGATTTACATCTCACGACAACGACGGATTGTTCAGCGCCCTGTACCTCGCGGCTGAGGCGTTCAGGTACGCAACGACGCGCGATCCGAAAGCGCTGGACATGATACATCTGTTGCTCGAAGGAGAATCAATCCGCATGCGGATCACGGGCGTGCCCGGGTTGTTCACGAGAGCGTACACCCCTCCGGGCCTGAAAAGCGCGAAATGCCCGGAGAACCCGATGTCCTACGTCCACGACCAGATCGAAGGCAACAACCAAAAAGTGCTGATCGGCGACGACGGTTGCGCGCGTATCTACGATGCAAAAAAGCAGAAATGGGTGACAACCACCCACTGCGTATCGAAGGAGTTCGCCGGCTGGTGCTGGACGGACAACGTGAGCAAGGACGAGTACGCGGGCCACATGTTCGCGCTTGGCGCGGTGGCGAAACTCGTTGACGATCCGCAATCACAGCAGATCGCCAAAGACCTCATATCGCAGGTGGCAAAACACCTGATAAAGAACAAAATGGAGGTTGTGGACTGGGACGGCCGAGTGACGTCTTACGGAAGAATCCATGCGGCGACGCTCGGCGACTACACCGGACTCAATGCGGCGATGGCGCTCGATTTCATAAAGATAGCCGCCGATGTGACAAAGGACCCGGAAATAGTCGGCTGGTACGACAACTGCCTTCTCCAGAAGAGCGGGTTCAAGAGATGCCTGAAAAACATCCTCGAATCACCCCGCCCCTACACTCAATATCTCAAAGACAACGCGATTTATCTCGGCGACAAGGGTTGCCTCATGAACTACGATAACGTGTCGATGCACATGCTGAGCATGCACAACCTGATATGGTTTGAGCACGATCCGGCGCTGAGGGAAGCCTATCAGAGATCGCTTGATGAGGATGTGTTCCGGCCGAAGAATCAACCTCGCGCGCTGATGTATCATAACAGCGTGTTTTTCGATTTCATCTTCGCCTCGCAGAAACGACTTGGGCCCGGATCGGACGGCCCCGCGTACGACATCGTATCCAACGGAATAGCAATGCTCAAGCAGTTCCCGACGAGATATCACTACGAGGACATCTCGCCATCGACGGAGAAGAACAAGCCTTTCTGCAAAAGCCGGTTCAACGAGGATTTGAGCGAATTCGCGCACACTCCGGCCGAGCGATGTCCGGACAACGTGATGTTCTGGGGCGATCCGTATAATATGTATTCATGTACTCATAACAGGCGTGTGGTAGTAGCGCCGACGGACTACCTTCTTCCTTACTGGATGGGCCGTTACTACGGATTTATAACCGCCGAAATGTGAAGGAAACGCATTCGGAAAATAAATCGGCGAGGACTTTCAAGGTGCGTATGTGATGAACGCAAGACGAAAATCACCTCTTTGGAAAAACATACTGTTTTCTCTTGCCGCTTTGTTGGTGTTCCTTATTTTTTGCGACGCCACACTCAGAATCGCAAACAAAGTATATTTTAGCAAAGAATATGCCAAAACGGGAAAAGCATATCGGGACAGCCTGAACTTCTGGAAACTTCTGGACAAAAAAGAGATTAAGCGCGGGAAGCCGTTCGCGGTCGTTGTTGGAGATTCGATAACATACGGTTATCGTCTTAATTCTTTCCGCAATTCTTACCCTTACCGGCTGGATGAAGATTTCCGGCGGGCGGCCGGCGGCGACGGCATACGTTTAAAGATCGTGATGGACGCCAAACAGGGAGGCAACACAATTCACGAATGGTACTCCTTGCGCGCCATCGTTAACAGGAGGCCGATTGAGCACGATAATCCGTCGTTCGCCGTGATCGGCTTCTGTCTTAACGACGCAATGCCGGAATTCGACAACGGAGTTCCCGGGATAGTGAAGAGAACCGGAGCGGCGCGCGGAAAAAACGATATTGTTTCATTGACAAAATCATACTATGAAACCGATCCGAAAATCGTTGAAGAAGGTTTCGCCGAAATAGGTAAGCTGTCGCGTGAGCGCAACTTTCCAGTGCTCGTTGTGATCTTTCCGTATTTCACGGACCTGAACGCTTATCCGCTGGCGGGAGCCCATAAAAAAGTGGCCGGCATGGCGCTGGCGGAAGGCTTAACGGTTCTCGATCTTCTGCCGGTGTACCGCGGAATCCCTGAATACGCCCTGAGAGCGAAGTTCGACGACGCGATACATCCTTCGCCGCTTGGCAACAAAATCGCCGCAGATGCAATCTTTGCCGCCGCACTGAAAAACGAGTGGATAAAAGGATTGCACTCGGACGGATTCAAATCCGAGATTCTTACTCCTTCGGCTGAGAGCCCTTCCGTCTTGTGTGACGAACTCTATCGGAGAGAATCGATGTTCGGGAAGCTCGGTTGTGAACGGGCGGCGCGTAAAACATCTCTTTTAAGCAAAATCATATTGTGGAAACCGGCCGTGGAAGATTAGGCCTGCATTTTTCACCAGTGCAGGCAGAAATCGAAAAAAGGGATGAAATACAAGACGAATCGAGTGAGAACGAGGGAGCATACTGTCTCGTATGTGACCGAGTTCGAGTCGATGATTCAACGCGGTAGATCGCCCTTTCTTCGATTTCCCGGATTTTTCTCGTAAAAATCCGGGTGGATTCCCTTCACTTCATTTCAGACTCAAACTCGATATAAACCCAAATCCACGCAGTTCGCCGCTATGAGCATTGCCCCGGATTCGTTTCTTTATTAACGAATCCGGGATAAAAAAAGCGGGGCGTGAAACGCCCCGCTTTTATTGTCTCTCTGACTGCTATCTTGCAGTAATTACTTTTTCTTTTTTGTGTCCGTCTGTTTCGTGGCTTGTTTCGCCGATGTCTTTGTTTCCGCCGGAGCGGGAGGCGCGGGAGGCACCGCGCTTTGGTCAGCGCCCGGGGCTGCCTCGGCCGCCGGCGGGCCGACCTTCGTGTTGTTCTCGGGATACGTCTTCAGGTGCATTTTCTCTTTCAGAGCCTTCAGGTACGTATCGACAACTTCCTTTTTCTTTCCGTCGAGAAGCTCGTTGCTTATCTGATCCTTCACTTCATCGAACGGAGGTATGTATTTTTCATGCACGTCTTCGACTTTGATCAGGTGCCAGCCGAATTGCGTCTTGACGGGGTCGCTGATCGTCCCCTTGGGTGTTTTGAACGCCGCTTCCTCGAAAGCCGGGACCATGCGGCCCTTGCCGAACCAGCCGAGGTCGCCGCCGTTCACGGCACTGCCTTTGTCCTTGGATTTCTCCTTGGCCACCGCTGCAAATGTGTCCGGCGCGGCTTTGAGCTGCTTGTAAAGCTCTTTCGCTTCTTCTTCCGTGTCCACAAGTATGTGGCTCGCCTTCACTTCGTTTTTCTCGAATTCCGACTTGTGATCCTCGTAATATTTCTGCAATTCGGCGTCCGAAATCTGAACGGCGTCGCGCTGCGGCTTGATCTCTTTTTCGAAGTAGCGGGATGCAAGGATGCTGTTTGTCTGCAGAAAGATCGTCGCTGCGACTTCGGGATCCTTGTCAACGCCTATCGAGCGCGCCAAGCTCGCGAGCACGGCGCTTTCGACTAGCTGATTCACCAGCATGTCTTTCATCTGCGGGCTCTGGAGCTGTGCCAGATACTGCGGATTGATCGTGTTGAGGAAGAGGTTGACCTGTTCAACGGTGATCTTGCCGCCGTCGAATTCGGCGAGGACAACATCTGAACCGGCCGCCGGTGCTGCGGCAGCCTGCGCGCGTGCTCCGAAAGCAAATCCGAATGTCAGCGCCGCGGATAGAGCAACCGCCGCCAGTATTTTCTTTGTGTTTTCCATTTTTTCCTCCTGTCTTTTATTGCGGCATTCGGAAACGCCGCATCCGGACATAATACAGCCCGTCTTATTATGACAACCGCGTAAACGGTTTGTTCACACGCTTCGATTTATTTCTGCTGCTCCGGCGTGGGCATTCCCGGAACCGCGGGAGCCTGTTCGCCGACTTTCGCGAAATTGTCTTTCTTGATTTCGAGCTTGTATTCTTTGTGTATCTTATCAAGCTGATCGTCGTTCACCTTTTTCTTTTTGTCCTCGGTCAGCTTGTACTTGATGCTGTCCTTAACCTGCTCGTACGGCATAATCTTTGTTTCGCTTCTGTCGTCAACGATAACAATGTTCCAGCCGATCCGCGTCTTGAAGGGTGCGCTGACCTGCCCTTTCTGAAGCGCGAAAGCCACACTCTCGAATTCCGGGAAATTCTGGCCGCGGTTGATCCAGCCCATATCCCTGATGCTGTCTTTTGCCACCGCCGCCGCTTTTTTGGGGTCAGACCCTATCTTCTCGTAAATCGACTGCGCCTGCTGGCCGTCCTGCACTGTTATCAGGCGGGCTTTGATTTTCGTCTGATCGAACTGATCCTGATTTTTATCGTAAAACGCCTTCATCTCAGCTTCGGAAACCGTAACCTTGTCCAATTCCGGTTTTAACTTCTTTTTGGAATATTCCATTGCAAGAATATAATTCGTCTGCATGCTTATCAAAGTCTGAACTTTGGCGTCTTTTTCCATGCCTTCTTTTTCAGCAGCCTTTGCAAGGACCGCCGCATCTATGAGTTGCTTCAGAAACATCTCCTTGTACTGTCCGCTCGTCAGGTTATATTTCGTCTGCGGATCAAACGTATCAAGAAGAATATTGATGTCCTCCGCCGTAACTTCGCCGCCATCGAACGTGGCGATCACGGTCTTGGTCTCCGGGGCGCCGGTTTTCGAGCCGGGCTTCTTCGAGCAGCCGGTGCTGAAAAGCATCAAAGCTGCCGCAAGCAACGCGCACGTAAATACCGCTGTTCCTTTAAACTTCATGACAAGCCTCCGTTTTGGCGTTAAGGTGATAACGCAAGTGGGTTTATTTAAACTCAATTGAGTTGCGACAGCCTCTCCATTGGGCTGATTATGTTTGTGATTTTCACGCCGAAATTTTCGTCCACGACGACGACTTCGCCGCGCGCCACGAGTTTGCCGTTGACCATAATGTTGATCGGCTCGCCGGCAAGACGATTAAGCTCGACTACAGAGCCGGGCCCGAGTTCGAGCACTTTCTGGATCGGCATTTCGGTGTGTCCGAGCTCGACAACCACCTGAAGCGGAATGTCGAGAAGCACCTCGAGATTCTTGCCGGAAAATTCACCGGCCGACATTGCGGGCGCCGCTGCGGCCGGGGCCGGGGCCGGAGCCGCCACTGCGGCAGGCGCGGCGGGCGCAGCCGGAGCTTCATCCATCATTGCCGCGAGGTCGTCCCCGCCCATATCGAACGAGTCGCCGCCCGCGGGCATGTCTCCGCCGCCTACATCGCCGCCGATGCCTTCCAGTCCGGCAAGGTCGTCCGCGGAAAGCGAAGGCTCAGCGCTCTTCGCCGCCCCTGAATCCATCGGTCCTTCCGTCGGATCGGGAACTCCCGCCAACAACGCATCTATTTCATCCTGATTCAGCGTAGGATCGCTCATGTTCAAGCTCCTGTAAACTCCGTATTTTCAACAAAAATCCATAAATATCTTGCTTGTAACAACTGCCTCGGCTAAGATAGTTGTTACATTTTACAAGGTATATTTAAATATGTAAAGTAAAATAATCAATACAATTAAAGAAAAAAATAAGCGGGCGCAACGCGGAAAACGCGGCTCGGAGAACCGGACAAATAATGGACATAAACGAAATTCTGGCAAAAGCAGTCGAGATGGGAGCCTCGGACATCCACTTCGCAAAAGACATGCCACCTATGTTCCGCATCAGCGGCACTCTCGTTCCCCTCGGCGACGAAAAACTCGAATGGGACATGGGTAAGCGGCTCCTCTTCTCCATCATGACCGACGACCAGAAACACCGTCTCGCCGAGGAAAAAGAGCTCGACTTTTCGTACAGCACCTCCGACGGCCGGTTCCGAATCAACGCCTTTTACGACAACTACGGCGTTGTCGCCACCATGCGCGTCATCCCGGCGCGCCCTCCCGACATGAAGGCCATCCTCATGCCGCCAGTCGGCTTCCATCTCGCCCGCCTCCGCAGCGGCCTCATCCTCGTCACCGGCCCAACCGCAAGCGGCAAGTCAACCACCCTCGCCGCCATGGTTGACTTCATATCGAAAGAACGCCCGGCGCACGTCATCACCGTAGAGGACCCCATCGAATTCCTCTTCGACTCCGGAAAAAGTGTCATCCATCAGCGCGCCGTCGGCCCCAACACGAACTCATTCCCGGCCGCGCTCCGCGCCGTCCTCCGCGAGGACCCCGACGTCCTCCTAGTCGGCGAGATGCGCGACCTCGAAACAATGATGGCCGCCGTCACCATCGCCGAAACCGGCCCGCTCGTTCTCGCCACACTCCACACAGTCAACGCCGCACAGAGCATCGGCCGCATCGTCGAAGTCTTCCCATCGTACCAGCAGCAACAGGTCCGGTACCAACTCTCGGTCACGCTCAAAGGCGTCATCTCTCAGCAGCTCGTGCCAAGATGCGACAAACCCGGCACCCGCATCGCCGCCCGCGAAATCATGGTCGTCACACCCGCTATCTCCAACCTCATCCGCGAAGGCCAGATACACAGAATCAGCGAAGCGATCAAAGCCGGTTCCGACCTCGGCATGATCTCCATGGACGACTCGCTCCTTTTTTATTGTAAAAAAGGAATTATCACCAAAGATGACGCCGTCGCCCGCGCCACAAATCCGGACGCCATGCGCGCCGCCGTGGGAGACTGACTCCATGGAACTCGAACTCAAAAACGTTAAACTCTTCCGCGACTTCAAAGAAGAGGAACTCGAACGCTTCAAACCCATAATCAAAGAATACAATTTGCGAAAAGGCGAAATTCTCTTCAACGACGGCGACCCCGGAGACGGACTCTTCATCGTCTATTCCGGCAGCGTCCGCATATTCAAAGTAATCGACACCGAGACGGGCGAGGAAAAATCGCTCGCGCTCCGCTGCTCCGGCGAGTACCTCGGCGAAATGACACTCATCGAAGGTTCCCCCCGCTCCGCCGCCGCACGCGCCGACTCCGACTCCGTCATCCTCAAAATCACGCGCGACGACTTCATCCGCCTCCTCCGCGAGTACCCGCAGGCCGCAATCCGCCTCTTCGTCTCCTTCCTAAGCGTGGTTTCGGACAACCTGCGCCGCACAAACGACGAACTCGTCGTCCTCTACGAAATCGGAAAAATCGTCAGCGCCGCGCCGCCCCTCAACGAACTGCTCGGCAGCATCATCAACGCGCTCGTCGGAACCCTGAAAGTCGAACTCGGCGCAATTTTCATACACAACGAAATCACAATGCGGCTCGAAATCCGGCAGGCCGTTGGCGACAGTTCCGTCAACCTCCTCAACCTCAAAACCAAATCCGGCGAAGGTATCGTCGGCCGCGCAATAGCGCTAAACGAAACCCTCTGCGTGTCGGACTTCGACAACAACGAACAGTGCGCGAAAATACCGCGTTTCGGATACGAGCGGCCGGACATGCTCATCGCCCCGTTGATTCGCATGAGCAAACCGTTCGGCGCGATCTACCTCGCCCAGCGGAAGGACAAGTTGCCGTTCGACAACGCGAACATCAACCTCGTCAACGCCGTCGCGTCGCAGGCCGCCGCCGCAATCGAGTCCGCCCTCCACCAGCAGGACACCGCCGCCAAAGAACAATTCGACCGCAAATACTTCCAGTTCTGAAATCGGTATTATTTAAAGATATTTACTTCTTTTTCGCCGCTGCGGTTTCTTCGGCGACTTTGTTGAATGAAGCGACTACGTTTGCCGTGACGTCCTGACCGCCGGTCAGGTTGGTGGCGAGCGCGCTTACGGTGTAGATGGGCCCCCACGGGATGCCCCACCACCCGAGCAGCAGGGTCAACAGTGTGAATCCCAGTCCTTTCGTTACCCGGCTCTCGTTTGCTTTGACGAAGTAGATGTTCGACGATCTTTTGAATGTGACAACGAGCAACGATATGCAGTACTGGTAGGCGACGAATTTCGCGCCCCTCGACAGTTCGAAGTTGATTGTTTCCGCGGTCTCGCCTTTAACCCCGATTATCTGCATTGCCGGCCTCCCGGATGTGGTGCATTTTAGGTGATTTTATGCGTGGTGAGCCTTTTTTGTCAAAACGGCAGCCCCGGTATCATTACTCTTGTATGCCGTTGAGTTTTCGCACAGTCCCGATCAGGTCTCCGATGGAATAGAAGTCGATCTGAATAAAGTTTGGCACGGCGCCGACCGCTTCGGCGCACTTGCTCGTCCGGCGGGTCAGGAACGACTCGAAGTTCACTTTTTTCGCCAGCTCGGGGTTCGCAACCGGGTTGGTGAGGAAGTTGGGCATGACGTATATCTGATCCGCCCGCTTGATGAGGCCGGACCCGCATGACAGTTCTTTCGGCTTCTCCGCAAAGTAAGGGCTCCATACTGAAAATTCCCGCGTGCTCAGGTACCACGGGTATTTCGCGGGGTCGGCCGCGTCGGTCGAGAATACGACGAGCCGCCTGCCCGATTCGATCATCTGCCGGAGGGTGGGCCACTGTTCGCCTTTTTTGTGCGGCAGCGCCAAGGCCGCAAGACCGGATTCGGCGATTAGTTCCGGCACGCGCGCGGAGCCTTCGTAGTATTCGAGGAAAATGGTCACTACTTCGCCGGGGTTTTGATCCATGAATTTTTTGATGTCTGCGAGAACCCCGGAAAGTTTTTTGTTCCCGAACGCGCAGTATGTGTGGCAGGTGTAGATGTCGCCCTGATATGAGAACAGGTCGATGTTCAGGCCGCGGATTCCGTCTTCGAGCTGCCGCGACACCGGGAAGAAGTGATTGGGAAATTTCCACTTGTCCTCGATGTTAGAGGTGGAGTTGTGGGTGGCGGGGAAGACTACCTGATCGTAACGCTTGTCGCAGAGGAGTGGCGAACCGTTGCATTTCAGCGCGGGCGTCTCCGCGACGCAGAGCCGTACCGCTGCCGCCGCCAGCACGCACGCGGCCGCGCAGAGTGTCAGGATGTATGTCGCAACCTGCTTCATGACGGAGAGATTCTAACACCGGGTCGCGGGCCGGGCAACAAAAAATGTCCAGTCACCCGATTTGCCGTTTTTTCTTTTCGGCGGCGAGGGATTCGATTAGAATCAGAGAAGTCATGGCCGGATTTTAGTTGACGGAAAGGGACAGCGATGAAACGGATAGTTTTGGCGGCGGCGTCTTTGGCAATGATTCTTTTTGCGGCGGCAGCGCGGGCGGCGGACAAGCCGGCGTTCGAGATTGTGCCGGTGTGGTTCCACGTGCACACGAATTTCCATCAGGACGACGGAGGCGAAACGCCGGAGAAGATCAAGAATTTCATCGTACCGAAAGGGTACCGCGGTATTGTGTTCGCGCCTCACTCTCAGGATATCGACTTCCCCGGTTTCAGGGCGGCAGTTGACGCGATCAACACGCCGGATTTCATCGCCGTGCCGGGCCGCGAGATAAGCACGCTTGTGGGAACAACGATCGAGAACCTGATCATGTGCCACCTGAACGCGGTAAGCACCGTGGAGAATCCCAAGGATCTCGACAATAAGTTCACAGGCGACGAGTTGCCAAAAGTCATCGCCGAACTCGACGCGGAAGGCGCGTTTTATGTGTGGAATCATCCGTGGACGTGCAGGCAGTGGGAGCCGCGGGCTGCAACGTTCGACGGGATCGAGTTCTTCAACGATTTCGGAGCGGGATACGCGAGCGGCGAAAGTTACGCTTTCGACAAGAAGGTTTATTTCGACGCGCTTAAGAGCGGAAAGAAAGTGTTCGCGATAGGCGGGATCGATATGCACACGCTGATGCAGGCGACGCTGGGCGATTTCGCGACGTACGTTTTTCCGGACAGGTTCGAACGGGACACATTCATCGACGCGTTCAGAGCCGGACACACAATTGCGGCGTTCAACGCGAAGATCGAATCACTGAGCGCGAGACCGGCGTTCGAGCCTGCGGCGGTCGGAGCTGACGGTTTCGAGGTGCGCGGCGCGGTGTCGCTCAAGCTGCTCGGCGGCCCGAAGCCTGTAATCGTGGTTTACAAGGACGGCGACGAGTTCAAGCCGACTATCCCGGCGAAACTCGAACGCAAAGGCAAATCCGTCAAAAGTTACACGCCGTACGAGTTTACGTTCGGAGACAAGCCTGCGCCGGGCGCGACCGCCTGCTATGTAGTCGAAATCCCTCATTACATGATCTCGTCGCCCTACTGCTTCAAGAGCGAAAAATAAACCGACAGGGACGCGCCGGTAGTGCCGCAAAAACATCACACCATCGGGTTCCGGCAAAAAAGATGAATGGGAGATTGCCGAAAAAACGGCTTTGTTATAGAATGACTTCGAAGTCGCCGAAGTGGCGGAACTGGTAGACGCAGCAGACTCAAAATGGTGAATTCGGCAATATCCGTTAAATCCCAATAGTTCACAAAGATTCAGAATAGTTTGTAAATAAAAAGGTTTTTGCGTTTTTCGATTAACCAACCGTTTTCATTGAAAACCATCAAAATACAACCGAATGTCACAAAAATGTCACAATCGCTTCAAAGATGATTTTAGAATGCCTATGTTTATACAACGGCGAGACGGTTAAATCCACCAGAAACAACAACACAAGGCGGTTCAGAAATCATCCCGGTTCCCATGAAAGTCATTTGGGGCGGGAAAAGGCGGTATGATGGAACGGGGAAGGTATTACATGACAAGATCAGTGAAAGAGCGATATTCAAATAAAAAAGTTGCTCCTTTTTTATGGGACTGTTTGCCAACGAGTTACATGGATGTGATATAATAACAAAAAAGAAAAGCAAAACCACGCATACCGAAATGACTCACATGCGACAGCGGGAGTATATGGATATGCAAATCTTCTAATCTAAAATTGGAGGGATATGACAATGTCAAAAAATGAAGTGACCGTTGAAAACACACCTTGTCCGGTATGTAACAACAAAATTAACAAACTTAACAAAGAAAATGATGACAAAAATGAATTCACTGGGATTTACAAGTGTGTGCAAAACCACAGATTTAAACAAGTAGGAGTTAATATAAAATGTATAGCCATTCCTTCGACAGAAGACCAAAGTTTGAAAGACAAGGTTTTCGAATACGATGGAAACCAATGGATATTGAAGAAATGAATTTATCTTATTATTAATATGAATATCATCATAAACAGAGTCAACATTACTTAGAAAACAAAATTAGGCTTCAGTGAGATGAGTTTGAAGGTTTTAGCATGGTGACCCCAATGATCTAATATCAAGAGGATCAAAACAGTGTATATCGAAGTGTCAAATTATTTTGGAGCAAATTTATGGGCTTATTAAGCAAGGTCGAGGCGGCAATAAAGTTAGGGGTCAGCATTGAATTGATAGAATATTTTATTAAGAAATGCCCCAAATCGGGTCAGAAACGGAAATTGGCAGTAGTAGGAACTGCTATGGGAGATATGATTGATGAAAATGAATTGTTATCATTTCAAAAATATCTAAATGAACCGTGGCCTTTGCCAGCTTCTGGACAGAGACCGATCATTCCCGAACCCATCAAGGAAGATATCAGACAAGAATCACATTTATGGTGTGCTATTTGTGGGTACGCCAACGGATGTGAAGTGGCCCACATTTATCCAACCAGTGACACTTTGAACAATAGCCCTGAAAATTTGATATATTTATGCCCCAATCATCATACCGAATACGACTTGGGCTATAAACATAATACCAACGTTACGTTAGATGAGGTAAATGCCGCAAAACTGATGAAGCGTAATGCACGAATACGAATGCTTCTTTGTGAAGCCAATATAACAAAGGCATTTTACACCATGTCAAATATGTTAGCTGAACATAAAGCAAAATTGGAAAAAGAAAGCAACCAGAATATGGTTGCGATATATGAAGCTGAATCAAGAGCATTGCTTGCGGAGCTACCTGCAATATTAGATGAAGCCAGAAAAAGCGCAAAAAAAGACAAGAAGAATACCGAGTTGTCGAATATTATTGAAAAGCACGCTCCGGAAATGTCAAAAGCATTAATCGGAAATTCTAACAAAGCCAACTCTCATACGCTTCGGACAACTATGGATCAAATTGTGAGAAAATCAAAAGAGATTTTCATTGAACTTGATGAAATGGACTGTCCTCATTGCGGCGGGAGAGGGACAACAGGGATATGCGGCAATATTTGCTCATACTGCAAAGGCGAATGTGGTATATCGGAGAAAAAGGCATTGGCTTATGATCGAGATGCTATTGATGAAGTTATATGTCCCCATTGTGATGGAAATGGTACTACCGGAATAGGAGGATATATTTGCTCGTACTGCAAAGGGGCGTGTGCCGTTTCAAAATTGAGAGCTGATATTTACAATCGCGACAACCTTGATGAAGTTGACTGCCCCCATTGTGGTGGCAGTGGGACTACAGGTATTGGAGGATATATTTGCAAATATTGTAAAGGGGCATGTGGTATTTCAAGCGAAAAAGCAGCGGCTTACAAGCCGGATAAACTTGACGAAGAAGACTGTCCCCATTGTGGCGGTAACGGAACTACGGGAATAGTCGGGGATATTTGCAGATACTGTAGAGGGGAATGTCGTATTTCAAAGAAAAAGGTGGCTGCTTACAATTCTGATGCTATCGATGAAGTAGCCTGCCCTCATTGTGATGGAAATGGAACTACCGGAATAGGTGGTCATATCTGCAAATTTTGTCGTGGCTCCTGTGTTGTAGATCAAGCTAAATATGATGCTTATATAGAAAAGTATGGAAATCGAATAACTTGACATATAAATACAAAATAGCGAAAGGGCTTCCAGATAAAAGATGAAAACAACTTGTGCAGTACAAAGTGATAACGAAGGAGTGAGCAATGTTTATATGGAATAGTGAAAAAGACAATATATGCAATTACATCTTGGAAGCGTTCGTCGATGCTGATGAAATATGGATTGCCGTCGCTTTCTTGAAAACATCAGGGCTTAACCTCATTTACGAAGATATTAAAAAAGCCACTATCAGAGGAGCTAAGATCAAAATCTTTGTCGGAATAGACTTCTATATCACAGAACCAGATGCTGTCAGAAAGTTATTAGATACGTTCGAAGGAAACGCCGCCGCCGCTGTTTATTTTGCAATATCAAAGCCGAGCACAGCATTTCATCCCAAGCTTTATTGCTTTATCAATAAAGAATATGCAACTATTATCGCTGGCTCTTCAAACCTTACAAAAGGGGGATTTAAAGATAATACAGAAATATGTTCTATTACCACAACAAAACTATCTGGCGAGTCACTTGTTGCTGTAAGGAAATACTTCGATGTAATACAACAGCCGGAAATGTCTCATATTGTTACACCTATAATCTTAGAAAGATACGCGAGTGATTTTAGGAAGTATCAGAAGCGTGCACAGGCTCATAGTGAAGCATTAAAAAAGGAGCTAAGAGAAGAAATAGAAAAGATACCTTCCCTCAATGAAGAGATATTAATAAAGTATTTTGAAAGATATAAAAGCAGGAATCCTTTAGAAGATACTATAAAAAAACGAAATGCCGTTTACAAAGGCGCAAAAAATGTTCTCGATAAGCTGTCTGAGAACGTGCCGAAAACGCGAGAAGAGTTTCTCGCTGAATATGAAAAACTTGTTGACCCTTCAGGTTTCTGGTGGTCTGGTAGCATATTTCGTCACAAGAACATGGTCGCTAAAAAATACGAGGTATTTTGCAAGATGGTTCGTGAGGTTAAGGCTGGAACAAGTAAAAAGCCAGAAGAATTATTTGCGATGTGCTTGGAATATAAAAAGATGATAGATGGCCTCGGCGTTAATGTAGTTACAGAGGTTTTAAACACGTATAGACCAGATGACTGCGCAGTATTAAATAACAGCCCTATTGTAAGTTTGGGTTACTTTGGTATCAGCGAGTTCCCGAATGCGAATAGTTTTAAGCCTTCACAATATCGACGTTTAATACAAGTCCTCGAATATATTAACCAATTTTGTGGTTTGGGCTCACTTGGAATGGTGGACAACTTTTTGAACTTCGTTTATTGGGAGTTAAAAAAAGAAAAGAAGAGCAAGGAATAAAACACGACATCATTGGAAAATATCGAGGTTTTTTGTTAAAGATGCAGAGGTTTTTCGATTATCATTTTATCCTGATATTGAAATCCTTTTGGAATTAAAAGCGTTTTTGCTTCGACATCTCGAATTCCGCAGTTAAGTATAACTACGTGTGTGTTACGGGGGGCAGCCCCCGTGACCGTATCCGTGATATTTCTACCGGCTGTTTTACATCGCGGGAATCAGTCCGCGCTTATTTGGCGGGCGGCTTTTTACTTTTCACGGATTTTCCGGATTTACGGGCGGCGGGTTTCTTCCTTTTCGCCTCAAGGGCGCGCGCCGATGCTTGCAAATCTTCAATATATCGACTTTCGGCAACGGCCTCGGCTTCAAGCCTTCGCCTTTCGGAGAACGATTCGTATTGCTCGTTCGCCCAAATCATCGCATCGTCGTGCGTCACCGCCCCGGCGCGGGCCAGCACCGGCAGTTCCGTGTCGCGCAGGAATTTGTCGAGGAATACCTCCCAGTCGCGCATCCGGATATCCTGCCGCCGCTGGGCGCGGAATTCGGCCTGATCCAGAAACATCACCGTGATCCGGTTGAGCGTGTCGATTTCCTTCTCATCGAGATAGTTCTTGGCGGTCGCCACATCCCGCTTGAGCACCCGTCCGCCGCTCCATGATGTGAGCCCCATATTGGGTTTCGCGGAGTCGGAGCGTTTCCGTACAATCTCAGCCGCAGTCATCCCGGTTGCCGCGTAGTGGATTTTGTTTTGCATCGCGGCGAAAAAGGCCATCGTCTCCTTTTCCTCTTCCCGGTAATCGAGGGCAAGAGCGAATATTTCCCTGATGCGCTGGTAAACGCGGGCCTCGCTGGCGCGTATATCGCGGATACGGGCAAGCAGTTCATCGAAGTAATCCGCGAGGCCGTCGCGCCCTTTAAGCC
>CAYPEK010000051.1:0-29178 GCA_964409645.1 uncultured bacterium | reverse complement strand
CCATATATCAGGCTGGTGGATCATTTCGAAGAGTTCCATATTGCCATGCACGATGCACTCGATGTCGTCTATTTTCAGCCCCGCGTCCTTGAGGGCGAGGGCGACCGCCTCCTGAATCATTTCAGGCTGGTTGACGTCCTCGCGGTGACTCGAATACTGGGTCTGTCCTATGCCGATTATTCCAACGTGTCTGTTTTTGTGCGCCATTTGTTCACCCCCCTTAAGCTTCCAGAACGAGTACGGCCTGATGCTGACCGACCGGTCCCGTAGTGCCGTGAGCCACGGCACGTTTAGCGCTTGCGGCCTGACGGCCTTCCGCCTCGCCGCGGAGCTGCAGCACGGCTTCAGCCGCGCGCGACATTCCCGCGATCATTATCGGGTTGCCGGAGAGCATTCCGCCCGATCGGTTCACGTTCATCTTTTCGAGGCCGCCGCCGTCGATCCATTTGCCGCCGGAGTTCTCGTCGCAAAGGCCAAGTCCTTCGGCCCACATCGGGAGCTGGTAGGCGTACCTGTCGGTTATCTCCACGATGTCGAAAGATTTCGGATCCTTGACTCCCGCCATCTTGTATGCGCGTGCCGCTGCTTTCTTCATAGCGAAGTTCGAGCAGAGGTCCTTGTCGCCGAGGAAATAGCTGTCCATGCAGTTGCCGAAACCTGTGATCCATACCGGCTTGTCCGTGAACTCGAGGCAGCGGTCCTCGCTGACGAGAAGGAACGCCACAGCTCCGTCCGACACCGGGTAGGCGTGCAGTTCGCGGATCGGGTCGCAGAGCATCGGCGAATTCACTACCTGCTCGATCGTGACCAGTTCGCGCGCATTTGCGAACGGGTTCTTCGCGGCATTTGCACGGGCGTTGACAACAACCTTCGCGAGTTGCTCTTCGGTGATTCCGGCCTTTTTCATGTAAGCGCGCGCCTGAAGCGCCGCCGTGTTCTCATAGTCCATGCCGATCGGCCGGCAGTAGAATGGGTCGAATGCGAGATTCGTGCACATGTTGCGGCTCTCGGTCTGCGACTCTTTAGTATGGCCGACCACGAGGACGACGTCGTCGTGGCCCGACAGGATGCAGGAAGCGGCGTAGCCAAGGCCGTTGATGCCGTCCTGAGCCATTTTCTCCTCGCCGCGATAGTGGGCGCCGACAGCGTCGGTGACGCCGTTGTCGGAAATCGTGCGGGCGTCGAAAATGTCGTCCGAGCAAGTAATGATGTCGTAAATGCCGTCTTCCTCGTTCCAATCGACGCCGGTAGTGTTCACAATCTGCTCGACGACGTCGAAGCACATCTCCTGAAATCGCTTGTACCAAAGATTGGAATCGTTCTTAAGCTGCGCAACCGCGCAGATGGCGACTCTTTGCGCCATAACGGCCACCTCCCGGATCCCGGGCGCGCATCGTCCCGGGGTTGATTTGTGTCACTAAGCTGGCTTTACCTAAGTTGCGGACTTAACCACTTTACAGCAACGCCCCGAAAATACGCAAGAGATTTTCATAATTCGTGAGCGCGCGCGCGACTGCCGCCGTTAATGTCTTGCCGATGTGGGGGTTATAAGCCATACTATCTGTAAATCAGCGGTTTTAGGGCGATGAAGGAGAATGGTTGATGGGTAAGGAATCCGCGAAAAAGATACTCGAACAACTTAAGAAAGAGTACCCGGCGAAATTTGTTTCGAACGAAGCCGCGTTTAAGTGCATAAACAGGGGCAACAGAATATTCATCGGCACCGCCTGCGGAGAACCGCAGTACCTTGTCGGCGCGATGATCGACTATGTGAATTCGCATCCGAAGGCTTTCTTCGACGCCGAGATCATGCAGGTGTGGACACTGGGGCTGGCGCCGTACACGCAGGAAAAGTTCAAGACGAACTTCAGGCAAAATTCGTTTTTCATAGGCGACAATGCGCGTGACTCTGTAAATAAGGGCTTGTCGGATTACACGCCCGTGTTTCTCTCGCGGGTCCCCGATCTCTTCGCGAGAAAACTCGTGCCGGTGGATGTGGCGCTGATCCAGACCTCGCTCCCGGACGAGCACGGCTACCTCAGCCTCGGAGTGAGTGTGGATATAACGAAGACAGCGGTGGAAAACGCGAAGTTTGTCATAGCGCAGGTAAACGCGAACATGCCGCGCGTGCACGGTGATTCGTTCATCAATATAAAGGATATTAATTTTCTTATCGAACACGATGAACCGCTCCTCGAATACAATGAAACGGTCCCCCCGGAGATATCGGATAAATTGGGCAAGTATGTAGCCCGCATCGTTCAGGACGGCGACACTATACAAGTAGGCTACGGCAGCACACCGAACTCGATAATCCCGCATCTGAAGACGAAGAAACACCTCGGAGTGCATACCGAACTGCTCACTGAAGGGGTGATCGACCTTATCCGCGGCGGCGTGATCGACAACTCGAATAAGACGCTTCACAGAGGAAAGACAGTCGCCGCATTCTGCATGGCCACTCAAAAAGCTTATGAGTATATCGATGACAACCCGATGATAGAGTTTCGCCGCATCGACTATGTCAACGACCCGCTTGTGATTGCTAAGAACGAACGGATGACGGCCATCAACAGCGCGCTTCAGATCGACCTGACGGGGCAGGCGACCGCGGAGTCGATCGGCAACATATTCTACAGCGGCATAGGAGGCAGCGCGGACTTCATGCGAGGCGCCTTGATGTCGCCCGGCGGGAAGACCATCCTCGTAGTGCAGTCCACCGCGCGCAACGGCGAGGTCTCCCGCATTGTGCCCAGCCTCAACCCCGGCGCGGGTGTCACTCTCACTCGCGGCGATATACAATACGTTGTCACCGAGTATGGCATAGCATATCTGCCCGGAAAGAACATCCGCGAGCGCGCGATGGATTTGATAGCCATAGCGCACCCGAAGTTCCGCAAATCGCTTATCGATCAGGCCAAAGAGCGGCATCTGATATATCAAGATCAGGGGTATCTTCCGGAAAGCGGCAATTACCCCGAAGACCTCGAGACTCACCGCACTATGCGAAGCGGGCTCGAAATGATGTTCCGTCCGGTGAAGATAAGCGACGAGCCGCTGCTGAAAGATTTTTTCTATTCGCTTTCCGACAACACCATGTACCGCCGGTTTATTTCGGTGCGCAAGGACATGCCGCACGAGCGACTGCAGGAATTTGTTGTAATTGATTACAGAAGCAAGGTAATTATTCTCGCCACCGTCCCGCAAGAGGAAAAGGAGTATGTGGTCGGGCTGGGCCAGTACATGGTCGATCCGTCCGAACACTCGGCCGAGGTGGCTTTCATCGTACGGGACCAGTACCAAAACAACGGAATCGGGACCGAGATGCTTTCTTACCTGACATATCTGGCGAGGAAGCAGGGTATTCTCGGATTCACGGCGGAGGTGCTGGTTGACAACAAACCGATGCTCCGCGTGTTCGAGAAGAGCGGGTTCAGAATAATGAACCGCAGCAGTGAGGGCGTTTACGAACTGAAGAAGGATTTCCAACCGCGGGAAAACAGATGAAACGCCAGTAAGGAACGGCATTCAGCCCCTGAAAGCCGCTTGAAATCAAGAGTCGTATTTATCAGGCCGCCGGGAGGTTGTGCGTGTGCGTGTTTTTTTTGTTTTTTAATATATTATTGTAATTTGAACTATAAATTGAATTATGTTATTTTATGCGCGTCCGGCGGTTTCAGCCGGATGCAATGCAACCGGCGGAGGTACAGAGATGTCGGACAGCTATCTGGAGTTCGCAGCAAAAGTCAGCCGCGATCCATACTCGGAGATCGAGAGTTACAAACGGCAGGAGAGGCCGGTATTCGGCTACACCTGCTCGTATGTGCCCGAGGAGTTTTTGGACGCGATGGGGATTATCCCGGTGCGCCTGATCGGCCGCGCGAAAAACATTCAGGCGGCGGACAGGCATTTTCAGGCATACTGCTGCTCGCAGGTGCGCAGCCTTATGGAGGATTTCCTCAACAGTGTTTACGATAGCCTGAGCGGCGTCGTATTCGCGCACACGTGCGATACAATGCAGACGTTTCACGACATTTACAAGAAAAACTTTCCGGGCAAGTTCGTTAAGAACATCAACTTCCCGTCGCGGCTTGACGGAGATGTGCCGTTCAAATACGCGATCGCGGAGACGAAACGCTTCCTGCGCTCGATTGAGGAATTCAGCGGCAAGCCGCTCGATCTCGGGAAACTCGCGGAGAGCGTCTCGGTTTACAACCGTAATCACACGCTTCTCGACAGGCTTTATTCGCTGCACCTCAAATATCCGGATCAGATACCGAGCAGGCTGCTCATGCAGTCGGTCCTGATGTCGCAGTACCTCGATAAGCGGGAAGCGAACAAGCACCTCGGCGAGTTTGTAGATTCGTTCAAGGAAAACGTGCCGGAAGATACGAAGCGGAAGCGAATAATGCTCGTCGGCAACATCGATATCAGCACGGACATTTATGATCTCGCGGACGAGTTCGGAGCGATGATCGCGGACGACGATCTCTGCACCGGCCGCCGCTATTTCTCGACGCAGGTGTCCGAGCCGACCGTCGAGGGTGTTGTGCGCCGCTATTTCAACCGCCCGCACTGCGCAGCGAAGCACAGGGACAACTACTCGCGGCAGCGCTACATACTTGAAATAGTCGAAAAGAAAAAAATAAGCGGTGTCATTTTCTATCAAATAAAATTCTGCGATCCGCACAGTTTCGATTACCCGGACATCAAGAAAGCGCTCGACGGAAAGAACATCCCGTCGCAGATGATCGAGGTAGAGCAGGCGGATGAACAGTCCGGCCAGCTCAGAACCAAGATGCAGGCTTTCACCGAAATACTTTCCGTCTGAAACGAGGGAGACACTAAATGGCAAATCAGCCCAATTCACTCAAAGAGATAAACGGGAACGTAAAGCTCCGAAAAATTATGAAGAGCTATTACATCAAGGCGAAATTTGCGTGGCTGTTCCGCAAAAAGATCGCGTGGATCACGAGCGGCGGACCGGTTGAGCTTCTGATCGCGCTCGGCGTGACTCCGATCTATCCGGAGAACCACGGAGCAATGATCGGCGCAACCAAGATGGGCGCGGAGCTCTCCGATGTCGCGGAGGAGATGGGATACTCGCGCGACCTCTGCTCTTATTTCCGGGCGGATGTGGGGCAGGCGGTCACTAAGAAAAGCCCGATCGGCGGATTGCCCCGGCCGGACTTTCTTCTCTGCTGCAACAACATCTGCGGCACCGTGATGAAGTGGTACGAGGTTCAGGCGCGCTACTACAACGTGCCGCTGATTATACTCGACACGCCGTACAACTACGACGGCGAAAACCCTGAACTCATAACTTACGTCTCCGACCAGTTTCAGGAAATTATCCCCGAACTCGAAAAAGCGTCAGGCCATAAGTTCGTCGAGAAGAGATTCATCCGTGTCGGCGAATATGCGAACGAGGCGATCACTCTGTGGAATGAAATTCTTTCAGTCTGCGAGCACATCCCGGCGCCGATGACATGCTTCGACGCTTTCTTTTATCTCGCGCCGATTGTCACTCTGCGCGGCACTAAAATCGTAGTCGATTATTACAAGGACCTTAAAAAAGAACTCTACAGCCTCGCGGAGCGGAAGATCACTCCGTATCCCGAGGAGAAATACCGCCTCGTGTGGGACAACCTGCCGATATGGTACAAGATGCGCCGCCTCTCGCACACGTTCGCGAACCACGGCGCCTGCCTCGTCGGCGACACTTATACAAACGCGTGGGCGGACAACGAGATCAACCCAGACAAACCATACGAATCGATGGCGCGCGCGTACGCGACGATTTATTTAAACCGCAACATCGAATCGCGCATCGAAAATATGATTAAGATGCTGAAGAAGTACAGCGCAGACGGATTTGTGATGCACTCGAACCGGAGCTGTAAGCCGTACTCGTTCGGTCAGCTCGATATTAAAGACGAGGTTACGCGGCGCACCGGGATCCCCGGTCTGATGATCGAGGCGGACATGACAGACAACCGCGCGTACTCGGACGAGCAGGTCGAGACGCGCATACAGGCGTTCGTCGAGACGATGAAGGAAAGGAAATAGGCATCTTGATCAACCTCGGAGTGGACCTCGGATCGAACACTGTGAAAACTGTTCTTTTGCGCGACGGGCGGGATGTGATCGGCTCGTGCGTGCGCAAAACAAGCCACGACGCGCAGAGAGTTATGGACGAATGCCTTGAAGAGGCGATGTCGAAGGCCGGAATAAAGTTCGGCGACATAGGTAAAATAGTCGCGACCGGATATGGACGCGTGAGCTGCAAAATCGCGCACAAGGACATCAGCGAAATAACGTGCCACGGAAAAGGCGCGTATTTCTCGATGCCCGGCGCGAGGACGATTATCGATATCGGCGGTCAGGACAGCAAGGTGATCAGCCTCACCGATAAAGGACGCGTGGTCGATTTCGTAATGAACGACAAATGCGCAGCCGGCACCGGACGTTTCCTCGAAGTCATGGCTCAGGCATTGCAGGTGCCGCTCGCCGAGTTCGGCAACATTTCGAAGACCGCGGCGGGCGCGGTGGACATCTCGAACACGTGCACGGTTTTCGCCGAATCCGAAGTAATTTCGCACATGGCGCGGCAGGAACCTAAAGAGAACATAATCGCAGGGTTGCACAAGGCGATCGCCGCGCGTGTGATAGCGCTCGCGCGGCGGCTGCGCATCGAGGAAGAGATCGCCCTCACCGGCGGCGTGGCGCTCAACGACGGAGTCCGGCGTGCGCTTGAAGCAGTCGCCGGCAAGTCGATCAAGGTACCCGCCAACCCGCAGCTTATCGGTGCTCTCGGCGCTGCGATCAGCGCCTTCGATATGGGAAATGCCTGACATGGAATCATTCATCGATAGAAATCGAATGTGAGATTTCAAAGCAATTCCGGCGTTTTGATATAAGTGGTATCGCGTCTCTACTATTAACCCATCTCAATTTTCTATTATAATATGTAAGATAAATATGCCTTGCTTCATATATTGATGTGGGGCAATTGATTAATTTTCGGAGACGTGAAATGAAAAAAAACATCTTAATGGTTGCGATGGTATGTCTGTCGTTTTTTTTGTTCTGTTCGGCGGGGCCGGTGATGAGTCAGGAGGACATGCCTGTTGAGCCGCCGACAACCGAATCACCGGATAGCCAACCCGGAAAAACTGCCGAGGCGCCCAAGGCGAACACTTTCTATCTCGTGGCGTTCAAAGGTGTGGACGCCAAAATGTTGGAAGAGGTCGCTCCTCTGATGTCGAAGGTGCTGTTTGATATTCCGGTTAAGGTGCTTTCGATCACGCCGGACATTCCCGCTGAGGCGTACGAAAAAGTGCGCGACAAATATTACGCGGGCAAGATCGTGGAATTTCTCACCGCAATGAATCCGAAAGACAGCCTCGGAATAGTCGGAGTCGTGAAGGAACCGATATTCGCGGGGCCGTCTCCGTATGTCAACGGACTGGGACTTCCGGGTAAAGCCGCGGTGGTGTCGCTGGCGATGATAACTGATGCCGATTACTACCGCACCCGCCGCCGTGTTTTGAGCGAGAGTCTGCACGAGATTGGGCATGTTTACGGACTCGAGCATGAGGACAAATACTATTGTTTGATGCAGGATACTCACGACATGAAGCAGCTCGATGCGCGAGAGATCGATTTTTGCTCGGCTCACATGAAACAGCTTTACGACGGAATAAAGAAGAAAATGCCGGACCTGAAAGCCGTGGATTTTTACAAGAAAAAGGACGACTCTTCACGGACGGCTATTCCGACTGACAACACGAATAAAGAAAAGAAGTCCGACAATCAGCCGCCGGAACTCGGAAACGTGTATCCGGACAGGGACGCTGTTGTGGACCCTGACTTGCAGTACATCACGGCAATGCTTATAGACCAGCCCGAAGACGGTGTGGGGATTGACCCGTCAGGAATTATGATACTGCTGGACGGCGCGCAGACGATGTTCAACTATAACGCTAACACGGGCGAGTTGAAGGCGAGGATGATGAGGCTTGATCCGGGGCCGCACACGTTGGAGATACATGCGATGGACCGCGCAAATAACTCTATGGCGCCGTATTTCGCGACATTCATGGTTCAGGAATAGAAGCATGATATATCGGATAAAATTATAACAACGGGAGATACAGGATGAGGAGACTCTTTGTTCCGGCTGTTCTTCTTGCAGCCCTCGCTGTTTTTTCGGCCGTATCGGCCGCTCAGGAAAAAAAGGGTAATGAGGAAAAGCCAAAGCGCACGATTCTGACGGTATCGGACGCGGTTGCGGATGCGTTGAAATACAGGGCCGTCAGAGTGGTTGTCGTGGGGATGTTCATGGGCGGCGATGGAGCATGCAAGCGGCCCTCACCGAGACAGAACGACTGGATGCTGCAGGACAAGCAGGGTACGTGTATATGGTCGAGAGGTATGTATCCCGAGGGATGCGTTGCAAGGACGAGGGAAGGTGTTGGCCGTGACGTTTCGGTGGAGGGCTATATCATACTCGACAAAGGTGTGCCTGTGTTGATATCGACCCGCATGGAAAAGGTTGCCGAAGAGAACAAGAAGAAGCAAGCGGAAATATTAAAGCAGAAGCAGGAGCAGACGATCGAAAAGATGCGGGCGGCGGATAAGGCGGCCGTTGATCAGAAGATATATACAGTAAGCGAGATAGTGGCAAATCCGGCAATATTCATGGATTCGGCAAAGTTTGTTAAAGGACAATATTATCCTAAAAACGGCAAATGTAAGGAACCCGCGCCCGCTGTCAAGCAGATATGGATGTTGCAGGATTTATATGGCGCTTGCGTGTATGTGGACGGCCCGAAGCCGGAACGGGATGGGAAAGCGCTCGCCTCCGGAGGGTTGGTAACAATCAACGTTGAAGTGAAGAAAATTACTGTCAAAGGGAAAACGGTGTATTACCTAAGATGCTTGCCCGACCCGGCGCCAGCGGAAGAGCCTGAAAAGAAATAGTTTTAACCCTCATTGTTTGTTGCAAGTTTGTCGTGTGGGGTTTTCCTTAAATATTTTTTGTTTGCCTCACTGGTTTATTTTGATTATATTTCTTCACCGTTGGTATAAACAGGGAAGAAGGAGGAGTTTTCCATGATGAAGAGGGTAGCGACTGTGGTTCTTATGTGCGCATTTGCGGCAACAGCGGCGATGGCGGCGCCGCCGGCGAAGAAGGCTCCGGCTAAAAAAGCAGCCGCACCGGCGGCAAAGCAAGCGGGCCCGACCGCAGACGCTGTTTTTGCCTCGCTGTATAAGCGCATTGAAACATTGAATAAATACACATTCATATTTGATTACACCGAAGTCAAAAAGGACAAGACTGAGGCAAGGACATGTGAGTTTAAATATGCGGGGCCGGAGTTTATTTATCTCTCGGTAACTGACGGAGACAATAAAGGTTCGCAGGTTGTGTACAATGCGAAAAAAAATAAAAAAGCGGTTCGCGCGAAGCAGTCGTTCATGCCGATGGCGATCTCGGTAGGCAAGGACGATCCGAGGCTTGCCGGTGTTTTTGTCACCGACTGGAATTCCGACCTGATTGCAATAAAGAAAATGATCGCCGGCGCGAAACCGGTTATGGTCGGCAGCGACAAAATTAAGGGACGCGACGCGTATAAGATCGAATTCACGGGGCTCAAAGGCGATTTCAACAAGATCGATCTTTGGATAGACAAAAAGGAAAACCTTCTTCTTCAATATGAGTATTTTAAAAACAACGAGTTCAGCCAGCGCAAAACATGGTACGGTTTCAAGCTCGACGCGCCGCTGACGGACGACGATTTCAAACTGTAATTTTTGATTTACTATAAGATTAGTCGGAGAGCGGACGCTCCAGCCTGTTAATCAACGGCGCGGGTTCGGCGTTTTTGTTTTTCGACAGCAGCTTAAAGAACTTTGCTTTCACATTCATTATTTCTTTCCTGACTGATACCGGGTCCGGGTTGTCCAGCCGGATGCTGCCTCCCGCAATCAGGCCGTGCCCGCCCGCCATTCCGTGAGGGCCGGCGATTTTCGTAATCACGTGTCCCGCGTCGCGCTTTTTATCGCGCGTTCTTATCGAAAGAAATATCTCGCCCGACGCGTCAACCGCCACCACAAGCGTCCACTTTATCCCACGCATTGTGTATAACCAATCGGCTACCTCCGCCGTTATCTCCGGATAGTCGGCGTTGCGCACGACCGTGAACAACAGGTCGCCGCAAATCTCCGTTTCGTCTATGGCTTCATACATGCGGACGAAATAGCTCTGCCTGTGAAGCGGTCGCTCGATGCTGTGCAGAATTTTTCTGTTCATTCTTTGAGCGCAGTGGAAATAAGCGTCGATGTCATGTTTGATGAACTCTCGTCCGAGGTCGTATGTGTCGGTTTTTATACCGTAAAAAAGCGCCGTGGCGACCTTCGATGTAATTTCTATTCCCGCCTCCTTCAGATATTCGAATATGATTGTTGAAGTCGATCCGAAGTCTGCTCTAATGTCGTGGAACGGGACCAGATGGGTTTTCTTCCGGACCGGGATGTGGTGGTCTATAACGATGTCCGGTATTATGTCCTTGTTCAGCGAATTATTTCCCGCGCCCGGCTGAGTGTCCACGAGCGCGGTTGTTCTATAGACTCTGTGGTCGAACTCACGGATGTTTTTCATTTTTATATTCAATTCGCGGATCATCGCACGGTTTTCCGCCCGGCCGATCAGCCCTCCATAAAACAATGCTGAATCTTTATTGAATCGTTTCTTGAGAAGGGTCGAGAGTCCGAGCGCGGCGGCAATGCTGTCAGGATCGGGGTTGTTGTGCGTGATGATGGCTACCTTGCGGCTGCGGATCGCGCTGCCGAGCAGTTCGAGAGTGTTTTTTGTGTCGTTTGCATCCATTTGTGTATGCTTTCGCGTTCATTTCACCTGCGACGGATGTTTCTTTCTGTATTCAGCCCGCGCGGCGAGCACTTTCTTCAAGAAGTCTTTTCCGATAGTGCCTTCGAGCTGCTTATAAACTTTCTGCGAGTTGCGTATGAACACCTCTTTTTCTTTCGGTGTCATTGTGCCGATGTTGTATCCGATCGCTTCGAGCTGTTTGTATGACTCCGGTTCCTGCTCCGCGAGCGCCGCGCGGAGAGAGCTTGCAAGGTCGGTCAGTTCTTCTTGGAATATTTTCTGTTGATCCGGCGGAATCGAATCGTAGAATTTCTTGTTTATCACGAGTATGCCGGTTTGATAACAGTACCCGATTCGGGTGATGTAAATTTTGTCGCGTTTCAGCGCGTTGCCGAAAAGTTTGTCCCATGCGATAAGAGCGTTGGCGGTGTTTGCGCCGCTGTCCACCATTCCGCGCGCGTAGGCGTTGAAGACCTCTGTCGCCGGAATCGGTATCGGGTTCGCTCCCTGTGCCTTCCAGAAGGCGATGTGCACGGGGCTTTCCCACGACCCGATCTTCATTTTCTTGAGGTCGGCCGGAGTATGCACCGGGCCGCTCATAACCATATCCACGAAGCCGGTCTCTATCGTCGCGGGCGCGATAAGCCCCTTCGCTTCGAGTTTCTTTCTGACAACAGGCATGATAACATTGTCTATGAGATAATACGATTCCTCGCGGTCTCTGAACAGGAATGGCATTTCGATTATGTTTACTTCCGGCACAATTGTTGCAAGGGTGGACGACAAAACGCCCGCGCCCTGAATGCCGCCGATCATTACTTGTTCGAGCATATTGCTGTCGCTTCCGAGCATTCCCGAGTGCAGATGCTTGATCTCGACTTCGCCGTCCGTACGTTTCTTTACTTTTGAAACCGCTTTCCCGATTTCCTTACCCCAGATGCTCTGCGGGGTGACGTACGAGCCTATTTTTATGGTTAATTTCGGCTGTTTAGACAACGCCGCCGCGCAGGCGAGCGCTGTTGCCGCAACTGCTAAAACCGCAACGATTGTCCGAATTCTTTTCATCGTTTTACCTCATGTTGCATGTCATATTGCTGTTACAAGTATCATTTCGCGGCTCCGCTTTTAACAAGCTTCGCAAGTTGCTCTTCAGTTACGCCAACCTCCGCGAGCACCGCCGCAGTGTGCTCTCCGGGGCCGGGGGGGGCTGTCGGCGGAGCTGTTTCATAGCGGGAAAGTTTGAACGGCAGCCCGGTGAGCTTAATCGATCCGCCTTTCCCGGTGGGAACATCGACTATCATCTCTCGCGCCTTCATCTGCGGGTCTTCGAGCGCCTGTTCAATGTTGTTCACCGGCCCGAAACAGACGTCCGCAGGTTCGAGCAGTTCTATCCACTCCGCGCGGGTTCTTGTTTTGAACATCGCGGTAAGCTCGCTTTCGAGCCGGTCGCGATCTTTGCCCGTGCCGAGGTGGAGGACTTCGAGGTCCTCACGGCCCACAAGGCGGCAGAATACTTTGAAGAATTTCGGCTCTATTGCGCCGATGCAAACGTATTCCCCGTCGGATGTCTCATAAGTGTTGTAGCAGGGAATTCCGCCTGTTAGGTGGGTGCCGCCGCGTGTCTGCGGCTCACCGCACTGGTGGTCGGCGAAAGTCATCGGCAGGGCGGCGAATGCGGAATCTGCGAGCGAGACATCGACGTGTTGACCGTGGCCCGAGCGTCCCCGTTCGTGGAGAGCCGTTAGTATGCCGATCAGCGCGTTCAGAGCGCCCGCGATGTCTCCGACTTGGATGCCGGGCGGCACTGGTTTGCCGTCGCACGGGCCGGTGAGGCTAAGGACGCCTGTGTAGCCAATGTAGTTAATGTCGTGTCCCGCGCGGTCGGCGTACGGGCCGGTCTGTCCGTAGCCGGTAAGCGAACAATATATGATTTTCGGATTTACGGCGGAGGCTGTGTCGTATCCGACGCCGAGTTTTTCCATCACACCGGGACGGAAGCTTTCGACAACAATGTCGTATTTCTCTATGAGTTCAAGGAAAATATCGCGAGCACGCGGGTCTTTGAGGTTCAGCGACGCGCTTTTTTTATTGCGATTAAGCGCCAGATACTTTGATCCGATCCCGTCTGCGTACGGCGGTATCCATCGGATATAGTCGCCCTGCGCGGGGTCTTCGATTTTGACTACCTCAGCGCCGAGGTCCGCCATCATCATTGTGCAGTAAGGCCCCGGCAGCAGCCGTGAAAGGTCGAGCACTCTTATTCCGTGGAGGGGGCCGGCCATATCGTTCTCCTATGCTGAACCGCGAGAGAGAGGATCCTGTTTATTCTTCCGGGTCTGTTGCCGGTGGTTCTTCTTCAATTTTCTGGCCGGAAAAGATCACAGCGACAATTTTAGCTTCTTCTTCGTCCGAACATTCGACCAGATGCGGTATTTTTGAGTGGAAGTAAATGCTGTCGCCGGGCTCGAGTATGTCCGTATGGTCGCCGAGGCGAACCTTCATTTTTCCTTCGAGCACGAAGATAAACTCTTCGCCGTCGTGCGCGTACGTGTGCGTGTCTTTCACAGTTGCCGGCTGAAGGGTCACGAGGAACGGCTCCATGTGGCGTCCTTTCATGTCGAACGCGAGCGATTCGTACATGTAGCCGTAGTTCTTGCCCATCTTGGAAGCCACGCGTGATATGTTTTTTCGTTGATCGTGTCTGACAAGTGTGAACGGCTCTTCACGGACTTCATTGAAGAACGCGCCGATCTCAACTCCGAGGGCTTTTGCAACGGCTATCAGGGTGCCGAGCGGCGGCGAAATCATGTGGTTTTCGATCTGAGAGAGAAGGGCGGAAGAGTAGCCTGTGCGCTGTGCGAACTCCTGAAGTGAAATGCCTTTTTCCTCGCGGATTTTTTTAATCTTTTCTCCCACTTTAATTTCGTCGGGATCGTTCGTGGCATCGAGTCCGTTGTCGTTCAAACCGTCTCTTAGTTCGTCGTCCATCATATTTCCTCTTTCAAGATTTTCTCAACGGCTTATTATAACGCAATCCGTCGGAGTTTTCCCGCCAATTTCATAAAACTGATTTTGAGGACCGGTGAGAATTTTGTTATTGCAAAGGGCAGCCCGTGAATTCGCACATAAGAATCGCAATGTCGTCGGTCACCGGTCTGCTCCCGGCGAAATCCAGCACGTCGCGATAAAGTTTCCTGACAATATTTTTCTCTCCGGCCCGTGTGTACTTTTTAAATCTTTCTATAAATCGCCTCTCTCCGAAAAATTTGCCTTTCGGATTTTTCTGCTCGGTGCATCCGTCCGTGAAAAGCAACAGAACGTCGCCGGGACGTATTGGGACTTCGCCGCTTTTGTATTGAGCGTTCTTCTTGAAACCGAGAGGCATGTTGGCTGGTTTCAGCGGCCGTTCGCGCAACGTATCCGCCTCAAACAGTGTCGGTCGCGGCAGCCCGAACTGGATGAAGTCCATTTTCATCGACTCCATATCGACAACGCCGTAAAAACCTGCGACGAAGTATGAATCAGGCATAAGTGGAATGAGTGTGTTGTTAAGTTTTTCGGCGAGGGTGCGAGTCGGCAGTCCGTCTCTCGAATATTCCTCGAACTTTAGTTTAAGTTCGATTGCTATCATCGCGGAGGTAATACCGTGGCCCATTACATCGGCCATCAGAATGCCGACGCGTCCGCGGCCCATTCGCGTAACCTCGAAGAAGTCGCCGCCGATCGATGATTCCGGCTCGTATATGTGCGAGACCCGCAGTCCGGGTATGTGTGGTTGCCTTTTGGCTACAAGCGCTTTCTGGAAAGTGCCGGCGGCGCCCATTTCCCTGTTCAGGATATCAAGCGACTTCTTAAGCTTGTCGCTCAGATTACGGAGTTCGGTGGTCTTTTCTCCCACCATCCGCTCGAGCAGTTCACCCCTGAAACGTATTATGTCTTTGATCGATATTATTCCCGATATCCGCCCGGATTCGCGCACTATAAGGTGCCTGAAATTTCCGCCCTGCATCGCTTTGTATGCTTGCTCGACTGTGTCTTTCTCTCTGAGAGATACGATGTTGCGCGTCATGACGTCCCGAACCGGAACTTTTTCCGGGTCCAGTCCCGGCAGGACGACTTTGTACAGCAGGTCGCGTTCTGTAAAGATACCGATTGGGCTGCCTTTGGGGCCGACGATAACTATCGAACCCGCGCGTCGCTTTGCCATCAACCTGAGCGCTTCGGCGGTCTTGATACCCGGCGACGCGGTCAGGATGTCGCGTTTCATTATTTCAGACAATGTTTCCTTATCCGGCATTATGAAAAGTCTATATGATACTCCAGCAATCCGCAACGTGTGGAATGGCAACGTGTGGATGACATTGAACGAGCATTGAGGAGGCATGCAATGGGTCACATGCAATTTGCATAATTTGAATGTAAACGAATTTATAATTATGGTTTTAGATAACGAATGTTTTGTTGCATTGGGGTTCGAAAAACCTTAAAATGTTTGACTTAAAGAATAACGGCGCAATTCCATATAGTGAATTAGTGGTTGCGCCAGAATAGTGCGTACTGCACAAATTATTTAGAAAGCAGGAAACAAAATGGTAGGAAATACTTACGGCCGGATATTCAGAGTGACGGCAAGCGGAGAATCGTACGGTGAAGCGCTGCTGACGATATGCGACGGCGTGCCGCCGGGACTCGCGCTGACGAACGAGGATATCCAGAAAGACCTCGACCGCAGACGGCCGGGGACGAAACCGATCGATTCGCCGCGTCAGGAGACGGACCGAGTCGAGATCGTGTCGGGGATGCTCGAAGGACACACGACGGGCGCTCCGGTGGGTATGCTGATCCGCAACGTGGACAGGCATCAGATTCACGTTGACCAATATCGCGCGGTGAAGGACGTGATTCGGCCGGGTCACGCGGAGTATCCGTTTTTTGTTAAATATGGCGAATACGCGGACTGGTGCGGCGCGGGCCGCGCGAGCGGACGCGAGACGGCGGGACGCGTGGCGGCGGGTGCGCTCGCAAAGAAGATTCTCGCAAAGGAAAACATTGAGATACTCGGCTACGTCAAGGAGCTTCATGATATCAAAATGAAGGATATGACGTACGATGAGATAAAAGCGAATTACTGCAAGAACGACATCAGTTGTCCGGACCTCGAAGCCGGCGACCGGATGTATAAAAGATGCCTCGAAATCAAGGAAGAAGGCGACACTTGCGGCGGCGTGATTGAAGTCATCGCGCATGGTGTTCCGGCCGGAGTCGGCGAGCCGGTGTTCGACAAGCTGAGCGCGGCGCTCGCGCATGGGATGATGAGCATTGGCGCTGTGAAGGGCTTCGAGATCGGCAACGGATTCGAAGCGGCGACTCAGAAGGGCTCGCAGCACAATGACATTCCGTACATCGACAAAGACGGCCGCGTGCGGTTCAAAACGAACCGTTCAGGTGGCTTCCTCGGCGGCATTTCGATTGGTGAAGACCTCGTGATGAGGATAGCGGTGAAACCGACTGCAACCATTTCCATCGCGCAGAGCTCGGTTAACATGGAGACGATGCAGAATCAGGAACTCGCGGCGATCACGCGGCGCGACCCGACGATCTGCGGGCGCATTGTGGTTGTGGCGGAGGCGATGGCGGCGATCACGATTCTCGATCAGCTCATGATGTGGCGCGGATACAAGAGCGTCGCTAAGATCGAGAACAAATGGGATCTCGATAAATAAGCGCGGGCGTTTGCGATGCCTGAAACGGCTGAAAAGAAACGTATTCTTGTTGTGGACGACGAGTGCGAAGCTCTTGAGTACATCAAGGACGCGCTCGAAGACGAGTATGTCGTGTTCACTGCCCAAAACGGCGAAACCGCTCTCGATATTCTCAGCGGCGAGCGGATTGATCTTGTGTTGCTCGACATTGCGATGAAAGAGATGGACGGCAACGAGGCGCTCCGGAAGATACGCGGAATCCCGGAGCTGGGCAAGGTAAAGGTTTGCATCGTGAGTGCGCTGATGTCGCCGGAGCAGGAGAAGATGTCTCGCGAACTGGGTGCGGACGACTATCTGGTGAAGCCGTTTCGGGTGGATAGACTGATGGACAAAGTGGCCGCGCTGCTGGACGAGTAGCACCGGTGGTTGCTCAACGATAATACAGGCGTGCACTTCGGGGCGCGCGTTAGGATATATGATGATTCGCGCAATACTTTTCGATGCTTTCAGGACGCTGTTTGATACGTTCAGCACGCACGAACGCGCCGCGCGGAAAATCGTCGAGAACCACGGACTTTCGGTCGATCCGGATGCATTTCACGACAAATGGGATGAGTTCATCCTCGAAGGCTGGCGCGCGGACGGACTCGACGGCCGGTTCATTCTCCTATGGCCGATGTTTGAAAAGTGTCTCGAACGCACGTTCGAGTTTTTCGGCGTACAGGAATACAACGCTAAAACCGGGATACAGGAATGGCTCGATCTTGTCGCGAGCGCGCCGCTGTTTCCTGAAACGAGAACAGTCATCGAAACACTATCGCATGACTATAAAATTGCAATCGTTTCAAACACCGATAACTTCGAGATCGGCATGTGCATGAAGAATCATCCGCTGACTGTGAAGCACGTGATAACGTCCGAGGATTCACGCTGCTATAAACCGAACCGGAAGATATTCGACGATGCGCTGGCTGCCGTGGGTGTATCGGCCGATGAGGCGGTGGTGGTGGGTGATTCGCAGACGGCCGACGTGCTCGGCGCATACAATGCCGGGATCAGATCGATATGGATCAACCGCAACCGCAAGGCGCCCAAACCGGACTTGCCGCTGCCCAACGCGGAACTGCCCGATCTCACGGGCATCCCGGAAGTTCTCAAAAGATTTAATACTCAATAAGAATTCCTCTGTCGATTTAACCCGGTTTCGTCAACAAAGAAACGAGTCCGGGACGATGTTCATAGCAACGAACTGCTTCGTAGTCGGCACATTTTTTATTCATGTAAAGTAGGGGCACGTTGCACGTGCCCCTACCATAATATGCGTCTTCCGCCTTGCATTTCATCTGCTCTGAATCATCGCAAGGCGGATTTAGGATTGTCTGAGAGCAATAGGGAAGATATTCGTTAACGATTCCGTCTTATGTTATGATGAGAGTTGCAATGAGAAATAATGTTATTCGCTGTATATTTGCTGTAACAGTCGTGCTTGCGCTGTCGATATTTATTTCGTATCCGGCGGGAGCTAAAGGGATGCCCGGACTGAGTTTGAATCAGTTCACGAGATATCTGAAGTATCTGCCGCCGATTATCAGGTCGGTGACGCAATCGCCGGAATCGCCGGGGAAGAACGACGAGGTTGTTGTGACGGCAAGGATAAACGGCTATCGTCGTTCGGGAGATGACGACGGCGGTGTAAAATCCGCGACGCTGCGATATACGACGGACGGTGTAAAGTGGAACAACGTCGAGATGGAGAGTGGAGATGACGACTGGACGTGGACCGGCACTATACCGGCGGCGGAGGCATGCACGGAGGTTGACTACAACATAACGGTGACTGATAAGACGGGAAATATCGTCACGGAGCTGCCGGGATGGCTGGCATTTCCGGGGCTGCCCGAGAAGAAACCGGGCGGACCTGCTCCGGACAGACATGATTATCTCAAGGCGCTCTCCGCAAGCAACCCGGCTATGAATTCCACAGTGTCCGAGAATATGAGGATGAGCGACGTTCCGTCATATCTGAGCATCGATTCGGTGAGATTCGGTTTCGACGCCGCAAACCTTTATTTCCGCATTCAGTTGGGATCGGGCGCGCTGGCGGGGACGCTGCAGCCGGTGGACGTGAATTTTTATTTTCTTGTGTTGCTGAACGGATCGATGCTTTCCGGCGTTGACGATGTGGACGAGGGTGGGCGCATGCGGAGGCCGGGACTTTACGACATGGCGAGTACGTTGTGGATATGGTACTATTCTCCTGTTGTGGAGGCAGTCCCTCCGGTTGGCGGCATGCAGAAAGTGCCGGGTGTCGGACTGCTGCATGTTGACCCGGACGATATGGACGAACCGCTTTTTGAGGCAAAAGGCTTCTCGTACAATCTGCACGATAAATATATGGATGTGACAATCGACCGGAAATTCATTGGGCCCTCGGAGGGTAAAGCATTAACTTTCTTGGCGGCCGATATGAAAGCTTACGGCGATCAGAACAATCGGATAAAGATGGAAGTCGGCGATATATCAAGCGCGGTGACGGTTGTAATGGACGACCACGGATATTTCACTTGCCCCGAAGGCGAGCAATAACACTCAATAAACTGATCCTTCAAGAACTCAATCGGCGTCTCATTTGAACAGCAGGTTCGGCAGGAACATTGTTACCGCCGGAATGTATGTGATCAGAATCAGAACGACGACAATCGTTAGATAGAACGGCCAGAGCGATTTGACGACCTTTTCCATCGAGATATTCCCTATTGCGCATCCTACGAAGAGTGTGCTGCCAACGGGCGGCGTGAGCAGCCCGATGGCGAGGTTGAGCAGCAGCATGATTCCGAAGTGGACAGGGTCCATGCCGATTTTTGTCACGAGCGGCAGCAGGACGGGTGTCACGACAAGAATGATCGGAGCCATATCCATGATGCAGCCGAGGAAGAGCAGAATGAAGTTGATCATCACAAGGATGACCCACGGTGTTTTCGAGATACCTAACATGGTGTTCATTACGAGATCGGGAAGTTGCATATAAGCAATCATTTTGCCGAATGCGGACGCTGTGGCGATGAGGAGCATGACGATTCCGATTGTCCGGATCGACGCGCCGAACACGCGAGGCAGGTCTTTGATCTTGATTGTGCGATAGAGGAAAACTGTAACGAAAAGCGCATAGACGACGGCGATGGCGGATGACTCGGTTGCGGTGAAGTAGCCGGTGACAATTCCGCCGACGATGATGAGCGGCGTCACAAGTCCGAGCAGGGCTTCGCGCGTGATCTTGAAAGCTTCCTTAAGAGATATGCGGCGGCCCTTCGGATATCCGCGCTTAACCGCTATGACGTACGATATGAGCATGACCATCAGTCCGAGAAACACGCCGGGGATGATGCCGCCCATGAAGACTTTACCGATGGAGACGCCGCCGCCCGCCGCGAGGCAGAACAGGATTGCGTTGTGGCTCGGCGGCACGATGATCCCCTGCGTTGAGGCCGTGATCGTGACATCGACCGCGTAGTCTCTGTCGTAGCCTTCCTTTTCCATCATGGGTATCATGACCGAGCCGATCGAGGAGGCGTCCGCTACTGACGAGCCGGTGATGCCGCCGAAGAACATGCTTGCGACGACGTTGACCATCGCTAGTCCGCCACGTATGAAACCGACGAAGATGTTTGCGAAGTCTATGAGCCGCACCGCGATTCCGCCCTCGGACATGATGACGCCCGCGAGGATGAAGAACGGAATTGTGAGAAGCGAGAAAGAATTGATGCCTTCCGCCATTTGTTGCGCGACGAACTGAACCGGGGCCGGAATGCCGAGAACAAGCGCGGCCGCGAATGAGGCAACACCAAGGGCGAAAGCTATCGGCATGCGCAGCACTACGAAAAGCAGAAACACTCCGAGGAGCACTATTGAGCCGATTACGTTTACATCCATTATGTGATTAGTCTCCTCGTTATTTTTTGTCGCCTTCGGCGCATTCTTGCAATCCGGCTGCGTCAGCGTCGATGATCGGTCCGCGCGCGAGAAGGTTGCGCAATCCGTACATGACGATCAATGCGCCGGTGATGGGCAGGGGCATATATCTGATCGCTCCGGGCAGCTTCGTCGCCGGTAGTGTCTGATCCATAGTGAGCATTACCTGCGGCAGTCCGCCGACTATCAGCAACACGCCGAATCCGAGTATGAGCAGGTCCACCAGATACGCGACCGCAATGCGGACCGGCCGCGGGAACATTTTGAAGAACAGTTCCATGCGGAGATGGTATCTCTCGCGAACGCCTATGGTAGCGCCGATGAGACCGAACCAGATAATCATTACGAGGGAGATTTCCTCGACCCACGACGGTGCGTGGTCCAGAAACTGCCTCGATATGATGAGCCATGTGATGATGGCGACCATGATGACGAGCAGTATCTGCATCACTGCGGCCACTACCGCGGTTATCACTTTCATTACCGCGTCGTATATTCCTATCATTGCTTCGCCTCCAACCCTGAAATAGGTGCTGCCGGCCGTTTATTTAACCGCCTGAATCCTGTCGATCAGGTCTCCGAACTGCGATTCGTATTTTTTGTACATCGGTTTTACTTTTTCTCTGAACGGCGTCTGATCCGGATAGTTAATCTTGCATTTCGCGGCTTTCACTTTGTCGAGCGCGTCCTTTTCGTATTTGGCCCAGAGTTCGCTCTCGATTTTTTCAGATTCGCGGGCCGCTTCCGCAACAAGTTTCTGGTCTTCGGGGGAGAGCTTGTTCCACGTTTTCATGCTCATGAGAACAATGTCCGGAACGCGTGCGTGCTCGTTGATCGAGAAGAATTTCGCGACTTCGTAGTGATTCGTCGAAAGGTAGCTGGGCGCGTTGTTTTCCGCGCCGTCGATCACGCCGGTCTGCAGCGATGTATAAACTTCCTCGAACGACATCGGGGTCGCGTTCGCCCCAAGTGCGTTCACGAGGTCTATCATGATCTGGCTTTTCTGAGTGCGGATTTTGAGACCTTTGAGATCAGCCGGAGTGTTGATTGCTCGCTTTGTCGTGTAGAAGCTGCGCGCGCCTGAGTCGTAATATGCCAGCACTTTCAGCCCCTTCGGTTCGAGGTCTTTGCCGACCTCTTCGCCGATAGGTCCGTCGAGAACTGTGCGGAAGTGGTTGTAGTCGCGGAAAATATACGGCATGCTGAGCACGCCCATTTTTTTGGAGAACTCGGAGAGCGGAGCGCACGATACGCGATCGATGTCGAGCGTGCCCATCTGGGTGTTTTCGACGGTCTGCGTCTCGGAGCCGAGCTGCGCGCTCGGGAATATCTTAACTGTGATGCGGCCGTTGGTTTTTTCTTCGAGGATTTTGCCCATCGCGACCAGTCCCTGAGTTGTCGGGTAGTCGATCGGGTGGTCGTCCGATGCTTTAAGGACAATCTTGCCGTTTGCGGAACCGCCTTTTTTAGAGCAGCCGGGAGAGAAAATTAAAAGCCCGATTGCCGCCGCGATCAAAAGTGCCGATGTCGTGAAGAGTTTTTTCTTCATTTTGCGTCTCCTCGTTTTTATTGCACGTCATTATATCAAAATAGAGGGCTGGGGGAAAGGGTACGGCGCTTTCTTTGAAATTGCCGTTTTTGCATTTTAGCCTGTTCGCAAACTAATTTCAATCAATGAGTTTTGATATGAATTTCTTCAGATCGTCGGTCACTATTAAACCGTTGACCGATACAACGCCGTTCGGCAATATGCGCACTTCGAGCCGGTTTGGGATTCCGGCGATTTTGGCCTCGAAGCCTTTGTATCTGTCCGTGAGATATATGAAGCGCTGATTCGAGGAGCCGACCCATGGCCGCGACATGTCGGCGAGTTCTCTGACGAACGGGCCGTCGAGAAGCAAGTCCGTCACGTCGAGCAGCGCAAGCATATCCGGGTTCCCGGATGCTCGGATGTCCTCGATCAGATTGCCCGTAAAGGTGACTACCGACAACCCCGCGCTTTTCACATCTCGTCCCAGTTTCGCGAGCGCGGCCGCCTGTGAGAACGGCTCACCGCCGAGGAATGTCACCCCTTCGACATCGGGCCCGTCGAGGATCATTTCGGCAATTTCGCTTACGTCCTTATCAAGACCGTCTTTTTCATCCCATGTCCACGGCACGGCGCATCCCGGGCAGCGGATCGGACAACCCTGAACGAAAACAACAGCTCTTCTGCCGGGTCCGTCAACTTCCGAGGAGGCGAGGAACTTGTGCAGCCGCAGGTTCATCAGTAATCCACGACTCTGCCTTTTTTGGTTTGAACTTTCTTTTTCGGTTCGTTAAAGATTACGAGAGGTTCCAATCTTTTGACCGCATAAGGTTTAAGCCCTAAAACGCCGGCTATATCGTTCAGCGACGCAAAGCCGCCGCGCACGCTCCGTTCTTCTATGATCCTCTTTGTGAGCACAACACCGATGCCGGGCAGGGCGGCTATTTTTCCCTCGTCCGCGTTGTTGAGATCCACTTTGACAGCAGCAGCCTGAGCCTCAGGCTGCGTTTCTTTCACGATCTCCTGTGGATTTTCCTTGTTTTTGTGATCCAGCCGCGATACGAATCCTTCCCACTCAGCCGGAATCTCACCCGGCGTTTGAGGCATCGGCTCCTGTGCATGTTTCTTGACCGGCTCACAGCTTACGATTTTATCGAGTTTCAGAGTTTCCTCATGGGTTAATCCTATGAGGTTGCCCACTTCGGTTACATTTATGAAGCCGCCGCGGCCGGTGCGTTCCCGCACAATGAAGACGGCGTTGTTATATGTCAACCCCGGGACACGGGATATGATTTCAATCGAGTCATGGTTGAGATCGACCATCTCCGGCGAGGTACCGTCGGGAAGCTTCCTTTTTCCTTTGACAAAAGCCCCGCAACCTGCGCAGAACCTGTCGTCAAGTGTGAGAAATTTGCTGCATACCGGACATTTCATCAGAACTGATCTCCGCGTTGGGCATCCGTCCGCCCGACCGCGTATATATTATATGAACCGGAGAAAAATGAAAATGGGATTAGGGCGCAGGCGTGACGGCTGTTGGGGTATTCTTTTGCGGTCATCCTTTATTGTTATCCAGCTTTTCCGACTGCCGTTCGGGTTGTATCGCTTTTTCCTGTTCGTAGTATTCCGGCTTTCGCTCCATCTTGGTGATTTCGCCTCCGACGATCTTTGCGAGCAGCTTCGCGTATTCCTCGCATTTCGGCCCGACAACGCCGTGCGTTTCAGCAACAATGCGTCCGTCCGGCATTATTCTCACTTCGAGTTTCTTCGTCATTATGATTCCCCCTCGATCGTGAATACGAGGACGATGGAGTTATCCTCTTTGACTCTCTCTGTTTCGAGCACCAGCCCGTTCGCCGCCGCACGCGACATCAGATTCTCATACGCACGCTGCTGAACTTTTCTTGCGTACAGCTCGTTCATCTCGATTGCGGCTTCCACGGCGGTTGTTTCGCCGTAACCTGAGAAGGAGGCTTCGTATATCCCCTTGCTGTTTTTCTCAAACCGGATCGACCTGTCATCGAAATCCGCCCTTACGGATTCATCGGTCACCGTGACGCGCGCTCCGTAATCCTCCAGTGTGGCTGTGAGGAGGCTTTCGTCATTCATCACGGTCGGCAGCTTAACGGAGCCGCCTGCGAGGCGGCCTTTTTCGAAAAATGCTTCCGTTTCCGGATCCGCCGGGCCGTCGCAGAGGTCTTTTTCCGCCACTGGGGCTTTTTCCTCGACTGGCGGCATTATGAGGTCTTTTTCGAATTCTCTGATCCGCTCGCGCTCGTGTTCTCTCTCTCGCTCGGTGTCAGCTTTTTCCTTCATTTTGTACGCTGTCCGCGCGCTTTTGTATGCGGCGTAAACGCTAAATACGATGTATAAGGGAAGTAACTCCACACCTGTGCTCATGAGCCGGCTCCTTGACGCGTTACGCCGCGTCTAAAAATCTATCGCGCGGCCTCCGCGCGTTCCATGTATGTTCTTTTGCGTTTCTTCGCTCGCCTCTGGGTCTGCTTCCGTTTCTGCGCCCGTCGCAACCGAATACTCGGACCGCTCCTCTGCCGGTGTCGCCGCCACCGCGCGCACATCAGCCCATTCTCTCAGCGCGATTATCTCCTCCGCCATTGTAACAGAAAGCGGCACCGTGTTCCTTATCGCCTTGAACAGGTCATCCATTGTAAGACTGCGCCTATCCGCGAACGCATCGAAAAGCGCGGATACAATAGCCTGCTCTATCTCCGCTCCGGTAAATCCCTCCGTCATGTCAACAAGCCGTGAGAGTGCGGGGCCGTCTAGCCTGAAATCCTTTATTGCTTTTTGGTTTCGCAAGCGCTTGCCGAGGTGCACCTGCAGGATTGCCTGCCGCTCGGAGTTTGTCGGCAGATCGACGAAGAAAATTTCGTCGAAGCGGCCCTTGCGCAGAAATTCCGGGGGAAGGCGGCTGATGTTGTTTGCGGTTGCCAGAACAAAAACCGGCTTGCATTTTTCCTGCATCCACGTAAGGAATGTGCCAAACACACGAGATGTCGTTCCGCCGTCGATTGTCGATGATGCGCTGCCGAAACCTTTCTCAATTTCGTCGATCCAGAGTATTGAAGGCGCTACAGCTTCGGCTGTCCTCAACGCTTTGCGGACATTCTCCTCGCTGCTGCCGACTATGCCGCTGAATACTTTTCCGACATCGAGGCGAAGTAGTGGCAATTGCCATAGCGCGCTTGTGGCCTTCGCGGTGAGGCTTTTTCCGCAGCCGGGCACGCCGGTAATCAGGATGCCCTTTGGCGCGGGAAGACAGTAATCCTTAGCTTCGTCCAACCATGCGCGGTCGCGTTTTTCCAGCCATCGCTTCAGGTTCGCTAATCCGCCGACGTCTTTCATCGTTGTGTCGGTTCTCACATATTCGAGGATTTCGCTCTTTCTGATGATCTGGCACTTTTCTTCGAGAACGATTGCAACATCTTCCGCGTCGAGCCGTCCGTTGTCCACCATCGCTCGCGCAAACGCATTCTCGGCCTCGTGGAGTGTGAGCCCGAGCGCGGCGTTTACCAGAAGCTGCTCGTCGTCCGCCGTCAGCTCGATGTGAATCCGGCCCGATTGCTGGTTAGCCTCGATCATCTCATTCAGCAGGTCGCGGAGTTCTTCGGGGCCCGGAAGGTCGAATTCTAGAATTGTCACATCTTTTTGAAGTTCGACCGGAAGCATCAGCACCGGAGATACGAAGATAACATTTTGCGGGTTGGGATTGTTTTTGATCTTGCCGATGATGTCTCGCAGTTTGCGGATGATCTGAAAATCCGCCACGCGGCCGCCGAACCCGAAATAAACGTGGAAATCGAGCAACAGGAAAATTGCCGCTTCTTCGTTAGTCTCGATCATTTCGAGCGCGCCAAGCGGCTGCTTCGTGTCGGAGCGGCTTGCCGGCCGGCCGTCTCTCTGGATTCCCTTAGTGGCCGTCCATGTATAAACCGTGCGCGGAGTTTTAATCAGCGACTCGTCCTTCGAGAGCGCGGATACGATGTCCGCAACTCGCGTTTCCTCAGGTGTTGCCACATAGATGTACGGGAACCGCGCCTTAAGAAGCTTTGCGAGTGTTGCTTTGAATGAATCCATATTTGCCGCCTGAGGGTTTCGGCGGGATTTCAGGACAAATCCCGCATGTAGCCCATTTTAAATTGGTTTTACACAGGTATTTTAGCACCGGATGGCCTGTCCGATCAAATGTTGAATTGTCAAATAATTATCAGCCGCGCTAATCTTGTTACCTCACTTTGCTATTCATTATTGATAAGTGGTATAATCAAATTGAGGTTTCGTAATAGTTAAAAAGGAAAGGTTACGGATGAAATCGGTTCGTCGAGCGCAACTGGCAGCTGTGATCGCGGTGATAGCGGCGCTGCTTGCGTTTCAGCGTCCGGCGACGGCAACTCATCTCACTAGTTCCGTTGACTCCCGGCTTTTCTATGAAATCGAAAAGGTTTCGAAGGAATTTTCAAAGAAACTCGATAAGGTTCTTTTTAGCGAAGGATTCATGAAGGCGGAGACGCGCGAAGCGCTCGTGCTGCTCGCGGATTGGCTCAGAGGCAATCAATATCCACGCATCGGCGAGTTCCTCGACAGTCTCGACGAGGAAGACACAGCGGCGCTGTTTGATGTTTTTCGAAAGGGAACGGGCGTGGGATCGACGGAATACATGCCGGTGGTCGAGGCGCCGGAGTTGGTGGGACAGTCCACCGTACTCGGGTTCCCGTTCAAAGGCATGTTTTATGTCATTCAGGGCAACGGCGGGAGCGTTTCGCACCAGAAGGGCACCCGAAATGAATACGCGTGGGACTTTGTCATAATGAAAAAGGGGCAGATGTTCCGGGTAGCGTCGCACAAGAACGAATATTATTATGCGTGGGAACAGCCCGCGGTTGCGCCCGCGCCGGGACGCGTTGCCGAAACAAGAATCGAAGAGGATGACCACCCGCCGCTCACAACCAAGCTAAACCGCGCTAACTATGTGATCACTCAGCACGAGGACGGCGAGTACAGCTTCATCTATCACGTCCGCAAGGACAGCGTCGCCGTCAAACCGGGCGACGAGGTGAAATTCGGGGATCAGGTGGCAAAGATCGGCGACACCGGAATATCGATGTTTCCGCACATCCATTTCGAGATGGACCGGCGCAAAGCCGACAAATACGAGGGGATGCAGGCGCGGTTTGCATGCTATTTTGCGAAACACGCGGACGAAGAAAACTGGCGGCTCGTCATTTCCGGCATTCCGCAGGTTGGCGAGTACATCATCGGCATCGACGACCAGCTCGATATGCTAAAGGGTGGTTCTGCGGAACAGTCTTCAAAATTAGACAACACAAAAGCGAAGTCGGTTCAAGAGTAATAGATTACTCAGGGTTTCCTGTTATATAATGATAAGAAATATCAAATTTATCTTATGTGATAAAGTTTGCGAGTGAGCTACCAACTAAATCCCGTAATAGCAACGCCTGAAGAGATTGAAGTTGCAAAGCGAAGCACTACGCCATACAGTTGCTATTGCATGACATGAAACGAAAGAATGTGGCGTGATTTTTGATTGTGGCAATAACACGTCACCCAATGGAATGAATCCTGAGGAATGCTTTTCGAGTAAATTTATTTCACTTCGAAAAACATTTCCTTTTTGGCTTTGCAGACGGGGCAGATGTCGGGCAGGGAGCCGTCGGAGACGTATCCGCAGACGCCGCAGACGTAGTACGCTGTTTCCTGCTCGTTGACAAGGTGGTCGAGCGCTTTTTTATAGAGCGAGGCATGTGTTTCTTCAACGTCCCGCGCGTGGGTGAATGCGATGACTGACATCTTGTCGTCTTCCTCGATAGCTTCTTTAATCATCTTCGGATAGACGAGTTCGTTGACAGTTGTTTCACTTTCGAACGCGTATTTAAGGTTATCCTCAGTGCTTTTTACGAGCTTCATATTGCGCAGGTATCGCAGCGCATGGACGCGCTCTGCTTCCGCGACCGCGCGGAAAAGTTTCGCTATCTGCGGGTATCCCTGCCGGTCCGCCTGTTGCGCGAACGCCTGAAGTCTCACGTGTGCTTTTGCTTCGCCCTCGAATGCGCGTCTGTTGTTTTCTTCGGTTTTTGTCATGTCGGCACCTTTGTTAGCTTTATAGCGCCCTCAGACGAGTTTGAGGGCGGCACAATATATTATCCTTCAATTTGTCACAATTATCTTATCTTCCGCCATATCGACGATCGGAATCCTGAACGTTTTCGCCCCGAGCAGTGAGTCAACAAACCACTGCGGGAATGAGCGGTATCTGAGCCGCACGCGGACGGTGACGGGTCCGGTGACGCCCGACGGAATAGGGATTCCGAATGTCCTGTTTACCTCCGATTTAGGCGGAATTGTGTGGTTGTAGTCTTCGCCTGCTATCAACCATGGTTTTAATGTGAATTTCCCTTTCGAATCAACCGGCCTTGAATTAAAAATCTCGGTGTCGTCGTCGAGGTTGCCCTTCGCGTTGAGCACGCCTGATTTATATATGTTTTTTCCGCTGGTGTCTTTGACTGTGACTTCAAGCCACATCTGCCTGATGTCCGTGAGACTTGTCGGCAGGTTGTGGCCGGCGGCTTTGTTTTTGACGTTGACTCTGATTTTCAGCAATGAGCCGGGTTTCGGGAGTTTGCCTTGAGCGGAAACGCTGAGAGAGGCGGCGAGCTTGAGTCGCTCTTCAGCAATCTGTTCGTGCGTGTCCGAACCGAGCCGCCCGGTCATTGCCGCGTTACCGCCGACGAATTCGTGCGTGTAAACGTGAGTCCGTTCCGGGCCGATTTCAGACGCCTGACCGGGGTTGACCGGCTTTTTCATGTCGCGCGCGACTGCCGCGAGTCGGCTTACGGGTATCATGTGACAATCCTGACAGATGATCCCATTTTTCGCGTATGGCGATTTCTTCCATTCTTCAAATGTCCGCTCAATCGGGAACCCACCCATGGGCGGGTTCAGCACATTGTGGCAGTTGCCGCAGAATTCCGCGCTTGTGTGGAGTTGCGAGAAGGCGGTCTGGTGGCCGGGTGAGTCTGAGTCGTTGAACTGTGCGCGCTTTGTGT
>CAYPEK010000050.1:16114-30494 GCA_964409645.1 uncultured bacterium | reverse complement strand
ATGTTACTGCCTGTCTTTTCCTCATACTTCTTTACTATATTTCTCTCTATCCTCGTTGTTACTTGCTTTAAAACGAAAATGGGGGCGTTCTCCTTCGCCCCCATCTTTGTCATTTCATAATTTATATTCTGACGCGTTCTCCAGATTCCGAATAATTAGCTCAGGTGCTTCTGAACGAGTTTGGTCATTTCGAACATGCTGACCTGTTTCTTGCCGCCGAATATCGCCTTCAGCTTGTCGTCGGCATTGATCATGCGCTTGTTCTTCGCATCCTGCAGCTTGTTGGCCTTGATGTACGCCCACAGCTTTTTCGTGACTTCGGTGCGCGGAATTGCTTTCGCGCCGACCACTGCTGCGAGGACTGCATCCGGCTGCATCGGCTTCATGAATTGCGCATTCGGTTTCCTTTTAGCCTTTGCTTTCGGTGCGGCTTTCTTCGCCACCTTTTTCACAACCTTCTTCACGGCCTTCTTCGCAACCTTTGCAGGTGCTTTCTTCGCCGCTTTCTTTGCTACCTTTTTCGCCATATACACCTCCCTGTACAGGAATTTAGTTAAGGGCATTCTATCACCCTGAAATTACACGTGTCAATAAGGGGGTCAAAATTTTCATAGAGAGCTTCATAGAGGAAAATCCGGACTTTTCTTTCATAGAGGACGGCTTTTTCAAAAACAGCGCTTTTTAAACGCTTTTTGGCGGTCTTTCGGCGGCTCATTTTCGCGTGAATTCGATCGTCGCCGCGTAACCGTTGTGGTCGCTCAGCATGTGCCCGTTCACCGGTTTGTCGAACACGAACCCGAACGATTTCACGTTAATCTTCCACTCTGAGTTGTTCTGTATATAGAAGATATGGTCGATCTGATCGTTCGGCAGGTTGGGATTGACGTGTGTGAGACCTGCGTTTTCTATCAGCCAGTGGCAGTCCTCGTCCCTCATGTCGCAGTTGAAGTCGCCCATGAGGATGATGGGCCGTCCCGTACCGATTGAGTTCCGTACGAGCGCGTCGATGAGCTGCTGGTAGTTCTTTTTCCTTGTTTTTTCGTGTCCGGCCTGTGCGTGGAGTCCGTAGATGTCGATCGCCGGGCCGTCCGGGATCACTGTCGTCGCGCCGAGGAAACCCTTATGGCTCCACGAGTCGTAGTCTTCGAGATCGTTCCATTTCTCAAATGTGTACCTAGGGATGCTCCAGCGCGAGAGCACGTAGATGCCGCTCCCCGGCTTGGTCGGCATTCCGGAGTCCGTGCCGCGTGCAAGGTAGTAGTTGAATAGTTTTTTTATCACGAGCGTGCGCTGCGGGATGAACACTTCCTGAAGTGAGATTATATCGTAGTTCCTGAGGCGTTCGCCGATGAGAGGGAACCGTTTCCGCGCTGCGGCCAGCCCCCGGTCGCGCGTGATAAGGTCGGGTAGGCCGCAGATGTTATACGTGACGAACCTTACTTCGACGGCTTTTTTGGCGGCGGCCGCGCCCTGCGGCGTGAACTGCACGAGCAGAATCGCAACGAATACCGCAGCAATAACTGCTGTTAATGCAACCCGGCTTTTTATGTTTATCATGTTATAGCCACTCCAAAATCAGTTAAGGAATTATATACATGGTCAAGACAAGCGCCAGAGGAATTTTCAGATTGTGGGATGTATAGGCGAGCGCGGGTGTTTATCTGCCTGATTTCGTGTTGTCCATGAGTGTGCTCCACGTGTGGCGGCGGAGGAAGCTCGTGTCCACATTCGCGTCGAGCTCGATGAACCGCTCCCACGGCACGGAGAACGTGAAATAGCCGCGCCCGAGGCTTGCCCGCGTGTTCACACGCGCCGAGATGTCCACTAGCCCCATCACCGCGCGCGGTTTTGGCGTTCCGGCCTCTTTCAGCGAGATGATGCCGATGGACTGGCAGCCCGCCGCGAACGGCACGATCACGTTGTCGCCCGGCTCGCGGTCGAAATTCGCGAGCACGATCAGCGCCGAGAGCTGGTCAGGGTCCGCCACGAACGTCACGATTCGCGGGTGCCGCGTGTACTCCGGCGCCTCGACGAGCGGCGAACTGAGCGGCAGGAACACCGCGTATCGCGCCTGCGGCTCGACCACCGGTAACGCCTCAAGGAACTTGCGCGTCAGTTCCGGTGTTTTGATGTACCGCTCGCCGAGCAGGTAGTCATCGACGAACTTCTCTGACGCCTGACCTTTCATCGCCGCGCCGACCTTGCCGCCGACGGGGTCGTCAGCGTTGCCGGACGAGAGGAATCGGCAGAAGCACTCCGGGCCGCCGGGGAAGTGCATGTATGCATTACCGAACCCGAGTCCGGTGCCCCCGCCGATACAGCCGAACGTGCCGAGCCCGCACGCCGCGGTCTTTCCCTTCGCAGCCGCCGAGAACAGGAACATCACGCAACCCTGCTTCTCCTTCGCGAACTGGATCGCTTTGTCCGGCAGTTCATCCGACCACGTGAGCACCACCGGCGAGAACTTCAGTTTCAACGCTTCAGAGAGTTTCGTTTCCATGCCATCAGTATATAAAGCGCGCGGAGACAGTCAATATAGATCGAAAGGGTCAGAAATTCAGCGCCACTAGCACTGAGATTACATGTTTTTGAATTCTGAAAAAGAAAATTTTGGGACACGCCTTGACACTCCGCCCAATAAGCACTACAATAATGTAGTGCGACAAAATTGTAGCGCTACAGCCTTGTAGCGCAATGCGGCGAGGAGGGTAAAAAATGATCCAGCCGATAGTAGGGCCCGTTGCAACAGGAGAAGCGTTTTTCGATAGAAAATACGAAGTTGACTTAATATGGAAGAAACTCGAAACGAGCAATCTATATATTGCAGCCCCAAGACGGTTCGGGAAGACAAGTATTTTCAAAATGTTGGAAGATAATCCCAGAAATGATTTTACGGTTCTTTATCTTGATCTAGAAGGCCACAGCACCCCGGCGGACTTCATTGTGGCGCTAACAGCAAAATTAGTTGAAGACAGCACAATCGGTAATAAGTTTAAAACCTTTATTCGGAAGTTACCCGGCAGTGCTATAAAAACACTAAAAAAACACATAGAAGAAGTCGGCGCGTCAGTGGACGGCATATCGGATTTCAAAATTAAACTGAGAAATGAATTCGATACAGCCGATTGGAAACAAATCGGCGACAATTTGATGCTCGCAGTAAAAGGAATAAAAGAAAAGATCGTTATTATTCTGGATGAATTTCCGATACTTATAAAAAGAATGCACTCATGCGACAGCGGTAATAATTCGAGTGAAATCGAATTGTTCCTCTACTGGCTCAGAAGCTTGAGAATGTCAAAGGAATTCAACAACGTAAAATTCATAATAGGAGGATCCATAGGTATAGAGCACGTTCTTTCCATAACAAACAGTGTTGCGAGCATCAACGATCTTGAAAAAGTCCAAATAGGCGCTTTCGACAGGGAAACAGCGGAAGAATTCATCAAGCTTCTTTTCGATGCAAGAAAGATTCCTTATTCGGAAAAAGCGATTGCTAAAAGCCTTGAACTGATTGATATTTATATCCCCTATTTCATTCAAATACTGGCGTCAGCGCTTGAGCAGGAAGTCCATAAAAAGAAACTTTCCGAAATCGGCCCATCAGATGTTGAAGAAACTTATGATAAATATGTGCTCGGTATCGAATGCAAGACTTACTTCGAACATTATCACCAAAGACTTGGAATGATTTATGAGGAGCACGAAAGAAAAGCCGCGTCCGAAATGCTGAAACATCTTTCAATAAACGCCGAGATGGAGCGTAAAGACCTCTATACGATTTTTCTTCGAGAAACAGAAGGGATCAAACATAATACGGAAGAATGTTTCAGCAGCTTGATGGGAGACCTCGAAAACGATTTTTATATAGAGTGCATACCGGGAACCAATCGCTGTAGGTTCAAAACGCGCGTTCTTCGCGATTTCTGGAAGAAATATTACGGATTCTTATCATAGGATGGTTTAGCGATGACACGATATAAATACACTCCGGACCGAGCCGGATATGATGAATTGAAATCTAATTTCATAGGGCGGGAAGGTTTATATGATCGATTAATCCGCATAATCAAAAGCAGTTCCGGAAAGGGAGCGTTGAGTCATTGCATTGTTATCGGTCCTCGTGGTATCGGAAAATCGCATTTGCTGAAACTGATATATTACTACATCAGAGAAAATCTTGATGCCAAGTGGACTCCGCTCAAATTCTCGGAGGAAGAGTATTATTCTATAAGCTCAATCGAGGATTTTCTGTTCAAAACAATCGAATATTTGCAGCGTGAAGACCCCGGCGTAACCGAAGAAATGATTTTTAAATTTGATTACAATAAAAACTCATTGCCTGCCGACAGAGCGATAGAATATCTAAAAAACTATAAGAAAAAAACTAATAAAAAAATAATCATCCTGCCTGAGAATATGCATAAGATCATGGATCAGATGTCCGAACACGATCTTGAAAAACTGCGGGGCATTCTCATCGAACATGAGCCTTTTCTTATAATGGGTTCCGCTCTTTCCGTTTTTGACCAGATCGTGAACCATAAAGAACCGTTTTATAACTTCTTTGAATGTATCCCCATCGAGGAATTATCCAATGAAGAAGTTGAGCTTCTGATTTCCACACGTGCGAAATATGAAAATAAAAACGACATAGAGAAAAAAATCGACGAATTCAGGCCGAAAATACTGGCGATAAACCGTATTACCGGAGGAAATCCGCGCCTCGTTCTTCTTTTATACGAATTAATCATCGAGCAGGAATTGAGCAGTGTTGAAGAGGCTTTTGTGCGAATGCTGGAGGATCAGACTCCATATTATCAATACATCATGGATTCTCTTCCGCCACAGCAGATGAAAATTGTGGATCGTCTGTCGCAATCCGACACAACGCTCACCCCCACCGAGATATCAAAAGATTCCGGAATGGAACTGAGCTCGGTTACGGCGCAAATAACGCGTCTTGTTGACAATAGGATTCTCCGCCCGATAAAGCTGACAAAGAAAAGGCATACCAGATATGAAGTGTCGGACAGATTGTTCAGGAACTGGCGCAGGTGGCGCACCCCCGCAGGAAGAGAGAGCATCGAATTCCTGATAGATTTTCTCAAAATATGGTATTCACCAGATGAAATCAAATCACATATTGATAAAACGTTGATGAACTACCAAGATGGAAACTCTGATTTATTAAAAAAAGAAATAATCTATTTATTAGAAGCGTTGCCCGCGAAGGATCGTGCGCAAAAAATATCGGATGTTATGAAGGTTTGTGAAAAAACCGAAATGGCCAGATATCTTGAACAATTGGGTGAAAAAACCAAAACCGAAATAAAATCGGAACAGTCTGAGAAAATAACAAATTCGAAAAAAATAGCTACCAAAGCGTTACAACTAAAGTTGAAAGAAAAAATCAGAGAGGCCGAAAGTTTATTTATGAAAGCTTTAAAAGAGCTCCCTAATGAAAGCGAGGCAATCAATAAACATGAACTCTTTTTAATTAAAGGATCAATATTGTCAGACCTTGGAAGTAACCAAGAAGCGCTTTCTTATTTAGATAAAGCGATTGAATTTAATGATAAAGACGAAGTCGGTTGGGAATTAAGAGGGAATGTCTTGGAAGATTTGGAACAATATGAGGAAGCGTTAAAGAGTTATGAAAAAGCATTAGAAATCGATAATGGCTGTTTTTGGGCGTTGTATTTTAAAGGAAGACTTCTAAAAGAACTTGAATGTTATAAGGAAGCGTTTGCATGCTTTGATAAGGCAACAGCAATTGATGACAAATATGAATTCTGCTGGATTGCGAAAGGTGAAGCCTTCGAAGGATTAAAACGTAGTCATGAAGCAATATATTGCTATGACAGAGCAATTGCTATCAATGAAAACAGTAAATATGCATGGGCGTCAAAAGGCCATATTCTTTTGAATATGGAAAGATATAGAGAGGCAATGGATACCTTCGATAAAGTAATTGATATAGATACCAATGATTCTTATTGTCTATTTTTCAAAGCATATTGTTTAAAAGAACTGGGGGAAATAAATGTTGCAGAAACTTTTTTTGTGAAATCCGCGCAGTTAGTTCAAGAACGTAATTTCGACCTACTCAAATCAATAGCCAGCTTGCTGAATAGCATGAAAAAATATGGAACAACATACAAAATTATTGAACAATATTTAGGCAACAATGCTGATTTGCGAAAAAATAACTATGAAGATTTGCTATCTTTAAAATTCGAAAACCTTGTTTACATGTCGATTGAAGCCATGAACACCGGCGATGTCGAATCGGCAAGGAAATGGGCTTTAGAGGCTGTTGATATAGATAAATTGACAAACAAGGATGCTCAGAAGAATGGTTTTGTTCGTCTTTTTACAAAAATATTTTCTTCCGGACATCTGACATTAGCTAATGAATTGATTGCATTAATCGGAAGAAAAGAAAATAAGGATTTGTTGAGATTAATAAAACCTTTTGCGGATGCGCTCGAGTATTTAGAAACCGGAGATAAGGAAATCCTCGAACGCTTGCAGAGCGAAGAACGTGAGATTGTTGAAGAAATTTCAACCCTTCCGACTAAGAAAGAATAGATCCCGTACAATTAACGTAGCACAGGCATCTTGCCTGTGCGGTATCGGTCTAATTATGGAACGCCGCTGGTTACGCGTCGGCTTCGTAGGGGCCGTACTGGACTTCGTTGTCGTATTCCCGGAACGTTGTGAATTCGAGTTTGTCGCGGGCGATCCAGTTTGCGTTTTTGATGGTTATTTTCGTGCCCGGCAGCGTGGTCTTCTTGACGTTGATCTTGAAGCTTCTGCTGCTGAGGTTGATAAGCTTCTCTTCGAGGTCTTCCTTCTTTTCCTTGAATGCGCGGAGTTTCGAGAGGAGCGCGAACCGGTCGCGCGAGAGCATCAGCATCCGTTGCTTGAGTTCCTCGTCCTTGTCAACCTGTTTGCCGCGCCGCTCGATGTTCTCGATTGATTTCGACTGCATCTCGGCGATCTTCTCCGCCTCTTTAATCTCGGCTTCGAGTTTCTCCATCTCCTCGCGCATGGTCGGGCTGCCGCCTACTTCGAGGATGGTCGGCGTCGCGGTCGGTGTACCTGTCTGGTTGCACGTGATTGTTTTCGTCGCGCGCGTGATGCCGCCCATGATGTAGCCTTTCTTGCCCATCACTTCGACTTTGCCCGACGCGCTGACTTTCGAATACATGATCGACTCATCGACGAAGATGTCGCCGTCGCAATAAACCGTCGCATTGTAGATGAATTTCGTGGCAAGCGTGCCGCGGCAGATGATGAGCGCTTTGTCCATGCCGCTGATGCCCTGCTTGATGGTGAGGTTGCCGCCGCACTCGATGGTGCAGGCTTCGACGCAGGCGCCGATCGTGACGTCGCCGGTCGCCTTCACGGAGAAGCCGGAGATCACGTTGCCGCGGACGTTCACCGCGCCGGTGAAATTGATGTTGCCGGTCGAGAAATCGACGTCGCCTGTGATTTCGACGATCGGGATGACATTGACTTTTTTGTTAATCAGTTTCGGCTGGCCGTCTGTCGTGGCGATTATCAGATTCGGGTCGTTCGAGTCCGGTTTAGTGTTCAGGCCGATCGGCAGCGGAATGTCCTTGCCGGGTTTGGGGACGACGTATTCACCGTTGATCATCCTGCCGGGGATGCCCGCCGTGGCCGGCCGTTTCCGCGCGAGCGAATCGCCCGCCCTGCATTGCTGGAACAGGTTCAGTTCCTTGAAATCGACGTCGCCTTCCTCGTTGATCTTCGGGCGCGCTTTTCCCTCGGAGGCGTCGAAGAAGTATTCGATCTCGCCGTTCTCGCCGTCCGCCGGTTTCGACCCGACAGCTATGACTATGTTCTCGTTGTAGATGCCTTTATTGATTATCTCTTTGACTACGTCTTCCTTGACGCCGAACACGATGTTGTTGCGCTTGAGGTACGCGAACACGTCGTCTTCGGTGATTGCCTCTCCGCCGAACGGGGGCGAGAGTTTGAGTATCGCCTCGGTGTTGTCCTTCGATATGATTATGTCGAAGCGGCCGTCTCGGCGCTCGCCCGCAGGTTCGAAGTCCTTGTAGCGGAACGACGACAGCATGTTCTCGATCTTCTCGAGGTCGAGGAAGAAATTGCCGGCGTTGACCGATTTAACCGCTTCCATGACGTCTTTCAGTTCCGCTTTCTTGCCGTGGCCCATCGGCGGCTCGATCTTGATGTACAGTTTCGTGCCGTCGCCGTCCAGCTTGGCGAGCACCTTGCCGTCAACCGGCTCGGGTTGCGGCGGCGCAACAATAACCGGAGCAGTCTTCTTCTGCGCGAGCGCGTTTTTGATCTGGTTCGCGTCAACGTTGACGACTTTTTTCTGCGCAAGCAGCATGTTCACGGCCGCCGCCGTTTTTTCGGGGGCGTCGAAACACTGCTCGGTCAGCGTCACCGTTACTCCTTGCGGTTCGAAACTGATCGTAAATTTGCCTTCCGGGTCCTGTATCGCCATATTGGTTTCCTCAGAGAAAAAAAGGCGGCCGCCGTCTGCCGACCCGCCCTCTATTTATCAATCATATTAAGTGATTCCACGAATTGCGTCAACGGTGAAAAGACCCTCCGCTCGAACAAATCGCACAACACACACATAAGCACAACCGGCAATTACTACGGGTGCGCGTAGCCGCGCGGGCGGGTATGCCCGCGCGGTTTTTGTGCGATTGTTTCCGATTACTGTGTTACCGTCAGAGTTGTGCCCGTAACGGCGGTTGTGTCCGTAAGCGACGCTGCCGAATAGGTGATGTCGGCGGCCCGGATCGAGAGTTGTATCGTGGTTGATGTGGTCGGCGTTGTGGGTGTCGTGGTAAGTGTGCTGCCGCCGCCTCCGCAGCCTGTGACGATGAAGATCACGGCTGCAAGCAAAAGCGCGACTGAAAGCGACGCCGGCAGTGCTCGCGGAGCGGTTTTTCTCGAGATGGCGACCGTGGCGACAATGCCGATGACGGCAAGCGCGGCGAACAGGGACGCGAACGGCGAGAGCGGCGTCCCGGAGCGCCCGCTGGTTCCGGGCGGCGACACGATTGCCGCGGCGGCTTTTGATGCGCTCGGCGTGACGCTGACGACGACAAGGTAGTTAGCGGGTGTCGATGCCGAGATGGATTGCGACAGGCTGGAGAATGTGATCGATGTGGCGGTGGTCGAAGTTGTTGTTCCGACGAGAGTGTCCGTGGAATCGACCACGCTGTCGCCGTCGAGGTCGCGGTACAGTCTCCATGTTTTTGAGAGAGTGGTCAAGCCCGAAAGTGTGGGCAGGTTGTATTTCATCGAAGTGATGGTGCCCGCGGAAGTGTGGTAAAAGGTGAACGCATGGATTGGCGTGAATGTGGAGGAGGACGCTGTGACTGTTTTGGTGGTCGGCAGCGCGGTTTGCGGGGACGATACGGCGGAGGTTCCCGATGCGCCCGCCGTGAGTTTCAGGGTGAAAGTGTCGCCTGTTTCGGTGTTGAAATTGAAGCTGCTCGAATTGGCGAAGCTGGATATGTTCGAGTAATTGGTTGAGTATTCGGTGTTATTGACGATAACGACGACGTTATTGTATGTGGAGCCGAATCCGGTCAGCAGCAGAGAGCCTTTGCCGGTCGATGAGTTGATCGTTATCGAGGTGGTTGAGTATGAGCCGGTTGTGAGTTCCTTGACGATGCCGACCTGCCACGTGCCGGTGGTTGCGCCTTCGAACGACACGGAGATGCCGTTCGAGGGCAGTGTGGATGGCGCGGCGATGCGGTAGAACTTCCCCGAAAGGTGGCGGAGGCCAACCGCGGACGCGACTGTCTGATCGGCCGAAGCAAGGTTGCTGTTGGCGGTTACAGAGGTGTAGGAGGGCGTCGGGAAGTGGGCGTTGGTTCCGTCGGTGTAGTCTTTCGTGTAGTTGGCGATGTTGAAGTCGCGGTAGATCGCGGAGACGGTTGTGCTTTTCTCTCCGGCGAGTGTTTCAATCAACGGCATCTGCGTGGAGTATGTGGAGCACCATGCGTCAACTCTGTTTCCGGTGATGCAGTAGGATTCGTAGGTCGAAGCGCTTGAGACGCCGCACGTGCAGCGGCTGGCGATTCTAAGCCATTCGTCAACGACCATTGTCGAGCTGATGTGATCGGTGAGGTAGCGCTGGAAGATGGACGCGCCGTAGGCGTCAACGCCGCCGCAGTTCGACGAGGAGTAGCTGTCGATGGGGGTGTCGAGGCATACGAAGCGGGTGTCCACATAATCGGTCAGATATGCGTTTGTGGCCGGATAGACAATGTCCTCGATCCAAGTCGCCGAGGCTTCCATTATCCAGTAAGACGGCGAGATGTAATTTATGCCGAACTGGATGACGTGGAAGAACTCGTGGGCGAAGGTGAGATAGGCGTATTGCAGGGCGGTGACGCCGTCCGGGAGTGAGAAACTGCCCACGTAGTCATTGTCGAGTTCGATATAAGACGAGGATTTGTTTGTTGTTGGATATTCGTTTTGCGTGTATGTGACCGCGAGCGCGCCGCTTTCGTGCGAGATGAGGTCGCAGACATAGACGTCGATTTTGCCGTTTGTGCCTTCCAAGGGCGGGGTCGGGAGCCCAAGCGTGTTTACTTCGTGGTCCCAGATGCTTTCGATCTCTGTTTTGAGGTTATTGATGTAATTTGAGGTGGCGGCTTCCGAGCCGGAGGTTGTGTAATGGATGGTGAAGTGGGAGGAAGTCGTCAGGACTGTGTTCGGGTCCGTGGCGAGGATGCTCGCGCAGGTGGATGAAGCTGCGTATGTTACCCGCTTGGAGCCGTCGTTGTTGTCGGCGATGTCGATGTACGGGGCGAGTTTCGCGCGAGTGGCTTCGGAGAGGTTGTCCCAGTTGCGGACGACCTGCAGATTGGCCATCGTGGCGCTGAGCATGGGTTTTGTGCCGCTGAACGCCGCCCGCGCCGCCGCGCGGTCGCTCGAATCTTTCGGCGCGAAGTAATACAGGTACGCGTTGAGAACCTCGCTGTCGAAGTCCGCCTTCGCGGCGACCGGCGCCGCCGCGACCAGCAGAATCGCCGCGATCAGCGTAGCCAGAAGCGTGTTAACTGCGAAATGTTTTGTCTTGGGCATACAACCTCCGGGTCGAGTTGTAATATGAGTCGTAAAAATCACATATTGAAGTATAAATACATTTTATATGATGAGACAAGGTTCATTTTCATTCTTTATAACAGGTCACCATATCATTATTGTAAAATCCGACAATAAAACACTATTGAATATTCCGAAAATTAATTTAAATCACATGCGGCGTGCGGCGGCGGTTACGCGATGATGCCGGTGTCCTTGAGGCTTCTGTAGCTGTTTTTCGCGATGATGAGATGGTCGAGCACGCGTATGCCGATGATGCGGCCCGCGTCCACGAGACTGCGCGTGATGCGGATGTCGTCGTCGCTCGGCTCCGGGTCGCCGCTTGGATGGTTGTGGATGAGGATGACGCTGTTGCAGCCCTCGGCAATGGCGGCGCGGAAGGTCTCGCGCGGATGAACGAGCGAACCGGAAAGCGTGCCCTGCGAGACGGGGACGATTTTGAGAAGTTCGTTCTTCGTGTTGAGGAGTGCGACGCTGAATGTTTCGTGCCGTAGCCCGGCGAGCTGCGGCTGCACGATTGCGGCGAGGTCTTCCGGTGAGGTGATCGCGGGCCGGCGGCCGTCTTTGTGTGTTGCCGCGCGGCGTCCGAGTTCGAGCGCGGCGGCGATCTGGCAGGCCTTGGCTTTGCCGACTCCTTTTATGCCGGCGATGTCGGCGACAGCGGCCGCGGCAAGGTTTTCGAGCGACCCGAACCGCGCGAGGAGTGTGTTGGCAAGTTCGACAGCGGACTGTCCGGCGGAACCCGTGCGGAGGATGACGGCGAGCAACTCCGCGTTCGATACGGCTGCCGCGCCGTGCGCTTCGAGTCGCTCGCGCGGCCGTTCGTGTTCGGGCAGGTCTTTTATGGTGTAGTTTGCCATGCCGCAATTATATCACAAATGCCGCGATTGTGTAAAAACTCGATTGTGGCGCGTCGAACGGCGCAAAAACGGTGGCCGGCGGCGCGCCGGTTTATTTCCGGCCGGGCCGCTTGAATGCGGGCTCGCTCCGGTGCTAATGTATCCGCATGAGCGAAAAAGCAGACAAAAAGGTGGTTGCCTCGGCGCCGTCGGGACGCCTGACTTCGATCGACGCGCTGCGCGGGTTCGATATGTTCTGGATCATGGGAGGCGGCCTTGTGGTTCAGGCGCTGCTGACGGCGTTCCTGCACCCGGTGCCGGAGGTGGTCGGCAGGCAGTTCACGCATGTCCCGTGGGCCGGCTTTTACTGCTGGGACCTCATCATGCCGCTGTTCCTGTTCATAACGGGTGCATCGATACCGTTCGCGATGTCGAAGCACATCAAGGATAAAACCGGCCGTGGCGCCGTTTACCTCAGACTGCTGAAGCGGTTCATCCTGCTGTTCATCTTAGGGATGTGCGTTCAGGGCAACCTGCTGAAGTTCGACCTGTCGAAGATTTATCTGTACTCGAACACGCTGCAGGCGATCGCGTGCGGGTACGTCATCGCGTGCGTGGCGATTCTAAACATGGGAATCGTATGGCAGGTTGTTTCGTGTTTTACATTGCTGATCGGCTATCTGCTCCTGATGCAGTTCGTGCCGGTGCCCGGCCACGGCGCGGGCGTGGTGCTGCCGGATGCGAACCTCGCGCTGTACGTCGATTCCGTCGTGCTCGGCCGGTTTAGGGACACCTCTCCCGGCTACGCCTACACTTGGGTGCTGAGCAGCATGACGTTCGGATCGACGGTTATGTTCGGGATGTTCTCCGGGCACATCCTCAAGTCGAAGCTGCCGCAGGGACGCAAGCTGGCGATGCTCGTCGGCGCGGGCGCGGCGTGCACCGCCGCCGGGCTCATTCTCGGCCACTGGTTTCCGATCATAAAGCATATCTGGTCGAGCTCGTTCACGCTGTTTTCGGCGGGCCTGTGTTTTCTCCTTTTGGCGATTTTCTACGGCGTTATCGACGTGCTCGGCGTGCGGCGCTGGTCGTTCTTCTTCGTCGTCATCGGCGCGAACTCGCTCTTCACGTACCTTTTCTCCGAGTATCTGCTGAACGGGATGCCGAAATTCGTCGGCGACTGGTTCCAGCGGATGCCGATCGCGCTGTCGAGCGGGCTCGGGCTGCTGATTCTCGCGCTCCTCTGGCTGCTGCTGTACTACATGTATAAGCGCAAATGGTTCCTCCGCGTCTGAAGACGACACCATCATGAAACCTGCAATGTGACCGCTTGCTGACGCGCGCGGCTCGGATTCGCTTCGCTCATGAAAATGCGTGAAGAGCGGTCACGCAATGCTTATATAAACCGATTCTCAAAAATGCAGGGAGGTTCCGGATTTTCCCGATACCGGGCCGGTGTGTTATAATTGCCGGAGAACAAAACTGGGAGACATGACCATGACACGAATCGTAAAAACGACGGTTTTCGCGGCGTTGCTCGCGTGTACGCTCGGATGGGCGGCGCTCGCGCAATCCGAAAGCGGTATTTCCGGCGCGGACCTCATTCTCGCCGATCAGTTATCGACGACCGAGGGTATCGCGGTCTGCCCGGACGGCTCGATGTTTACCTCCGAGAATGGAAGCGGCAAGGTGTTTCAGGTGGTGGACGACGAGACGGTGAAGCTGTACGCGGAGGGGCTGAAGCGGCCGGCCGGACTCGCATGCGGCGCGGGAAACGTCCTCTACGCGGCGGGATACGGAGAAGGCGCGGTTCTGAAAATTAAGCCGGGCGCAAAAGAGCATACAGTCGTTGCGACCGGATTCAAAAATCCGAACGGAATCATCGTCGGGCCGGACGGCGCGGTTTACATGTCGGATTCAACATCCGGGATCGTTTACCGGATAGGTGTGGACGGCAAGCAGGAGAAGCTGCTCGACGGTATCACGTTTGCCAACGGGCTGTACATCGACGGAGGCAATCTCTACATCGCGCAGACGACGCCGAACAAGATCACGATGACGCCGCTCTCCGGCGATAACAAAGGCAAGAAGAAAACATTCGCGAAGAATCTGACGATGGTGGACGGAATCACCGGCGACGGAGCGGGCAACATCTACGCGTGCCTGTACGCTAAGGGCGAGGTCGCGGTGGTGGACAAAGAAGGCAAGGCGACAGTGATCGCATCCGGGCTCGGTTCGCCCGCGACGCCTGCCATCAAGGGCGGCTTTCTGTACGTCACGACGCTGAACGGCAAAGGGTTGTTCAGGCTCAAGCTCGCAGCGGCGAAGTGAATGCAGCGGGAAGTCGCAATAAGGGCGATCTACTGCGTTGAATCATCGACTCGAACTCGGTCACATACGAATAG
>CAYPEK010000050.1:12734-16014 GCA_964409645.1 uncultured bacterium | reverse complement strand
TTTCGATTAATGTTCATATAAAGCGAGGGCGCGGCGGGCGGCTTCGCGGAGAAGCTCGCCGAGTTCAGGCGGTTGGACGGGAGTCGCGCGTCCGGCGGCGGCGAGAAGCGGGCCGACCATCCCTTCGAGCCGGTCAACGCCGAATTCTATCTCTGTTCCATTTGCTGTTTCGATTGTTTTCACCGAGGGCCAGCCTTTGAGCGGCGTATCGGCTGCGTCTGCAAGGCGCACGCGCACTTTGTGGGGCCGCTCGATGAACTGGAACATCTCTTTCCGCCTGAATTCTGACAGATCGAAGTCTGCCGGGATGCTGAAGGCGCGTCCGTTCCGGCGCGCGGATTTTATGCGGTCCACTCGGAAGACGAGCGTCCGGCGGCGCAGGCGGCACCACCCTACGAGATACCAGCGGTCTATGTCGTAAACGAGCCCGTACGGGCGCACGGTGCGGCGGCTGATTTCGCCGCGCGCGGGAGTGAAATAATCGATGTCGATCTCCTCACGACCGGCGGCGTCGCGGAGCGTTTCGAGCAGCGGTCGCAGGTTAGCGGTCTCGGGCGCGATGTCGAGCCGTTCCGCGATCCGCTCGACCTCGGACGACTCGCCGGGCGCCATCGCCGCGCGCACCTTGTCGAGCGCGGACGCGAGATCGCCGCCCGCTGATGCGCCTCTCATCGCCGCCTTGCCCGCCGCGAGCAGCGCGAGCGCCTCGGACCGGCTCAGCCGCACCGGATGCTCGAAGAAACGGTCGGGATGCGTGAGATACACGCGTCCGTCTTCCTCGATGTAGGCGTCGAAAAGATTTTCGGGACTATACGGCGGCACGCCGCAGACGCTGAGCGTTTCGATCGCGCGGTTGAGTTCCACGTGGCTGACATCCAGCAACTCCGCAAGTTCGTCCGCGGTGCGTCCGGGATGCGCATAGACGAAGTTCGCTATGTCGATCAGCTTTTTTACTTTTTTCGTCGTCTTCTCACGCATTTTCGGCAATCGACCTCAAAGCGGCGGCGATTTTCTTTCTCAGCGGCGCCGGGGAGACGATCTCCGCGCGATCCGCAAACTCAAGCGCCCACGAAACGAGCGCGTCGTTGTTCACCGAGTTCACTGTAATTGTACGCGCGTTTTCGTCGAACTCGACGGAGGGCAGGTCGCCCCAGATGTTGCGCACCTGCCAGAAAGCGTCCGGATGGAAGCAGACGACGACGCGGGTGGGTGGCTCGTCGCCGAACTCCCACGGCGCGCGGCGGCGGATGCGGTCGGCAAGCGAGAAGCCGTCCGGCAACTCGAAATCCGGCGTGTCTTTCTCGGCGGGCGGCTCGATCAGTTCGAGCCGGGCCACGCGGAAGGTGCGCTCCTCCTTGCGGAGGTGGCACCAGCCGTGCAAGAACCAATAGCCTGAGCGCAGGAACAGCCCGTACGGATCAACGCTGCGGGCGACGGTTTTGCCTGTCACCGGCGAGCGGTAGGAAACGCGAACCGTTCTCCGTTCGGCAACAGCATCCTGAAGCGCGCCGACGAGGCCGCTGCTTTCGGCGCCCTGCCTGTCCAACCGGAGGAGCACGCCCGAAGCGGCGCCCGCCGCTGCGCGGCGCCCCGTGGCGGAGGCCACCTTTTCGAGCGCCCAGCCCAACTCGCGCAACGGCGGTCGCCCGCCCGCTGACAAGCTGCCCTCAAGTTCGAGCAACGCCGCCGCCTCGCGCTCTGTGAACGGAATCGCAGGCAGATAAACGTCTGTCGGGTCAATTTTGTATGCCTCGACATCGAGGCCTGTGAGCGGGTCTTCGGTCTGCGTGAGGCGCACCGGAATGCCGAGTTCCGCGAGAGCCTTCTTGTCGCGGATGAACATCCGGCGGTTGGATTCGTATTCCTTGCCGGGTTCATAGCCTGTGACGCTGCCGACGATCTCTCGAAGCATACGCGCGCGGCGTCCGCTCATCAGATAAACCGTGAGATTGAGCAGCCGCTCCTCGGTGGGAACTTTCAACGTGGGTTTCTTTTCAGGCTCTTTATACATTAACGGTTGTATTTTAACATTTTAAATTAATTACTGATCGTTGAACAATATAAAATTATACACAATTAATTGGCGAAAAGCAAATAATCAAAAAGTGGCTTTGTGTGGCATGTGTGTTTTATCGGCAAAGGTTGGAACAATGCGTGACGTGACCGCTTGCTGACGCGCGCGGCTCGGATAAAGAACAGCAGCCCGCGAAAAGTCGGAGGCGGCAACGAGTCAGTAACGCTGTGCCTGTATTGCTTTGAAGAAGTATTAATGAGCGAAGCGAATCCGAGCCGCGCGCGTCAGCAAGCGGTCACGTGACACATTTGATATTGGAGTCCACATATAGTGCCATAGGATCGCCCTGATCGTATATTACATAAATAGTGGCTGCCTCTACTTCTGCCACGCTCCATAAGTATTTCGTGCTGCCATGTCGTGTCCAGTAACATCCGTTCTGCCTGATAACTCCTGAATTTTTCAATTCGCGTGTAGCGGCAGTTTTGATGCCGCTCATGAAATGTTCGGGAGTTTCGTTGGTCTGCACAACTATATGGACGTGTTCTGTTCTTACGTGAACGGCATACAGACGCCGTTCGTGCCGTCGGCAAGTTTCTATTATCGCTTCAAGCACCGTTTCCCGAAGTTGTTTGTTCAAAATCAATGGCTCGTATTTAAGAGTTGTAGATAGATGTTCAGCACGTAAGAGATTCGGCTGTAGAAACGGGTCGCCGGGATTGTTGTGTTGTTTGTCCACCGAGGAAGGGGATTCGCCATGGAGCCAAGTTCCGTAGCATGTGAATGTAATCAGATAGCCTGCGGGAGATTGAGCCGACCGCCTATGCTCGTTTTTCGAGTTCGTTTTGTTCATGGCTATTTAACAAATGCAATTATATAAAATGATTGGCGAAAAGCAAATAGTAAAAAGGTGATTTTGGGTGCCGTGCGTGTTTTCTGGGCGAAGTTGGAACAATGCGTGACGTGACCGCTTGCTGACGCGCGCGGCTCGGATAAAGAACAGCAGCCCGCGAAAAGTCGGAGGCGGCAACGAGTCAGTAACGCTGTGCCTGTATTGCTTTGAAGAAGTATTAATGAGCGAAGCGAATCCGAGCCGCGCGCGTCAGCAAGCGGTCACGTGGAAGAATGAAATGGCTGAACACTATGGCGGATTTGGGTTGTCTTTTCCCCAGCTACTATCAATCCATGTTGTTTTTCTGGGTTCTCGCGTTTTTCCGCCGGTCACTGCCTGATGAATTCCTCGAAGTTGAGGCCGACGATGCGGGC
>CAYPEK010000050.1:0-12634 GCA_964409645.1 uncultured bacterium | reverse complement strand
TTTCCGCCGGTCACTGCCTGATGAATTCCTCGAAGTTGAGGCCGACGATGCGGGCGAGAACCATCGCGAGGTAGCAGTTCAATACGCCTCTGGGTGGAGATATGAGCACGCGCTGGAGCAGGTGCTCTTTTCCGGAAAGGTATTTGATAATAAGGAGGTCCGGAAGGGCGAAAACGACGAAAACGGCCGCGCAGAGGAGGAAATATCTGAACGGCGCGCGTGCGATGGCCGCGACGACGACCCACGGAAACAGCGACATCAGATTGCGCGTCTGGGCGATGACGAGGAACCCCATCGGAAAATAGATTGCACCCCAAGCTGCCGCGACGATGCCGTACGCGAGAAAGCCGCCGCCGGTCAAGTTGCTGTGCGTTGCCACAATGAATCTTAGCGGCCCGAATGAAACCAGATAGAGAACGCCCGCCATGAACACGGCTGTGAAGAGGTCCCACGCGCCTGAGAAGTCGGGCCATTCGGGCGGCGCTTTCCGGTCCGATGAGGATTTGTTCACGATTCCGAAATAGAAAAGGATGAGATAGCCGCCGATGACCGCGGACGGGAAAAAGAAGATGTAGATGAACGACAGCATGCCGAAGACGCCGATCAGGAGGCCGAGAATCAGCGCAAGGTTTCCCACGCCGGTGAACGGATATTTGAGCGCCGGGCCGAACGCTCTGAAGCGGGGATTGTCCCAGCCGGGCGGCTGTATGGAATTCATGTCGATGCCGAGCAACTTCATATCGGCGAGGCGGCGCGCCTCGACCTCGACAGTCTCGTATGCGGCGCGTATTCGCGGCGTAATTTCCGTGCCGCAACTCGGGCAGATATCATCCGTGTCGGCAAATTCTCTATGGCAGTCGGGGCATCTCATTTCATAAAATATGATACCCAAAAAGGTAAAAAAGGAAACGGCTTCGTCCCCAGTCGAATCAGCCGAGGCGCTTGCGGACGCTTGTTATGACGACGTTCTCGCGACCGCGCAGCGCGGCGTAGATCACCATCGCCGTCTGGTTGTGCAACAGGTACTGCCACTTTTTACGCGGCATGAACTCCGGGATGACGAGCGTGATTATCTCGTCCGGGTGCGTGCGGCTCTCGCTGTCAACAAAGTCGATGAGCGGCTGCGTTACGGAACGGAATTTCGAATCGAGCACGATGAATGGAATGGGCAGCTTTAGCCGGTCGATCTGTTTCTGTACTTTCTCCGCCTCGTCCTGATTGATATTGATGTAGAGGCCGGTGACGTTCTGAGAGATCGAGTGGCAAAAACGGAGCGCGTAGAGCGACACGCGCGTTATGCCGGAGAGCGGCAGGAAGACGCGGTTTTTGAGAGGTGTGTAGTCCGGCGTATCGGACTCCACGCGGAGCGAGCCCGCTGCTTCTTTGTAGTGGACGCTGATGCGGTGAAACATGTACACGAGGATCGGGATGAGGAGTACGACGATCCACGCGCCGAGCGCGAATTTGGTTGCGGCGCTTATGATGGCGACGAGGGCGGTTGCGACTGCGCCGAGCGCATTGAACACGATCGAGCGCGACCATCCTTTTTCGCGGGTTTTGAGCCAATGGACGACCATGCCGCTCTGAGAGAGAGTGAAGGAGAGAAAGACGCCGACCGCGTAGAGAGGGATGAGTCGGGTTGTGCTGCCGCGAAACGCAACGAGCAGGACGGACGAGATGGCGCCGAGCAGGATAATGCCGTTCGCGAAGACGAGGCGGTCGCCGAGGTTGGCCATCTGGCGCGGCATGAACGAGGCGCGCGCGAGGATGGAAGAGAGGCGCGGGAAGTCGGCGAAGCTGGTGTTTGCGGCCATGATGAGAATGAGGGCGGTGCCGGCCTGAACCATGTAGTAGAAAACGCCGCGTCCGAAAATGACACGCGCGACCTGAGAGACGGCGGTTTCGGTCTCGTTCGGGACGATGTGATAGTGCCATATAAGAAACGTCATGGCGAGGAACATGGAGATGCATATAAAAGACATTGCGGTGAGCGTTTTGCGCGCGTTTGCGGCTTCAGGCGGCCGGAACGCGGGGATGCCGTTGCTGATGGCTTCAAGTCCTGTCAGAGCGGCGCAGCCGGACGAGAAGGCCCTCAGAATCAAAAACAGAGTGAGCGGTCGGGTAACTTTGAGCGCGTCGAACGCCGCCGCCGGGGCTGTGTGGTGGAAAACAAGCGTTCGGACCAGACCTACGCCGATGCAGACGGCGAGCGAAACGAGGAAGAAATATGTCGGCACCGAGAATACGGCGCCGGACTCGCGGACGCCGCGCAGGTTCATGATTGTGATGAATGCGACGCAGACTAGGCAGATTTCGACGCGGAACGGGAATGTCGCCGGAAACGCGGATGTGATTGCGGCGACGCCCGCGGCCGTGCTGACGGCGACTGTAAGGATGTAATCGGTAAGCAGCGCGCCCGCCGCGACGAGGCCGGGTAACGTGCCGAGGTTGTCCTTGGCGACGATATAAGCGCCGCCGCCGCTAGGGTATGCCGGGATGGTCTGCCGGTAGGAGAGGGTGACTATGGCGAAAAGGACGCCGATCGCGATTGCGATGGGGATAGTGTGCGACGCGACGGCCGCCGAGCCGGCCACGACGAGCACGATGAGCATTTCCTCGGTGGCGTAAGCCACGGACGAGAGCGCATCGGACGAAAAGACGGCAAGCGCCATGAAGTTGTTCAGGCGCTGGTGCGCGAGCTGCCGGGTTTCGAGCGGTTTGCCCACCAACAGCCTTCTGAATGAAGTTTTCATTGCTTCGGAGCCTCTTTCTTCCATCGGAAGAGCAAGACTAATCCTCGGCAATGCATATTAAATTGTCGGGCCATGCGAATCATGCCCTTCCGGTTGCCTACGAGGTTAGCTGACGGGCTCGGGCTTGGAAGTGCCCTATCCTTTTATGGAATACGCCCCTAAAAATCGGGTCCCCCGTGTCCGCTCGCGCGGACTTCGGCTGCAATTGCTTCCATGATAGGACGTTTGAGCGGTATGTCAATATCAAGTTGAAAAAATGATTTCGGTGTATTGGGTCAAATTGATGTAGAGAGGAATTAATGAAAAAGGCCCTAGTTTGCGATTTGGGAAATACGAAAAAAATGTCGATAGCGCTTTTTTCTTATGCAATTGCGGCGTGGAACACTTTGCAGAGAACACTGTTGCAATATATGCTTTCTGCCTCACAGGCATCCGTTCTGAATCGCTGTAAATCGAATTCTGAATGGCGAGTCAGGTTGAATCGATTCGCATAATTGAGAAAGATGAGGTTGCTATAAAGGTTTAAAGAAATCAAAAAAGCGGCCGTCAACGACCGCTTTTAAAATACGATTTCAGAGGTTTAATAAAGTTTTTAGTTTTATTAGTTGAATATTACGCGGGATTAATATTTATATACGTTGATCCCAAGGCGCATATTCGGATGATCGGGAACCTGTACGTTTCCTTCAGACGAAGCCACGACTGTGGTTTTTCCCGATTTCGATTTCCCAAAATCTTTCGAAATATCAACTTCGATCTTGAGGATATCGCCGTCCACCGAGAGGGTAATGTTTTTCATATTATTCTCCTTTGGCCCAAACTAAAATTCTTTTAATATGTCGACCGGACGCCCTAATATACCATTGTTTTTAACTACAGTCAACTTCTGAGCATAAATATTTATACATCATATATTATTATATAATTAACTAAAAAATCGCCAAAAACGACAGGTCGAAACGCCGCAGTCAAAAGCAGTCAAATCGAAAGATTTAATTTCACTTTCAGAATATGTGTTTCACTATAATTATTACATAGGCAAACCTTCATGAATTGACAAATTATAACCACAGGTGTAATGTTACTTAATATTGTATAATCATGAAGGAGCCAACAATAAAAAATAGGGTGATATAAAGCAAACCCTGAGGTTCAGAATTGAACCGGACAGGAGGAAACAGTGAGAATCAAAAGAATGAAAACAATGTTAGCCGGCGCTGCGGCGGGGGCTATATTGCTGATTGGCATCGGAGCAACGGCGGCTCCGCTGAAAGCGAAGGTTATGAAGGCGAGCGGCACTGTCGAAGCGCAAGTGACGAACGGCGCATGGGCGAAAGTCGCTCAGGGCGCATCGCTTGCGGAGGGAACGAAGGTCAGAACCGGCCCGAATTCGGAAGCGTTTTTGCGCTGGGGAGACGGCAATACCGTAAAAATATCCGCACTGTCGCAGATAGAGCTGACAAAAATGCAGTTGGAGGGTGACAAGGCGGAGAGCCGGATAGGGCTGACCAACGGGAAGGTGTTCTCGAAAGTCGGCAAGCTCAACGGGCCCGGCTCGAAATTCGAGGTAAAAACCCCGCTCGCGGTGGCCGGAGTGCGCGGAACGGGTTTCGAAGCGGGCTATGTGCCGGGACAACCGGCGGTGTTTTCGGTGGTGGAGGGCACGATATCTGTTGAGGCCGGCGGCGAATCGGTGGATGTAGCGTCGGGCATGATGAGCTCGGTAACCGAAGGCACGCCGCCGAGCGAGCCTGAGCAGATACCGCCCGCGCAGCTCGAAACGCTGCAACAGGATAATACGAGCGCAGGGGAAGTCTCCTCGGCGGAAGAGCCGGCGACAGGAAGTTCCGCGACGCAAGAGAAAGAGGGGCAGGGAGAAGCGGCAGCCGGAGAGCCGGCGGCGGAAGAGCCCGCGGCTGAAGCGGAACAGGCTTCGGATGTAGTGGACCAGAATCTGGAAACAGCCGATCAGTCGGACCAGATAGACACCGCGATAGAGGATGCGAGTCGCGCGGTGGGAAATCTTGAGATAATAATCCATTAAACGGGGGGCCGGCGATGAGAATGACAAAAACATACAAATTAAGAGTATTGATGGCGGTGATCGCGATGGCGTTTGCCGGACTGCTCGCGGGCTGCGGCGGAGGCGGCGGCAGCGCCGTGACTCCTTCGGCCGGCGGCGGACGACAGGTCGGCTCCATAACAATTAAATACGAATTTCCGAGGAGCGCGGCTGCGGTCGTTGCGGGCCGGTCGGCATCGAAAGTGCCGGACAACACTCAGTCGATCTCCATAACTGTGAGCAACAGCGCGGGAGACTACGACGAAACGCAGACGCTGACCGCGGAACAAAGTTCGGCGACGTTCAATGAGATCCCGGTCGGCGAAGTCAAGGTGACTCTCTCGGCAAAGGACGCCGACGGCAATATCGTCGCGCACCGGATCGAGGTTGTTAACATTGTCGCGGACACGACGACGAAGCTCGACACTACGCTCGGAATCACGATCACGGACGACGGGCTGGTGCCGAAGGACCTGCAGGTTAACGCGGGCGAGCGGCTCGTGTGGGTGAACAACAGCTCGAACGTTGTAACGATAACCATCCCGAACACGGACTGCTCGATGACGCTCAAAAAGATGGGCGTTCTCTCCTGTACGTTCACAACCGCGATGGACACGACGTCCTACACCGATGCGCAGAGCCCAAGCGTGAGCGGCACGGTGCGGGTGATGTCGGCGACAACGGAAGGTCTGAGCTACGCGGACGCCTCCGCCGACACGACGTACGGCGGCGCGCCTCTGGTGGTCAATTTCATGGCTGCGGGCGCGATCAGCGGCGCCTCTTCGCTCACGTATAGCTGGAATTTCGGCGACGGCACGCAGTCCGATGCGGCCACTCTCTCGACGCTTGATAAATCTCTCAACACGATAAGCCACACATATGCCGCTTCCGGCGCGTATGAAGCGGTGCTCACCGTGACGGACGGCACGACGACGCAGCAGCGCAATCTGCGGATATTCGTCGGCGCGGCGTCTTCGGTGACGGCGCACATCGGCGCGGAGCCGACCGCCGCCAAACAGATATTGTTCGGTCAGACTGACAGCGTGCTCACCGAGGCCGAAGCGCTGCAGGCGCAGGCACTGCTGCTCGATGCGCTTCAGGCCGACCCCGGCAACGCGGAGGCGAACTTCCTCATGGGGCTGGTTTCGCTCATGCTCGAAGGCCAGCGCATTTACGACGTACTCGACTATTCGGTGGACGACGGGGATAACGTATTCCCGTTCACAAAGGGCGAAATCCCGCAGGTCACGTCGCGCGTGGCGGCGGCGTTGATCCCGACAGCGGCGAAAGACACGGGCATCATGGACGCATTCGGCAAGTACGCCGAGGTGACGTCAACACCCGGCCCGCGCACGATAACCAGCGAGTCCGGCACGGGCGAAATTCAGGCGGAACTGTTCCGCATTTCGGGCAACGTGGATTCGGCGGTTTATTACCTCGGGATAGCGAAACAGTATCTCGAAAGCAACCCGTCGGCGTACTTCACGATTCCGCGCAATATATTCAGCCCCGGACTTAACTACTACATCGACAAAGGCGACCTGCAGATGATCGCGGGCGCTCTCGAATACCTGCAATGCTTCATATACGCCGGAACGGCGTACTACATGGACGAGAACGGTTTTAATTTCGACGCGACGCCGACGGATGCGGATTCGAGCGGCTACTTCGAGCCGTCCGAAACGCTTCCCTCCGGTGACTGGGGCACGCTCAGAAGCGACGGCGTCGCCCGGATGGCGAAGGCGAAAACCGCGCTCGAAGCCGCGCTAGCGGACCTCGAAAGCGGCATCGACTTCGCGCTCTCCGAGACGACGGAAAGCAATGAAATAATGCCCGTCGCCGCGGACCCGAAGCTTAAAGAAGACCTCAAGAGCGCAAAGAACGCCGTCCAGTTCATGGACGACCTCACGCACATCGACCTCACGGCCGAATCGAGCCTCAAGGACGTTGTGGTGGTCAATCTCGGCGCTCTGTTCAACGCGCCGCCCGCCGACTGGAAGGCGCTCGCGCCGACCTGCATCGACGCAAATTGCAAATACTTCAAGCGCGATTCGAGCGGCCTGCCCTATCTGCCCGACCGCACGCTCGGCGGCCTGATTCCCGGCGGGTTCCCGGATTCCGCATGGATGGCGATCGACAACGCAATCGACTGCCTCTGCTCGTACAACGCGGCGTCGGGCGACGTTCCCTCATCATGTATGGAAGTCGCCATGGACGTCGAAGCCGGGATAAACATCCCCGACGCGAGCTCGTGCCCGCTCGAAAAAACGAATTCGGACACGACCGGAACGCTGGCCTCGGTGCCCGGTCTCTCGACGCTTCTCGGCACGGCCGCGGAAGGTGTTTTAGAGGCGGATTTCACAACCGCCAAGTCTCAGATCATGAGCAACCTCAGCTCCAACCCGAACGATGCTAACGCCAACATGGCGGCGTTCATCGCTGCATTGGTCGAGGAAGGCGAGGCGCAGAAGCAGCTTGGCGGCAGCACGATATTCCCGTTCAAATTCGACATATCGAGCGGCATGTTCCACTCGCACGCATTGACAAAGGCGACCGCGGGCGTGCTCGGCAAAGCTATTTCCGAGGCGCAGCCCGAAGCGGCGGTGGATGAGTTCGCGGCGCTTGGAAACGCGCTTCCGCGGATCGTCGGCCGCACGATTACACCGTATGCGACTCCGATGTATCCGACGTATGACGAAGTCAGGCGCGAAGCGCTCGAATTCGCGAAGTCAGGCGGCACGGCGGACATACTCGTCGGTTACCTCGACAAGGTTATCGCGACGCTCGGAACAAACCCCGGATGGTATTTTGACGTTCCGCAAAACAATAAAACCACAGACTCCGGCTGGTACAGAATTGACGCCGGCGACGTGCACATTCTTAAAGGCGCGATCCGCTTCGTTCAGGCGTGGGCGCTGTACGTGCTCGCTTACGACCTGACGGGGATCGACGACTACAAGAATCTGGAAGCCCTCGACGCCGCGGCGGCCGCCGACGGCGTGGCCGCGCCGTCCGAATACCTGCCGCCGTCTCCGTTCGGCAACCTCACGAACTCCGCCTACATCTCGACCGGCAAGACGTATCTCATCGCCGGAATCAACGCGATGCTCGAAGGGATCGACCTGACACAGGCCGAAACAGCGGATGTGAACGAGCTACTGCCGTATAACTCGAGCGCTACAGCAAAGAAGAAAACAGACATGGGCGAGTATGCGCTTAAGGCGATAAAAGCGATGTTCAACGGCGTCCTCGTCCCGGCTTACGACGACGACCTCGGAGTGCTCTCGCTTGCGAACCTCGCGGCGCTGTTCGACACGCCCATACAGAGCTTCAGAAACATAGCGCCGACGTTCAACGAGGACGGTTCGTACACTCTCCCGGACGCGACGTTCAGCGGCCTGTTCCCGAACGGATTCCCCGGTTCGACTGCGTTCATGGATACCGGATACGGCTACTATTGCATCAATTTCTATTATGAAGGCGACCAGAGAGGGCATGCGTCGTCCAATTACTACGACGCGACGATAACCGCCTCGATCGGCGGCGTTTCCGCGCAGCTCAGCGGCTGCACCGTGAGCCTGCCCGAAATTTCCGTCAACAGACTCGCCGGCTCGCTCGTCTCGATCAGCGGCACGTCAACGAACACAACCCCGTCCAGCTATTACATGACGCTTCCTGCGTCGTTCACCGGATACGGGCGCGTGTACGATTTCACCGGCCCGACGTACTGGTACAGTTATTATTACGGAGGATACATGTACACCGAGCCGAGAAACGTTTACGTCGTGCTGGATGACACTTTCGCGCCGAGCGTGGTCTCGGGCGAAACGATAGCCTCAGGCATGACGTTCGCGGGCTACCCGATCATCAGCGGGTTTGCAACCGACACCGGAGTTATCAAGACGTTCGAGATTTACGTGGACGACACGCTCGCCGGCACGCAGGAAGGTGACTATGCCAACAATTACATGTACGGAACGAGCTATAATTTCCATTACAGATGGAACACGGCAAGCCTCACGAACGGCTCCCATAACGTGAAGTTCAAAGCCATCGACGGCGGCGGAAATTCCTCGTACTCGCCCGTCTATACGATCACGGTGGACAACTCGAGTACCGGCACAATCTCCGGAAGCGTGTTGAGCAGCATCGGCACTCTCAAGAAACCGGTGAGAGTGGCCGCTTTCTCGACGGCGAACGGAATGACGGTTGTGGTGGGCTCCGCGGAAGCCGACTCCGCGGGCGCATTCACTATCGTTGTGCCGCCCGGAGCCTACAACGTGATGGCATTCGAGGATAAGAACGGCAGCTATTATCCCGACTACGACAGTGAATACTGCGGAATGCTGTCAACGCGTCAGGTTGTCACAGCCGGAAGCGCGATTACAGGCGCTGATGTGACAGTGAGCAACTACTGCAGCGTGGTATTGAACGGCGCGGACTGATTCCGCTGGGCCGAAATCGACTAAGAAACAGAAGCGGGCTGCTCAGGCAGCCCGCTTTTTTTCTGGCGGAAATGTCGCATTGCCGGCCTTTTTTCTGTTGCTGTTTACCGGATTAGAGATTGTTGTTTTTGTCTTTTGTTTTTCCTGTGGTTTAAAACCTCTCTTTTTAAGACAATTTTTTAGTTTTGTATTTCCGCAACAATAGTGTGGCTATATGTTTAGAATCCCATTACAATTGTTTTGCCATAAATCTTTTTGATTTAAACTAAAGCGATTTAATCATTTTTCCGATTGTTTAAAAGGATATTTTGATTTTGTGCACGAGCGGCACTGTCTAACAGCCGCCGGCGCACTCCGCAGTCATGGAGGATTACGGAGCAATGAACGGCACGAGGCCTTTAGGTGTTTTACCAACCGGCACGTCCGGACACGATGAAGTTTAGCGGGGACTCCGTGTGAAGAGGGTCTCTGCTTTTTTTGTGTCCGGGACAAAAGCCGGTGGTTGAGCGTGGAGAAAAGGAAAATTTATATAAAAGCATAACCATCAAAGGAGTGATGCGTAACTGCGGGAACACTGAAGAATAAGTCGCGTTAAGTTATCGGGGAGATACTTGCCGTGGTGTTCTAGGGCGTACCCGCATTTTGGATAAGGAGAGAAGGAAGCCTGTGGTCTTGAGTCCATGGAAGGACGCGGACAAAGGTGAATGAAAGCAACTGTCCGGCGGAGCATTGCCGGTTGTGGATTGGCGGTTTTATGCCACAGGGGCGAATGTTAAAAAACGCACGTTCGCGGGGTGCGGCGGATCGGGCTGCTTCAACGTGTATGGCGGCCCGTGCGGCCGCGGATGTGCGGCAGAGAGAATATCAATCTGCGGATTGAGTGACATAACTGTGTCTTAATACAGAGAGGAAAGGAGGTGAAAAAATGATATCTCTAAGAACGAACGTATCAGGAATGTTCAATTATAAATCGATGCACATGTCGAACTGGAACATCCAATCAACGTCGGAAAAGTTGTCTTCCGGCAATAGGATAAACAGCGCGGCGGATGATCCCTCCGGGCTCGCGATATCTTCGACCATGAAGTCGCACTACAGAGGAATTTCGGTTGCTCTGGAGAACCTTCAGGACTTCAATGTTTATCTCGAATCGCGGAGTCGGTTCATGAACGAGCAGATGGACATGGCTCAGCGGGTGCGCGATCTTTGCGTGCGCGCGGCTAACGACGCGACGCTGACATCGGATGACCTGCAGAAGCTGGATGACGAAGCGAACAGGCTATGCGATGAGATTGAAAGAGTCGGCCGCACGGCGACCATCACCGGAACGTCGGGCGGGGAGACCGGACGTACGACGTTGTTCGGACCCGGCGAGGTTGATATTGTGTGGGTATTGGACCAGACGGGCAGCATGGGGGCGCATCTCACTGCGCTCGCCAACACCGGCGCGACCCAGATGTTCGACGCTCTCGAAGGCAAGGGTTTCGACGTCAGGATGGCTGCCGTTGGGTTCGGAAATCTCGCTAACGTCACGACAGAAACAGACCCGCTGACTGCCGCGAGAAACGGAGTCAACGACGTTCAGTTTCTGACTGCCGTGGACTCACTTTCGGACCCCGGCGAGGGAAGGGTGTTTCAGGATAACGCGGCGGATTTTGCGGCGGACGTAACGAGTATTGCGGACGCATCTGGAAGCGTCGAGCGCGGCATAGACGCGATCGCGGACTCGGCGCGCCTGTTCGGGCTTGCGCCCTCCGATACGGCTTCGGACGTCCAGTTCAGGGAAGATGCGCAGAAAATCTTCATGCTGATCACGGATGAAAGATCCTGCGACAACGGAAACGCCGCTCAGAACGCCGGTGTGGGTGTGCCGACATATCTGCAGGACGAAATGAGAGCGCAGTTGATAAGCCAATTCGGATCGGACGTACAGGTATGGACGATCACGAACACCGCCGGAAACTTCGGTGGCGGCGTGGCGATGGACCCGGACTACACGGCAGTCGCCGATCAGACGTTCTCGCTCGACCTCGTTTACGGAGGCACGACATGGATCTCGACCGTATCCGACCAGCTTCAGGGCATGGGCGGCCCGTACGATCTGCGCATACAGTACGGCCCGGATGCGACCGATTTTCAGGAGGTAACGTTCAAAACCGTGACGGCGACTACGTCCGGTATTTCGGGCGTGAACCTCACCACTGCAAGCAACGCGCAGAGGTCCATCGACACGGCACAGGATGCAATCGATTTCATTTCAGACGAGCAGGACTACACCGGAGCATGGATGCAGAGGGTGGACAACATGATTAATGATTATACAAAACAGATGATTAATACGAGGAGCGCTTACTCGCAAATCATGGAGGCCGATATGGCGGGACAGGCATGCGAGATGGCTAGACAGCAGGTGATTCTCAATTCCGCATCGTCCATCGCGTCGCAGGCGAATTCAACGCCCGGCGTGGTTATGGACCTCATCTCCACTCAGGGCTTGGGGCAGAACAATCAGCTTCTGCAGACAGGCCGATGAGCCATAGAGGTCTCCGTGGGCGGCGGCGCAAGCCGCCGCCCCGGAACTTCTACCCCGGAAAAGCATCAACGGCCAACCGCCGTCTTTCTCTTCCAATCTTGACTATGAATTGCTTTGTGATATTTAATAATAGCTGAAGAGACCTTCGATCAAAAGCGAAGCGGGCAAGGGAGTCAGGCGGATGTCCACAACGATTGTAATAGCCGCATTAGGCGCGTTTATATTGGCGCTGGCCGCCTTTGCAGCCGTTCGCACTCTCAGGCAGCGGCACGAGGAGAATACATTCCTCGAAGACGCCGGATTCACTCTCTGCCCCGAAGACAGGGACGACATCGAAATCCTCGTCCGTGACATGGAGAATTGCGCCGACAGCAACTCGTTCCGCGTCATCCGGCCCGCATGTACATACCTCCACGGCCGGCCGGTCTATTTCTATACCAAAGCGCGCCATTTCTCGACCGATGCCGCGCCCGCTGAGTTTCAGGAGTTCCTTTTCGAATTCAACCGCAAGTCGGACCTGCCGGTGATCCTTTACATGCCGCCGGTCGCGATCCCGGAGAGCATCCTCAAGCGCGTGATCGGCCCCATGATCGGCCTGTGCGACGCATACAAGCGCGAGAACCTCGTTAAACTCGATCTGCCGCGCGAACTGCAAGCCAGCAAGCTCATTGCCGCCTACGGCCCTCCCGGCGCCGGATTGTACGATCTGCTCACGCCTCCGGAGATCAGCCTCATCCTCAGCGGAGTGGAGCGGGGCGCTTTCATCTTCACCGCCAACAAGGATATCGCCGCCGTTGACACCTTCTCCGGCTACATCGACATCGACATGCACGACCTCTGG
>CAYPEK010000049.1:0-30823 GCA_964409645.1 uncultured bacterium | reverse complement strand
CTTCTGGTTGATGATCGTGTCGATCGCGATGGCGGATTTACCCGTCTGGCGGTCGCCGATGATGAGTTCGCGCTGTCCGCGTCCGATCGGGATCATCGAGTCGATGGCCTTGAGGCCCGTCTGGACGGGCTGGTTGACCGGCTGGCGCTCGATGACGCCGGGCGCGCGCACTTCGATCTCGCGGTACTCAGTCGCCGCAATCGGCCCCTGACCGTCGATCGGCTGTCCCACCGGGTTGATAACGCGACCGAGGAGAGCGTCGCCGACCGGCACCGACGCTATGCGTCCCGTGCACTTTACGGTGTCGCCTTCCTTGATGTGCGTATCCGGCCCGAACAGTACGGCGCCGACGTTGTCGGTTTCCAGATTCAGCACCATTCCCATGATGCCGTGCGGAAACTCGATCAGTTCGCCCGCCATCGCGCCGCTGAGTCCGTAAATGCGGGCGATGCCGTCGCCGACCTGCAGGATCGTACCGACGTCGGACATCTCGACTTTCGTCTGGTATTTTGAAAGCTGGTCTTTAATTACTGAACTGACTTCTTCAGGTCTCAGGCCCATGAGCCGATCACCTCTGTTTTATTAAACCTTCGCCGTCAGCAGGACTTCGCGCACGTTTTCGAGGCCGCTCTTGATGCTTCCGTCGAAAACCTTGTCTCCAATCTGCACTTTAATCCCGCCGATCAGTTCCCGGTCCACAGTTTCTTCCAACTCTATTTTCTTTCCCGTCGATTTCGACAGTCCCTCTATAATCAATCCTTTAACTTCGGGGGACAGGTCGAACGCCGACGACACTCTGCAAATCTGCCGCCCCTGATAATCCAGAAGGAGCAGCCCCAACTCTTCGTTAATAATTGAAATATATTCCTCGCGCTTCTTATCCACGAGCAGACATAGGAAGTCGAACACGATCTCCTTCACTTTTCCCTTGAACAGCTTCGCGAGGACATCCTTCTTTTCCTGCTTGCCGATCGCGGGATGCGTGAGAAACGATCTCAGCTCTTCGTCCCCGTCTATCACATGGACCACTTCCGGCATGTCCTTCTCGGCTCCGTCGAGGATGTTATTTTCCTTCAACAGTTCGAAAAGCGCCTTTGCGTACCGTGATCCGATTGAACGTTTAAGCATTTAACCTTCCGCTCCGATCAGTTCAGCGGGTCCAACTCGCTGAGGAATTTGCGCACGAGGCTCTCGTGCGCTGCCCGGTCGATCTTATCCCGGAGAACTTTGTCCGCGATGTCCATCGACAGCGATACCGCGAAATCCCGCAGGTCCATTCTGGCTTTGCGCGCTTCTTCCTGAATCGCGTTCATCGCCTTTTCTTTCTCGAAATCCGCCTGCTTGCGGTAATCCTGTACGAGCTGGTTGCCCATCTCGTGCGCCCGGTGAAGCTCTTCCGCGAGCCTCTTCTGCGCCTCTTCGTCGATCTTGGACATCCGCATCCTGTACTCTGCCTCGAGCTCTTCGTTCTTGCGTTTCAGCTCATCGGCCTGTCCGAGCGCGTCCGCGACTTCTTTCTCGCGGGCGGCCATCAGTCCGAGAAGCGGTTTCCACAGGAACTTCGCCAGACAGAGGAACAAGATCAGGAATCCTGTTATCTGTACAACTAGCTGAATGGGCTTCACGCCCAACGTCGTTAAAACTTCCACCTGATCACCTCCGGACCTATAGCACTACAGCCGGTCGTTCGGCTGACCGCTGCGGCGGAACCCGGCAGGCCTTTCGGCTGACCGATCAGCTTGCACCAAGTTCTGCCCCGCGGGCAAATCGAATTAATCCGGCCGAAATACGAGGCCGCGACGTTATGCAAGCTTTCCCATCAGAATGAACACAACGAGCAGGGCGTAAATCGTCAGAGCTTCGATCATGGCGCAGCCGATGATCATGCCGACCTGAATCTTGCCTGCCGCGTCGGGCTGGCGCCCCATCGCGTTCATTGCGCCGTTAACGGCGGAGCCGATACCGACTCCGGAGCCGGCCGCGGCAATCCCAACTCCCAACGGAAGAGCTAATCCCAACAGTGACGGATCAAAAGCCATAAATACATCCACCTTTCTTCGTCTTTTTTACCTAATTCACACCCGCGGGCGTTCCGACACCCGCGATAACTTGCTTTTTCAGTGATGCTCCTCTTCGTGCTTCGACATCAGCAGTATGTACGCCGCACTGAGGCCGGTGAACACGAGTGCCTGCATCGCGCTGAACATCAGCGCCAGCGGGAAGAACACAACCTGCGTCGGGATGAACCTGACCACAACAAACGACGCTCCGAGCAGCAGCGTCGTCAGCACCGCCATCACGACATCCTCGCCCGTGATATTGCCGAACAATCGGAGGGAGAGAGATATCGGCTTAACGAACTCGCCGATAATGTGCATGATTAAGTTCAACGGAATTAAGAAGAAATAATCCAGAGGCTTGATTCCGGACACTTCGCCGCGGAAGTGCATCAGGTATCCTTTAAGCCCGTTTTCTTTTATTCCATGATATTGCACGAACAGGAACACGCAGATCGCCATCGACAGCGGCATGTTGATGTTCAGCGCTATCGGCGATTTATAGAACGGGATCAGCCCCGAAAGATTCAGACACAGAATAAAAATGAAGATCGTGCCGACGAACGGGACAAACGGTTTGCCCTTTTCTTCGCCGATGATGCCGGTGATGAACCCGCTGAGCGCGTTGACTATGATCTCGGCAAGCGCCTGCCCGCCTTTCGGCACGCGCTGCAGTTTCCGGCTCATCCGCCAGAAGATGATCGACAATGTGGCGACAATCACCAATGAGAAGAAGCAGTTCGCGAGATCGCCGACGGTGAACTCCCAGAGCTTTTCCGGTTTCAGCGGAAGCTGCAAGAGAACCGTTTCCGGGCCTTCCGGCGCCTTATGCAGAAATGCGAAAATATAATCGATGAGGTTCTGCAGTTCCGGGATCGCCGAATGGTGTCCGCCGCCCTCGGCCGCATGTTCCACCGCGGCATGAACCGTGCCGGTAGCGGCCACAGCTATCTCATGCCCCTTCGCTATCATCGCTTCGGTTGCGCTCATCCCTGTTTTTCCTTCATTTCTTTATCGTAACTTTTAAACAGGCACACCGACGTTACGAGCATTATCGAAAGTATCGTCGTGAAGCCGATCAGTACGGAGATCGGATTCCCGATTTTAAATCGGACCAAACACACGAGCCCGGTCACTGTCGCGAACAGGCCGATGATCGATCCGATGATCTTCAGCAAATTCTTTTTGGCGTTGCTGGTGAAAAATATCACAAATTGCTTCATAAAAAAAAGATTTGCCACTGCTAAAACTGAACTCAATACGTAACCTTCGGTGAATCTTTGCGGCAAATGTAGAAGGTTTCTCGTACTAAACAAAGCTGCACCCACGATGATCGTTATGACTAAAGCGGCTTTCATTATATTTCGCATGAAAATTTTGTCAAGATCATTTTTCATTTCAACTTTTCACCCTAATTGAACTTCTTTAACAACTCAATTACCTGATACACACCGGCCGCGAAACCGATCAAACCGCAGATCGCCATAATGATATTATTACCATGAAAATGCCTGTCAAGGAAATATCCGACAAAACATCCGAAACCGAGTCCGCCCGCCATCAGCGCGGGAATCCCGGTATAAACCGCCATCTTCTGCGTCAGTATTTCCTTTTCCTTCGCTTTCTTTTTTTCCTCTTCCGTCTTCGGTGCTGTCATTATTTCTCCTATTAATACATATTATCTTTTTTAAATAACAGCTTCCCGCCGCAAAAACCCCAGATGTTTTGCTTTCTCTACCTCGCTGTTTACTACCTGCCCCTCGCTATTGTCTATTAATACATCTTTTCCGCGTGACCGCTTGCTGACGCGCGGCTCGGTTTCCGTCTATCGTCATCCTTCTATTACTTTAATTACTTCCGCCTTTTTTTCTTCCATCATTGTGGAAGTCTGCGCTTCGAGGTTGAGCCTCAGCAGCGGTTCAGTGTTGCTCGCGCGCACGTTGAACCACCAGCCGTCGAGGTCCACACTCAGCCCGTCGAGATGAAAAACCTTCCCCTTCGAGCCGTAAATTTCTTCGAGCCGCGTGAGTACAACATCCTTGTCCTCGACCTCGAAATTGATCTCTCCCGAGTGCGAATACCGAAGAACCGGCGCCGCGATCTCACTTACTTTGCTTTTTGTCTCCGCCATTATATTTAAAATGCTGATCAGCGCTATTGCCGAACTTTCCGTGAAATTGTGATCCTTAAAATAGAAGTGGCCGGACAATTCCGCCGCGAAAGCCGCGTCGTATTCCCGCATTTCCTGCTTAATGAAAGCATGGCCGACCCGGCACATCACCGGCTTGCCGCCGAACTTTTCGATGTCCTCCGCCGCCGCGCGTGTCGAACGCAGGTCGTACAAGCACGCCGAGCCCGGATGCACCTTCAGCATCTCGCGCGCTATGATCGCGCCCGCCACGTCCGCCCGGATCGTATTCCCCTTCTCGTCCACGAACACGCATCTGTCCGCGTCCCCGTCGATCGACGCGCCAAGATCCGCGCCCGTTTCGAGCACTTTCTTCTTCAAATCGACGAGATTCGCCTCGATCAGCGGATTCGCCTCGTGGTTCGGGAACGTCCCGTCCGGTTCCATATACAGCGGCACCACTTCCAGATCGAGCCCGTTGAAAATATGCGGATAAGTCAGGCCGCCGGAACCGTTCGCGGTGTCGATGACGACCTTCAGCCTGCGCCCCTTGCCTTCAAACTTTATGAAACTGCGCGTGAACTTCACGAAATCGTCGAGCACATCGCGCTGCGTGATGCTGCCCTTTTTCCCGGGCGCAAAGAATGTTTTCTCAATAAAAATACGCTCGATTTCCTTTATGCCCGTGTCGCCGCTGATCGGGATCGCATTCTCGCGGCAGAGTTTGAATCCGTTGTATTCTTTCGGGTTGTGCGACGCCGTGATATTGATCGCCGCCGGTTCGTTCCGCGCCGCGAAATACAGCATCGGCGTGTCGCAGCGACCGATCTCGATCACGTCCGCACCCTGATCGGTGATCCCGGCCGACAGCGCCTCGAACATGCCGTCCGAGCTCGACCTCACGTCGCGCCCCACTACAACTCTTGTGCAATTTAGAAAAGTCACATAAGCGCGTCCGATCCCGTACGCCATCTTCTCATTCAACTGGTCGGGGACCGTCCCGCGGATGTCGTAAGCTTTGAATATGCTCATTTTCTCACCTCGTCTTAATTCAAGGACTATATATTATCCTTTTCAAAGGCGCGCGGTCAACAAAATTGATAACACACTAAAAACACACGATTTTGATAGTGTGTCAAAATTCATTATAGGAAACATCCCCCTGCGCCCCCTTCGTAAGGGGGACAAAAAAATAACACATGTGAGACATTAAGCCTCGTACTATCTTTTTTTCCTTTAAAGAGATATTTCGGAGAGTTGAAAAACGGTTTCGTCGGGACTAACTTGCATTTTTCACCAGTGCAGGTAGAAATCGAAAAAAGGGATGAGATACAAGGCGAATCGAGCGAGAACGAAGGAGCATACTGTTCCGTATGTGACCGAGTTCGAGTCGATGATTCAACGCGGTAGATCGCCCTTTCTTCGATTTCCCGGATTTTTCTTGCGAAAAATCCGGGCTAAATCTTTTCCCCCTTACGAAGGGGGCGCAGGGGGATGTTTTCCGCAATATCACCAATCGCCGAAGGCGATAATGCGCTTTTCGTTATTTGGAATCTCTATTTTATGCCTTCAAAATATCCAGATCGGCGCGGTAATACTCAACATAACCTTCCTCATACAAATCGCCGCCGAATGCGTCATTCGCAACCACCGCCGGGAAATCCACAACTTCGAGCCGCTTGATCGACTCGGTTCCTAAGTCCTCGTACGCCACCGGCTCCGCGCTCCTGATCGACTTCGCAATCAGCGCGCCCGCGCCGCCGATCGCCGCGAAATAAACCGCGCCGTGCTGCTTCATGGCATCCACAACCGCCGCCGATCGCGAGCCCTTCCCTATCATCCCGCGCAGCCCCGCCGCAATCAGCGCCGGGGCGTACGCATCCATGCGGCAACTCGTCGTCGGCCCCGCGGAGCCTATCGCCTCACCCGGCCGCGCCGGCGTCGGTCCGACGTAATATATCACCTGCCCGCCGATGTCGAACGGAAGCTTCCCGCCGCTCGCGAGGCATTCCACCAGCCGCTTGTGCGCCGCGTCCCGCGCCGTATAGATCACGCCGCTGATCCGGACGCGGTCGCCAGCGCGCATTTCCTTCACAACCGCCGTGTCGAGCGGCGCGGTTATTTTCTTCACTTCATCGCTCACAGTTCCACCTTCGCGCTCCGGTGTGCGTGGCACTCGAGATTCACCGCAATCGGCTTGCTCGCGATATGGCACGGATGCGTCAGAATGTGCACCGCGAGCGCCGTCACGCGACCGCCGAACCCCTGCGGGCCGATCCCGAGCGCGTTGATGCTTTCGAGCAACTCGCCCTCGATCCGCGCCAGTTCCGGGTCGGGGTTCACAGTGCCGATCTCCCTGAAAAGCGCCTTCTTCGCGAGCATCGCCGCCTTCTCGAACGTGCCTCCGAGCCCGACGCCCACGATTATCGGCGGACACGGATTCGCCCACGCGCGCCTCACGGTGTCCACCACGAAACGCTTAACCGTCTGCTCGTCGTCCGACGGCTGCATCATCGCCAGCCGCGACATGTTCTCGCAGCCGCCGCCCTTCGCCATGAACTCTATCGTCAGCCGGTCGCCCGGCGCATCCTCGATGTGCACCACGGCGGGTGTGTTGTCCTTCGTGTTCACCCTGTCGATCGGGCTGCACACGATGGACGCCCGCAGATAACCTTCCGCGTAGCCGCGCCGGACTCCCTCGTTCACCGCGTCCGTGATCGAGCCCTCGACGCATACGCCCTCGCCCTTCCCGACAAACACCACCGCAAGGCCGGTATCCTGACAGATCGGGCGGTGTTCCGCGCGCGCGATCTCCACGTTTTCGAGCAGGCAGTCGAGCGCCTCGCGCCCCGCGGGCGATTCCTCGCGCTCCCGCGCGCCGCGCAGCGCGCACTCGACGTCCGCGGGCAAGTCGTACGCCGCCCGCAGGCACATCCCGCGCACCGCCTCGGTTATCTGTTCCGCCTTAATTACTCTCATGACATTGTTTCATTGGGGCACGTGCAACGTGCCCCTACATATTATTATTTTATGTTGCGCAGGGGCACGTTGCACGTGGCCCCTGTATCGCGTCAAATCACTCTAACCGAAAAGCCTTTGCCCTGTCACAGATTCTCTATGATCGCTCCCGCAAATTCGGAGCATTTCAGCAACTTCGCGCCCGCCATCTGCCGGTGCAGATCGTACGTCACCTGCTTCGAGTCGATCGTCTTCTCGATCGCGCTCACAATCGCCGCCGCCGCCTCGTCCCAGCCGAGGTGTTCGAGCATCATCACGCCCGAAAGGATCAACGAGCCGGGGTTGACCTTGTCCTGCCCCGCGTACTTCGGCGCCGTGCCGTGTGTCGCCTCGAACACCGCCGCCGTGTCGCCAATGTTCGCGCCCGGCGCCATGCCGAGCCCGCCCACCTGCGCCGCGCACGCGTCCGAAAGAAAATCACCGTTCAGATTCGGCGTCGCGAGCACATCGTACTCGTCCGGCCTCAGAAGCGCCTGCTGGAACATCGAGTCCGCGATGCGGTCCTTGATTATCACCTTGCCGTCCGCCGCGCCGGGGTTGTCCCACGTGTCCTTCTCCGCGATCACCTTTCCGGCGAACTCGTCCGCCGCGAGCTTGTATCCCCAGTCGCGGAACGCGCCCTCGGTGAACTTCATAATGTTGCCCTTGTGCACCAGCGTCACCGACTTGCGCCCCTTGTCGAGCGCGTATCTGATCGCCCGCCGCACGAGCCGCGTCGTACACTCCGGGCTGATCGGCTTGATACCGATGCCGGAACTTTCGCGGATGTTCCTGCCCAATTCCTTATTTAAAAAAGATATTACCTTTTTCGCCTCGTCCGTGCCGGACGCCCATTCGATACCCGCGTAAACATCCTCCGTATTCTCGCGGAAGATCACCACGTTCAGCCGTCCCGGCTCCTTGACCGGAGCGGGCACGCCGTTGAAATAACGCACCGGCCGCACACAGGCGTACAGGTCGAGTATTTGCCGAAGCGCAACATTCAGGCTCCGGATGCCGCCGCCCACCGGCGTCGTCAGCGGCCCTTTGATCGACACGCCGTACTCCGCGATCGCCGCAACCGTCTCCTCCGGCAGCCACTCGCCCGTCGTGTTGAACGCCTTTTCGCCCGTAAGAACTTCCATCCACATTATCTTCTTCGCGCCGCCGTAGCACTTCGCCACCGCCGCGTCGAACACGCGCTGCGACGCCGCCCAGATATCCGGGCCGGTGCCGTCGCCCTCTATGAACGGAATAATCGGCTTGTCCGGAACGGTAAGCACACCGTCCTTTATAACAATCTTTTCACCGCCCGCGGGCGCTTCATACTTAATCGACATCATCAAACCTCCGTTTCAAGTCACATTCCGAGAGAAAACCGAGAACCTCAGCCTCTCCACGGATGAAAATACAAGGATAAACTTAACGGATATTCACGTCAAGCGGATTCACTTCGCCGGCGGTTCGCCCGGCACGAGCGGCCAGCGCACCGACTCGCCCCACATCGGCACCGCATACGGCACTTTGATTGTCCTCAGCACCTTATAGACGTAATCGTAAGACCGGCGGCCCGAAGACGGGTGCCCAACCTCGTGCTCGTGGCTCGAAAAAATCAGCTTCGGCTTCACCACCCTGAGCAGCGTCGCCATGTTCGGCGTCCAGATATTCGGAATCAGAATGTCGATGTCGAAAGGCTTCAATTTCGAATACCACTCGTGTCCCGGCTGGCCGAACTCGTTCTCGTCGCCGAGGTGCATGACCTTATAACCCTCGTCCGTCGTCAGCAGATAGACATTGTCCATTTCCTTTTTCTGATACGACGGAAAAACCTTCACCGTGATGTCGCCGATCTTCAACTCGCCCTCGCGCATCACAGTCAGCTTGTCGTTGTCCGGGTAGTCCTTCATGAAAAGATACGGCACAACCACCGGCTTGCCCGCCTTCACGAACATATCTATTGTTTTGCGGTCGTAATGGTCCGCGTGCGGATGAGTCACAAGCAGCGCGTCAACCATCCCGACGACCTCACGGAGTTGCGCCTCGTCCCATGCCACCTGCTCATAACCGCCATACAAGTCAATCGCGATCTTTGTGCTCTTTGTCTGAATGATCTCGGTGTGATTGTAGAGCTTCCAGATAATCAGGCCGCTGTCAACCTTAGCACTCTTGAAGCTCTTCATAAAAACATTCATCCGCGACCTGAAGAACGCCCCCACGCACGGCAGTTCCTTCGCATCATCGTAGAGAAGCGGTTCGTCGATCAGCTTGAGGGCCTGCTCGCGTTCCTTTGCGTCCTTTTCCACCGACCTCGGGGTTGCAAGCCAAGAGGATAACAGATTGAACCGCTCGGCATACTTCGCGCACGCCGCGTCGAGGCTTTCCTGAGACGGCCCGGTAGCTGCAACGTCGGGAGATATGATTTCGTCGTCTTCCGCGCGCGCCGCCGCACCGATCATACACGCCGCCGCCATCAGCAAAACCAGCAATAGCTTCCTGTCGATTTTCAAATCAGCCCTCCCACGAAATCGTATGCAATTAATGATTGTATTCTCAAATTTAGTTACATATCAAGAAAAATATAAAACGCAGCCGTTCGCAAACCATAGTCTGCTCCGAAATGTCAAAAATAATTGTATCTCCATTTTAAACGTATATAATTTTTTGAAATTCAGTCCGGAATGTGGACGGGCGTAGAAAGTATTGGGTTGGGTAAGATGGAAATAGACAAGGAACGCACTCTGATTATTGTAAAACCGGACGGTGTACAGCGCGGATTGATAGGGGAAGTAGTATCCCGGTTCGAGAAACGCGGATTCAAGATCGCCGGCCTGAAAATGATGCAAATCAGCCGCGAGCTGGCGGAGCGGCACTATGAGGCGCACGTCGGGAAACCATTCTTCGATTCGCTCGTTGAGTTCATGACAAGTTCGCCGGTGGTCGTGCTCGCCGTTCAGGGCCGCGACGCGGTGAAACTCGCCCGCAACATGATGGGCGCACTCGATCCGCGCGAATCCGCGCCCGGTTCGATCCGCGGCGACCTCGCGATCAGCAAACGCTTCAACGTCATCCACGGCTCGGACAGCCCGGAAAACGGCGCGCGCGAGGTGTCTCTTTTCTTCGCGCCCGAAGAAATTTTCGATTATCCGCGCGACATGGAGAATTGGCTGAAACATGATTAAGAAAACAGCGGCATTAGCGGCGGCGGCGCTGCTTTTCGTTTCACTCGCGGCACTCGCTCAATCGCCCAAAGAAGCAATAAATCAGGCTCTGAAATCGAGCATCGTGGCAAATGCGGACGTCGGAATCATCATAATGGACCTCGATTCCGGCGCGGCTCTCTACAGCCTGAACCCCGACAAAGTGATGATCCCCGCGTCGAACATGAAAATTATAACGAGCGCGGCGGCTATACTCGGTCTCACCACCGATTTCAGATTCAACACGGATTTCTACACGAAAAAATTCGAAGGCGCGTCGGGAACCGCGTACGGCTTGTTTGTGAGAGGCTACGGCGACCCGACTCTGACAGGTGATTTTTACGACTCCGCAAAATCCGGTCTCGACGAGGTCGCGGCCGGACTCTACCGCGCCGGACTGCGCAGGATCGAGGGTTCAATCTATCTGTCGGGCACATATTTCCCGGACAACGAACGGCCGGAATCGTGGGAAGCGGACGACATGAAATGGTGCTACGCGACGCGGCCGGGTGCGCTGTCGGTCGGCAAAAACTGCCTCAAAGTCACAGTAAGCGCGAGCGGCTGGAAGGCGGCCGTGACGCTCGACCCGCCCATAGACCCGGCATTGCTTTCCGTCAACATTAAAGTCGTGAAAAAAGGTTCGGCGAGCGCTAAAATCGTTCAGGCCGCGAACGGCAAATTCACGATAACCGGCACAATACGAAACGGCAAATCCGCCGAGTTCGAATATCCCGTCCCGAATCCGGACCTATTCTACGGCGCGGCGCTCATGGGAGCGCTGAAACGCGCGGGAATATCGTTCGACGCAAAGTTCGAGCAATCGGGCAGCGTGCCGCCGGACTGGCGGATGCTGCACCGCGCGCAGTCGCCCTATCTGCTGGTGGTTTTGGACGAGATGGTAAAAAACAGCGACAACTTTGTGGCCGAACAGGTTTTCCGGGCGCTCGGCGCATCGCGCGGGAACCGCGGCGGCACGCATGCGGGCGGAGCGCTGGCGGTCAAATCCATCATGCAGAAATACAAGTTCGCCGATGCCGATTCGCTCAGCGTTGTGGACGGCTCAGGACTCTCGCGTTTGAACAGATTGACCCCGAGGGTGTTGCTAACGGTGCTTTCATCGTTCTATAATTCGTATCTGAAGCAGTCGTTTCTACAGCTTTTTGCCGAGCCGGGCGGAGAAGGAACTCTGAAGAAAAGACTGGTTGGAACCCCGGCGCAGGGACGGCTATGGGCAAAAACGGGAGCGCTGAGCGGCGCGTGCTCTCTCAGCGGATACTTCCGTAAATCGGACGGCGGCATGGCGGTTTTCGTGATGGTGTTCAATAATTACAAGGTTCACTCGAACGAAATCCGCGCGCTGCAGGACCAGATCGCGCTGCAAATGATGCAGTTTTGAGGAGCTTCAACAGAATGGACAAACGCCCGATCGGCGTATTCGATTCAGGGGTGGGAGGCCTCTCCCTCCTCCGCGAACTGGACAGCGTGATGCCGTACGAAAGCTTTATCTACGTCGGCGACACCGCCCACGTCCCCTACGGCACAAAATCGGAAGCGGAAATCCTCTCATATTCGGACCGGATAATCGACTATCTCGAAAACCGGGGCTGCAAGCTGATCGTGATCGCCTGCAACACCGTCAGCGGACTGCTGGGCGAGCATTTTTCTCAGACACAGAGGAAAACACCAGCGGTCGGGATGATTAACTACGGATGCGTCTCCGCCGCCCTCTACGTGACATACAGCTTCCGCATCGGAATCTGGGCCACACAGCTCACAATCGACAGCGGCGTCTATAAAAAATTCATCGACAGCTTCGACCCTTCGGTCGAAATCGTCACGCAGCCATGCACGAACCTGATACCGCGCATCGAGGCGGGCGCGATCGGCTCCCCCAATACGCGGATGTTCGCCGAGGACTACCTGATTCCGATGCTGCGCGAGGACATCGACACGCTCATCCTCGGCTGCACGCACCTGCCCTTCATTAAGAACGTCATTCAGGACATAGTGTCGCCCGCCATAACGCTTATCGATCCGGCGCGCCGCACCGCCGTCCTGTGCATGAAAAAACTGCATGACAGAAACATGCTGCTCAGCAACCATCGCGAATCCGGCGAGAAAGAATTCTTCGTCACCGGAGACCCGGACGCGTTTCTCAACACCGCCCAGCTCCTCGTCGGCAACATGGTTGATAAAGTGGGCCACATCGACCTCGGCTAAAACGCCGGGCGAAAGGAAATCGGGAATCCGTACAATACCCGCTGTTCCGTCCGAAGGCCGGTTGTGCTAAAATAAGGACGGAAACGCCGGAAACAAGGAGAACCACCGATGATATACGACCAGCTCAACCACTACGCAATGGCTGTCATGTACATCGGCCTGTTCGGATGGCTCGCCGCCGCAGGAATGTTCATAGTGCGCGGATTCAGGAAGGATGGCCGCCCGCGCTTCAAAAAAGCGCTTGTCTGGTTCGTCGCCATCTTCTTCTTCCTTTGCGTCTGGATCGCCGGTCTTGTCTTCCTCGGCTATAAAGCCTGAACCAAAATTCCACTTCCGGAAAAACAAATGACTACCACTCCCCTTAAATTATATGCGGCAAAAATAACGCCCCTGCTGCTTTGTGCTCTGCTGCTGTGCGCAGTCGGCGCAGCCGCGGCCTCGGAGCCCCAGCCGCTTTCCGCCATCCCGTCGATCAAGGACACCGGCGGCACACTTTTCACGGACGACGACCTCGACGACCAGTTCACCCTTCTTGTGTTCTTCTCGATGTACAGCGACGCCACACCGGACGTCTTCAAATACCTCTCAGAGATGCGGAAAAAAGCGCCGTTCAAGAATTCGCTCCGCATCATAGCCGTCAACGTTGATCCGGACTCCGGTCAACTCGACGCTTATGTCAAAAAGAACAAGATCCCGTTCAGAGTCCTGATGGACCTCTCGCTTGATCTGTCGAATAAACTTTCGATCAAAACACCGCCGAGCATCTTCCTGATCGACCCGGATCACAACCTCCGCATATCGGCGCGCGGTCTGAAACCAGACAGTTTGCCGCAGATAGAAGCGAAAACAGCGGACGCAATCTCGTACGGCACGGCGAGCAGCAAGAAAAGCAATGCGGACAAACCGGACGCGAAAGACAAAGAATTCATGGACAAAAAAATGATCGCCGTCCGCACCCGATTCTATAAATTCTGCCGTGATAACGAAAACCTGCTACTGTACGTCACCGAAGACAACTCGCTCTTCATTTTCAACATAAAAGACATGTCGCGGAAAATGGTTACATCGGACGCATCCTCCGCGGACTGGTCGCCCGACTGCTCCTCAGTGGTGTTCGCATCAAAAGAAAAGTCAGGCGTGTGGATCAAACCCCTCGACGGCTCCGCGGAGCAGATCGCCAACGAGGGAAGATATCCGCAGTGGTCGCCGCGCGGAAACTTCATCGCGTTCATGGCAAGCAACGACGTCTGGGTTTACCACATAACACCCAAGAAAAGATGGCAGCTTGCAGCGGATATGAAATCGTTCCACTGGTCGCCCGACGGCAGGCTGCTCCTGCTCTCGGACTCAAAAGGAAAACTGTGGCTTGTCTCGCCGTTCTCTAAAGCATCGTTGCTCGAAAAAATATTCAAATGAGACACAGCGGACAAACCTGACTGAAAGGCGGACAACAATGATTACAGCTATAATTCCGGGCGCCGGAACCGGGCAGAGGATGGACTCGCCGACACCGAAAATCTTCCTCGAACTCCGCGGCAAAACAATCATCGAGCACGTTATCGAAACGTTCGCCTCCATAGACGAAATCAACAATATCCTGCTCGCCGCACCCGCCGGATGGAAAGCCCGCGCGACGGAAATATTCGCGGGCAGATTCTCAGAAAAACTAAAAATCATCGAAGGCGAAGCCACGCGTCAGGACACAATCTTCACGGCGTTGCAGACACTTCCGAAAGAAACAAAAATGATAGTCGTCCACGATGCGGCACGCCCGCTCGTCTCGAAGGAACTCATCAAAGAAGTCATCGCCGGCGCCAAAGAGCACGGAGCATGCATCCCCACCCTGCCCTGCGAGGAAACAGTAAAACGCGTGCGCAGCGGCCACGTTGTCGAAACTCTCAGCCGCGACGAGATTCACATCGTGCAGACTCCGCAGGCGTTCTATTTTGAAGCCATCGTGGAAGCGCACAACCACGCCCGCGAGAGAAAGTGGCGCGTAACGGACGACGCCACTCTCGTCGAACGATCGGGCCGTCCAGTCGCCGCCATTCCCGGCGACATCAAAAATATTAAAATCACACGTCAATCAGATATCAAATTCGCAGAATTATTCTTAGACACATAATATTCTATATACATATAAATTTAATAATAAAAATTGAAATCACTTTACAAATAATATAAAATATTTAGTGCTTTGTTTAAGTTTGGCGTGAATAGTTGGACACAGCTCTATAAAAGGCGGTTCTTTCTATTGGATACGGTTCGCTGGAACAACACAGGAGCAGTTGAACTTCTCGACCAGACATTGCTTCCACACAAAATAAAATATGTAAAGCTAACGACAGTCGAATCCGTTGCGCGATCAATAGAAGATATGAAGGTGCGAGGTGCGCCCGCCATCGGAGTAACGGCGGCGATGGGAGTTGCGCTCGGCGCAGTCAAGTTCACAGGAACCGACAAGACCAAATTCAATGAATACATGGAGCAGGTTTACAACCGTCTTGCGCGGACACGGCCGACAGCCGTCAACCTCTTCTGGGCAATAGACAGAATGAAAAATCTGATCGCCGAGAACGGCGGAAAATCACTCGACGCGATAAGAAAGATTGCCATAGCGGAAGCGAAAAAAATTCTTAAGGAAGACATCGAGAGCTGTAAGCGCATCGGCGATAACGGAGCGAGACTTCTCAAGAAAGGCAGCCGCGTTCTTACTCACTGCAACGCCGGCGGACTCGCAACCGCCGGATACGGAACGGCGCTCGGCGTAATCCGGTCGGGTTTTAATCAGAAAAAGATAATCCATGTATATGCTGACGAAACACGCCCGTGGCTGCAAGGCGCCCGCCTTACGGCATTCGAGCTGGTCGAGGAAGGAATCCCCGCGACACTCATCTGCGACAACATGGCGGCAATGCTGATGGCACAGGGAAAGATCGATGCTGTGGTTGTGGGCGCGGACAGGATTGCGGCCAACGGAGACACAGCAAACAAGATAGGGACTTACGGAGCGGCGGTACTCGCGAGAGCGCACGGAATACCGTTCTACGTGGCCGCGCCGGTATCGACGATAGACTACGCGATCAAAACGGGAACCGAAATCAAGATCGAGCAGCGCGGAGAGCACGAAGTGCGCCGCATAGGCAACACAGTGATATGCCCCGCGGGCGTCGGGGTAATTAACCCAGCGTTCGACGTCACCCCCGCACGGCTCGTTACGGCGATCATCACCGAAAAAGGCGTGTGCAAAGCGCCGTACAAAAAGTCTCTCGCGGCGGTGCGGCCAAAGGTAAAATGAAGACGGCTTCGGAGATACAACAAGCAACGCAGCTTTCAGTCCGCTCGTCGGGCAGGACGCTGAAAGGCGCCGCCCACGAAGCGAACTACGAATATATTTGCTGCGTGAACTACACCGGCCCCGGCCGCGCGCGCGGGTTGTACGGAATTGCCGAGGGCATCTCCGGCCTGAAAACCGAGGCGAGCGAACTCGCCATCGAGACTCTGAAAAAATGTTTCAAACAGATACGCGATTCGGACAGCTTCAACGGCAGCAGCCTACTGCCCGGCTGCATGAAGGAAGTGCACGCAGCGCTTGAGAAAAAAGGTGTGGGAGAGAACGGCGAGAGCGCCGAAGCGTCGATAGTATGCGCGTATCTCGAAGGCGATATGGCGCACATAGCCGTGGCAGGCGGCGGCGCGGCGTACATGATGGAAAACGGCAAGATATCCCGCCTCACACAGGACACCGGCGCAGCGAACCTTGAGAACACGGACCTCAGCCTGATGCAACCCGGGCAGGCGCCGGCGGGTTTCCCGAAAGGCGCTTTCGAACCGTTGTTTATCTCCCAGCAGATGCCGCCGCGCGGCGTCCTGCTGCTGTGTTCGTCCGGCCTTATCGCACGCGTCGATCCGATCACGATACAAGACACGCTGGCAGGCGCGAGCTCACTCGATGAAGCGGCGGACATGCTTCTCGAAGAAGCACACAGGCGGGACAACTCGGCGGATGTCGGGATTGTGCTCTCGCGGCTCGAAACCCCGATAGAAATCAAGCGGCCCCCGGCACGGGAAAGCGTTGCATATTCGGGGTGGCTCTTCTTAAAAAAATATCTGCTCGTGGCGCTTCTGCTGGCGGCGATCGGCATGATAATCGTTTACGGAACAAACAAACTCGCGACACAGCAAGAGCGAAATAGAACGCAAAAAACTGAAATCCAGAGAACGCTACCGGTAATCGAGCCGATCCACGGCACAGACGAAGAAACAAAAACAGCCGCCGATCAGGGAACACTTTCGCTCAAAGTATCTCCCGCGGAGGCGCGTGTTTTCATCGACGGCGTTCAGCAGCCCGAAAGCGGCGAATACTCAATCGGGCTGGAAGCCGGCAGAACGTCCGAACTGCGAATCGAAGCGGCGGGTTTTGAAACTTACATCGAAAAAATCACGGCAGCGAAAGACAACACACTCGAACGCTATATAAGCTTAAAACTCGCAAAGCCGAAGAACGGATCGCTTCTGGTTATTTGCCAGCCGGAATGCAGCAGTCTCACTCTCGACGGAAAATCTGTCGAGTCCGGCTTTCCGCGAACGGACATAATGTTGCGCGAGATAGCTCCCGGAAATCATAGGGTGAAAGCGTCTTACGAAGGCACGACGCACGGGGAATCGCTCAAAATAGTGCCCGGCGTGACACAGTCGGTTACATTCACGTTCGGCGGCGCTAAAGCAAAACAGACACAGACAACGTTGCAGCCTCAGAAAGCAACTCAATCAGACCGCACGGAAGAAAATCCGCGCGTGGACATAGTCAACACGCGGCCGAATAATGTTGAAAAAGCACAACCTTCGCAGCTCAAAACGACACGAACACCGCCATCCTCTTCGATATCGAGTCCGGCGACGGAGGCCGCCTTTTTCAGGGTGGACACTAACGTGACGGACTGCACGGTGATGGTGTTCAAGAACAATTCCCTTATCGACAGCGGATTTTCCGGGACCCGCTTCGAGGTCAAGCCCGGCCGCTACACGATAAGAGTCTCTAAACCCGGATACGAAGAAGAGCAGCGCGACGTGACGCTGGCAAACGAATATCAGGTGCTCCAATTCGATCTGAGAAGGCAGTGAGATGGCAAAAAAAATAATCGAACGCTCATACCGCACGCTTGTCGGAACACTCGGGCCTGAAACCCGCATCGGACAGGGAACTTACATCTACGACACCAACGACAGCATACGCGACTTCGCGATGTTCGCCGTTTTCACCGGGATGAGCACAACCGCCGAACAGTTCAGCATTCAGTTTCTCGCGGACAGGATGGAACCCTATCTTGATTACACGAGGACAGCCGATTTTTCGCGCCCGGTCGCAATCCTGCGGGACGTGCTGACCGAACTGTACATCAAACTCGAATCGGAAGGATACGTGGAGCCGAACACGGCATACCACGGTTTTTCGGTGGTGCTCGCCGCGGGAGACACGGTGTGGATCGCGCGGGCGAACGGCTGCCCGGTCTTCTATCTGAAAGACCGGAAATTCAAGGCAATATACACTCAGCCGAAAACACGCGGACGCGACAGCCTCCAGATCGAGGCGGTCAAGATCGACGACGGCGACCGCATCATGCTTTCGTCCGAAACGATAATCAAACATCCGACAAAGCTCGAACTGCGGAACGTGCTGCTCGCGGGAGACGACCTCAACCTCGCATGCTCGAAAATCCACATGCTCGCCACCCGTTACGAAGAGCTCGAATCGCCGCGCCTGATGCTGATTCTGTTCCGCCGAAACGAGGAAAAGACACAGACGCTGTTCACGAAGAGGAACGCGATAGTGGTTGGCCTCGTCGCGATATTCATAATGCTGCTTTTCCTCTGGGGAGACATCGTGAGACTGGTCGAGTCTTCACGAATCGGTTACATAGTCAAAAAGCCCAGCGCGATAACGGAGGTCGTGAAATCAATCGGCCAGAACGCAAAATCGTACACGCCGGAACTTGTGTTCGAACGGCTCGCGGTGGCATACGACATCGCACCTGCGGCGGACGGCACAATTTACATCATTGACGATAAAGAAAGTAAAATCGTGCATTACGACCCCGCTTCGCAGCGGAGCGAACTGATAGGCGACAAAGCCGATTTCACGTTCCCGACGGGGATCGAGATCGAGGGAAACAGGCTGTTCGTGGCGGATTTCTCGTCGGTGGTAAGCAACGTGTTCGTGTTCGGCACGGACGGCTCATACATCGGCAAGATACCAAACGAGCGCAGCGGAAATATAAGCCTAAGGAATCCGAAAGCGCTTGCCGAACAAGGCGGTGGAATATACGTCTGCGACCGCGGAAACAACCGCGTGATCGAATTCGACGGCAACGGGATCGAAAAGAGAACGATCAACCTGCCGTCGGATTACAACGAACCGAACGGAATCGCGGTGACGGATGACGGAAACATTTTCATAACACTGAAACGGACGGGAAGCGTCGCGAAAATAGTAGGCAAGCGCGTCGAACCGTTCACGGTATTCGAGGAAGACCAGCAGGGCAACAGCGGAAAAGTGGAACTCAATAAACCGTCCGGGATCGCGGTGGACCGGCAGGGTTTCGTGTACATAGCGGACACCGGCAATCAGCGGGTATTGATAACGAACCCGATGGGACGTGTTATGTCTATCATCGACAGCCAGACACTCGCGGACCTCGATTCATTCTATCCGATGAGCGTGAAACTGGACCCGGACAAGAGTTATCTTTACATAGTGGCCGCGAACCACTACAGCTACAGCCCGGAATGCGAAGGCAAATGCCAATCGAAAATATGGCGGGTGAAAATCTGATTTTCGCGGAGGTTGGGAGAAGATGAAACTGACGGCAAAATTAAGAACGGCGATTGCGGCGCTTTTTTCGGCCGCGATACTGATACCGGCGGCGGCGGCGGCGCAGGAATCGACCGAGGTTGTCGATGTTACAGTGCACAATCGCCCTTCTTACACAACGGAGTACCAGCAGCAGCAGTATCAGCAGCAACAGCAGGCACAACAGGCTCGCGAGGTATATAACTCCTCTCAGTCTCAGGAAGCCAACAGCCAGAATGATGCGTTGCAGCAACTGATAGCTATTGAAAAAGGCTACATGAGAGTAGTCAAAGTTTACAACAAAAAGCTAACCGAGGAAGAAGCGCTGATTATTGCGCGGCTCGTACTGTATTATGCCAATCAGTACAAGCTCGACCCGCGGCTTCTGATGTCGGTCATTGCAGTCGAATCACGATTCAAACCGACAGCGGTATCGCCCAAAGGCGCGAAAGGGCTCGGGCAGCTAATGCCCGGCACCGCAAGCGGCCTCGGCGTGAAAAACGCCTTCAACGTCGCCGAGAACATATACGGCACCGCCCGGTACTTGCGGGCGCAGTACGACAGGTTCGCAAACGACGAGCGGGTTCTCGACATGATGCTGGCGGCATACAATGCGGGGCCGGAGGCGGTGGCAAAATACAACGGAGTGCCGCCTTACCGGGAAACGATAAATTACGTGGCTTCCGTGAAAAAGCTGTTCAGGTTCTTCAAATACGGGTATTAACAAACAACCCGCGAGGTTGGGCGCTGAATATTGAACAAGCCGGGGGGGGCCGGCTCAGCGAGGATGAACCAAAAGAAAAAAACAGGCATATCGAAACAACTGCGGCGCCCCATCGGCGTGCGCGCAAAACTGCTCTTGTCGTTCATTCTTTTAATCCTGGTCACAACAGCCGTATTCTTTTCCCTCACCTATTTCCACGAAAGAAATCTCGTCAAAGACCATCTCATCCGCGAAGTCCAACAGATATCGATGATATTCTCGGAGGAAGTGAAGGCCGAAATATCGAAAACTGCGACCTCTCTCGAAAAGTTCGCCGCCGAGCCCGAAATACAATCCCTCGACAAGCAGTTTCTATCGACATACTTTTCCGGCAAACACCTCCGCGAGGTCAGCCTCGACGGGCTGTTCATATACGATGAAAGCGGGAATCCGATATATAAAGCGATTTACAACGATAGCGCATTTACCGGAGACGTGCCGCCGCTCAAAGAACCGCCTGAGAAAATTTTTGAGAACAGAAAATACTTTGTCTTCCCAGCGGGGCCGTGCTGCACGCGGCCGTCGGCGATGTTCATACTCGTTCCGATCAGAAAACAAGACGGCACGACGGGCGGCGCGGTGGTAGGCGTCAAAGCGATAGACAGCAGCATCGTCGAACACGTGATATACAACCATCATGCCGCCGGCAAGGGAGTTTTCTTTTATCTCGTCAGCAACTCGGGAAGAATACTGTCCCGGCAGGGAATCATCTCCGGATCGCGGCAGATGTTCGGCACAACCGAGCTTCGCGGCCCGCTCGCAGGCGCATGGGACACAAACAGAATAGCCATCGAAGATAAAAAGGCCATCAAATTCGAATTCAAAAGCAATGGCGACAGATACATAGCCACCGCCGCCACCGTCTCAAAGGAACTCGGATGGCACATCATACTCGTGCAGCCGGCCTCCGAGGCGTTCAGCTCGATTAAAACCGTTACCGCGACCATCCTCCTGTTCGGACTTCTCGCGCTCGTCGCCGCCACCTATATGGCCTTGTACCGCGCCCGCAGGATAACAAAACCGATCAGCGAACTCCTGCAAGCGGTCGAGGAGATTTCGAGAGGCGACTACTCGAAGCGAGTGCGCATCTTCAGACGGGACGAATTCGGCTCGCTCGCGTTCTCTTTCAACCGCATGAGTTCGGTTCTTCAGGAAAAAATCGCCGCGCTGCAGGACTCCCAGAAACAACTCGAAGAAGCGTTCAACCAACTTCAGAGCGACACCCTCAAGCGCGAGGAATACAACAAGGAACTCGCGCGGAAAGTAAGCGAACTCACCTCGCTCAGCGAAGTGACAAACGCAATATCGAACACGCTCGACCTCAACGCACTGCTCGAAACGATAGCGGACACCGTTATAAGGATCATCGGCTTCGACAGTTGTTCGATCAAGCTCTTCGACAAGCAGACGAACACGTTGAGGATCAGGATCGCCAAGGGCCTGCCGGAGGAATACGTCAACAAGGACGACACTCCTTACGGCGAAGGAATCAGCGGGTTGGCGGTAAAGATGTGCAAGCCCATCGTGATAGCCGACATTGAAACGGACACGCGCGTCCCGATGGAACACATTCTGAGAGGGATGAACATAAAATCGCTTATCAGCATGCCGCTCATCACTAAACAGTCGGTGATGGGAACGTTGAACCTTTATGCGAAGATCAGGCACGAATTCACGGAAGACGAGAAGCAGCTTCTCGGGATATTCGCGGCGCAGGCTGCCGGCGCCATCGAGAACGCGCGCCTGTTCGACTCGCTCAGAGACTCTTATCTAAACACGATTCAGGCACTCTCGATGACAATCGACGCGAAGGACCCGTACACACACGGCCACTCGAAGCGCGTCAGCGACATCTCCGTGATGATCGGCCGCGAAATGGGATTGTCGCCCGAAGAGCTCGAACGCCTGAAGTATGCCGGCGATCTGCACGACATAGGCAAAATCGGAATCAGCGAAAGCATCATTTCAAAACGCGGAAAACTCACGATCGACGAGTACGAACTCATCAAAACGCACCCGCTCGTCGGCGAAACCATAATCGAACCGGTCCCGTTCCTGCAGGACCTCAAACCGATAATCAGGCACCACCACGAACGTTACGACGGCTATGGCTATCCGGATGTGCTCAAGGGAGATGCGATCCCCCTGCTGTCGCGCATAATACATCTCGCGGACGCATACGACGCGATGACTTCCGACAGGCCGTACCGCAAGGCGCTCACGCACGAGCTGGCGGTGCAGGAAATAGTGAAACACAGCGGATCGCAGTTCGATCCCGAAGTGGTCGAAGCTTTCCTGAGGATATTCGATACGAATCCTGAGATTACGGAAAGCGGCAAAAGATAAAACGCAGAGCGGCCCGGCCGCGAAAGCGAAAACGAGGGGACTTCCATGTCGGACGGCCCATCTAGAATCGACAGGTCAAAGGACCTTTACAGGGTCCACGACGCGTCGAAAAAACAGAAGAAAGACAGAAAAGCCGGCGAGGAGCATGAATTCCTCGACCTGCTCGAAGAGAGCGACCGCAATCTCGAAGAGTTCGAGCAGGAGAAGCCCAAGAAAGAAGGCGGGCCGGCAAAGCCGCCTGCCACAAAGTCACTGCTCGCGAAACTGTCGGCGTTTGCACCGCCGATTCAGGTTATCAACGATGCGGGGGACAAAAAGGGCGGCGGCAAGTGAAGGTTTTGCGGGCTATAGTCAAAGGAACCGTTCAGGGGGTCGGCTATAGATATTTCGTGCAAAGGCGCGCCGCCGCGCTGGGAGTGTCGGGCTGGACCCGAAACCTGCCCGACGGCAATGTCGAGGTTGAAGCCGAAGGCGCGGAGGAAAAGCTCTTGTCCCTGCTCGAAAGTCTTAGGCAGGGGCCGTCGATGTCCGATGTTGCGGGCGTCGATACCGAATGGTCGGAAACAGAGAAACCGCATTACAGCGGTTTCACAATAAGATATTAAACCTCCCGCGGAAGGCACTGGATGCCCCGCGGTTCAGGAGGCGGTTTTGACAAACAAATATGACGACTGGCAGAAATACGTGCGCGAGCAAATGGATCGTGCTGAACAGAAGAAAAGAGAAACGCCCCCAAGCGTGCCGAAACGGCCGGTGCCGAGCATAGACCGGGACAGATACACAATATCGCGTCAACCTGTCGCGCCGGAGAGCGCCGAGCCAAAGGCGCCGGCCGCGCCACCCGCGGCTCAGAAACCCGCGCCGGCGCCACAGCAGGAAGACCCCGGCCCAAGGCCACCGCGTCCCCTCACCTCTCCTTTTGTTTCGGTTCAGGACATTTGGGATGCCGCGGAGCGTTCGACAAAAACCAGAAAGACGGTGAAGGAAGAAACCCTCCCGACGGTACAACAGAAACGGCTGCCGGGCATCGAAAAAGTCACTCGCGTCGAGGACGTTGAAGCGGCAAAAAGACAGCGGCAGGCAGCGGCGAAGACACGCGAGGAAATCCTCGAACGGCTAGTCAATCCAACCCTTTCCCTCGAAGAAGCGGCAAAAGTGATGGGCGTATGCAAAGCCACCGTGAGACGCTATACGGCAAAAGGAATTCTTCCGCACTACAGAACGCCCGGAAACCAGCGCCGCTTCAAACTGAACGACATTCTGAATTTCCTCGAATCACAACGCAAGTAAGACAAGTAAGAAAGAACAGAGAGGCCGGAATGCATCTTACAGTAATCGAACAGGAAGGCGTGTCCACAGTGAATGTGGTCGGCAAGCTCGACATAGAAAACGGCGGCACTTTTAAAAAGAGAATCCGTGATGTGATCGGCGGCGGCGCCAAAAAGATACTTCTCGACATAAGCGGCATAACGGACGTGGACAGCTCCGGAATCGGAGTCCTCGTCGCGCTCCTCAACACTGCCCGCGCGGGCGACGGAGACCTGCGCCTCGCGGGAAAGTTCAAACAGAAAGTCGAGGACGCTTTCAAACTCTGCGGACTCGACCGGGTGTTCATCCACTATGAAAATGTCAAAGACGGAATTCAGCAATTCAATTCCTGAACGAATTCTTGAAGCGATTCTTTTCCCACTGATAGCACTGCTGCCTTACCTTCTTTTCAGGGAAACAATCGATTCAACGGTCAGAAATTTCGCTTACAAGCACTTATTGAAATACGCGCTCACGATGGCGATTATGACGGCGATTTCGCTGCCGTACATAATCGAAGGCCTGAAAAATCCCGGACGGCCTAAAGTCCACGTCGTCGCCGCCACCATCTCCGCTTTCGCTTACATTTTCATTATCGGCATATACATCGCATCGGTTGCGGCGAGAGCAAGTTACGGGGAAGATGTTTTCGACATTCAAAACGATTATAAGCTCATTCTTCTGATCGTTTCCGCCGCATTGGCGCTTGCAATACCTCAGGTCATAAGCGGTTCGAGGGACCCCAAAAGGCCGATGGAACGCATGCTGGTCCTCTACATCTCGACCTCTCTCGCGTTCTCCACCTACTTCGTCGTATTCAGGTCTTTCGAGTCGTTCAGGCTCCCCCAGCAGACCTTGATGCAGATCACGGTTTCGCTCATCTTCGTCATGTTCCTTTTTTCGTCGTTCCTCAAAGGCAGGATCGAACTGAGGAGGATGCCGCTCAACACTCCGATCCTTTTTGTCACCCTGATCTCGCTCTTTTCGTTCTTTCTGTCGCCGAACTTTTTCGTCAGCCTCAAGGACTTCGCGCAGCTTTTCTTCGTTATCATGAATTTTTATCTTATCGTCAACACGTTCGATGCGAAAAAGCACTTCAACACGCTTGTCGCGGTGTTCCTGATAGTCATGTTCATAGAGGGCGCGATAGGCATGGCTCAGCATTTCGGGGTTAACAAATTCATCGGCCTCGGCAACAACAGAGACCCTTTCTCGACCCTCGGAAACAAAAACTACGTGGCGGAGATGCTCGCCATGTCGGTGCCGCTCGCGCTCGGCTTTTCGCTCGCCGCACGGCGCTGGTGGGTCAAACTTCTTTGCTGGCTGGCAATCGTGCCGATGCTGTTCGTGGTGCTGCTCTCGGTAACGCGCGGATCGTGGATCGGCCTCCTCGCCGCCTGCATCGTTTTCTTTATGTACTCGATCGATGGGCTGTCGAAAAAGAAAGCCGTCGAAGCCGCGATACATCTCGCGGGCCTCATAGGAATCAGCATTGTAATAATGATCCTATCGTCAAACAGAATCATATTTTACCCGCCGGATTATTCATACGCGAGCAGGTTCATGTCCATCCTGAACACGGTCGGCAACGCGATCGCCAAATCGCCCAAACTGATCGTTGTTTATTTCGCTGGCTTCGCGGTGATGACGGGCGCGGCCTACCTGCTGATGCGCAGGAAAGTCGCGAAATTGATAGGTGTCGGGCTGGTGTTAGCGGTGATGATTGTCGTCAGCGCAATCGTTCTGCCCTCCCGCGGGCGCAATCAGGCGCAGCAGACGGCGCAGACCGCTTCAGAGCAAATTGCCCCGCACGAGAAGATCGAGGACTCTGTCGTCTCCCGCAGTTTTATATGGGGCGGAACGAAAGAGATGATCCGGCATTACAAGCTGGGCGTCGGCATCGGCGCTTACAAGATCAGATACCTTTCAATGCTCAAGGCGTACCTTGAGGACTCCAACCAGAAAATAATTCCGGGGTTTTTCAAAGACGTCAACGCCAAGGAAGCGCATAATGAGTATCTGCATATCTGGGCGGAACTCGGCCCGCTCGGCCCGCTCGCTCTTATTTTCTTTATTGTTATGCTGATTAGATATTTTTACCGTATTTATTATACGAAACCGGCGCAAGAAGACTCCGAAGGCGACGAGGATTACACCAAGAGCATACTGCTCGGCGCGTTCAGCGGACTTGTCTCGATCGGGGCATCGGCATTCTTCGGGTTCCCGTTCCACATCATAGGCACATCGATGTTCTGCGGAGTACTCGTAGCACTCCTCGCGCTCAGCGAAGACCGCCTGCTCGGCCAGAGCACGCTCGGCGGCAACCTGCCCGGCTTCAAGACTATATGGGCGTCGGCGACAATCAATATCGATAAGGCAAACTCCGCGGCGGAGGCACTGAAGCAAAAAGCCGCGAAACAGCAAAAGAAAAAGGGCCGCTCCGATAACGTCGATGAAACACCTAAACCGGAAACGCAGCATCCGGAGACGCCTTGGACAAAAAGGTGGATTGTCTTCAATTTTCCGCCCGTTGAAGACGGGATACTCGGCGCTTTCGTGGGCGGCCTCTTCATCTTCGCCGCCCTCGTCTTCTGCTTCATCACGTCAGTGTGGTCGTACGATGTTCAGATGGCCAACATCGTCATGAAAGAAGCGAACAACATAGCGCAGGCAGGCAATAGTGAAGAAGCGCTTAAGCGGTACGACCTTTCGCTGAAGCTTGATCCGTATAACGGAGATATCCATCTGTATCGCGGAATGTTTTTCCAGAAGATAAAAGACAACGAGAAATCGCTGGCCGAATTCGGCGAGGCCGACCGCTACTTCGATCTGCCGCAGATAACTCTCAATCGGGGAGCGCTTTATTTCGAGATGGCGGAGGAATTCGCCAAGAATGGCGACCCCGCCAAGGCGAACGAGTACTACGACAAAGCTACGGATCAGTTCAACGAATCGCTCGCCGTCTATCCGAGTTACGAACTGCCGAGGTACAACCTTGGGCTGATCTACTACCAGAAAGGCGTCGGATTGCTGAACAGCAAAGGCTCTGTGATGAAGTCGTCCGACGGGCAATACGAACTGCGCGGAGGCGTCAAGGCGGAAAACGCGCTCGAATATTTCAGGAAAGCCGCCGATATGTTCACCGAGGCGATTAAGATCAAGCCCGAACTCGACACGGCAAGCTTCAAACTCGCTCTGACCTACGAGAAATTGAAAAAATATGACGAGGCTCTTTACTGGTATCAATACACAACAAAAGTTAATCCGAATAATTACGACGCTATATATAACGAAGCGCTCGTGCTGAACAAGAAAGCGGCGATGTACAACGCGCTCGGCAAAGACGCGGAGAAACAGGGGCGGAAGATGGAGTCGATGCAGCTCTTCGCATCGGCGGCCACGATGCAGGGCATGTCAACCGAGCTGTTCAAGAAAGCTGCGCAGCCGAACAACGCGAAAGCGCTCAATAACCTCGGAAACACATTTTTCCAACAGGGAAAGATTCAGCAGGCGCTCGACATGTACAAGAAAGCGCTCGAAACCGACCCGAATTACCCGCTCGCTCTGCTCAATATTTCCCTCGCGCACATTCAGTTGAAACAATATCAGGAGTCACTCCAGTATCTCGCGAGGCTGACCCAGCAGCCGCTCGATCCGCAATACGAAATCAAGACTTACTATATGTACGGATCGGCGTACGCGGGACTCGGGCGCAACAATGAAGCGGAAGCCGTGTTGTCGAGCGCGGTGGCGAAATATCAGGGAACGCAGTACAGCGGAGTGCCGGAGTTCGTATCGCTCATTCTGCGCTATTCGCAGGTGCTCGATACGCTCGGGCGCATGGGAGACGCGGAGAAATATGTGCGCGCCGCCCTCGGTTCGCCCGCGATTCAGGACTATCAGGAGGCGGAAGCGCTCTACAGGCTCGGCTACATTCAGGGAAAGCAGAACAATCTCGCGGAAGCGAGGGTGACTTTTCAGCAACTCGTGAACAAATATCCGCAGTCGCAGTTCTCGGCGGAAGCGAGAAAGAATCTCGCCAAGATCAGCCAGCTCGGGCGTTGATTGCCCGCGCGCATCGGAGCGGAAAATGTTCGAAAAAAAGAAAATCAGACTGGCGGTGCTGCTCTCGGGCGGCGGAACAACTTACCAGTTCATACAAGACAGAATCGACGCGGGCGCCCTCGACGCAGAGACGGTGGTGGTTGTCAGCAGCCGCGAGGATGCGTTCGGGCTTGAGCGAGCTCGCGGGCACGGCGTCCCGGCCATTGCTGTGCCCCGCAAGAATTTCAAACAATTCGGCGATGATGAAATAATCGCTTTCAACAGGAAACTGATCGAAACAATCGCTCCTTACGATCCTGAACTTATTGTGATGGCCGGATTCATGAGCCTTCTCACGCCGGAGTTCGTCGAGCGGTGGCCCGGCAGAATAATGAACACGCACCCGGCGCTCATCCCGGCGTTTTGCGGAGAAAAATATTACGGCGAACGCGTGCACAAAGCTGTTGTCGAACAAGGCGTAAAAATAACCGGATGCACTATTCACTTCGTGGACGAGATGTACGACCACGGGCCTATCATTCTCCAGAAAGCAGTGCCGGTTGAAGACAGCGATACATACGAGGACGTGGCGGCTAAAGTGATGGCGGTGGAAAAGCCTCTCTACTGTGAAGCGATACAACTGTTCGCCGAAGGGCGACTCGAAATAAGCGGAAAGAAAGTGTTTCGCCACCCGCCCAGTGAAGTGAAATGAACGGCAAAAAGACAGTTCTCCCGTCACACATGAAACGCGCCATGGACCGGCTCGAACGTCTGGGCGGCGTCGTCAATCTCGTGATCGAGGTTGTGGACGCCCGTGCGCCGCGCGCAACGCGCTGCGACTTTATCGCAAAGATAATCGGCGGATGCAGGACGGCGGTCATTTTCACCAAAACCGACCTCGCAGACCCCACCGCGACAAAGGACTGGATCGAGGAATTCCGCCGAGAGGGTAAACAAGCTGTTCAGCTCGGCGCACGCGGGAACTCGGACCGCGAACGCATCATGCGGGCGCTCATCGAGGCGGCGGGAGACACAGGACCGGCCGGCGCACGCGCCGTCGTCGCCGGGCTTCCCAACGTCGGAAAATCGACAGTTACCAATTTCCTGATCGGCAAACGGAGCGCGCGGGTCGGCGCCGCGCCCGGCATTACCCGCGGCCTGCAACTCGTCAGACTGCGGGATAATTTCCTCCTCGTGGACACCCCGGGAATCGTCTCGCCGCGGATCGCCCGCCGCGAAGAAGGCGTTGTTCTCGCCCTTGTCGGCTGTCTGCAGGAAAACATGTACGACGCCGAAGAAGCGGCTTTCGGGTTGCTGCAAGCCGCCCTGCCCGCCTACGGAAGCATATTCCTCAAGTTCTACGGCATTTCAGACACGGCAGGAGACACGAACGACCCGACAGCGTTCTGCGAAGCGCTCGCCGTAAGACGCGGCTTCCTGAAAAAAGGCGGCGAGCCCGACCTCGACCGCGCGTTCAAAACGCTTGTGCGCGACTTCTCCACCGGCAGACTTTCGGGAATCACCCTCGAACGGCCCGGACATCCACGAAAAAAATAAAGGGGCGCGTTTCCGCAACCCCTTTATATTGTATATCTTCGACTTTGGTTTGCTTTACGGCATTGTGAATCCGGCAACGCGGTTGTTATAGAAATCCGCGAAATATACTCTGCCGTCGGGCAGCACCGTGCCTCCGAACGGAGCACGCATGTATCCCGCTCCGCTCCCGGCCGCTCCCAGAATATTCGTCAGCGATCCGCTCAGTGTGAACACCGAGACTCTGTTGGCTGTGTAATCTGACGCGTACACCAGTCCGTTTGTCCTGTCCACCGTGACCCACTGGACTTTTGTGAACTGTCCGTAGCCCGACCCGGCGCTTCCGATCGTACCAGTCTGCACGCCGCTCGAATCGAGAACCACTATCTGATTCAGGTTTGTGGATGCGTAATAAATATTGCCCGACGCATCAACATCTATACCTTTCGGAGTGTTCGCATCGACCGGCCAGCCTCCCTGCACGTTGCCCATATTGTCGAACTTGTAAATCTTATTTCCGAGCGTCGTGACGTAGATGTAACCGGAATCGTCCGCCGCAACCGAATAGGCTTTCGTCACCGTCCATTGCCTCAGGAAGTTGCCGCCCGTGTCCATAACCTGTATGCGGTCGTTGTAATCAGCGATGTAGAAGAGCCCGTCCGGCGCGCGAACGATCCCCGTCGGAGCGTGCAGATCGCCGAGAGCTGAACCGTAGCTGCCGTAGGTCGCAACATGCGAGCACGGTATCGCCGGGTCAAACTCGTTTATTCTGTTGTTGTCGGTGTCGGCAACGAACAAGTGGCCGGTCGCCGTATCATACGCCACATCGTCCGGCCTGTTCACGTACGAAGGCCAGCTTTGCGGATGGTAGATATTGGAATCCGTCTCGGCGCATGCGTCGTCGAATGTGTACGACGGCGGAATCGCCACCACGCACTTCTCGTTCGAGTACGCACTTTCCATTCCGGACACCGTGACTGCTGTTGACACATAGCAATACGAACTGTACCACGTGAACGAATCCGTATGCGTCATGCTGACAGTAGCGCCGGAAACCGTGTTGGCCGTCTGCGTCGCAAAAGCGTACGGGCCGCCGGGTGTCGCGCTCCAGTAGAGGTTGTGCTGCGCGAGGTCCGTCAGCGTCGTTCCGTCCGTGTTCGTCGTCGGCGCGGTGAGCGTAATTATTATGCTGCCGTTTGAACCAATACCGTTCGTTATAACCGGCGGGTCCGGTATCACATTGCTGACGGTCAGAGTTCCGTTCAGCGTGCCGGTCAGTCCGCTGACGTCCGTCACTGTCGCCGTCAGAGCCGTGTAAATCCCGGTCGTCCATCCAACCGGAATCGTGAAGCCATTGCCGGTGAACGTATCGTCGCCGGC
>CAYPEK010000048.1:12898-31378 GCA_964409645.1 uncultured bacterium | reverse complement strand
GTGGACTCATAATCCATTGGTCGTAGGTTCAAATCCTACTGGGCCCATACAGCGAAAACAAATTTGTGGCCGGGCGAATTATGTGATATTCTGCGTATTATTTTGCGGTGGTCTTGCAATCGGAGGATAACTGATGAAAAGGTTATTGTGTCTCATATCGGCAATAATAATCGCTGTCTGCGCGGTGTCGTACGGGCAGGAAAAGATTAGCCGACCGTTTGAATATAAAGGGTACTCGAAGAAAGAGTACAAATCATACGTCAGAAAATCCGAATACGTGACTATGTCCGACGGCGTGAAATTGGCCGTGGATATATACCTGCCGTCGAAAGGCCCGGAGAGAAAGTCGTTCCCGACTGTAGTCGAGTACACCCCGTATTCGCGCGCATTCATAAGCGCGGCATTTAAACCGCTCGAAAAGACGAACGCGAAAAATATGATGGGGGGATACGGAGCTCTGATCCCCATGCCGTTTTGTTTCGATATGAGCCTTATTGAAAACGGTTATGCATTAGTGATAGCGGATTTAAGAGGCGCGGGCGCGTCATTCGGATCGAGATTGGACCTCGGCCCTCAGATTGGCAAAGACGGCGCGGAATTGATTGATTGGATTGCAAAGCAGGAATGGAGCGACGGGAATGTCGGCATGAAGGGCGGCTCATACATGGCGATGTCGCAGATAATGACCGCCTCGAACAGGCCGAAATCGCTGAAAGCCATATTCCTCATGGTCTATCCATTTGGCTTTCAGGACATATATGTCGGGGGAATCTACAGCGTCGGTTTCATGCTTCCGTTCTCCGAAATGCTCTGGACAATGAACATGAATCAAACAAAGACCGTCGGGAGTTTTCCGATCATGCCGTCGGCGCCGGTGGTGGATGAAGACGGCGACGGCGAGCTGTTGGATGAGTTGCCGATCGACATTAATAAAAACGGCACATTCCTCGACGACTACAAGTATCCGGAAGACCCGAACGACGAGCCGCGATATGAGGATGGGGCGAAAAGGAAACACATTTATTACCTTGCAACAAAGGATCACGAAAAGAATTTGAAAATTAACGATTGGATTTCCAAAGCCGGTTTCATTGATTTCAATTTGTCTGAAATAGGTTTGGATAAGCAGTACGGCAACCTTGACGGATATGATATAAGTCCGGCAGGCATGATGCCGCCGATAATGGAGTCCGGCATGCCTATTTACCATCTCGGAGGCTGGTTCGACGCGCAGCCTCGCTCGACGACAATTTTTTATTCGACCGCAAAAAAAACTAATCCGTCAAAGTTACTGATGCTGCCTGTTTATCATATTTTGACGTCTCCGTTCTATAAATATTTCGGCGAAGACGGAAGCAAGGTGACAAAGAACGTTTCCACGGAGACATTGAGATTTTTCGATAAGTATTTGAAAGGAGTCGATAACGGGATCGACAAAGAGCCGCCGGTTACTTTGTATGTGATGGGCCGTGGGATCAGGCAGGAATCGAACTGGCCGCCTGAAGGCTGGAAGCCGGTAAATTTCTACTTCGGTGAAAATAACAAACTGATAAACGAACCTGATAAACCCGGCAAGGATAAGTACAAGGCAGATTTTACTCATAATTCCGGATTCGGGCCTCAAAGCGGAAACAGATGGAAAATGTACATGATCCCCTCAGATGTTCCGGACAGAGCGGAGCTGGATAAGAAATGTCTTGTTTACGACTCTGATCCAATGAATCAGGATACGGAAGTGACCGGTCATCCGATTGTTGATATATGGGTATCATCGACTGCTGATTACGGCGATATCTATGTTTACATTTCTGATGTAACCGAGGATGGTAAGGCGATCCTTGTGACAGAGCAGCCGATCAGAGCTGGGTTCGCCGGATTGAAAGACATAAATAAGATGGTGAAGAGGGGCAAAACAGGTATCGATGTTTTGCCGAAACTCCCGTGGCATGGTTATGAAAAGGCGGATTATCAGGACAAAATTTTTGCAGACGGCAGAATAGTTGAACTTAAATTCGATCTGATGCCTACGTCGTGGGTGTTCAAAAAGGGACACAAAATACGAGTGGCAGTCGCCGCAGCGGATTGGCCGACTTTTCCGCTGCATCCGAAATTGTCGCCGTCAAATGATCCAAAAGACGGCAAAAACATAGTGCCCGAATTGACTTTTTATCGGGGCAAGGAGCATCAGTCGATGATTACAATGCCTGTTGTTCCCAATGAATAGATTGCTTTTTTGAGTTTCATCTTTTCCATTTTGATAAAAGTCGTTTTATTTGTTTATTTTTAGGCAAAATCAGTTAACGCAGATGTTGTGGTTATCCGAAACGAATTCTATTATTGTTTGATTTGTTGATTTTTTACTATTTTATATATTAATATATATATGTGATATTTAAGTTTAGATGAGAATTAGCCGATATTATTGTCAGGGGGATTGCGGTTAATTCTAAAACTATGAATGATAAACGAATCATTCCTTTAATCCTCGCAGTCATCATTGCATTATTTTCTTTTTCCCGATTATTTGCAGATCAGGTGACAGTAAAGTTCGATCAAGGATGGCAACTTGTCGCTCTGCCGTATTTGCCTGAAGTCGAAATTAAGGTTTGTGAGAGATTCGGGGCGGATAATGTTTTTGGAGTGAACGGCACTCAGTATATAGATTGCGGCGCACTTGAACAATGGACGGCCGGGAAGGGGATATGGGTATATTTCAGCAGGGAAACCGAGATAACTATTCCCGGAATGCCTGTTTCGGAGTCCAGCCCGTTTTCGATTATATTGAAACAGGGCTGGAATATAGTTGGAAACCCTTTCTTATTCGATATACCTGTTGACAGCGGAATAACGATAGACGATAAGGCGTTCAATGAATCCGAAGCGGTTAAACATCTGGTTTATTCGTACGATTCGGGCTCGAACAGCTATGTGGCTGAAGACACGCTCGAACCTTGGAATGGATACCTGATTTATGCTAATCAAGAGGCGACTCTGAAAGCGTCTCCGACAAGAGCCGCCGAAAAAACCGGGCCGATAGCCGAGATAAGAATTCTTTCGAAGAGTTTGCAGAAAATCGGAGATATCGACATAAGCTCCGGCGAAAATGTTGCGCTGAAAGCCGCTGGATATGACACAAACGGCCGGTTTGTAAAATACGTTTCCGCTCAATGGAGTGTATCGGGCGATGCATTTATCGACATTGCCTCGCAGGCCGAAGAGATTACACTGACAGGCGGAAAAGCCGGCGATACCGGTTATGTAAAAGCTGTTTACGGAGAAATGAGTGCAAGCACCGGTAAGGTCACGACTCTCGGTTCCGGCGATCTGTATGAATACCCGTATTCCGCGGACACGGAAATAATAACCGACGAGGCCACCGGTTTGTCGGAAGTTGCCGGACAGCTTCTCATTAAATTCAATTCGGAAGTAAGCAAAGAAAATGCTCTGAACATAATCAAAGCCGCGGGCGCGCATGTGGTAGGATACAACGGCGCAGCGGGTGTGTATCAGATTAAAACGGACGCCTCGAACATAGCGGATATCGAGGCCGCATTAAAGAATAACTCCGATGTTTTCATGGCTGTTCCCAATGTTCTGATGAAAGTTAATTCTTATCCGAATGATCCTGCATTCACGCAAGCGTCGGATGATCAGATATGGGGCTATGACAATGTCAATCTCAACGATGTATGGGGCACTCTGTCGCCGTCGTCATCACCTGTTATTGCCGTAGTTGATTCGGGCGTGGACGCGACGCACCCTGAACTATCGGGCCATATAGTAGCGGGACATAATTTCATCGATCCGGGCGCGCCGGATAATGTTACGGACGATTACGGCCACGGTACGGCGGTGGCCGGAGTAATCGCTGCCGAACCGGATAATGGTATCGGATTGGCTGGAGTATGCCCGTCATGCATGATTATGCCTCTGAAAGTTTGCGATTCGTCAGGGGCGTGTCCGATATTCAGCGTGGGCAATGCGATCACTTATGCGGCTGATAATGGGGCTGATGTAATTAATTTGAGTATCGGCGCGTACATGGCGAGCGATTCGCAGGCTGCGTCTTTGCTCGAAGTGATAATAAACGACGCGTACAACAAAGGGGCGTTGTTGGTTGCCGCCGCCGGCAATGATAATATGGATTCGTCCGACTTTTATCCGTCCGGTTTTTACCGAACTTTTTCGGTGGCCGCGATTAATAAAAATGATGGACGCGCGACATTTTCCAACTATGGGGCGACAGTCAGGACGGCAGCGCCCGGCGAAAGTATTTATACGACAATACCGGTATCGCAAGGCTCTTACGGATACCGAAGCGGCACATCCATATCAGCCGGTTATGTATCCGGACTCGCGGGCTTGCTTCTTTCAGTTCTTCCTTCACTTAATCCTTCCGATGTAACTGGTCTGATTCAAGCAACGGCCAGACCGGCTAAGTCGGACCAGATGATCGGCGGGATCGTGGATGCGGAGGGCTTATTCAACTACTTGAGTTTGTACAATTCGGCTCCGGTCATATCTGAAGTCACTCAAGATAAATATTCCGTGGAGATTAGCGGTACCGTAAATCTTCATGTTGTGGCGTCGGACCCTGAAGGCGCTGAGATTGCTATAAAGTGGAAAGTTTCCGGAGGCTCGATAACGGCTTCCGGGAATGATGCCGTATGGGTACTGCCGTCGATGAGGGGAAGTTATTCCGCTACAGTCGAAGCGATTGATACAACCGGCGCTAAAAGCTCAAAATCGGTGTACGTTGCTGTTTTGAACGGAAATCTGGTCCAGATAAAAGTGTCACCATCCGAAAAGACATTGAAAATGGGCGACACGGAAAAATACAATGCCGAATGTTATGACGACGAAGCCATGCACGCGGGCGCCCAACCGATATCATGCTCTGTAAAATGGGAAGTAATAGGTGGTGTCGGGACGATCGATGCGGATGGAAACCTTGCGGCAACGGCGGCTGGTGAAGGATGGGTAAGGGCTTATGTCGGGAGCGCTTTCGGCTATACAAAAGTATTTGTAAACACGGCGGCTGGAGGATACTTGCATACGGCCTCTACTGGCAATACGCCGTGTGAAGACACGTGGTACAATCAACGATGTAATGACTATAACACTAATGAATCTAACTATATTTTATATCCCAAACTAACCACTAGATGGGTGGTATCGCTCGGCAGTGCGATGAATGGTCAGGCGATAGCGAAAGACGGGAAAATTTATATCGGCACCCAAAACAACACTATTGTTTGTTTGAATCAAACTGACGGATCGACATGCTGGGTGCCACAAAGCTTGGCGCCGGCAAGCGGGGCTGTCATAGAGAATTCCGCTGCGTTTTCGACCGACGGGAATTATATTTATGTAGTAAGTTCGAATGGTTATTTATACAAAATTAATATTACCAACGGAAATACGGAATGGAGTTGGGCTCCTTTCAATGAATTCCCGGCGAATTTCACATCCATAAAATACTATTCATCGGTTGCCGTTAAAGCAGACACTTCCGGTGGAGACTTGATTTTCATACTATCTGACGGCGAAAACGGGAGTAATGACAGAGGCCGAATATTTGCGATAAAAGATAATACCACTTATGCCTCAATGGTATGGTCATATCCTGAAAAATCCGTAAGTGCTCTTTCCGGTAGCTTTTATAAGAGTGCGGCGTTGATATCAAACATTGGCGGGACTGATTATGTTTTTGCAGCCAATCAATTCAAAGTTTATATGGTTGATCTGGCGACGGGAAGCATGATCCGTAACTTTAACTGTTCGGCTGCCTGTTATTACACACCTTCGATACAAGATTATGGAGGAACGAAATATTTATATTACGTTACGGAAAATAGTTTTAATAAATTCGATCCTTCAACAGGGGCGGCTATTTGGTCGCCTCAGGTTACATTTGCTGGCGGATTATCAACTCCGGCGGCATATCAAAATCATGTATTTTATTTAGGTACCAATAATGGCACCGGCAATATTTATGCGATTGAGGATCAAGGCGCTTCATACAATCTGAAGTGGACTTCTACTCCAATCTTATCAAAAGGAAGCATGAGATATATTCCGCCCACGGTCTATCAAAGGGACCCGGTGAATGGTGGCGGATTATTATACACTTTTTTGAATCAAGGTGGGTTCGGCACGGTCGATACGGTCTCAGGCTCGGTCGTATGGGAATATCCGACGATGAATAATGTGTCGGTCAGCCCGATTATATTGAAATATAATTCTGATTACGAAGTATATTTCGGCGATCATTCCGGTTCGTTTTACGCTTTCGAGAGGAATTTTCCGCCGGTAGTGGATTCTTTCCAACTGGAGCCGCAAACAGGCCCTACAATAGAGCCGGACGGCGTGGAGCAGGCCAGCGGTACGGCATTTGTTTCCGATCCTAACGGGCTTACAGACCTCGATTATGTGGTGATCGATCTTACTCCGATTAATGGTTCGTCGTCGGTCCGCTTTGCACACGATATCGTCAATCTTGCAAAATTCGCGACTCAGCCGCCGAATTCGAAAATTGTTGTGCCGTACGGAGTCAATGCGGGAACCTATACACTTACATTAACTGCGTACGACAAGGGCGGGTTGACCGGAAGCAAGACTGCTACCATCGAGGTGGCGAATGTTGCGCCGACTATTGTAAGCGCCACTTTCAGCCCGGCATACATCTATAGAGACAATACGGATTCTTCGACGTTAACCGTAGTTGTTCAGGACAGAAACAATTCGCTTGGTGCAACCGGCTATGTGAAAGTCGATGTTGACAGCCTGCAAGGTAATACGGGTTCGCCGAATTGGAAAACTCTTACATGCGGCGCATTCGATTCTTCAAATAGATCGACATGCACAACGACGGTTACCGCTGTTTCATCCACATCGCTGGGAAATCATACTTTACCTGTTCAAGTTTATGATTCGAGTACAACAGTGAACGGCACAACCGGCACAATAGTAATAGTTGAAGTGGATCATTACGTTTTGACTGCTTCGCCTTCTTCACTTCAAACCGGTGCATCTTCAACCGTTCAGATTCAGGCGTATTCCACATACGGTGTGATCTCCACCTACAATAATACGGCTGCTATAAGCATAACGACTCAGAATACCTCTGGAACAGGCATAGGGTATTCAGGGACGAATGTTACTGATAACGGAAGCGGAAATGCAACTCTTGGCATAGGATCGTTTTCGAGCGGTGCCGCCTCCATCAAAATATCGAATACGAAAGTTGAGTCTAATGTTAAGGTAAAAGTTACGGATGCCAATTCAAAAATTGGGACGTCCGGTAACATAACATGGACGGTTGGTAATCCGGATCATCTGGCGGTTGTATGGACGAATTCTGTGCCGCCTATCGCGATTAACACCGATGCGAATATACAGATAACCGTATATGATTTATACGATAATGTATGCACTAATTTCTCGAACTCGAACGGGTTTAATATTACTTATGATCCAAGCACTCCTCCGGGTGACCCGTCGGATTTGACTTACAGCGGCACCGGAATTTCATCAACAGGCCCCGGAACGGCGTCGATAAATTCAGGAAGCGGAATATTCACGAACGGAGTAGGATTGTTCAAAGTCAGGGATGCATCAGACGATGCCAACATAAAGTTCAAGGTAACTGAAAAGACGACCGGCGTAACCGGTACGTCAACCGGTGTAACATGGAATCTCGGAGCGCTGGATCACTTTGTTCTTGCGAAGATAAGTCCTCCGGGAAATCCTTCAGCCGGGGATGATGCGGAAATTACGATATCGGCTTATGACATAGATGGTAATTTACTGTCAAATTATAACAACACCGCCGATATTGTCTTAACGACCACGGGAACCGCGGCAACCATACAATGGAGTGGAACCGGTGTTTCTCATACTCCTCCCGGCAACGGAGCTTTGGCAGGAGGGAATTTTTCCGGCGGAATGGCAACTGTTAAGGTCAGAAATACAACCGCGGAAACTATCAATATAACAATTTACGAGCAGGATACGGGAGCAACTCTTTCCGGCACATTAAACAATGTGACGTGGGACCCCGGACCGCTTCAGCATTTTAATGTAACAGCGGCTTCAACAAGCGCTGTAGTGGGCAATTCCGTGAACGTATCCATCACGGCGAAAGATCAATATGAAAATACGATAACGGGATATTCGAATCCGAACGGAATAACAATATCGCAAACAGGCGGAACTTTGAGTGGTTTTACGTGGAGCGGGACGGGCATTACGGACAACGGTTCTCCCACATATACCGCGACATTAAGCGGAAGCGTGTTCACAAATGGAATTTATGAATACGTTGCTGTTACCGATACGAAAATCGATTCCGGTGTAAAAGTCGTAGTTGCTGAAAATGTTACGTTATACTCAGGCCAGTCACAGAATATAAACTGGACTCCCGGCGCGCTCGGCTCGTTGACTATTTCCGCTTCGCCTGTCGGGCCTATCGCAGCGGGACAATCGACGGTTGCCACAATTACCGCTTATGATATTTATGGGAATCTAAAAACAGACTTCAATTCAAATGTATCTCTATCATGCCTTAACGGCACGCTTTCGAAACTTGTCTGGAGCGGAAGTGGTGTAACACCGGGCGGTTCGGGAACGGGAACATTATCTGGCGCGAGCTTTGTATCAGGTGCCGCAACCGCAAATTTGACCGATACAGTGCCGGAAGGCCCGATTTATCTGCAGGCAGCACAGGGTGTGGTGAAAGGAAAGACTATAGACGTTGCAAGCCCGACATGGACTACGGGGCCGCTTGCCGGCGTAAAGATTCTCGACGCGGCGGGTTGTGGCGGCGGCGGAATCGAGATCGGCAATCATTCGATGAACGTCGGAGACATTTTGACATCCTATGCAGTCGGATATGACGCATACAATAACTGCATAGGCGCTCAAAGCGTTACGTGGTCTGTAACAGGCACACTTGATCCTATTGCAGCCGGACCTTCCACATCATCTCTTTTCCAACCGTTGAATGAAGCTACGAGCGGAACAATTAAGGCCGATGCCGGAAGTGGAATTATTGACTATACGGGAACAATCGGCGTAAGCAGCTCCCGGCCGACCGCTCCTGTTTTGGTGGCCGCGGGGCAGGTTAGCCAGATACATCTCTCGTGGAATGCCGTAACGACGTATGAAGACGGAAGACCTCTGGACCCCGCGAGTTTACAGTATAAAATTTATCGAACTCAAGACCCAAGTTCGTTCCCAACCACTCCGACTTACACCACTAATTTAGGCGATACGACATACGATGACACGGCGGTAACAAATTTTGTAACGTATTATTATAAGATTAAAGCTTGGATTCCCGCGCCTGTTGACATCGAGAGCGATTATTCGAATCAGGTCAGTTCCGCGTCATTTAAGACGCAATATACCGGTGGAAAAGTTTGTGGGGCCAATGACGATCCTGATGTTTATTATCCGCCAAGCACCCCCGGATTTTTGAACAGGCCGGGCGATCTTGTAATCGGTGATACGGTGTCCGGCAAAACCGTGAATTATATTTATGTTGCCGACACCGACAACAACAGAATATCAGTGTTTGACGAAGACTGCACTTTTTATACGACATGGGGCAGCTATGGATTGAATCTTGAGAACTATAAAGCTCCCTCCGGAATATTGTACAATTCCGGAAAAATATATGTTGCTGATTATGTAAATAGAGTTCTTGAAGCAACAACGAGCGATGGTGTTACTCAAAGAGCATTCACGGCTTCTCAAGTATGGAAACTGGGATGGGGCGCGGGCGGAAATATACTTGCATCCTCATTAACGGACAAGGTCTATACGATTGATCCTTCGAGCGGCAATGTCTTGAGTTCTTTCAGCGCGCATGGAGCTCATGGAGTGGTTTACAATCCGTCGAATGGATATATCTATGTGTCGGACAGCTCAAGCCATATCGTGAGGGCTTATGATTCGAGCGGTACTGAAGTAGCATCGGCGAAGTTGGGATTGGGGTACGGCTCCGGGTATTATTACATGAATAATCCGACTGATCTGACTGTGGATGCGGCAGGAAATGTTTATGTTGCGGATACTGGAAACAGTAGGATACTGATATTCGATATCTCCGGTACTCTTCTGAATGTTGTAAGCACCGCTGACCTTCCGTTGGGAAAAATACGAAGCCCGATGGGGATATCGATAAAGCCTAACACGTACAATTTGTGGGTTGCCGATTTCTACGGAAACCGTATCGTTGAGTTTATAGCTCCCGTCGGCGGTCCATAATAATTATCAAATTCATCAAATGAAATAACGATTAATTATTAATAGTCTTGGCGGAGATTTTCAGTATTGTCTTGGTTTCTTCCGTTACCCTGAATTGATGCGACGATCTGTGGCCGACAACCCAAATAATGTCGTTGCCGTTCAGCAATAGCGGTACTTTTGACCGCGCGGAACGGTCAATCTGTCCGTCTATGAAAAAGTCCGAAAGTTTCTTGGCGCCGTTCATGCCGAGTGGCTGAAATGTATCGCCTTTTTCCCAGTATCTGACAATCAACGATTCTCCGAGTTTTGAACGGTCGAAGAAAGCCGTGTTTAAGTCGCTATTCTTAAAAATGTCCGTTTCTCCGTCATTATCGATCAGGCTCATTTCAAATTCCACTGGAAAGCCTTCGGGAACGGAAACGCCCTCATGTATCAAAACGGCGGATTCGATCAGTTCGTTTTCATCGACATCTTTTGTCTCCACGACTGTTTGCCGCCATATCTCTATAGTTTCGTATTTCTTGACCATTCTGATAGAGCAGGGGAGCACTGCAACCTTGCCGGCTCCGGGGGTTTTTACAATGTTGGACATAGCTTCAATGTGAGACGCGTCAAGCCTCCAGCCGTCTGTGCCGAGCAGTCTCAATGCCGCATTTCTCAAAACGCGGGTAAGCAGCGGCGTCTGAAGACTCAATGATTCGGAGCGCAGAACTATTTTTTCTTCAGTTCTGACTATCATCGCTTCAGCGAGAGCTGCATCGGCCATTGTTTCCACGAAATCAATATCGGCGCGAAGCATATCGGAAAATCTGAATATATTCTCTCGCGCTCGCGGATTAAATTCTTCGGAAAGAAACGGGATGAGCTTATGCCTTACTCTGTTGCGCGGAAATCTCAGGTCGTTGTTGCTCGAATCGTTCCTGAATTCGAGTTTGTGTATTTCGCAGTACTGTTCGATCTCCTTGCGAGTGGTGGTCAGAAGGGGCCTTATGACCATCCCGTAAATCGAGTCCATTCCAAGTATTCCTGTCGGTGATGAGCCGCGGATCAAGCGCAACAGAATTGTTTCAGCCTGATCGTCGGCATTGTGCCCAAGAGCCACTCGCGCCGCTTTTTTAGCGCGCGCTGCATCGTGCAGGAATTTACATCTCAGTTCGCGCCACGCCGCCTCTGGAGACCTTCGTCTGGCATATTGCATGTCCTTCTGAGTCAGCTTGTCGGATATAAACTCTACTCCATACTTTTTTGCGATCGATTCTACGAATGCCGCATCGGCATCCGATTCTGCGCCTCTCACGCCATGATTCAGGTGTGCCACTACAACATCGAACAAAAGCTGTTCCCGGAGAGTTAAAAGAACGTGAAGCATGCATGATGAATCCGCGCCTCCGGATACTCCGGCGATTATTCGCCCGCCTTCCGGAAACAAGCCTCTTCGCCGATGAAGGTCGAGAGCTCTTTCCAATATTTGTCCGGTTGGGTCAACCATCAGCATTTCAACCTAAATAAAATGATCAATAAATATTATAACAGGGACGCTACAAAAAATTTAATCAAATTATATGATTATTTTAGCAAACGGCCTAAAAGTTCATATCCGTTGTCTATTATTAATCCCGTAGAGGCGGCTGTTCGTTCCGAAAAGGCATCGACCGTTTTTGAAGAGAACGGCGGCTTTGGCGAGCAGATCAGGAACGGCACGGCGTCCGAAGTATGTGTCCGGATGGAAATCGGAGTCGGGTGGTCCGGAAGTATGAGAACCACATAATCGTCGAATTTCTTCATGTATTCCGACACCGGGCCGACAACAAGGCGGTCCAATCTGCGAATGCCTTCCATCTTCAGTTCCAGACTGCCCATGTGCGCGGCTTCGTCCGTGCCTTCGAGGTGAAGAACAACCAAATCCTTATCGTGAATTGCCGAAAGAGCGGCGGCGACCTTGCCTTCGTAATTTGTATCCACCATTCCGGTCGCACCGGCAACTTTTATAATGTCCAGCCCCGCGATTCTTCCGAGCCCCTGAACGAGATCGACTGCGGAAATAACGGAACCGGTAACTCCATACTTTTCAGAGTACGGAAGCATTCGCGGAGAGATGCCGCCGCTCCACGGCCATGCTGAATTGGCGGGCGCTTTTCCGGCGGCCTTTCTTCGTATGTTCAATGGATGTTCATTAAGGACTGACTGTGATTTTTTAATGATTTCAATCAGTTTTTCAGAGCCCGCGCCGGTTGGCAGCCATTCCGTCCACTTCCCGCCGATATGATCGTGTGGCGGATATGTTTTCGTGCTCGTAAAGTCGCCTTTCAGCAATAAAAGATGCCTGAAACTGACTCCGGAAATAAATTTCGAGTCGGGGGACAGCCCGGCTTCCTGCAGGGCGGCAATCAGTTGCGCCGCATCTTCCGTTTCGATGTGGCCGCCGCTGTAGTCGGAGAGAATATCTTCTTCCACTGATATCAGATTACATCGGAAAGCGGTCTCGTCGGATTTAATATCGACACCGATACTCGCTGCTTCAATCGGGCCTCTTCCCGTGTAACACTCCTTTGGGTTATATCCCATGATGGACATTATCGCCACGTCGCTTCCGGGCTCCATGCCTTCGGGAACGTTTCGAGTGAGGCCGACCACGCCGCTCTGTGCCAGCCTGTCCATGTTCGGGATTTCCGAGGCTTCAAGCGGCGTCAGGCCGCCGAGTTGATCGACGGGAAGGTCAGACATCCCGTCTCCGATGATTATCATTGTTTTCTTCATGTTATCGCGCCGTTATGAATTATTTGGAAACAATTGCTATTCGTAAACTCTTATAACCGATACTACCTCGTCAACGCATTTAAGCTTTTTGATCTTGCCGATCGCTTCTTTAAGAGCGCCTTCGGTTGTTTTGTGTGTCAGCCAAACTATCTCGGCGTGTCCGTTTGCCGTAAGCCTCTGCATCATGGAGGCGATGCTGACTTTTGATTGGCCGAAACATTTCGCGGTTTCGGCGAGAACACCGGACTTGTCCGCGACACGCATTCTGATATAGAACGCATTTCTGATTTTCTCTATGGGAGCGAGCTCGGATTTTACGAATACATCCGGCCTTCTATCGTTATCATTGCAACCGGTTGCAATAGCGATCGCGTCTCCGACAACTGCGCTGCTTGTCGCGGATGGACCGGCGCCTTCGCCTACGAACATTAACGGCCCTATGGGCTTGCCTTCGACATAAACCGCATTAAGAACACCGTGGACGGATGCGAGCGGGTGCGACTTAGGAAGCAGCGCTGGATGCACTCTGACGTCGATGCAGTCTTTCAGATTCTCAAGAGTGGCGAGCAATTTGATAGTGTATCCTAGTTCATTTGCAAACTTCATTTCGTCGCCGCTGATTTTTGTGATTCCTTCGCGGAATATTTTTCCCACGTTCACATATTTGCCGAACGCGGCGGCGGCGAGCACCACCGCTTTATACGCCGCATCGAAACCTTCGACGTCGTTGGTGGGATCGGCTTCCGCATACCCACGAGACTGAGCTTCCTTCAGCACATCCGAAAAGTCTGCTCCCGCGGATTCCATCTGAGTTAAAATGAAATTTGTTGTCCCGTTAACAATCCCCATTACGCGGTTGATTTTATTTGCACGGAGGCATGTCAAAAGCGGTGTGAGTATCGGTATTCCGCCGCCGACCGCTGCTTCGAACAACAGCATAACTCCGTTTTTCCGCGCGATGGATTCCAGTTCCATGCCATGTCGTGCAATCAGCTCTTTATTGGCTGTCACAACATGCTTCTTCTTTTTGAGCGCTTCGGTGACTATCTCTCTCGCTATTCCGGCGCCACCGATCAGCTCTATGACAATACTGATAGACTCATCGTCCAATATGTCGGATTTATTTTTGCTCAGAGTGGCTTTCCCGAGTGGAATTCCTCTGTCTCTTTTTATGTCGATATCGACTATTTTCTTGAGTTTGAGACGGACGCCTGTCTTTTCCGTAATTATTCCGCTATTGCGGTTGATGGTATCGACAACGCCCCCCCCGACGGTTCCGAAGCCGAATAAGCCGATGTTGATTTCTTTCATGACTAATACTCCTTAGATTCGATGCGGCACAGCAAAATCACCCTTTACGACCGATCAAAAATGACGAAATCGGTCCTAATGTGCCGGACTAAAAAATATAGCCTTATTAAGAGGATTTTTCAAGGCTTGCCGTGTAAGTGAAGAAGGAGGCGTTCTTAAGTCTGAACATTGTGCTGACAGATACATCCGCACCCGGTTTTGCCGGTTTAACCCTGATGTTTATACGATCGCGTATCCGGTTCTCTTCATCGTGAAAATAAAGAATCAGCAAGTGAGATTCCGACAATACTTGGCTTTCATCTGCAATCGTGGCTTCGATTTTTGCCTGATCGTCGCCTGTTTGCTTTATACGAAGCGATTTGATGTGCATTGCCTGCCGACCTGCCGGTTGAAATTCTCTTCATTTTTCAGTTAGCCACGTCAATTTTAACTCAAAATTTCTTTTTGAGGTATCATCTCGCTAAAGTAATCAATGAATTATACCGAATATATAAACAGAGTCATTGTAAATCCGACTCGTTATTTGATATTATCTGACAACGAGGTCTGATGAATGCTTTATACGCTCGTCAAAGACTACGATGAAGTCAGAGTGATTGCGATTCTTGTCGATGTGATACAGTTCAGCAATTACGAGGATGTGTTCGGCAAGGTCAAGAATGCAATAAGCGATTTTAACAATATTGTTGTTTTAGACTTATCTCGTGTTAAATTTATGGACAGTATAAGTTTAGGAATGCTTGTGCCTCTGTTATTATATACGAGGAGGCTTGGCGGAGATATGGCGATTGTTGCCAAAGACGAGAGATTGCGGGAACTTTTTGAAATATTGCAGCTCAGCAAAATTCTGTCGATATTCGGTAGCGTGGAGGATGCGGTTAACAAAATGCGTGAGGAGGAGCTAACGGATGGCGGCGGGGATTAGCATAGATGGTTACGCGAGAACAAACGCGTATATCTCGCAGACACTGATGAAAACGACAACGTGGATCGAGATGATGGCGGTTTCATTTAAGGATATGGATGCGCAGCGGGCGGCACTTAACGCAAACGGTCCGTGGACGGTCAGTACAAGAAGCTTGGGAGAATACGTTGCGCGTTTCGACGCCTACTTTTGAGAGCTGAGACATGAACGACTACGACGAACACATAGATTTGGATATCGAATCGCGGGGCGATTTTCTAATTGTCACCCCTTTTGTTAAAGAAATAACTTTTAAAAATCACAAATACCTGCTCAAAATCGTGAAAGATGAAATAGGCAACAAAGTCAAAAAAGTTGTTTTTAACATGAAAACGGTTGAAATAATTGACAGCGTAAGTTTAGGAACACTAGTTGCAATTTTGAAATATGTAAGGTCGCTGGGTGGCGAACTTATTATAACCGGCGTTTCACAACAGATTCATGAGTTATTCCTTCTCCTTAACTTCCAAAACATTTTCCGCACATTCGATAATGTTGAAGAAGCGATTAATAATTATAAACCCTGAAACGAAAACCATTCAGATATTTTATGCCGGCGTGAAGATTTTTTTACCGCTTTGTTTTATGCTTCTTAGTTGTTGTGCATTATTTTTTATTGATGAAGAGGTTGTTTGGATTTATAATCAAACGTGGAGATGGGGATATGCTAACAAGGGTAGATGCATCACGGGATAGGGTTCTTCTCAAAAACGTAAAAATTCTGGATGTTGCGAACGGGCGGTTGTTGCCTGAATCCAACGTTCTTGTCGAAGATGGTTTAATCCGCGACTTGGACGCGAAAAGCGACGCCGCTGACAGTGTCATTGACTTCAAAGGGCTGACACTTTCGCCGGGCCTTATTGATATGCACTGTCATATCCTGAGCCCTTTTCTTACGGAACAGAAGGGCGTTCCCGGTCTGTGGACTCTGAAGCAGATGGATCGCAATGTGACTGCGACTCTTGCAGCCGGAATTGTCTGTGTCCGAGATATGCTGTCTCCAATTAAAATACTCAATAAAATGCGCAATAAGATCGCGTCCAATAAAATTCCCGGACCTGACATCATGGCTTCCGGTGGAATTTTTAGTTGCGACGGTGGTTATCCTGAAGCCATGCATCCGGTGCCGGTTCCTGTGGCGGCGATTACGGGGCAGCCGAAATACACGCCGAAGACCGCGGGGGAAGCCGAACAGATTGTTAAGTTTTTGAAGTCGCAAGGCGCGAACGTCATCAAAGTTGGATATACCCGGCTTTCGAGAAGATTGGTTGACGGGCGCACTTTGCCGGCGATCAGCGACGATGCGTTGCATGGCGTGTGTAAAGCCGCCCATGCCGCCGGGCTTAAAGTGAGCGTCCACCACAATTGGTCGGAGGACATGAACCATCTTCTGGAATTCGATATCGATACGCTTGAGCATGGAGTTTACGACAGGAATCTTGTTGATGAAGAGATACAGGCGGTGAAGGATAAAGGAATAACCATAGTCCCGACACTTACGATCAATGACAGTCAGGCAAGGTTTGAAGAAAAGATAGGTTTTTTGAGGAGCGAAAGAGCGAAAGAATATTTCGAGCCTCAGGCGTTGCAGCATCTGACATGGGTATGCGAGACATGGACGGCGTTCAGCGGCGAAAGTTACGACGGTTCTTTCGGATACACCCGCGCGAATCGCTATTGTTACGATACCGAATTGAGAAATACCAAAAAACTTTTTGATGCGGGCGTTCCCATGCTTGCAGGCACGGATTTCGGAGCCGCCGTTGGGTTTCCGGGAGAACTTGCGGATGAATTAGTCAGGCTTATAAATATCGGCATGAGCGTTCACGATTCGATAAGGGCTGCGACGGATAGGGCGGCGGCTTTTCTCGGACGCAACGATCTCGGTGCTGTCTCACTCGGAAAGAAAGCCGATGTGGTGTTGATAGACGGCAACCCGTTAGAGGACATAACATCTTATAAACGGGTTCGGTATGTTGGAAAGAACGGCATCTGGTATCGCGCAAAGCACAAAGAATTGCCCGATTTCTGGCCCGGATACAGCATAGTATCGACATTGGATTGGTAATCACGGGCAAAGTAAGAAAAAAAAGGCGTCTCATTTGCATGAGACGCCTTTTTCAAATAGTTACTTCGGAAGATTCAGAATAATTCTTGCTTCATCCGGCGTGGCTGGTTCTTTATCCAGCAGCTCGGCCATCTGCGCGGCTTTTTTAACCTGCTCCCAGCTTCCTTTCGCAAGTTCTTTTCCGCTTATGTAAAGATTGTCTTCAAGCCCGACTCTCATGTGCCCTCCCATGACGATAGCCGCCATGTTCGCCATGAACGAATTCGGTCCCACTCCGCAAACGCACCACGTCGCATTTTCAGGTATCGAGTTTCTCATGGCCACGAGGTAATCCATTTTGAATTTTATGCCGCCGGCAACTCCGAATACGAAATTGAAGTGGAGCGGTTCGACGATGATGTTTTTCTTCTGAAGCAGCAGAATGTTGTGGATGTGGCCGATATCGTAACATTCGAGTTCGGGCTTCACTCCGTTCTCGCGCATAATCTTCGCATATTTATTTATCTGGTCGAACGTATTCTCAAATACGAAATCGATGATAATTTCACCGGTTTTATGGTCGGCGAGCGAGAAATTCATTGTTCCTGTGTTCAGGGATGCCATGTCCGGCTTCGCTGCGGCTATGGGAGCAATGCGTTGCTCTTTGGTGACACCTAACCCGATAGCGGTACTGATGTTGATCAGGATCGGACATCTCTCGCGGATGCCTTTGACTATTTCTATAACTGTATCGATGTCGGGGGTGGGCATTCCGGTTTTCGGGTCGCGGGCGTGAATGTGCACTACCGCGGCTCCGTTTTCGTAGCATTTCACGGCTTCCTCGATAAACTCGTTGCGTGTATAAGGAACGTTCGGGTTTTGCTCCTTCCGAGTTGCGGCGCCTGTGAGGGCTGCGGTAATTACTACTTTATTCTCCATTATAAAACCTCCGGCCTGTATGTTTTAACATGGATGCTGGGTGACAAGGATGCGAATGCGATTCATTCTATTGTCTGATGATGCGGCATGTCAAGGGAAATTTGACATAGAGAAAAGCACTGGTTGAATAATAAATGTTCAACTTGTAAAATCCGTTTATGAACGTAATAGAAAACTCTAAAAAATGGGATAAGATGCTGAACTCGAT
>CAYPEK010000048.1:0-12798 GCA_964409645.1 uncultured bacterium | reverse complement strand
GAGCGCCACATCCGATTCGAAAATCCGGACAGGGTGGCGATAGCGCCTTTATTGGGGTTTCATACGGCGAGAGCGGGTGGTATAACCGTCCGTGAGTATATGACGGATGGCTTCGCGGCGGCGGCGGCATCGAGAAGAACGTGGGATTTGTACGGCGGTTTCGACATCATTCCTTTTAATTTCCCGATGGGCTATATCTTTCCTCTTGTTCCTGAATCTCACTCGCGATTCTGCTGCAAGTGGTTTCTGCCGGACGATGATGAGTTGCCGAAGATGGATGAAGTACCTAGGCCTTTCGATTACGGGACGATTGAGAAAGACGGATTGACCGCTTTTTTAAGGACTGAAAGCGGCGGTCTTTTTGATGAATTTTTTGAGATGGCAGGGCAGGGGATTGCTTATGCGGTTTATAACAGCATGCTTTTCCCGCGCGCGGACAATTACGCTAAGTATGCGTTTGGCGTTATAAATCATCCCGCGGACCTGCTTTCGATGTGGCTGGGGTTCGAACGATTTATGATCGATTGCGCCAAGGATCCGAAAAAAGTGCGCGATGCATGTGAAAGACTTGGGCCCGGACTTGTCGAATTGGGAGAGCTTCCCGCGAGAATAGTTGGAGAAAAGTGTGTGTTGTATGGGGTGAGCCGGGTTTCGCCTTCATGGATTTCGAGAAAAATGTTCGATGAATTATTTGCCGGCACTTTTCTGGATCAGGTGCGAACGGCATGGGAGGATGGTTTTTATCTGACGTATCATTTGGATAATGACTATACGTCGCTGCTGGACTTCTTCCTCGAATTGCCGAAACAGAGCGGGTTTCTTCATCTAGACCAAACAGACCTTTTCAAAGCGAAAGAGAAACTGCACGGCCATTTATGCCTTATGGGCAATCTTCATCCGGGGCTGCTGGCTGCCGGTACGGCTGGCGAGGTTACGGAGCAGTGTGAGCGTTTGATAAAGGAGGTCGGCGCAGGGGGCGGCTTCATACTGGCAAGCGCTTGCGAAGTGCCGATCAATACGCCGGTTGAGAATTTGAAGGCGGCAAAAGAATCAGTTGACAGATGGGGATGGTATTAGAAAGCGTTCAAGTGATAATGTTGTATTTGGAAGCAGTCTGTTTCGGCGGCATCGAATTGAATACCATCAGGTCGCCGAGAGTCCCGATCCCGGCATTTCTCAGTTTATCCAGACATAACAACAGCAGTTTTGCGGTTGCCCATGCGTCGCCATGCCCTCTGTGACGTTCTTTCGGATCGATATCAATTGAAAAACGCTCGATCATTCTATCGAGGCCGTATGATCTTTCGCCGGGAAACGCTCGCCGGGCGAGTTTAACCGTGCAGACTATCTCATTTCCCATCAGTGGCATTCCGCACAATTTTGCTTCTTCGTTAATGAATCTATAGTCGAAGCGCGCGGAATGGCCGACAAACACCGAGTCGCCGAGAAAATCAAAAAATCCCGGAAGCACTTCCTCCATGAAGGGGGCTTCAGCAACATGCTCATCGCGTATTCCGGTAAGGCTCGATATGAAAGGCGGGATAGGGCACTTTGGATTGACAAGAGATGTTGTCCCAGCAGTGATTTTACTGCCTGTAATCCTGAATGCGGCGATCTCTATGATACGGTTGATCCCCGCGAAACCTCCTGTTGTCTCGACATCGACAACCACAAAGGGAACGTCGTTCAAATCGACGGGATCATTATCTATAAGCTTCCATCTGTTGTTCTCAAAAAGGAATTCCGGCCTGTTGCCGAGAAATTGAGAGATCAATGTATCGGCCAATTGCTTCGGCATGCTTTTTGTTTTAAGCAATCTTACGGAAAGTTTCTTTGAAGACATTCCTGCCGGATGGCATCTGAGCAATTCGCGCGCATCGGCGATCATCGTGCTGTCATCACGCTTTTTCTCGGTGCTGATTTTTGCTTGCGTTTCGGTAAACAATAGTTCAGGTGCAGTTCTAATGGACTAAAATAAATCGACTCTCGTTTTGACGGCGAAAGAGCTCAATTTGTTCAATGAATCGTCGTATGCTCTGTAGTAATCCAGAATGACATCCAGCTTTTTCGTGACCTTAACATCAATAACTCCTCTGGCGATGGAATTCTTTTGTTTTATCCAACCCTGATTGGGGATGAAATTCTCCTGAGCATAAAATATCTGGCCGTTAATCCTGTCGGTGATGTTTCCTTTCGCGGAAAAGGTGGCGCGTGGCTTTCTTCCTTCGTATTGTTCGTAAGTGATTCCAGCCGTACTTTTTGACCCGGGCCTGTAATCTATTCCGCTGAAAAAACCCATCACTCGTCCGTCGGGATTTATAAGCCTGTCGAACGGCGACATGGATTCATAATGTTCGTCAACTAAACTGGGGACGAAATTAGATGCGAAATCCCGTACTTCGAATTTTGCGGTGAAATTATTCAAAGGTATCGCTTTAGCGCCCACTACAAATCCGGAGCCGGCATCGGCTATCTTAGCGCCTTCAGCGTAAAATTTAACCCGGTCTCCCTTGATTCGTGTTTCGAAATCGACACCGTATTCTGAGAAATCCGGATCGGGATCGCTGACAATTGTCGAACCGACGGATATAAGCCCCAAGTTTCTTACTCCGCGTACGCCGTACAGGCCCGAACGCGCTCCGAATGCTTTGATGTATGATTTTCTTGAGCTCAAATCCAGCTCGACGCCTCTCTGTCGGTTGAGCGGTACGTTGCCTCTGATATTGCTGCGGTAATTTGAAACGATGAATCCGCTTCCGAATGTCACATTTTCTATTTCGCCATAATACGCTCTTAGTTTCTTCCCGCTTAAATATTGAATCTTGTCAACGACAACAAAGTCGTTTCCGCCGTCTCGGGGGTGGAATTCCTTGTCCACAACGTAGTTGAAATCAACAGCGGCTGTAAGTCCCCCTATGCTGAATTGCGGTTCTATGGTTGCATAATACAGGTCCGTATTTCCCTGATCCTGAGATATTTTTCCTGTCTCGAAAAACAGGCCGTTGGGTCTTGTTATATCTGTTGCGTGCGAGGGAAGGGATATAAAGGTAAAAGCCGATAAGATGAAGAACGATGCGAGTGATGTTTTAAACGAATTCATAACGCTCCTTTATTAATGGAATGAATAGTTGCCTGTAAAAGCAAAAGTGTTTGTACTGCCTATATCGGCCAAGGTTAATCCCAAACACCCGATTTCGTTAATTGAATATCTCAACCCTATGCTGAGTGTTCTGTACGTGTTCAGATAAAATGCTTTCGAATCGCCTTCGAAAATGAGTGACATTTGCTCTTTGTTTTTGTCTCCGAATGCGAGAGGATATTCGTAACTTCCCATGATGCCGATTCCTTTGTAATCGGAGTCTTCGAGAAGGTCTCCGGTCTGAGTGTATAGCGCGAAGTTGGCGAATCCTCTCATGAAGCTTGTGGTGGCGACTGCAAAAAATCTGTTTACCTTGCCTCCGAGATCGTTACCGCTGGCATCTTCTATACTTTCATTGAAGTATTGAAGTCCGGCGGCATATCTGATGTCTGTGAATTTCTTTAGAAAAGAAGGGGGCTTTGACATGGGAAGTTGGAACTTGAAAGAAAATGCGGTCGAATTTCCGTCGTAGCTGACACTGTTCGATGTAATGTCGTTCTTTATATACATGAATGCCGCTTCGACGTCACCGGAGGAATAATTGTAGCCTATGCCGGAATCTCTTTGTTCATTTCTTTTTTCCGATGAATTCGAAAAATATATAAGAGCTGCTCCTGAGTTTTTCAAATTAGTATTGGCTGACGGCGTGAAAATCGAACCTGTTAGTCCAAATGCTGTGGGATGAGTTGCTCCGATTGGAGAAAGGCCTCTTTTCTTCACCGCAACTTTTGAAGCATCTTCCTTCGATTCTTTTTCTTTGTCCCCGCTGTTTTTTGCTTTTTCAGTTTCCTTGGCCGGTTTATCCTCGTTAGTTTTTGGCTTTTCCTCGGCTGTCGATTCGCTGCTGTTTTCTCCCGAGTCTTTCTTCGCCTGTTCGCGTCGTTTAGAAGTGCCTTTCATTTCTTCCGCGCCGCCCGTATTGCCCGCAACCGCTGTTGATGATCCGGTATCTGGTTGAGATGATGCCTCTTCTTTTTTTGCCGCCGGTTTAGATGGTTCGGTCGCTCCGGGAGGCGCCGTGAATGTTCTTGAAACGATGTCCATTTCCTGCGCCGTTCCGTCCATGATTTCGCAGTACGCAAACATTTCCTTAACACGAACGACTCTGATGTGGCCTACTTTCGAACCTGCTCTTGATACATCAAATTCATCTCCGATATTCACACCTTGCTTGCTTCCGGCGTAAATCATAATCGTTCCGTCTTCAAGAGTGATGTTAACTCTTGCCGTGAAGTCGTCAGCGAGGGCAGGTATGGCGAAAACGACGATTGTCAGAAGGAAAAAGACTAATAATTTTCTCATAAATATCACCCCGAAAATTCTTTAGGTCTTTTTGAAAAATGAACCATAAAAATCCCATTTGTATATATTATCCATAATATATGTATTTTTGTTGTTCCACAACAACAATGACAGGAAAATAAATCGCAAATTTGTTGGAATAAAATAGTCCATTGACAAAAAAATTGCGCGAGCGTTGATTACATTTCCGAAACCAAACGAAGTATCAGTTTTGTAAGTTTCGGTTCTGCTTCCGAGGCGATTTTAATTATGTCCTCTATCTTTGCCGGTTTTAACGTGTCCGGAATACACATGTCCGTAATGACGGATATTCCGAAAACTCTGAGCCCGGAATGTTTTGCAACAATAACTTCAGGGACCGTGCTCATCCCGACGGCGTCCGCGCCGATATTGATGAACATTCTATATTCGGCGGCGGTTTCAAGGTTGGGGCCTGTAACCGATATATAAACGCCTCGGTGCGCGCGGATGCCTTCCTGAAGCGCTATTTCTTCCGCTTTGCCTATCAATACCTTGTCATAAGGTTCAGACATATCCGGGAAGCGGGGGCCGAGCTTATCGTCATTTGGACCTATCAGAGGATTGAATCCCATCATGTTGATGTGATCCGCGATAATCATGAGATCGCCGGCTCTGAAGAATTTATTCACGCCTCCCGCTGCGTTGGAAACGATGAGCGTGTCGATGCCTAGCGCTTTTAGAACTCTTACCGGAAAAGTAACCTGCTGCGGCGTGAAACCTTCGTAGAAGTGGAACCGGCCCTGCATGGCTATCACAGGCTTGCCGCCAAGTTTGCCGAACAGCAACTTGCCCTCGTGAGCGAAGATCGTGGGTTTCGCGAAGCCCGGAATTTCCTCATAAGGAATAACCGTTTCTTTCTCGATCTCGTCCGCTATCGAGCCAAGGCCCGTGCCGAGGATAATGCCGGTTGGAGCCTTAAATGAAGTTTTCTCACGTATCGCCGCGACCGTTTTTTCAATCTGCTCTCTAAGTTCGCTCATTGTTTTTTCTCCGTGATTGTGGGCTCTGTTCTGATCATCGAAATCTGTCTGGTTGTTCGTTCAAGATTCGTTCTATCGATAGCGCCGCTGTCGCACCATCGCCGACCGCAGTCGAAACCTGTCTGTTCTTTGGCCTTCTCACGTCGCCCGCCGCATATATTCCTTCCACCGATGTTTCCATGTCTTCATTCGTAACGATAAATCCTCGGTCGTCAGTCTTGACGATGTCTTTGAAGGTATCGGTTGCCGGGAGAATACCAACGTAAAAGAAAATGCCGGTACATGGAATTTCACGTTCGCTTTTAGATTCAACATCAGCGACTCGTACCCCTGTAACCCCACTCTCATTTCCCAAGACTTCGAGTACTTGCGAATTGAAGGCAAACTCAATGTTAGAGCGGGAGCGTGCCGAATCCTCCGCGGCTTTAGCGGCTCGAAGCCTGTCTCTCCTGTGGATTATCGTAACCTTTTTGCACAGATTACTTAAATAAACAGCCTCCTCGACGGCTGCATCGCCTCCGCCGACCACGCAAACTTCATGATCCTTGAAGAAGAATCCGTCGCAGACGGCGCAATATGATACGCCTCGTCCGCGGAGATCACTTTCGCCGGGGACTCCGAGTTCGCGGGGGGCGGCTCCGGTTGCAATCACGAAAGCGCGGCATTTCAAAATCCCATCGTCAGTATTTACGTTGATGATTCCTTCCGCGTCGCGTCCTGAGGGTACGGAGGAAATGTTTCCGTAGGTCACTTCCGCGCCGAAGCGTTGTGCCTGCTTCATCATGATTTCGCCTAGTTCATTGCCTCCGATACCTTCCGGAAAACCGGGATAATTATCTATCCATTCTGTTGTCGTCATCTGGCCGCCGAACATCCCTCGATCGAGGCAGACGACGCTCAAGCCGGCTCTCGCGCAATACAGCGCGCACGTAAGTCCGGCGGGTCCCGCGCCTGCTATAATTACATCGTATGTATCTTTTTCCACTGTTGAACCTCAATTTATATGTGATAAATCCGCAAATGCGCTATTTAGCAACAGTTTTTTCCTGAATCTGCGGTTCCATGGCGGTTTTTTCTCTTATCGTTGAAGCTAAGTCCTCGGCCTGATATCGGAACATGTAATCGCCGAGAGAAACGTAGTAATTGCCGTCGTCCGATTTCTTCGTTTCCGCTTTGACAAAACCCTGCTGCGCCAGAACATCGCGCAGTATGTCGGCACGCACCTTGCTGTCGGTGTAACCCACTCTTACCGAATACCAAGGAATCGCTTTTCCGCCAATCGACTTTGTATCGATTTTCTGGACGGACGTTGCTGCTTTTGCCGATTCGAGATTGTTGAGCTCGTTTGCAGTCACAAGTCTTGGTTTAGGCTGAGTAGGCTCTATTTTGATAACCGATGCGGATGATACAGTTGCCGGTACAACGGCTTTTTTCCGTTCTGCTTTCTGTTCTACTACAAAGGTTCTGTCGGGATAATTGTTGATTTTTTTCTTTTGAGTCTTTCTTTCGGTTCGACTTTCGACGTTTCTGATATTAATTTTCTTGTCAATATTAATGCGGGCCTGTGGGTCTTCTGAGGCGGGAGTGGAAAGATCGATATTTTGAGGCGTGTGTGCCTGAGCCGCATTTTTTGGCTGAATATCGGGCATCTTGGTTGCGGTTTGCTTCGATGCCGAATGAACTATGCCGAGTCCCGCTAGGCAAAAAATCAACAGGGCTACTATAATGCCGAGAGGATTTATCCCTTCCTGTTTGACAACCGTTGGTTTTGCCATTAATCAGAACTACCGTACATTTAAATTGTAATGCGCAATCCTAATAACTGATTCGCGAATTTACTCATTACCTTGAGTGGTTTTACTCTGAATCCCGCTCCGGTCCATTCTCAGGATAACATCCTTTGCGATTTTAACGCGAACGCTTTTATCTTTGATCTCGACTATTTCGCCGTAGATACCGCCGCTTGTGATGATCTTGTCTCCGACTTTGAGAGCGCTTAACATTTCCTGCCTTTGTTTCATTTGAGTTCGCTGCGGGCGGAAAAGCAGAAAGTAGAATATCAAAACCATTACGGCGATCATTCCGTATTGGTAGAGATTCGCGGAACTTTTAAGATTCAATGGTGAAGCAGGTGATGAGTGAGGTGCTGATGATGATGGCGCGGCCGGATTTGCAACTTGCGCGTTCACGATTGTGCATGGCAGTAACAGTAAAAAAGTTAACAGCGATTTAAACATTATTCTTCTCCCTTTTCTGTGTAACGGACTAAAAAGCCCGATTTGAATTCAATAAAGCGCCCGTCGATTATAGACTGTCTCGCGAGCGCGACCATTTTAGCATAAAAGTACAGATTATGAAAGGTTGTAAGACGGGCGGCCATAATTTCTCCGGCCACATAAAGATGCCGGATGTACGCACGAGTGAAGTTGCGGCACGTATAGCAGTCGCAGTCCGGATCGAGAGGTGAGTCGTCTAACTTATGAGCTGCGTTTCTCATGTTAACGCGGCCCGCGGTCGTGAACGCGGCGCCGTTCCGGGCCATCCTTGTCGGCAGAACGCAGTCGAACATATCCACTCCGCGCTCGATTGCGTCAAGGATGTCTTCGGGCATTCCGACTCCCATCAGATACCTCGGTCCGTTCTTCGGAAGAATAGAAGCCGTGTATTCGACGGCGTCCATCATGGCGTTCCGTTCTTCGCCCACGCTGAGCCCGCCTATCGCATGAGCCGAAAATCCCAGCTCCATTATCGATTCGGCGGACATTTTTCGAAGATCGTGAATCACTCCGCCCTGAACGATCGGGATAAGAGTCTGATGATCTTTCAATTGAACGTTCTTGCATCTGCGCAACCAGTCGGAAGTGCGTTTGACCGCCTCTTCAACTTTCTTTCTGTCGGCGCCGCCGGGCGGACACTCATCGAGAGCCATCACCATGTCGGCCCCGATCGCGCGCTGTATCGCCATGCTGTCTTCGGGTCTGATGAAATGTTCGGAACCATCAATGTGCGATCTGAACGACACGCCTTCCACAGTAAGTTTTGAAAGTTCCTTAAGGCTGAATATCTGATAACCTCCGCTGTCGGTGAGAATCAATCCGTCCCACGACATAAACTTGTGGAGGCCGCCGAGCTTCTCGATGATTTCGTGACCGGGTCTAAGATAAAGATGGTAGGCGTTGGAAAGAATCACACGGGCGCCTGTATTGCGAATGTCCTCCGGTGAAAGAGACTTAACCGTGGCTTGTGTGCCGACAGGCATGAAAACAGGCGTATCGAATGTACCGCGCGGAAGAGTAACGCGGCCCGCGCGTGCGTTTCCGCTTGTCGCTTGCAGTTCAAATTTCATCATTGATGCCTCTTCGCAAAAAATCCAGAAATTCCGATATGTCCGGCGGCAACGGCGCGGTAAATGTCATGACTTTTCCGGATTTCGGGTGTTTGAATGTGATTTCTCTCGAATGCAGCGCTTGGCCTTTTAGTCCGGCAAGCGCGGTTTGATAGTTTTGCCGTACGGCAACCGATAAATCGTCGCCGCGCATTTTAATGCCGCCGTAAACAGGGTCTCCGGCCACAGGATGTCCGATGTGTGCCGCATGAACGCGTATCTGATGCGTGCGTCCGGTGTGGAGCGTTATATCTATGACTGTGAACCGGCTGAAACGTTCCGATACGGAATACTCCGTTATTGCCTCTTTTCCGTATTTATCCGTCACTGCCATTTTCTTTCTGTCTTTCGGATTTCTTGCGATGAGAGTTTTGATTGTTTCTTTATCTTTTTCGATCCGGCCGTGCAGCACGGCGGTATATTTTTTCACGATGGTTCGTTCTTTGATCTGATTTGCGATGTCGGTATGCGCGGCGTCGTTCTTTGCCACTATTATCAGCCCGGAAGTGTCTTTATCCAATCTGTGGACGATTCCCGGCCTGAGGACGCCGTTGATCCCGCTGAGGCTGTCGCCGCAGTGATGGAGCAGGGCGTTAACCAGAGTTCCGGAAGACAGGTGAGGGGCGGGATGCACGACCATGCCTTTTTGCTTATTAACAACAATCAAATCATTGTCTTCATAGATGACCGAAATCGGCAGCGCCTCCGGAAGCACGTCTTCCGTTTCGAGGGGGGGAAAGACGATCTTCAATATTTCTCCGGCATGGACTTTACGGCTTTGCTTTACGGGCGCTTCGTTAAGAGTAACCGCTCCGGCGCTGATGAGTCGTTGCGCGTGGGTTCTGGAAATGCTGATGTCCGGCAAGCGGCTGATGAACAGATCGATTCGCTGCCCGTCTGCTTCCACGCGCAAATCCAAAGTTACTTCGGAATGTATATCCTCTTCGTGGAGATTTTGATCCGTAACTTCGTTTCCCGGCGATGAAACCAAGCTTCTCACCTCTTATTTCGCTTGGTTTTCTTTACGGGTTCATCGGCGGATTTTTTCGGCTTGTTTTTCTTATCGCTTTGAACTGTGGCGGCGGCTGGCGCCGGCGAAACGGATATCGTTCCGTGTATTTTTCCGGGCTTGAGAAGGAAAATGGCTAGGCCTACCGCAAATATCAGAAAACTGGCGGCCTGTGCTTCCGTAAGCCATGAGAAAATAAATGCCTTGCCGGTAGCGCCGGCTCTAAAAATTTCTGTTGTGAATCGCAGGACTGCAAATCCCATCAAATAGAACGCGAACATGTCGCCTTCTTTTTTCTTCAGTTTTTTAAGCTGGAACAGAATCACGAGAAGCAGCAGGTTGAGAGCCGAGTCGTATAACTGTGCCGGATGTCTTGGAAGGTGGTCGCCTAAAGCCGGAAAAATGACAGACCAAGGGCCGTGCCATTCGTGTCCGAAGCAGCATCCGTTGAGAAAACAACCCCATCGTGCGATCGCGGCTCCGAGAACGAGCGCCGGAATTCCCGTATCGACAAGTTTCCAGCCGTTTATCTTTTTTCGCCATGCGTAGAGAAACGCCGCAATGAAGCCGCCGATGGCTCCACCGTGGTATGAGAGGCCGCCTTCGTAAATTTTGAGAGCGCTTAGCGGCTGCGAGGAGTATTCGTCCATCGACAGCAGCACGTACATGATACGCCCGCCGATTATGCTCAATATTATGATGTAGATCGTGAGGTCGATCATGTCTTCCGACGAAAAGCCGACCTTTTTTCCTTCACGGATCAGAAGGAGCAGGCCCGCGAGAAATGAGACCGCCAGCATCACTCCGTAAGCGTGGATGTATAGCGGGCCGATTGAATATGAGAACACGTGGAATTTATTTATTGTAAAGAATATCGGGTACATCGATTTTATCTTTCGTTAATTAACTCCGTTTAGTTTGATCGACACTTTCGAATTCACAGCTTCGCGATTTCTTCCGCGAATTTTTTCGCCGCTGCTTCAAACGTCGCCGGTGAGTCTCCAGCAACGATTTTTCCTATCATCAGTCCTCTGACGCCGCTTTTGTACAGAGCTGCAACCTCTTCCGGCTTTATTGCTTTCTGAGTCGGCACGATAACCGATCCCTTAAACTTTTCGGCAATGAAAGAATATGTTATCAGGTCCGACATCGCAAGCTTAGTTCCATATTCTTCGTGATTTACCACTGATGCTTCGAGCATTTTGACACCGAGAGAACTCAACGATTTCGGTTCCCAGCTTTCCCATCCCGCGCCGAGCGCGGCCATCGGCTCCATTCTCTTTAGCTTCAGATACTCAGTGGGCATGTCGGTTGTATAGATATCGAAAAAGACTATGCCGAGTTTTTCGAGTTCGAGCATTTCGTCAAAAGAGGCTGTTTTTGCTGCGCCCGGCATGATTCCCACCGGAATTTTCACCGCCGACAGAATCGCTTCTATGTTGCCGCGTTCCTCATCGAGTGAGCCGAAATGAGTGCCGCTTGCCGCGTGTTCGACATTGAGGTGAACTTTGAGCATGTCGGCCCCGCCGGCCTCCGCGGCCGCTGCGAGTTCCGCATTGTTTTTAGGCAGACTTGCTATCAGAGGCATTTTATTCTTCTTAAAAATATCGAGAGCCGATTTTTTCTCATTTGCCATAAATTTAAGTCCTTTCACAAGTCGATCGTTAATGAATTGTAGCTTTGTGCGCTGGTCTCAGGCAAGTATCGCGGTGGTGAAGATTAACGATCCGCATTGAATAACGATGTCGATAGTTCCGCGTAAATATTTTCGAGCAACGCCGCTGTTCCCTGACCTAGGCTCATTGACTCTTCGTATCTTTTTCCATCCCATTCGGATAACGGAATAATGTATCCGATTTCGTCGAAAGTCTGTCCGAACAGGAATTTGACCGGCCCCGGGAGAAAATTGGAGGCTGTTTTGCCGAGTGGCGACGAAGCTTCTCCGGGGAATGTAAGAATTTGCGCCGGGCCGAAATCGACTATGGCGACGGCGGAAATCCCGTTGCCGTTTTTGAGTTCCCGTTTTATAAGTCCGCCTTTTATCAGACCTTGGAATTGCGGGTTGGTCACAGGGATTTCTATTTGCTTTTTTACAATCCGGATTTTTGTTGGTGCCGGTTTCGCCGATTTGATGAGTTTCTCCGACTCGGAAGCGATTCCCGAACCGATTTTCTCGGCCATCTCGAACGTTCCTTCTTTCCGCTCATACACATCATCATGTATTGCCGGCGGATTCGCGTCGCCGATGTCGCGCGTCACGAATAATGCTGTGCCGCCGAGATCGTCTTCGAGCTTTTTTCTTGCGAAATACACGTAATCCGCTGTAATTTTTGGGTTGTCCCCGCCAAGTACAACCGGATGGCAAGCGAAATTCACCAAAACCGAAATCGTTTTGTTATCGTTGTCCCGAAGTTCCATTACCGACAGATTTTTGTCGGGCAGCCCGTTTTCGGGATGGCGTCTGTTAATGTTGAAACCTTCCACTTCCCCGGACGCGAAAACGGCAGTGGCGGGCTTCATGGATGAAGAGGCGTTCGCGAGGCATTGCGATGTGGCGTCGGATAGTATCTTTTTATATGATTTGGGGGCACCGCCCCAGATTCCCATCGTATCGGGACCGGAATGAGTGTGAATCGAGTGGATGAGGATATTGTCTGCCGGCACCCCGGAAACTTCGGATGCCGCTGAGGCTATTTTTTGAATGTCTGAGTAAAAAACTCCGATCAGATCGTATGTAACGATGGCCATTTTTGTCTCGCCGTCGTCCAAAACCAAGCATCGTGCGGTAATCGGGTCGTGAACTCCGTCCGATTTGCGAGGCTGGTAGCCCGCGAGGTTGGAGCCGGTTGTTTTTGCCGGAGATGCCTCCACGGATGAAGCTCCCGCGCGCAATTCGGAGACAGCCGCATCGGCGGTGAGAAAGTTAAGCGCTATGATTCCGCATAACAGAATTTTAGAAATG
>CAYPEK010000047.1:0-31462 GCA_964409645.1 uncultured bacterium | reverse complement strand
TTTGAAGGTATCATAGCATGCTGTTTGTTGCATTACAACATGCTTTTGGTATAAGGCTTCAGATATTCATACTCAATCCCCGGAATATTATGACATCCCGTAAAATCAATCCCTGTATGCCTCTCCAGAATGTAAATCAAATTTACCCTGTTATAATTTGATGTCTTTTTATCGAGAATCGCGTCCACCATCGCGCCAAGATATAGTTCATTCATGTCGGGATATCTTCTAACTAATTTAGCAAGTACAATATCGTGATTCGCCTCTTCATGCAAAAAAGGCTCTCTCTCTTTCTTGAAATAGTAAATCAGATCGAATGCGAAATACCTGTTGCCGTATTTGGCCATGAAATCGTTCGCCGCATATTCAAGCGGCTCCACGGTCGTATATATACTGCATGTCCTCATGAACGACTGTACGAAAAGAAATCCCGCATGTAAGAAAATCGGTATGATGATAATTAGAAGCAAAATTTTAACAAAAGCTTTAATGCCCTTTTTCAAATATTTCATATTTCACCTCCCTCAAGGCAATTTCCAAAGTTTTCTCCCAGCCTCCTCAAGTGTTAAATAACTTGTCCCCATTGCATTCACGTAATACGTATCCTTCTCTCCGGGTGCATTACACACCTCCGCATTTCCCCAGCCAAACGGGGCATCCGGTACCTTTATTACTCCCGTTGTGTGTTTAGTGCCTTTTCTTTTCATTTCGCTCCCTCCGTCTTTGTTTTTTTGTCGCTACCGTTTTTGGTATTTGTACTACCGCAAAAGGTAGGCGGTGTCAAGCAAAAAATAAATTATTCGGACGGGATAAATATCAACTCAAAAACGATTCGTCGCGATTAATCTTTTTCGCTGCGGATTCTGGCCTGAGCGGCGGCGAGGCGCGCGATCGGCACCTGATACGGAGAGCAGCTCACGTAGTGGATGCCGAGCTCGTGGCAGAAACTGATTGTGTCCGGGTCCGCGCCGTGCTCGCCGCAGAGGCCGAATTCGAGGTCGGGCTTCGCCGCGCGACCGTCGTCCACCGCGATGCGGATGAGACGCGCGACGCCGTCGCGGTCGAGCACCTCGAACGGGTTGGCGTCGAGTATGCGCTGGTTGAGGTAGTTGATGAGGAACTTGTGTTCGGAGTCGTCGCGCGAGAGGCCGAAGGTAGTCTGCGTGAGGTCGTTCGTGCCGAACGAGAAGAAGTCGGCGACGCGCGCGAGGTCGGCGGCGATGAGCGCCGCGCGGGGCACCTCGATGAGGACGCCCACTCTGTACTCGATCGTCCTGCGGCGTTTTTCCATCACCGTCTGCGCCGATTCGTCGATGATCGCGCGGATGCGGCGGAATTCGTTGACGTGACCGACGAGCGGCACCATGATGCTCGGCCGCACTTCCGATCCTTCGTCTGAAACCTCGCAGGCCGCTTCGAAAACCGACGACACTTGCATCCTGACGATCTCCGGACGCAGGATCGCGAGCCGCACGCCCCGCAGCCCGAGCATCGGATTCACTTCGCGGTGCGAGAGAACTTTGCGGAGAAGAATCTCCTTGAGCTGCGCCGCCTCGCCGGACGCGAAATGCGAGCGCATGTCATAGACGTCGCTCATCAGCGGCTCGACGTCGGGGATGAACTCGTGGAGCGGCGGGTCGAGCAGCCGGAACACCGACGGCCTGCCGTTGAGGTATCTGAATATCTCGATGAAGTCCTCGCGCTGGATGCGCTGGAGCTTGGCGAGCATTTTCTTTTGTTCCGCCTCGTCGTCCGCGAGGACGAGGGTCTGCATGAGCGGAAGCCGGTCGCCGGCCATGAACATCGATTCGGTGCGCGCGAGCCCGATGCCCTCTGCGCCGAACTCGATGGCGCGCTTGACGTCCTCCGGCGTGTCCGCGTTCGCATAGACGCGGAGCGTGCGGGCCTCGTCCGCCCACGAAAGCAACTCGCGGAATTCGTCGCTGATTGTCGTCTTGACCATCGGGACCGTGCCCGAGAACACGCGGCCCGTCCCGCCGTCGATCGTTATCACGTCGCCCGCCTTCACGGTCGAGTTGCCCACTGTGAATTTTCTGTTTTCGAGGTCTATCATCATGCCGGAGCAGCCCGCCACACAGGGTTTTCCCATCCTGCGCGCGGCCACCGCCGCGTGGCTGGTGCGGCTGCCTCTCGAAAGCAGAATGCCGTCGGCGGCCTCGACGCCCTCGGCGTCCTCCATCCGCGTGTCCGGCCGGACGAGTATGGCTTCCTTATGCTGCTCCTTGAGCGCGAGCACTTCCTTGGTGCTGAACGCGACGAGACCGGACGCCGCGCCGGGCGACACCGCGACGCCGCGCACGAGGTTCCTCACCTGCACGTTCGGGTCGATGTAGCGGTGCAGAATCTGCCTGAGGCTCTCCGGGTCAATGCGGAGGAGCACGTCATTTCGTGTGAGCAATCCCTCCGCGACCATATCCGCCGACGATTTGATCGTCGCCTGCGTGGTGCAGTCCGCCGGACGCGTCTGGAGAAGGTACAGTTTGCCATCCTCGACAGTGACCTCGATCTCCTGAACGGAGCGGTATTTCTTTTCGAGAGCGTCCGCGGCCGCGACGAGTTCGTTGTACGCGCCGGGCATCTCCGCTTTGAGGTCGGCCGCCGACATCGGCGCGCGCATACCCTCGCGGATTTCCTCGCCCTGCGAGTCTGCGAGAAATTCGAGGAACAGCCGCTTGGAGCCCATGATCGGGTCGCGCGTGGTTGCGGTGCCGGCGCCGGAGTTCGTGCCGCGGTTGCCGTACACCATCGCTTGAACGACGACCGCCGTGCCGTCCGCCTCGGGGCCGCGCCGCAGATTGCGGAAGACGCGCGCGCGCGGGCTGTTCCACGATAAAAAAACCGCCTCCACGGCGGTTTCCATCTGCTTGAACGGGTCGTCCGGAATCTTCCCCTTATTCGACTTGTCCACGAGCGTGAGGAAGTTGTCGTGCAGTTTCCTTAGTTGCTCGGCGCTGAGCTCGTTGATCGAACCGGCATCCGAGCGCTCGAAATGTATGTGCAGCGCCTGATCGAACAGGCGGCCGTCTATCCCAAGAACGATCTGGCCGTACATGCGGACGAAACGGCATCGGCAGTCCCACGCGAATTTTTCATCGCCCGTCTCGGCGAGAAGCGCCTCGAACGTGGCCCCGGTGAGGCCGAGATTGAGAAGCGTGTCCATCATGCCCGGCATCGGTATGGCCGCGCCGCTGCGCACTGAAACGAGGAGCGGCTTCGGGCCGCTCGCGTACGTACGGCCGGTCTCAGCTTCGAGGCGTTCGATTCCGGCCCTGATTTCGGCGGGGAGCCACGCGGGCATCGTGCGGCCGAGTTCGTAGAACTCGCGACAGACATCCGCGGTGATGATGAACCCCGGCGGCGTCGAAAGTCCGAGGCGTGCGATCTCGCACAGCCCAGCGCCCTTCAGCCCGAGCAAATCGACGTTCGCGCAGTCGCCTTCTCCGATTCGTACTATCATCCGCCCGCCTTTTCCCTTTTCTCCGCTTCTTTTATCTTTTCCCAGTTGGCAATTATTTCCTTATCCGTGAGGTCCGCCCGCTCCGCGAACACGTGCGGATGCCGCCGGACTATCTTCTCGGATATCGAACGCACACAATCATCGAAACAAAAGCGGCCCTCTTCCTCGGCCACCTGCGCCATCATGGTGACGATAAGCAAAACATCTCCGAGCTCCTCACACACGTCCGCGTCCGTGCCGGACTCGACGGCTTCAGCCACCTCCGCCGATTCTTCCCTTATATACTTCACAAGCGTTTTGAGAGTTTGCTTTTTGTCCCACGGGCAACCGTTCTCCCCACGTAATGTCCGGATCAAATTCCTGAATTCATCTATGTCAGACATACCGAGAGCACCACCCGAATTTCAGGTTCGCTTATTGTAATATAATGAAGTGAAAAAAACAAATTTTACGTTTTTTAATGAGATCATTATAGTGGTATAGTTAAGAACCGGGCACGAAGAGCGGGAACAGCGGGCGCGATGAGGGAGAATCTCATGTCTCGATTACCAATGACAAGACGGGAATTCATGAAACTGGCGGGTTGCGCCGGGCTAGGCCTTTTCGCCGGGGCGGCGTTCGACACAGCGAGACCGCTGATCGCGCGCGCGGAGGGCAAAGGCTACTCGATCGAGGCGGAAGGCGCATTCGTAAAACTCGACAGTCCGGATTCGGTGACAATGCGAGCGCTGTCCCTCGAACCAAAAATCAGAATTACCGCGAAAGACGGCGCGCCCGAACACCTCGAAGTCATCATAAACAACGTGCACGGCAAGCTCCTGAAGATCAACGGCGAAGGTTTCGGCGGAATCGTCAGGTCCGAAAAAGAAATCCGCACGAGCCTGCCGGTCGCGAAGATCGGAAAGGCCGAACTAACGACGGAATATGTCCCGCCCCGAGGAGAGACGCTGAATTTCATCGCGGTCAGCGACACGCATCTGGGCGCGGACCTCGCGGAGGAACACTTCCCGCGCATAATCGATCAGATAAACGCACGGCGGCCGGATTTCGCGGCGGATGCGGGCGATATTATCGACGTCGATGAGGCGGCGCAGTGGGCGGTTTTCGAACAGAAGGACGCGCTGCTCGGCGTACCGCTCTTCACGACCATCGGCAATCACGATAGCTATTTGTCAACCAATTTATACAAACAGCATCTCGGAAAGCTTTACTACGGATTCACAGCGCGCGAGGCGCAGTTCCTTTTCCTCGATAACGCACAGAAATTCAACAACGCGACACTCGTGATGTCCGAAGGAAAGCCGGACGCGCAATGGAACTGGCTCGAAAAGAAACTCGCCGAACCGGCGCGGCACAGGTTCGTTTTCTTCCACTTTCCGATGTTCGGAAACAGAAGCATGCTCGATCCGCAATACCTGCAAAGGACACCGCCGGAGAAACGGAAAGCGGAAGTGGACAAAATGGTCGATCTCTTCAGGAAATCCGGAGTCGAGTACATCATGTTCGGACATCTTCATTCGGCGGACAGACAGGAGATCGACGGTCTGATTCACTACCGGCTCGGCGGCGGCGGCGGCTCGAAAGCGTCTTCGACGGAAGACCGCGACGTGAATTTCGCTCACTTTTTCATAGATGACAAAGGAATCCGCGAATACAGGCTGTTTTCGTATTTCGACGACAGCGAGATAAAGCGGATCGAGTTCTGCGAAACGCCGGAGACGGTTTATGCGGGAGTCGAAACGCCGCTGATCGTGAACGGAGTCGCGGAGAACCGACTGCTGGCGATCAAACCCACGCTCAAAGTTGTGTCCGGCGACGGGCGGATCGAGTCAGGAAACATTTTCACAGGCGGCAGCCCGGGCGGCGTCACCGTTGCGGCGGAATACGCAGGCCGGAAAGCGGAAATCAAATTCAAAGTCGAAGCGTGAAAGAATTCTGAAATCTTCGGCGGCAAGGAGTTAATATAATGACAAACGGGAACAGAAGATTCGCGCCGGTTGCGATTGCGACCGCGCTGGCGGTTCTGGCGCTCCTCGCGTCCGGCGCGCGGCCCTGCTCGGCTCAGACCGAGAAAGCAAAGTCTCTCGAATGGAACAAGAAACAGATCGCACGCATAGCGCCGGTTCCGGCCACCGGCACGCTCACCTTTATTTTTATCTCCGATCTCCACATACCGTTCGACGACAAAGGCGCCGTGAGCACGATTACGAAGAAGGCAAATGAGATTAAGCCGGCCTTCGTGCTTACCGGCGGCGACAACGTGCAGGTCGGCAACACCGCCAATTTCGGCGCGATGAAAAACGCGTTCGCGAAATTCAAAGTGCCGATCATCGCCGCGATGGGCAATCACGACACCGCATTCGAAGACTATAACAATCAGGTTGAATGGAAGAAGCGATTCGGAGACGATTACTTTTATTTCGATGCCGGACCCGCGCGATTCATTTTCCTAAACAACGCCGCGTTCGACATGCCGGAGGAAGCGTTTGTTTTCCTCGAAAACGCGGTGAAGACCGACCTTAAAAAATTCGTCATCATGCACCGGCCGCCGGACTATCTGAACCCGAAATATTACAAGACGCCGCTGCACAACTCGGAAAGGTTCAGGTCGATTGTTGAAGCGGGCAAGGTGACCGCGGTGATGATGGGCCACGAGCACCATTACGGCTACTACGAAGTCGGGGGCGTGAAATACATCGTTTCAGGCGGCGCGGGCGGTGCGGTGGGTGACGACATCGGAAACAATTACCACCACTTCATACTCGGGCACGTATCACCGGCCGGATTTGAGTTCGAGGTAGTGAAGATATAAAAACTGCGGGCCAAACGCTCTATTATTTCATCAGGTACATCACGGCGGCGAGAATGAGGCCGAACACCGCGAGCGCCCATGTATAGAGGATCGTCTTTTTCGTAAACTTCTGGACGTCCTCGCCGAGGAAGCCCGCGATCCAGACGTTGTGCGTGTTCGTCGGATCGCTCACGCCCTGAATCATCCCCACCGAATAGAGAGCGCACATGACCGCCACCGGCGGCAGCACTTTCGTGCCGATCATGATTCCGCCGAGCGCGATGCCCATCCCCCAGACGTTCAGAGGCCCGCGGTATAGCGCGAGCGGCGCGAGAACCGAGAACACAACGACGTATAAAACCGGTGTTGTCGGGATGACTTTCCTCAGCAGCGGCTCCATATATGTGCCGACTGCGGGGTCCCACACAACGCGGATAATCATTCCTATGCCGATGATGATGGCGACCACAGGCGCGGAAGCCGCAACGGCGTCGAAGATCGATTTCGTGAGCTTCTGCATGCGGCCGTTCGGGCCGCGGCCTGTCGCGAACAGTCCGTATAGTATGCCGATCAGCAACGCCGTGTTGATCGGAAACATGTAGCCGCTGCCGAACAGCAGGCAGCGCCCGTACGAGCCGTACGCCTCGCACGCCGCGCCCGAGCAGCCGATGAACCGGCTCCCGATGTTGAATCCGAGTATGAGAACGATGGGAACAAGAGGCGTCAGCACGGCGAAGAAGCCCGCCGGTTTTTCGTTTTTGCCCTTCGATTTCTTATCTTTTGATTTAGACGTAGCCGCCCAGAACGACGAGTAGCCCTTCCGCGCGTTCAGCAGGATGAAAATGACGAGCACGACGATGAAAACGAGCGAGAACGGGAATACGAATCGCAGGAGCTGGTTCTGCGCTTCCGCCGCCGCCACGCCGCCGCTCTTCGACATGATGTCGATGTAGAACTGCCAGTTGACCGGGTTGAACGCGCCGCCGAGGCTCATCCCGAAAAGGAAAAGGCTGCCCGCCACGACGGGCTGCACGCCGATGCCGATCAGAATCGGGAGCACGATTGACGCGACCATGATGACCGAGCCGAGTCCGACGAGCGAGGTGAACAGAAGTGCGGTGGCCGCAGTGAGAAGTATGCACATCACGGCCTTGTTGTCGCCGCCGAGTTCGGACGCCCAGCGGATGATCGTCTTCGACACGCCGCTCTCCTTGAGGATTTCCGCGAGTGTAGCGCCGAGCACGACCGTGATGATGTACGTCCACAGTCTCGGCATTCCTTCCTCTATAACGACGCGCATGAATTCCTTCGCAAGCAGCAGGAAGTGCGAGTTGGGATATCTGAATCCGACGTTGTAATAGAACGCGCCGCCGACTAGGAACAGTGCGGCCGCCATCAGCGGAAGCGCGATCAGCGCGGGAAGTTTTCCGGTGTACATCAGCGCGGCGAAAATGACGAATACTCCGAACAGTATCAGACCGATAATCATCGGGGTCATCGCTTGTCCTCTTTTTCTTCCTTGTCTTCTTCATCTTCCGGGGGCGCGGGCTGCGCGGGTTTCTTTATCACCACGCTCGCGATGCGGCGGCCCGACATCTTCTCGACCGACATCTCGTAGCCGTCCACCGCAAGCCGGTCGCCAGCCTTCGGTACTTTGCCGAGCTCGTTCAGGATCAGCCCGGCGAGTGTGTCGTAGTCGCCCTCGTCCGGGAACTCCGAGCTGAGCACGTCGTTAAGTTCCGCTATGTCGATCCGCGCGTCCGCGCGCAGCGTGTCCTGATCGAGCCACCTGTAGAGCGGCTCTTCGGTATCGTACTCGTCGCGAATTTCGCCGACGATTTCTTCGAGCACGTCTTCGAGCGTGACGAGGCCGGCGGTAGAGCCGTACTCGTCCACGACTATCGCTATGTGCTTGTGGTTCTTCTGGAAAGAATGCAGCATCGTGTCGATCATCTTCGTCTCCGGCACGAAATCCGCCGGGTGAATGAAGTTGCGGACCGGTTCGTTGTCGCGGCCTTCCTTGAGCGCCTTGAGCAGTGCCTTCGAGTTGATGATGCCGATTATGTTGTCCTCGCTGCCCTCATAGACGGGGATGCGGGAGTGTTTCGCCTCTTCGATAAACTGTGCGGCGCGCGCGGCGGTTATGTCCGCGGTCACGCAGTGCATGTCCGGCCGCGGGGTCATGATCTCGCGCACCTGCGTCTCGCCGAACTCGATGATGCTGCGGATCATCTCGCCCTCTTCCTTGTCGATCACGCCCTGCTCCTCGCCGGAGTCAACCATGCCGAGCAGTTCCGCCTCTGTGACGTACGCGCCCTGCGGCGAGCCGGGTTTGCCCCCGAACGCCTTGATTATAAGGTTGCCCAGCCAGACCATGCTTTTGCCGATCGGCGAAAACAGCTTGTCGATCAGAAGCAGCGGACGGAGCAGCAGCAGCGTGTACCGCTCCGCATTGTGATACGCAAGTATCTTCGGGATGATCTCGCAGAACTCGATCACGACCAGCGAGACGAAACCGAAGCTGATAATCGGGCCGACGAACTTCGGCCACCCGTAATGGTGAATCAGGTGGTCGGCTATGTTTTCGGTGATGATCGCGGAAAGGATGCCGACGACGTTGATGCCGATCAGCATTGTGGTCAGCATCCTGTTCGGATTCTTCAGCCAGCTCTCGATGGCCTCCGACTTCTCGGGATGCTCGTCCTGCATCACCTTGAGCTTATGCCTGCTGATCGCAACGAGCGCCGTTTCGACTCCGGAAAAGAACGCCCCGCCGATAAACAATATCAGCAGCACCAACAACGCTGGAAAAAGAAATGGTCCCAATTCCGGTCAGAACGTCCCTTCTGTTTAACTGTGGAAATATATTACCGAAAACTGAAACAAAGTGTCAAATGACGCAGAAGTTTAACACATTTCAAATTTTAATTTGATTTCCTCGCGCGGGCCCGCTGCGTTATAATTGCGCTTGCGGCGCGGGCCCGCGGGCGGCGCCGGAAAACCATACTTCAGGACGGTGCGGGAATGGAAAACAGGATAAAAATCGGGTTTGTACCTGCAAGCAGAAGCGTATTCAGTCAGGAACTTGCGGCGAAAAGCCGCGCGGAAACGATCGAGGCGATGCGCGCCGCCGGGATCGAGCCTATCGTGCCGAACGAGGACATGACGCCGCTCGGACTCGTCGAGAGTTTCGACGACGCGGCGGCGGCGGCGGCGCTGTTCCGGCGCGAGAAAGTCAACGGCGTTATCATCGGCGCGGTCAACTTCGGCAACGAGATACCCGCCGCGACAGCCGCAATCGACGGCGCCGGCGGAAACCCGATCTTCATATTCGGCTGCACCGAGGAAGGCGAACTCACGTACACCGGCGACCGCCGGGACGCGCTCTGCGGCCTTCTCTCGATCGCGACCGCTCTCAGGCAGCGGCAGGCGAACTACATGTTTCCGAAAGTCGCCAACTGCTCGCCGAAGGACCCCGCTTTCATAGAGGAACTGAAGAATTTCGCCTCCGTGTGCAGCGTGTGCTCCGGTGTGCGCGGCTCGGTTTACGGCCAGTTCGGGCCGCGCCCGATGGCGTTCGAGACCTGCGCGTTCGACGAACTCTCGCTCCTGCGCAAGTTCGGCATCCGCACGGTGCCCATCCCGCTCTCCGAAATTTTCGGCAAAGCAAACGCTCTCGCCGCCGCCGATGTCGCGGAAGCCGTCGCCGCTATAAAGTCGATGTACAACACCGACGGCGTGCCGGAAGCGATCCTCGAAAAGCTCGCGCGGCTCGAAACGGTGCTCCTCGACACAGCGGAGAACCACAACATGAACGCGATGGCGGTCCAGTGCTGGGACAGCATGCAGGACGACTACGGAGTCTGCTCGTGCTCGATAATGGCGATGATAAACGAGGCGCGCAACATGCCGGTGGCGTGCGAGGTGGACATCCTCGGCGCACTGTCGATGCACATGCTCGCGCTCGCATCCGGAAATAACGCGATCCTGATGGACTGGAACAACAGGCACTATAAGGAAAAAGACATATTCTCGGCGTGGCACTGCGGCGTGCAGCCCTCCTGCGTCTGCGAGGGCGGCTGCAATCTGCGCCCGAACGCGCTGACCACCAAATTGCGCGGCGCGCCGGACCTCGTGACGGGTGTTCTCGACGGCAAATTCAAGAACGGGCCGGTGACGATGGCGCGTGTGGCGGAGACGCCGGACGGCAAGTGGAAACTGCTTGTCGCGGAAGGCGAATCGGTGGACGCAACCGGCACGCCCCCCGGCGGTTACGCATGGGTGCGCGTGGCGGATTTCGACAAGCTGTACCGCGCGCTGCTCTCCGACTTCCCGCATCACGGCGGCCTCGTTCAGGGGCACGTCGGCAAGACACTCATCGACGCCGCGAAGTTCCTCGGCCTCGAAGTCGTCGCCCCGCTGCCCATAGCCGGAGTCGAAGATTAGCAAACAAGCTTTTTAAAATGGAATAAATTAAAGGGCGGCCCGAAGGCCGCCCTTTTTATTGTGGTCAGGGGCGGCCACACAGGGCCGCCCGTACAGATATTCGCCGTTAAAAGACAGGCAGGCCGGAAATCAAAAACCCGCCCCTGCAATACATATCCTTATTTTGAATTCTCCGACTGCTTGGCGATCGCTTTTATGTGCTCGCCGGCAAGCGCGTAGTTCCATATCATAACTTCGTCGATGTCGCCCTTGAAATAGTCGCCCTTCGCGGTGTGGTCGTTCTTCGTCCCGATGTACAGCGAATCGCCCGTCTGGCCGATTTGCCCGGAAGCTTCCTCCTCATCGACCCGTATCCCGTCGATATACAACCTCATCGTCCGCCCGTCATACGTGCCCGCCACGTGGTGCCACATTCCCGGTACCGGCAACGGGCCTTCCACCCGGCCGACTCCGGACAGATCGAACACGAGATTATTGTCTTCTTTAAGCAATCTATACTGATTGTCGTCGTCGCCCTTCTGAAGCACGCGCCTGTTGCCGATCCAATCGTCCGGCCTGATCCACGCGGAGACGGTGATCGCGTCTGTCGGGTCGTACTCCGGCCGCTCGTCGATCACGAGGCAGTCGCTCTCGCCGTTCAGCCGCATCGCGCGACCGAACTTGCCCTTTACGATCTCCGGCTTGCCTCTTGTGTGATAGGAGAAGTTGATGCCGTCCACCGTCATGCTGCCCTGCAGGTCCGGCGATGCGAACCGCAGATAGAGCGCGGGCGACGCTGTCTTGAATTCAAAGTTCTCGCCCTTTGCGGAATTCTTCGACGGCGCGAGGTCTTTCACTCCGTTCACCGTCAGCGTGTATTTCTTTCCCTTCTTCGACGGCGCCGCGAGGTTGAGTTGCACCGTCATTCCATCCGACTGCAAAACCGCGTTCTCGACGCTGTTATCGCTGACCTTATAGTCGGCGGCGTTCTCCGCGGACGCCTTATCGAGCGGTTCCGAAAATTTCACATAGACGGACGGCGCGAGACTCAGCGCGGCCGCCGACTCGACGCGGGGCGGCGTAGTGTCCTTAACTTCTATCTTCGCTTTCGCTTCAAGCCCGACCGGTTTTCCACCCGAAAACGCGCGCACGCGGAACGAAGCGCTGTTCCGCAACCAGATCGGCCCCTTGTACAGCGTGGACTTAGCGGTCGGCTCTTTCCCGTCTGTTGTGTAACGGAGCTCGTCACCCTGCGCGAACCACGGCCTGTGAAGAATCACCTTGATCGTATCGCTGAATTTTCCGCCGGAGGGCTCGACACGCGGCGCGTCCACCGGCTTATCGAAGCTGTCGTAGAGCAACTGCGCCGGCGACGCCGCGTCATTCTCGTTGTACGCGGCGGTGACGGCAAACACCCGTATCCGCCCGTCGTCCGGCAGTGTCAGCGTCTTCGCTCCCGCGGGCAGATCGAGCTTGTATTTAAAGATATATGAATAGTTATACGCAATGTTCGCGCCTTCCGAGGTGTGGACATGCGACGCGAACCACGCTATCTCGTCGCGTTTTATGAACGCCGGTTTCAGCCCGGAAATTTCCCTGTCGGTCTTCCATATCCGGTTGTCCCACTGGCCCACGTAGCCGGTCCATTCGCTCACGTTGATGGCCGACGACTTGCCGTCTATCTTGAATGCGCCCTTAACATCGCCGCCCGCTGCCGCCGCGAGGACGTACAACCTGTTGAACTTGCCTTTCGGCAAATTAATTTTCTGCCCCTTGCAGGATAGAGCATTCTTTGCACCCGCGCCCGAAGGCCCGAAATTGAACTTTATGCCGTCCACCACTGTCGTCGCGGGCAGCATCTCAGCCGGATACGAATGTTCGGCCTTGTCGAATCCGGCGCTCTTCTCACCGTCGTTGGAGGCCGCCACCGTGTCGTAAGCCAGTGTGACCGGTTCCGATACGGGCGGATCCACTATTTTCTTCGGCGGAGTCAGTTTCACCATAAACGCCCGCAGGTCGAACGGTTTGAAATCGACAATCAGCGCCCCTTCGTTCACCTGCGCGTCGCCGATCCTCTCTTCCTGTCCGTTAACCTCGACCGCCGACTCTATCTTGCCCGCGAAACCGATCCTGACTCCGGCCGCCGGTTTGCCGTCCAGTTCCTGAATGCGGACGATGACAGCGCCGCCTTCCTCAGCCTTCTTCAGAGCGCGCACCGCAACCTGCGGCGAACTCACCGACATGAACGAGAACATCTTGCCGAGACCGTCGTGTTTCGGCACGCTGAACGCGACCGGCGGCTGATTGAGCCGCATCGCCTGCCATTGTGTGCCGCCCTGACGCCAGTCGCCGGAGTGCGGCACGAGTGCGTAAAGGATGCTGTGGCGGCCGAAATCCTGAGTGGCCTGATCGAAATAGCTGCGGCAGCGCGGCGTCCGCACGAGCGTGAGCCGCAGCATGTTGTCCGCCGGTTTGTCCGAGCCGAACTTGCTGTCTTCGAGAACCGACGCGCCGAATTTTCCGCCCGCGTCCGTCAGGTCGAACCACTCGTGCGACGGCACTTCGTACTTCTTCGCGTGATTGTTCGGCCTTTCGACCACGCCGAGATCGAGGTTGTACGACGCTTTGTCCGAGGCGGCTTTAAGCGGAAACGTCGCCTTGAGGCAGGTTGCCGGAGTGCGCCAGTCAACAGCCGAATCGAACTCGATCCGCGCGCCCGCCGTGCCCGCCGACAATCGCACCGTCTGCACGAACTTCGAGCCTTCCGCCTCACGGATGATTTTGAGCGCCACGCGCGCCGGTCCCTTTTCCGCAACTTTGATCGTCACCGGCCCGCCGACGTACGCGCGGGGCGGCGCCTGCCAGTCGTCCCAGTCGATGTTCCACGCCGGCCAGTCGCGCGGCGAATCTTCCATGAAAGCAAGCCGCGCGGGCTCCGCAAGCACTTCCATGCCCGCCTTCTTGTCCCACACGCTCGCGACGTCGCCGTCCGAATTTATTTTCACAACATAGTATTCGTTTTCCAGTGTATTTTCCGAAACCGACAGCCCGGTCTTCGCCTCGGACTGCGCGTTGGCTTTTCTCACGTCGTAAACCTTGAACCCGACCGCCGGCAGATTCGCGAGAAACGCCACCGTAAGCGTGCCGCCCTCCGATTTGATCACCTGCGCGGGCGCTTCTTTGCCTTTTGAATCGAACACGCGCACAAACTTCGGCGCGCCGCCGGGGAAGTTCACTGTCACCTGCACGACGTCCTCCCGCCCCGTCGAAAGCTGGTTATAGACGACGACCGGAACACCCTCGACATTCGTGTCCATGCCGCGGATGATCGCGCCCGCGCCGCTCTCCAGCGCCGCCGCGAACTGGTTCATCACAATCGCCTCATCGTTCCACGAGAACTCGTAAGCCTTCGGAACCGCGGTGCCCGGCAGAATGTCGTGCATCTGGTTGCCGAGCAGCAACAGCCACGCGTTGTAGAGCGTCTCGAACGGATACGGCGCTGCGCCCAGCCAGTCGGCCGCCACCGAAACGCGCTCAGCGTCGTCGGCGAGCAGTTCGTTCTTGCGGTTCCAGCGCTTCATGTACGCCTCGGACGTGAGAGAACCCGCGGAATGTTCCTTCAGGAGCAGGTCACCCTTGTAGCGAGGCAGCTTGTCGGCATCCGCCGTGGTGAGGTCCCTGAAAATCTGGTCCGAGGAGCCGGAAACCAAGCACACCGGGCCGCCCGCCGCGAAGCCCTTTTCGAGCCATTGCACCGAGCCTTCCGTCGGCGAACCGCCCACGTCGCCCGTCCCGTAATACTTGAAATCGGCGAAAACACCCGCCTTTGCGCCGAGGTCGTTTATCCTGTCCAGCCACATCTTGTCGTTGCTGAGATCGTTGTCGATCACGCTCGTGTAGCTTCCGGGATTGAGCGCCGCCGCGACATACTTGCCGTCCGGGCCCTCCCAGACGCCGACGTTGAACGGGACGCCCACCGCCGAGCCCCAGCCCAGCTTCTGCGTCGAGAACCCCTTGAGCCCCGCGTGCGCGAGCGCCGAAGGCAGCGACGCCGGGAATCCGAAGCAGTCCGGCAGCATGAAGTCCACGCTCGTCTTGCCGAACTCAGCGTTGAAAAATCTGTTGCCGTACAGCACATGCCTCACGATCGACTCGCTCGACGGGACATTCGCGTCGTTCTCGTCCACCGATGAGCCGGAGATGTGCCAGCGTCCGCCGGCGATGTACTGCTTCACGCGCTCGTAATCCGAAGGGTAGTATTCCTTCATCATCATGTACCTACGCGCGCCCGTGAAATTGAAGTTGTAGTCGGGATACTTGTCGAGCAGTTTGAAATTGAAGTACATCGTGTTGGGAATGTAGGTGTTGATGCTGTCCTGATAAGTCCACCGCCACTGCGTATCGAGATGCGCATAGCCGACCACGTACAGCGCGTTCGACTTGTGCATGTCGCATTTCGCGCCCGCGACTTCGGCCCTTGCGCCTGCCGCCGCGAAAACTAAAAGCATCGCGGCAATCAACACGCGCCAAAATATTTCAATCGCCCGAATTCCTCTCATGATGGATCCCCCTGTCGAATCTTTGCCGGACCCCGCTGTCCGCGCGGCCCGGGATGTCCCAATAGAATAACAAACGATGTCGTAAAGCGTCAAAAGCGATTTATCTTTACGCGCGGCGCTGCGGCGAATATACTTGAGGCCCGGCTTCCGGGCGTACCGCCCCGTTGCACGGTTTAAATCAGGGAGAAAGAGATAATGACAATATACAAGTTAAGACTGATAGCGGCGGCAGTCGCGATAATTCTTTTTTCGGCGAGCGCGTTCGCACAGGAGAAACAAGCGGAGAAAATCGTGCTGCCGCAGCTCGACGCCGAAGTCACAGTGAAGTACGACAAATACGGCATACCAAGCATCACCGCGGAGTCGATGCACGACCTTTTCTTCGCGCAGGGCTACATTCACGCACGGGACCGCCTGTGGCAGATGGACGTAACCCGGAGGCAGACGACGGGCCGCATGGCGGAACTGTTCGGAAAGGGCCGCGTCGGCGAAGACTACAACACGCACATCGCGCAGCTCCCCGAGGTGGCGAAAAAAATCAGCGAACAGTGCAAGCCCATCGAGTGCGAAGTGTATCAGGCATACACTGACGGAGTGAACGCGTACATCGCCGGACTGAAGGAATATCCGGAAGAATACAAAAAGCTGAATGCGGCGCCCGCGCCGTGGGAGCCGGTCGATTCGTATGCGATCGGGCGCGGCATGTCGTGGGTGCTGTCGAGCGACCTCGGCATCGAAGTGGCGGTCGGCCTGATATCGAGATACATCGGCGAGCAGACAACGATGAAGCTGCTGCCGATCGAGGGAATGGACCCGATCACAATCGTCGGCAACGCTGCGAAATCGAGCTTCCCGTCCGACCTGTTCGACACCGGCGTCGCGGCGCTGCTCGATCAGGATATCTATAAATCGACAATGTCCATTTTCGGGCCGACAAAAGGGAGCAACAACTGGGTGGTAAGCGGCTCGCGGTCGGCGAGCGGCGCGCCGCTGCTCTCGAACGACACGCACATGGGATTCTCCAGCCCATGCGACTGGTATGAAATCAACCTCAAAGCGCCGGGCATTCACGCAACCGGCCTCTCGTTTCCGGGCGCGCCGGGGATGCTCGTCGGGCACAACGAGCACATAGCGTGGGGCGTAACGCAGGCACGCTACGACGTTTCAGATGTCTATATCGAGCAACTCGACCCCGACAAATCCGCCACGAACTACATGCACGAGGACAAGAGCATTCCGTTCGAAGTCGAGAAACTTCAGATTAAATACAAGACTGACGACGGCATGGAAGTCGAAGAGAGAACGCTCCTGCACACGATGCACGGGCCTGTGATTTACGAGAGCGACAGACCGAAATCGGTGATGTCGTACCGCTGGACCGGTCACGAACCGACGCACGAGGGACTCGCTTTCCTCGGATTCATGATGGCGAAAAATCTCGACGAATTCAAAGCGGCGCTCGACAATTTCGAGGTGGGCGCGCAAAACTTCGTCTATGCGGACGTCGAAGGAAACATATATTACCGCGCGCAGGGAAAAGTGCCGATCCGCAAAGGCCGCCCGTTCTTCCCGCTCGACGGCTCGTCCGGCAAATACGAGTGGACCGGCTACATCCCGTACAACGAACTGCCGTCGCTCGAAAACCCGAAGCAGGGTTTCGTCGCGACCGCAAACAACCGGATCGCCGGGAAGAATTATCCATATTACATCGGCGCTTTCTTCGACAAGGGTTTCCGCGCGCGCCGCATCTCCGACATGATCCTCGAAACGGACAAGATGACGGTTGCCGGAATGCAGAAAATTCAGGCCGACGTTTTTTCTTCGTCCGCGAAGGCGCTGTTGCCGAGCCTGCTTACCGCGTCGAAAACCAAGATGGTGAAGCTCACACCCGAAGCGGCGCAAGCACTCTACAAGTTGAAAAACTGGGACCTGTACGAAAAGAAAGATGCGGTGGAGCCGTCCATTTTCTATACGTGGGTCAAATACTGCACGATCAACACGCTGAAAGACAACGTGCCCGCGAACGCATTCGGCGACATCGCACGACCGGAAGTCGTCTTCCCGATTCTGACGGGCAAAACGAAGCTGCCGATAGACCTGTTCGACGACCTGAACACGGAAAACATCGAGACGCGCGAGATGATATTCGCGAAGAGCCTGAACGACGCAGTAGTGGAACTCGCACAGAAATACGGACCGGACATGTCGGGCTGGACGTGGGATAAAATGCACCGCGTTACGCTGGGACACCGCTTAGGCGGCGAGTTCAATGTCGGCCCGTTCGCGGGCGACGGCGGCACGGATTCCATCAACGTCGCCGATTTCGGGTTGACAGGCGGTGACTTTAATTTCGGGCACGGGCCGAACATGCGAATGACAGTCGAGATGCTGCCGGACGGCCCGCGCGGCTACAACGTGATCGCCGGCGGAGCATCAGGCAGCAGAACGAATCAGCACTACTCGGACCAGATGCAGATGTGGCTCAATTACGAGACGCATCCAATGCCGTTTACGGACAAGGATATCGAAAACAACACCGAATCGGTCACAATACTGGGCCCAAAGTAACGTGTAATTCGACCGCATTAATTTCTATCTATTCAATCTTTAAAGTTTAAATTAATATTTTATATGTGTTAAAATCCCCTTGTTGCAAAACGTAACAAATTGGAAATTTAATTTTGAATTTGTTTAATGCAAAAAACATCGGATCTCGCGTCTATGCAATGAGATTGATAATTGCTTTGACTGCGGCGTGCACATTGACGATATTGAGTTGCGGCGTCGCTCTGGCATGGCCGTCCGCGAGCGACTGGACGCCCCTTCTCGTCGGCGGCGCTCCGAAACAGGACGCTCTCAACGACGCGACTACTTATAAAAATCTGGTTTCGGACGCAACACACAGCACGATATACACGTCGAACGACGGTATTTACATGTACTTCCGGTTGCGTCTGGACGGCGACCCGGCGGGTTCGGGCGGTCAGGGCGCATTGAAACCGGCCGGCTGGGGCGTGGAGTTCGACACCGACTCAAACGCTCTCGACTACGAGTGGATGCTTCTTGTTGACGGAAAGAGCAGCCCGGAGATAATCGGCTTCTGGGAAAACACTGTCAAAAGCGGAACAGGCGATCCGAACGACAAACCGGAAACCCTGAGTTTATCGACAGACGTTTCAAATATGCGAGTGCTTGCCGCCGATACCTCACTCAACGGCGATCAGGACTACTTCCTCGATTTCAGAATCAATTACGCGACATTTAAAGCAATTACCGGACTGACAGACAGTTCTCCGATCCGAGTTTTCGAGGGAAGCTCGAGCTCGGCGGACGGACTTCAGGAAAGCGGCGCGGACTTCAGCGGCGGATACTCCGATTTTTTCACGCCCGATGGAATCAACCTTACGACCGGTTCCGTAGCATTCGTCTCGGACATCGCGGGCAACGGAGATGCAACGCAAGTTCAGCCGGGAGACCCGCTATACATACGAGTCGATGACACGGACATGAACAATTCGACATCGACCGTGCAGACTATCACCGTAACGGTCACAAGCCCGCTCGGCGAGAGCGAAACGGTAACGCTTACGGAAACCGGCCCGAACACGGGAATATTCACAGGCACTCTTGCGACAGCCGCCGGCGCCGCGGCAGGTCCCAACAACAACGGCACTATCACAGCCGCCGACACAAACGTGCTGACTGTTACCTACTTGGACAACGCCGACAACACGGGTATTCCGATAGCGCGAACGGACACGATAACGGTCGTTGCGGTACCTCTCGGATATGACGGCACTATAGATGTACCAGCCACTTTCGGCGTAGGTTCGGTAATCAATATCACGGTTTCCGATCCCGACCTTAACACAAACGCCGCCGCTGTTGAAACAGTGACGATCACCGCCGTAAACCTCGCAACCGGCGAATCCGAATCCATCATCTGCACGGAAACGGGAATCAACACCGGAATCTTCACCGCGACGCTTCCGACCGCATTCGGCGTCGCCGCCGGTGCGAACAATTCCGGCTCGATGAACGTTCAGGCCGGCGACACCATTCGCGCGACATACAACGACACCACCGACATCTCCGGCAATCCGGCGGTCAGAACAGACGACACGATCGCTTCGGGCGGTATCGACGGAATAATATCGACATCCGTTTCAGTCATAACCGGCGCTGAAATCTCAATCGCCGTAACAGACGCCGATCTCAACACCAACATCCTCACGGCGGAGACAGTAACCGTAACTCTGGTCAATCTTGCGACCGGCGAGTCGGAAACAGTCACATGCGTTGAGAACGGCGCAAACACAGGCGTCTTCACCGCGACGCTTCCGACCGCATTCGGCGTCGCCGCCGGTGCGAACAATTCCGGCTCGATGAACGTTCAGGCCGGCAACACCGTCCGCGCGACTTACATCGACGCGCTTACAGCCGCGGGCGGAACGGCGACAGACACAGACGACACAACAATCCTCGGCGGCACTAATGGTACAATCACCACTACAGCATCGATCATTCCCGGCGCGTCGATCACCGTAACCGTCACCGACGCCGACCTAAATACCGACGCCCTCGTCATCGAAACCGTCACCGTTTTCGCAACGAATCTCACAACCGGCGAGATCGAATGGGTGTCTTGCTCCGAAACCGGCATAAACACCGGAATCTTCACCGCGACACTTCCGACGGCGTTCGGCACAACAACAAATGGAAACAACTCCGGCTCGATGAATGTTCAGGCCGGAAACACCGTACGCGCCACATACAACGACGCAATGATTTCAACCGGCGGAACGGCAACCGTCACAGACGACACTGCCGTCACCGGCGGCGTTAACGGCACGATTTCCACAACCACCTCGATTATCCCCGGCGCGTCGATCGCCGTAACCGTTACCGACGCCGACCTCAACGCAAACGCTCTTGCGGCGGAAACAATTGCAGTGACGCTTGTCAACCTCGCGACCGGTGAGTCCGAATCCGTAACGTGTACCGAAACGGGCGTTAACATGGGCGTCTTCACGGCAAACCTCGCGACGGCGTTCGGCGCGACGGCGGGCGCAAACAACTCCGGGTCGATGAATGCTCAGGCCGGCGATACCGTCCGCGCGACATATAACGATACCCTGACATCAACGGGTGGAACGGCGACCGCCACCGACGACACGTCGGTAACCGGCGGCGGCAGCGGCACAATCGTGACATCGACATCGATAGTCCCCGGCGCGTCGATCGCCGTAACCGTGACCGACGCCGACCTCAACGCGAACGCAGCCGCCGCTGAAACAATTACGGTGACGCTTGTCAACCTCGCGACCGGTGAGTCCGAATCCGTAACGTGCACCGAAACAGGCGTTAACACGGGCGTCTTCACGGCAAGCCTCGTGACGGTGTTCGGAACGGCGGCAGGCGCGAATAACTCTGGCTCGATGAACGTTCAGGCCGGAAACACCGTCCGCGGAACATATAACGACGCTTTCGCCGCTTCAGGCGGGACGGCGACACTTACAGACGACACAACCGTAACCGGCGGCCACGACTCAGCCATCACGGCAACAGCTTCGGTTCCGGTCGGCACGTCGATAACCATAACGGTGACCGACATCGACCTGAACGCAAACGCCGTCGCAGTTGAAACGGTGGCGATAACGGCGATAAACGCAACGACAGGCGAATCCGAATCGGTGACATGCACGGAGACAGGCGTGAACACCGGAGTTTTCACCGGCACGCTGCCCACTGCGTACGGCGCGGCGGCGGGCGCGAACAATTCCGGCTCGATGAATGTTCAGTCGGGAGTTTCAATCACCTCAACCTACAACGACACATTCACATCCACGGGCGGAACGCAAACTCTTTCCGCAACGACGGCAATCACCGGCGGAACCGACGGAACCATCACTTCGACAACCCCCGTTTCGCCGGGAAGCCCGATAGCGGTTACAATAACGGACGCCGATCTGAATAAGAACCCTCTGTCCATCGAAACGGTAACCGCAACAGGAATAAACTCCGTCACAGGCGAAACGGAAACAATAACACTGACGGAAACCGGAGTATCGACGGGGGTTTTTCAGGCGACGGCGCCGACCGCTTATGCGCCCGGGTCGGGCGCTGCCGGCGACGGCGCGTTCAACGCCATCAACGGCCACACTATTAATTTCACTTATGCGGACACATTCGGAGCATCGGGCGGATCACGCACGGCGACTTCGGCAACCGCAGTTGTGGACACCGTAAACTTTGTGACAATCGTCAACCCATCCGGCGCTTACAACATCGCAACTCACGACGTGCGCGGCGCCACCGATCCGTTCAGCACAGTGACCATGACGCACCCGAAAACCGGCGCGTCGCTCACCGCCACGGCCGATTCCTCGGGCAACTACACAATTCCGTCAGTCGAATTCCCGGAAGGAATAACAACATTCGCGGTCACATCAGTGAACCTATCGGGGAAAACCGCATCAGCCGCCGCCACTGTCGATATAGACACGCTGAACACTCTCACGCTCACAACCCCGCAGGACGCCAGCGTCATCAACCAGTTGAAAACCGACATCGAAGGCGCGACCGATCCGGGATCGACGGTAACGCTGATCGAACCGGCAACCGGAAACACTCTGACGACAACCGCCAACTTCAGCGGCGTTTTCACTTTCCCGGATGTCGATCTGCTTACCGGAGCAAACACTCTTCAGTTCGTATCGACCGACCCGCGGGGAAACATCGCCTCGCTCACGGCGCACATTTTCGTTGATCCGGATATAGCGCTGAGCATCACATCGATTATATCCGGCAAATGGTACAACTATTCATCGCACCAGATAGCCGGAATCACGGATCCTGCGGCGGCGGTCGCGACGACGTCCCCGGCCGGTACGCCGCTTGCCGCCACCGCAGGCGCGGCCGGCGCGTATTCGTTCGGCAGCTACACGTTTGCCGAGGGGGCGAATACTGTTAACGTTTCGGCAACCGACGCGGCGGGCAACTTCGCAACAGCGGCAGTGACCTTCTACGTCGATACACTCAACACCGACACGATTATCACAACCGGGACGTTCACGGTTTCCACCATCGACATCACGGGCACAACCGACCCGCTCAGCACTGTGACAATGACGCATCCCGTGACCGGCGAGATTTACAAAGCGGTCGCCGCCGCAAACGGCACATACATTTTCACGGCGGTCCCCTTCCCCGACGGAACTTACACGCTCTCCACAACTTCGACCGATCCGCACGGCAACACAGCGTCGGACACCTCGCCGATATTGGTGGACACGACAGTTAAGATAGTTACAAACATACCGCCGTCCGGCAGCATCAACCCGACAAACACTGCGGACATTTCAGGCAACACAGACCCGTTCGCGACTGTGACGACTGCCGATCCGGTCACGGGCGCAACCCTGACAACGACCGCCGATGCCAACGGCGATTTCGCATTCCCGGGCGTCAACCTCAATCCGGGAAACAATCCGATGACGTTCACGGCCGTAGATCCTCCGGGCAACACGGCCTCGACAACTTACGTGATTTTCTACAACCCCGGTCTTTCATTCACTGTCGATTCAATTCCGGACGGAAGCATTATCAGCGGAACGACACACGACATTTCCGGCACGGCGACACCCGGTTCGATCATAACGATCATCGAGCCGCACACCGGAAATACGCTGACCCAGACGGCGGACGGCAGCGGCAATTACACTTTCGAGGACGTCACGTTCGACGAAGGCGTGAACACCATAACAATAACCGTCACGGACCCTCTGACAAACACGGCAACGATCAACATCACAGTGACGGTCCGCGTTTACGGCGTGGACGCCGTGCTGACCGCGAGCGCGCGAGTAGTGTTCGGAAACCGGCTCATGATTCAAGTGAGCGACGCGGAGGCATACCTCGACCCGTCGGCGCGCGAAACAATAACGGTGACTATCAGCAACCCAACAACAGGCGACTCCGAAACCGCGACGCTGCTCGAAACAGGGCCGAACACGGGCGTCTTCACCGGCGGCATTAACACCGTCGAGCGAAGCACGTCCGACGGCGCGAACTCCGGCACGCTTGCGGTGCTCTACGGCAACACAGTCACGACAACCTACATCGACCACAACCGGTCGGACGGCTCGCAGGATGTTCCGGTGACGGCCGACACGCTGATCACGAACGACGAGATCAAGATCAACGTGCGCGCGAGCGACTATAAAGGCGGCTTGGAAGTCGTGCCGCTTTCAAGCACCAAAGTGGCGATTCTCGAAGTGGATTCGTCGGGAGGTTTCACCGGAGGGATTTCAAACTACACCACCGACGCGAACGGCTACATTCCGGCATCGTTCGTCGGCAAAATGAAAAGAGGATACAGCTACAGGATTCTCGTGGTCGAAACTTTCAGAGGCGTCCCGTACAGCCAGAGCTCGGACATGAACGTGGACATGATAGAGCCGATACAGCCGGATTCGCGCGGCGTGAAAATGCTCGTCATCGTCCTCGACCCGGCGGGTTATGTTTACGACGCGATGACGGGCGACCGCGTGGACGGAGCAGATGTGACCCTCTACCACGAAAACGGAACACCCGTCGCCGGCCCGTTCGCTTTCTTCACGCAGCGGCCCTCGATAACCGAATCCAACCCGCAGTTGAGCGGCGGTTCCGGCGTCGAGGGCGGCTTCGAGTTCATCGGCTCCTCCTTAGGCAGCGACATCACCGCCGGCAACTATTATATAACAGTGACATTCGACGCAAATCCAGCGCTTGCCGCCACCTACCGCGAGGTGACGAAAAAAGACGGTACGTGGTCCGGCGTTCAACAGCCGTACAGCGGTCAGGTGTTCCGCGTGGACGTGGACAACCAGCCGATCGGCATCAGGATACCGCTTTCCCGCTCGCTCGCGAACACAACAATCAGCGTTGAAAAGACGGCGGACAAAGACAGCGCCGTTGCAGGCGGCATCATCACCTACACGATCATCGTCCGCAACCTCGGCGCTGCCGAAACGGACGCGAATTTCCCGGTCGTCGTCGCTGACATGATTCCGATCGGCCTGACAGTGATCAACGCCTCGGCTTACTATGAAAACGGCACGAAGGTGGAGTCATTCCGCAACGGAAAGGAAATATCGTTCGTGATCGGCCGTCTCCAGCCAGCCGGAGATCCGGACGGCAACGACATTGTTAAATTCTTCTATCAGGCGACGGTGGACACGGCGGCGCAGCCCGGCATGTATCTGACAAACACGGCGGTGGCGGAAATCGATTCGTACGCCGTTTCCAACACGGCGGCGGCCACGGTGCGCGTCGATCCCGACCCGCTTATGGACATGGCGACACTCGTCGGGAAAGTCTTCCGTGACGAAGACGGCGACAGCGAACAGGACGAAAACGAAGCGGGAGTCGCGGGCATCGGTATCGCTCTGGACACCGGCGCATACGCGACAACCGACAAGTACGGAAAATATTCGATTCCGGGAATTTACATCGACCCCGACGAGCCGGGTTACCGTGTTGTGAAACTGGACACCCGTACGCTCGAACCCGGTGTTGCGCCGCTGTCGGATACTTCGGTACAGATCAAACTGTCGCCGGGCGGCATTTCGAAGGCAAACTTCACGGTCGCCTCCGTTTCCGATACGCAACACACGGTGAAGCGCGGTCAAAGTCTCTTCGTGTTATCTCTGGACGGAGCGGCGGGCGAGATTAAATCCGGCGCCGGAGAAGATAACCGCCCCAACAAGGACACCCTGCCGGAGGGCGGCGCAGGCATCGGCCGGGCCGCATTTCTGTTCGACGGCTCGCTTGGCCGCGACATCAAACTCACCGCATCCTACGACTCGGCGAAGAAATATTCGTTCGATCTCGACCCCTCAAAGGACCGCGACCTCGCCTACCCTACGTTCGGCGACGACAGCAGCCTTAAATACCTGACGAACAGTCAGGGCAAACTATACGTCAATGCGCGCGGGAACAGAGCGTCATTGCTGTTCGGCAATTTCTCGCCGGACCTCGGCGGCGGCCTGTCCGGCGTCAAAAGACAGCTCTACGGCGGCAGGATTACACTCAACATGCCCGGCACGGAGACCGGAATGCCGACGAACGACAGCCTGTTGCTGTTCGGCGCCGGGAACAAGCAGTTGCACGCGAGAACGGAACTGCGCTCCAACGGCGGCACAATCTACTACCTCGCCCACTCCGACATTGCGGCGGGAAGCGAATCAGTAACGGTCGAGATCAGGGATTCCTTCATCCCGGAAAAAGTTCTGGCGGCGACAACGCTCGAAAACGGAATCGACTACGAAATCGACTATCTGACCGGGCGGCTCGTGCTATCGAGGCCGATGGCGGCCAATTCGCACGACGATCCGCGCTACAGCGCCGGCGCGGATTCGGGCGACCCGGTGTGGATCGTCGTCGAATACGTCTATTCGCCCGTCCACAGCGATCTCGGTATTTTCGGCGCGAAGTGGTCGCGGACCATCGGCGATGAAGTCGGGTTCGGCGCGTCGTATCTGCGCGAAAACACCGAGGGGCAGGACCATCTGCTGCGCTCGGCCGACTTCCGGCTGAAAGGGATCGGTCACGACATCCTCAGCATGGAAATCGCGCGGAGCACGGCGGGCGGCGAGCCTTGGCTCGCGAGCCTCGACGGCGGCCGCTCGTTTATCGACATCGCCACTTCGGGCAGCGACTCCAAATCGGCGTTCAAGGGCAATTTCAACCTGAAGTTCGTGAACGGCGTGGACATGACGAGCTACTACTACGCCGTCGATTCCGGATTCAGCGGCAGCGGCTGGTCGGAGCGCGGGATAAAACGCGGCGGACTTGGTCTGTCGCTGAAAGACAACAACAGCGAATGGCGGGCGGATTACACGCGCGCGGCGAGCCTTGCGAGTGCGAGCGCCGCCTCCCTGCTCTCCACGGAAGCGGGAAGAACGCGATCCGCGAGACTGTCTTACAAGAACACAACCGCCGACGGTTCATTCAAAGTGGAACTCGCGCACAAGTACAACGCGAACGGTTCGACGCTGCTGAACGTGGACGACGGAACAGAGAACACACTGTTCGCGAGATACGAGAAGAAGATTAACGACCGCACAAAACTTTACATAAGCCGTCAGGACGCATTCAACGCCGCGAAGAATTACATCAATTCGCTCGGCGCGAATTACAAGATGCGCGCCGGGACCGACTTCACGGCGGAGTTGAACCACAGAAGCCGCGGGACGGGCGGCAGGTTCGGTTTCGAGAAAAGCCTTAAAGACGGCGGCAAGGCATACATAAGCGCCGGAACCACAACAACGGATTCCGGCGGCGGCCGCGGATTCGGCGCAACGGCCGGCGCTAACGCGCGCCTCGGTAAAAACACGACCGCTTTCGCGGAATACAGTTCTTCGAGCGACGACGAAGAGAGCGTTCTCAGCCGCACCGTCGGGATAAACAGAAAATACTACGCGGGCGGCGGGATGTCCGTCTCACTGTCGGCCGAGCGGAGCGAGGAGCGATCGTCTCTATCCGGCAACTACTTCACCAACTCAGGCTCCGCTGGTTTCGACCTCGCGGCGAAAAACGGGAAGCTGCGAGCGGCGTCCGAGGCGGTTTACAGGCGGAACAGCGGCTCGATCTCGAAGGATCATTTCTCGTTCAGCTTCAACGCGGACAGGAAAGCGTCGGACGGAATGACGCTGTTCTACGAGTACGAATACTCGGCATCGGAGGACCTTCAGACGAGCATCACCGAGGAGAAATACACGAAATTCCTGTTCGGGGCGGCGTTCAGGCCGAACTTCAGCGACAAGCTCAACTTCATCTCGAAAATCGGAAGGACGCGCGAGTTCAGAGCTCCGTCGGAAAACCGGACTGTTAACCCGGACGAGAAAGCGACCGTGCTATCGCTGGAAGGACTCTATATGTTCGAGCCGAACATCACGCTGCGGGAAAAAATAGCGTCGCGGTTCGTTCGCGAGCAGGTCTCGCCGCTGCCCGAAGCAAAAACACATACAATTCTCTGGATCACAGGTCTCGAATGGAAATTTTTGGATCGCTGGGACGCGGGATTCGAATACCGGACCCGTCACCAACCCACGAACCTTAACCACAAAGACGGCTTCTCGCTCGAAACCGGAAGAACGATTAAGAACATGGCGCGCGCCGGATTCGGTTACAACTTCTCCGCCTATTCGGACGATGAATTCGCATCGAACAGTTATTCGTTCAGGGGCGTTTTCTTCAGGCTGCAGATGAAGAAGTAGCCTTTTCTGGACTGCTCAATCCCGCACTATTTGCTTTCTTCGACCGGCTCCATCAGCTTCTTAATCGAGTCGTATGACAATGCCCTTTTCTCCTGAAACAAGTCTGCGTTTTCCTGCGTGGGCTCGTCGATATACTGCTTCAATGTTGCTGCTGTGTCTTCCAGCTTTTCGATACAACTGATGATCTCGTACATAATCGCGGCGTCCTCTCCCGCGGCTTTGAATTCGGCCGCAAGCTTCTGGGCGTTGTCCTTCATCCCGGAGAGAAGCCCGACCTGCTCCTCGATTATCTGACGCGTCACGTCGTCCTCGTATATCTTGTTCTGGATCGCATCGGCGGTCAGGCCGAGAATCACCTGCGCATCGTACATCGAACTCGTGTACAGAAAACCGACCGTTTCGTACACAACACTGCCCTCTTCAGCCTTCGCGTTCGTCGCGCCCGCGCCAAAAAACATCAAAATCGCCGCCGCAAAAACTACCGTAAAAAATATTTTTTTCGTTCTCATCGACTATCTCCTCTTATTCCGTTTTTCGTTTTCCTGCCCCGATTTTCGCGGTAATCCGACTCCGCTTTTTTACCAATTGACTTTTATTCTCATTATATGTATTGTAAGCGTGCAAGTCGAATTAAAAGCCGTTCGGCCGCCGAGAACGAACGCAAACAAAAGAATAAAGAACACCTGTTTAAAACGGGCGTATGAGGCGTTGAAGTGGAGACAAGCGGCAACATTCAAAATAACAGTGCGGACGTTCAGGGCACGATCATCAACGAGCAGATGATCCTGCAGTCTTTGAGAAAAATCCTGCACGCGATAGACACACACATCCGCAAGGTGGCGCTCGCGTACGACCTCACGGGCCCGCAGCTTGTCTGCCTCATGGCGATCGCCCACAAAAAGACTATTTCCGCGACTGAGATCGCGGAGGAAATGTCGTTGCATCCTAGCAACATCGTCGGCATTCTCGACAGACTGGAAAACCGCGGCTTTGTCACAAAAAAACGGAGCGACGAGGACCGCCGCTTCCTTCAGGTCAGCCTAACCCCGGCGAGCGAGAAGATTATCGAGTCCATGCCCTACCCGCTATGGGCGCCGCTGAACTCCGCGTTCAGCAACATGACAGACGAGGAGATCGCACAGGTGGTTTCGGCGTTCGTGCTGCTCACCCGGAAAATGGGGATCGAGAACGAAAGCAAAGAGCCCGTTTTCAAATTCGAATCGATATCACAGGCGCTCGACTCGATCTGAAGCTCATCGTCATCAAGATAAAATTCCGAGACAACAAATGAAAATGTCGATCGTCAGATTGGCGCGTCCGGCGGCGCCTCGGGCCTGCAGACCGTTTTCAACCAGCGGCGCATGTGGCGGTTCATGCTCGGGTTGAAGAGGATGACGCTGAGGTGTCCGTGCACGTAGCGCTCGATGTACGGCCTATCCCACGCGTACCACAGCCGGTCGATCGCTTCAGGACTTACCATATCGTCGTGCTCCGCCATAACGATGAAAATGTTCTCCGGGCTCATGCGGGGTTTCATGCCTGTCAGCGATATCCGCTCGAACAGGTCCCGATGTTTCTTCACCTCTTCGAACATCTTAGGGTTGCGCTTCTCGAACTCGTGTCCGAGGCGCGTCGCCACGAAAAACTCGTAAAGGTTCGCGGGCGGAACGACGAGCATCATGAAATCCACCGACGGGTCCACGCAACCGGTCAGTCCGGCCGTCATGCCGCCGTAGCTCACTCCGAACGTGCCGATCTTCTGCGCGCCGCGCGACTTCAGCCAGTTGATCGTGCCCTCGACATCCTGCACGCTCTGCTTCATCACCCTGATCGTTAGCGCCGCGTCGTCGCTGAATGTGAACTCGCCGTGAGCCGAATCCGGCGCGCGGCGCCGCATGTGATACGGCAGGTCAACCAGCGCGGCGTTGAATCCTTCCCTAACAAGCAACCGGCAGTAGAAGTCGAAAAACGCGTACGACTCCATCTGCCATCCGTGCAGGACGATCACGGCCGGCGCGTCCGGCCGCCCGTGGATCTCGTACAGCCGTCCGCGGACGGTGTTGTTGACAAGGTGCGGGGTCTCGACAAAGCTCGCGAACCTGAACTCCTTCAGGTCGTAGCCTCCGCGCCGGGTCGTCTTCGTTATCTCAACTTCCGGCACGATGCCGGGGTTCGCGAAGAAATCCATCGGATCGAACTCGCCCAACTGCTCGAGGTATCCGTCTATTCCTTCCTCGTAAAAAATCTTGGAAGCCTTTTTCTTCTTCGTGGCAAGGTAGGCGTAAGAAAGGTTGTCCATCGCGCGCGCGAAATATTTCTGTAACATAATTCATGAAGTATATGGCCCGCACCGTCAATTGCAACCGCGCCCGGCTTCATTTATCTTCAAACCCTCTCGCATTCCGCCATTATGTGTTAAATTATCGCAATGCGTATCAATCGGGGGAGCGGGCGGTCGCGCATGCCGCGATGGAGAGCGGGTATGGAAGAACATAACTCAGACGCAAAACAGAAACTGAAGGGCGGCGCGCGTTACAAATATCTCCTTATCAGAGCTATATACAAGCCGTTCAGCATCATAGTCGGCATACTGCCGGAGAGAGCCAACTACGGCCTGTTTGTATGGCTGGCGCTGCTCGGTTACAAACATTTTCCGAAATTCCGGCAACTTGCGCGTCGGCAACTCGAAACCGCTTTCGGCGGTGAGAAGTCGCCGGAGGAAATCGAAGCGATACTGAAACAGGTATATGTGAATCAGGGAAAGAACCTCGCCGAATTTATGATGATACCGCACAAAAATGCGGCGTGGGTGGACCGGCACATTATCCTGAATGATCCTCACGACGTCCTCAGAGCCGAGCCGGCAAAAGGAAAAGGAATGGTAGCCGTCGGCGCTCACATCGGCAATATCGAACTCGTCTGCGCATGGCTGGGCATGAAAAAGATTCCGATGGTCACGGTCATCAAAGCGCAACGCGATTCAGCAGTCATGGACATCATCATGGAAACGAGAAACAAATGGGGCCATGAGATGATTTTCCGGGCTCGCGGCGTACGGCGAGAGTGCGAGCGCCAGCTCGGCATGAACAAAATTATCGGACTCGTGGCGGACCAGAACGCGGCGAGCAACGGCGTGTTCGTGGATTACTTCGGCAAAAAAGCCGCGACGGTCACCGGCCCGGCGGACATCGCTATGCGCGCGGGACTGCCCGTCGTGCCCGGATTCCTCACAACGCGCAACCCCGACAACACGCTCACGCTCCACATGCTCGCTCCGATCCCAATGAGAGACACCGGCGACCGCGACGCGGACCTCGCGCACAACGTTCAGCTCTATACATCGGCTATCGAGGAGTTCGTAAGGAAATACCCGGAGGAATATCTCTGGTGGCACCAACGCTGGAAGACCCGGCCCCCGGAAGTAGAGTAAGTCGTTTTTTTTATCAACTGAAAAAGTTCAGCTCTGTCGTTCCTTGCGGTCCTGCCGCTTGCGGTCGGCTTTGGTCATCAGGATTTTACGCAGGCGGATCGATTCGGGTGTCACTTCGACGTACTCGTCGTCCTGAATGTACTCAATCGCGGAATCGAGCGTCATCACGAGCGGCGGCGTCAGCTTGATCGCCTCGTCCGAGCCGGCCGCGCGCATGTTAGTCAGTTGCTTGCCCTTCATCGGGTTCACAACAAGGTCGGCGCCTTTGTTATGCTCGCCGACGATCATGCCCTCGTACACATCCGTGCCGGGACCTATGAACAGCGGCCCGCGCTCCTGCAGGTTGTTCAATGCAAACGCCACAGCAGTTCCATTGAAACCGCATATCATCGAGCCCACCATGCGCTTCTTGATCACCCCGCGGTGCGGCCCGTAGTGGTCGAACGTGTGGTAGAGGACGCCCTCGCCGTGCGTCATTACAAGAATTGCCGATCGGAAACCGAGAAGTCCGCGCGTCGG
>CAYPEK010000046.1:0-31465 GCA_964409645.1 uncultured bacterium | reverse complement strand
TGCAGAGAATGTGCTCCCGATGCGTGATGTCAAAGAACTTCCACATGTCCATGCATATACCTCCTTTATCAATGCCGGCCGAACCACCGGATTTCATGACTCGATCCCGAACTCCTTAAACTTGTCTGATTTGTCCATGAGCAAATTATATCGAAAAGTGCAATTTTGTATCATCAACCGGAAGAAAAACAATATTATGCTGTAACTCGGCGTTCGGAGATTATGGTTGCCGCCAAATCAAGAGAAAACGGCCTCCTTATGGAGGCCGTTCGTTTTCACATGCGACTCGGAACTATTTCAACACGCGCGTATCAAGCCGTTTCAACCGACAGCCGGTTGTGCGCGTTCTTCAGTTCTTCGATGATTTTGATGCCCTGCGGGCATTGTTCCTCGCACGCGCCGCATTCGGCACAGTTCTCCGCCTTGATCTCGGGAGGAAGCAGGCCGTAGAGCAATTTAGGTGTCTCAGCGTCTGTAAACAGGTACGTATCATTATATAGAGACAGATTCATCGGGATGTTGACTCCCGACGGGCACGGCATACAGTAGGCGCAGCTCGTGCAGCCCACCTTCAACAACTTGTGGTACTCGTTTTTCGCTTCGGAGATCAGGCCGAGTTCCTGCGCGGTCAGCGAGCCGGGCAGCGCATTTTCCGCAACCCGCAGGTTTTCCTCGAGCTGCTCCATGGAATTCATCCCGCTCAGCGCCGTTGAAACCTCCTGATGGTTCCATACCCAGCGCAGCGCCCATTCCGCCGGGGTTCGCTTTTTCTCCGCGCGGTCCCAGATATTCATCACGCTGTCCGGCACTCCGGCGGCGAGCCTTCCGCCCCGCAGAGGCTCCATCACGACGATGCCCAGTCCCTTCGCCGCCGCGTGCTCGAGACCCGTTCTGCCCGCCTGAAAATCCTCGTCGTAATAGTTGTACTGCATGAGGCACATCGACCAGTCGTACGCGTCAACAATCTCCTTGAATACATCCGCCTCGTCGTGAAACGAGAATCCGACAAAGCGCGCGCGTCCGTCCTTCTTAATATCTTCCAAGAATTTGATAATCCCCATACTTTTCATCCTGTCCCAGCGGGGACGGTCCAATCCGTGAACGAGATAGAAATCGATGTACGATGTCTGCAACCTTTCCAACTGCTCGCCCATCACCCTTTCAAAATCGGCCGCGCTCTCCGTGAGCCATGTCGGGTACTTGGTCGCGAGCATGATCTTGTCCCGGTAGGGTTTCAACGCGTGTCCGAGAAACTTTTCGCTCAAACCGCCATGATACGGATATGCCGTATCGAAATAATTCACTCCCGCATCGATTGCTGTTTCGATCAGCTTCACCGCATAGTTTTCGTCGATCGGGTTAGCCGCATCGAACACATCCGTGGCCTTTTTAATCCCGCCGACAAGCGGCAGTCTCATGCATCCGAAGCCGAGCACAGACACATCGATCCCCGTATTCCCGAATTTTCTATATAACATTGGCCCCTCCGTTTCAGGCTAAATTTCGTTCATGAATTATCCCCGCTTTATCGGCGGCCGGACCGTACCCAAAACACATTCCCAGTTTTCATCATCATCAAAATTATAGTTGCCGGCAATCGGTGGCAGGTAGCGCAATCCTGCCTAATTCTTGCCTAATACGACGAATGTCGCGATTTTTGTGTTGACATGGCAAGCCGTCTGTTATAATCAAAAAAGATCGATAGATCGAGGGAGGAAGCTTTCATGAGTGAAAGAAAAGATAAAAATGTTTCAAAGGCGGCTGCCTTGGAAATCACGCGCGCCGCACTGGGAAACAGCATCGAGCGCTGGGTCGTAAAAAGCGACAGTTTTGAAACCGCGATACCGGAATTGACGCTGTTCCGGCGGGAAGAAAAGACCGAGCCCGCCTGCGGAATCTACGAGCCGTGCATCTGCATGATCGTACAAGGGGCAAAACGCGTGATGATCGGCGAAGAAGCCTTAGTTTACGACGCGAAACATTATCTGATAACATCGATAGACATCCCGACAATCGTGCAGATATTCAAAGCCACCCGTGAAAAACCCTGCCTCGGACTCGTGATGAAGCTGGACCTCCGCGTAATATCTCAATTGATGGTGGACAGCAAACTCCCGGCGCCGCACGCGCAGCAGTCGAGCCGCGGAATGGCGGTGGGCGAAGTCTCCCTGCCGCTTATGTCGGCATTCCAAAGACTGGTGGACCTGCTCGACGAACCCAACGACATACCTATACTTGCGCCGATTATACAGAGAGAAATTTTGTACCGCCTTCTTACAGGCGATCAGGGATTGCGTCTGCGCCAGATGGCTTCCATGGGAAGCCAGAGCCGTCAGATAGCGCAGGCGGTCGATTGGCTGAAAGGCAACTTCTCGCAGCCGTTGCGAATCAACGAACTTGCATCGCGCGTCAACATGAGCGCATCGACTTTCCACCATCATTTCCGGACTCTGACGGCGATGAGCCCGTTGCAATACCAGAAATGGCTGCGTCTGACGGAAGCCCGGCGGCTGATGCTCACGGAACGTCTGGACGCCGCAAACGCGGCGTTTCAGGTCGGCTACGAAAGCCCTTCTCAATTCAGCCGCGAGTACAGCCGCCTTTTCGGCGCGCCGCCTTCTCGCGACATAGCTAATTTAAGGGAAGTTACAGTATAAAAAACGCGCACGGCGCGACGCCTGTCGCGGGATAGCTATTTACAAAAGCATAGGGTCATCCATGATACGTTCTTTCAGGTATGCTGTGCAGTTACAATTTGTTGTTTATTGTTATAATCATATCTATGATAAATAAAATGAGATTTAATTGGATAATTGCGCTGCTGATGCTGCTTGCGACCTGCTGCGCGACATTGCATGCTGCGAAATCGGCAGCAAAGCCCACGGGCAAGGAAGACTTGAATTCCTATCAGATAAAAATAGTAACCTATAACGTCGCGGGCCTGCCGGACTTCATCACTTTTAATCGCAAACTCGCACCTACAAAAACCCGTTTTGCCCATATCGGCGACCTGCTCAAAAAATACGACATAATCTGCCTGCAGGAAATGTTTATAAAGGACCGAGAGATAATCGAAAAAAAGCTTCCCTCCTATTACGTCGTGCATGGCGCGGACGTCGGCGAAGTCAAACTTCTCGGAAGCGGAGTTTATACGTTTTCGCGTTGGCCTGTAACAAGTTCGCATTATGAAAAATGGGAGCACCTCACAGATGCCGACATGCTGAGCCTGAAGGGGTTCGTAGCGGCAACCGTCGTCATTTCGCCGACTCTTTCAATCGACGTTTACAATCTGCACGGTCAGACCGGAAAATCACAGGATAAAGCCGCGATGAAGATCAAGAACTTCGAGCGGCTCGCGAAATACATGGATTACCAATCAGGCGGAAGTGGACGGCCCGTGTTGCTGTTAGGCGACTTCAACATAAAAACCGGAGACGAAGTTTGGAACAGCATTATGAAAAACACGGGAGTTGTCGCTATCCCAGATCCGGTGAAAGGAAAACCCGACCATCTTTTCTATAAAGAAAACGGCTCCGGCTGGCGCATAACAGTTGTAGAAACCGGAACTGAATTTATCGACCCAGACACCAAAAAGAAAACCAGCGACCACATCGCATTTCAAGCAACGCTGAAGTTCGAAAAGTGAATCCCCCAAGCAGGCCGATTGAAGATAGGGGGCCACAGATAGGGGTCAAACAGGTTTCGAATATCGAGCAGAGGCGGCTTATCAATGGTGAGACGTATATATACCATCTACTTGCTGTCTGTCAATATATGATGATCGCGCCCCGCCCCTGTCTTCTATCTTTTCCCGGCAGAATGAAGTAAAATACATTTCGGACAAGATTTCAAAGGAGAGCGCGGCGTGTCGAAACATCTGAGGCTTGCGAGGCTCATAGAGTTGATGAGTGTCATCAAGTTTCATCCGGAATGGGGCCCGAAGAAGCTCGCGGAATATTTCGAGATTTCCGAGAAGCGGCTTTACGACGACCTGAACGAGCTCAACGCGGGCGGTATCCCGATCGTGTATAACGGGAAAGGCTACTCGTTTCTGAGCACGACGGCGCTGCCGCACGTTCAGTTCAGTCTCGACGAGGCGCTGGCGCTGCTGATCGGCGGCACGGCGCTCGGGGAACGCGGCGGCCACGCGTACTCGGCATCCGCTCGCGCGGCGTCCGCGAAACTGTTTGAACTGCTTCCGGAGGAGCCGCGTCGGATGCTGCTCGCTCTCGAAGGAAAAGTGCGGATCGACTCGAAGGGCCGCGGCGAATCGCAGGCGGCGCTCAAGTCCGTCAACGCGGCGATTGCGGGCGGTAAAACTCTGCGAATGGAATACTACACATACAGTCGCGATTCGGTTTCAACACGCGAGATCGATCCTTACGGAGTGGTTTATCGCGGAAACTCATGGTACGTCGTCGGACACTGTCACACGCGCGGCGGCGTGCGCACGTTCCGCCTCAGCCGCGTCCTGAAAGCGTCGCCGACAGGCAACACGTTCGCCTACCCCAAGGGATTTTCCATCGAGGAATACATCGCGAAAAGCTGGTCGGTTTTTCAGGGCGACGAGACGGATGTTGTCCTCAGATTTTCAAAGAAACTCGCGCCGCTGATCGAGGAGCATCAGTGGCACCCCGGACAGAGAATCGAAAAACTGAAAGACGGCGGCATAATATTCCGCGCGCGGGTTCGCGGGACGCTCGAAATCCGGCGCTGGGTGTTGAGCTGGGGCGAAGGTGTCGAGGTGCTCGAACCGGCCGCGCTGCGCGAGGAAACCGCGCGCCATGCCGCGGCGCTTGCGCGGGCAAACGCAGAAAAGAAACCCGGCCACTGAAATCCTTGATTTGTAACAATCATTGAAAAAAGGCTTGTTTTAATTTTGCAAATAATGCGCGCAGCTTTTATTTAAGAACATGACAAGATGACTGTCATTGCTTCCATCAATAGCAGTGCAGGAAGAGACGAATCAGTTTGAGGAATTTGCTGTGCTGGTATCGAAAAGTTTCAGGATGCGCGGTTTGAGCACGTCCCACTTTATCGGTTTTATCATAAAATCATTCGCGCCGGATTTGAACGCGTTCACAATTGTGTCGCGACTTTTATCCGAAGAAACAGCGACAAATTTCGCGTCGGGCAACTTCTTGCGCAACTTTCGCATTGCTTCCGATCCGTCCATCTTCGGCAGGTGAATATCCACGACAACAAGGTCCGGCTTGTACAGTTCCGCCTGCCGGACTCCTTCCTCGCCGGTTGCTATTTCGCCACAAACCAGCATTCCCATCTTGTAGAGCATCTTGGCGAACATGTGCCGGAAGAACAGCGAATCGTCGATAACGATAGCGGTTTTGCCCCGGAGCGGATCGAATTCCTTGAGCACTTCGCACGTCTCGATATACACGTGATCGACGCACATTTCCCTGAGACGAACGATATGGTCAGCGGTCAGAAACGTGTCTTCTTTAATCACCACCGCGCCGCCGGAGGACCTTATGCCCTCTGCGAGAACCATCCCCGGCACTACACTGTCAACTTTCATCCTGACCGATCTTACAAAAGCCTTTTTCTCGGCTGTTTCCTTAGACGCCATCTTCCATCAGCCTCATACACTAAGAGTTCTACTTACTATCTGTGCAAGTTTAGCGGAATCATACGGTTTAATCACGAAATTTTGCGCGCCGGCCTTTATGCTTTCCGCAACAAGCGACGGTTTCGCCGCCTGAGTAATCATGATTATCTTCGTATTCGGCAGTTCGCGCTTGATCTGTCGCGCGGCCTCAATGCCGTTCAACCGCTTCATCACGATATCCATCGTTATAAGGTCGGGTTTAAGCAACTTCGCCATATCCACCGCCGCGTCCCCGTCGTCCGCCTCGCCCACAACATCGTATCCCGCGGCCTCGAGCGTGCCTCGAAGATGCCTGCGCATCGACTCCACATCGTCAACAACAAGTATTCGTTTCCTCGCGCCCGGCGCAGGAAGGGACGACGGAATTTCGAACACTCTCGGCTTTTCCTTCATATCCTCCGTGTAGTACACCCACACGTGTTCGACACCAAAATGGCGAAGCGTATTAATGTCCTGTTCGCTGAGAACATCGCCCGCCCTGAATAGCTGCCCGCCGGTTTTCCCCCGGACATCCTCAAACAGCCTGTACCCATCCTTCAACTTATCAATGGGAAGTTTCTTCCCGTGTTCTCCGAAATCATTAGCTTGCCCCATGTCAACCTCCCCACCCTTCGCGGTCAGACATTTTCAATCAGCGACAGATTCAGTTCGATCTTTCCTTTTTCAAGCACAAGCGGCACCGCGATCGTCTGAATTTTAGGAGGATTCGTGATCTCCATCCTCTTGCCCGTGATGAGCGATGGCGGAGTGATGTCGCAGATGCAGCCGACCTCCGCGAGGCCGATCGTTGCGTTAGCCACGATCATGTTGCCCAACTCGGCAAGCGCGCTCTGCGCGTACTCGTCGAACTCCGGAAGCGACGGTTCCATCAACATCGCCGCCGCGAGAGCGCGCGCGCATTCCTCTTCAATCGAAATCACGACCTGCCCCGAAAGGTGGCCGGTCACGCCGATAATTATCGCCACCGACTCCGTCGTGTACGGGTACTTCGGCCTCAGAAACGGCTTTCCCATTTCGGACTCCGCGCCCGTATTGTCCCTGATAATTTTAGAAGTCGAATTGATAAACGGATTAAGATGAGCAGCTTTCATCGCAAGATTCCTTTATATTTATTCGCGTTATTTATTAGCAACACGGGTTATTATCTCGATTACCTTCTCCGGGATGAACGGCTTGAGAATGAAGTCCATCGCTCCGGCGACGAGGCTGTCCTTCACCTTGTCCTTCTGTCCCAGCGCGGAAATCATCACCACCCTCGCCTCCGGTTTGAACTTCCTGATCTCGCGGAGCGACATGATCCCGTCCATGTTCGGCATCGTGATGTCCATCGTCACCACATCCGGATTGTGCTTCTGGTACAGCGACACTGCCTGAACGCCGTCCTCGGCCTCCGCGAGCACCTTGAAGTTACCGTTTTCGAGAATGTTTCGGAGCTTCATGCGCATGAACTTCGTATCATCGACGATAAGCACCGTTTTCTTCTTTTCCTTCGAGCCGACGTTGACCGTCTTGATCGAGCGCGTCAGTTCATCGTACGACGAAAGCGAAATCCCGCCCTCGCGGTCGGACAGCAGAGTGGCGGACCGCATAACCTTCGTGATCTTCTCGCGCGACGCGCCGATGTAAACCATGCAGCCGCGGTGGATGATGTCCTGCGCCTTCACCGTCGCGAACGGGTTCACCTGCATACGGACCCTCATTCCGGCCAGCTTCTGAAGCAGCGCGGTCTTATCGGTTTCGAGCTTTGCCACCGCGTTCTTGAGTTCGGCCACCACTTCGGGTTTCGCGCTCTTGGCGGCGCCGAGCATCTTCTGAATTCGGTCGATGTCGTAATTGATTTTTTCGAGTCCATGTTCCGCCTCCGCCATCGTGTTGTAAACATCGTGCTTGAAGCCCGCGCGGAGAGTGGTCGGCGTTTCGGACTCCGTGCCTAACTGCCTCGCCCTGATTTCCGTGAATGCCATGACCTCGCCGCCGATGATCTTGCCCTCCCTCGACGTGCAGATGACCATGCCGTTGCTGCGCACGCTGCTGTTGATAATAGCGCGGTCCGCGACTACATCCTTGTCCGCTTCGATAGTCGAGTTCTCAATATACTTCGCGAAGATGCTCCCCTTCGCGGCAACAGCCGTCTGCTTGCGCGTGAGGATGCCGCCCTTCACCGCGATGTCACCTTCGGAGTACACATCCGCCGCCTGAACGTTGCCGCCGATGCTGATGTTGCCGCCCGCGCGGACGATGAAACCGTCGAGCACATTGCCTTTGATCTCAAGCGCCCCGGCGAAGTTGATGTTGCCGGTTTCGTAGTTGATGTCGCCGTTCACAATGTAAACCGGGTCCACGCTTATAACGCCGCCCGACAGTTTAGGCGAGCCGCCGAGCGCGGCCACGAAAGTCGTTCCGTCTTCAGAGACGTTGACGTTGGCGCCCGCCTTGAGCGCCACATCGCTGCCCCATTCGCCGGGCGTCTTCTTGCCGGTGACGGTGACGCCCTCTTCACCTCTCGTAGGCGGCGTCCTCCGCGCAACGACCTCTCCCTGCGCAACGGACTTTACGACGTTCAGCTCGCGCAAGTCCACCTTGCCGTCGTCGTCCTTCATGATCGCGTCCGCCTCTTTCTTCCACGAATACTCGACAGTCGCGTCGGTACCGTGCCCCGGGGGCGTTCCGGCCGCAGTCATGAAATCGACGAGGCTGGTTTTCCCCTGTTCGAGGAACGCCTGAATGCGCTCGTTGTTCACAATGCCGAACACGACACCCGCATCCTGCAGCGACTGTTTGACATCCGCAACCGAAACGGGTTTGCCGTTTCCCTGCGGCGGCATCACAAACGCAATCGCCGTCATTTCATCTCCGGAAATCTCGATCGTTACGATTCCGTCTCTGTCAGCGCTCATCTCAGTTTCCTCCCCAAGCTCTCAAAATCGCCCCTTCGGCCGGGCGTCAGCCCGATCATTTTGCGAGAGCAAGCGAAATTATCTTTTCAGCAATCTTATCGATATGCAGCACATGCTGTGCCGCGCCAAGCTCAACGGCGGCCTTGGGCATCCCGTAAACGACGCACGACTTTTCGTCCTGCGCGATCGTGTCCGCGCCCGCTTCAAGCATATTCATCAGCGCCTTCGCGCCGTCCGCGCCCATCCCGGTGAGGATTGCCCCCACCGCGTTGCGGCCCGCGTACTCCGCAACCGAATTGAAAAGCACTTCCACACTCGGCCTCTGATGATGCACGAACGGCCCGTCCTTTATCATCACCTTGTACTGCGCACCGCTGCGGCGAAGCACCATGTGCTTGTTTCCCGGAGCGATCAGCACCAATCCCGAATGCACCGTGTCGCCGTCCGCCGCCTCGCGCACTTCCGGCGCACACAGCGTATTCAGCCTCTGCGCGAACGAGCGCGTGAAATGCTCAGGCATGTGCTGCACGATCAGCGTGCCCGGCCCGTTCGCGGGATACCTTTCGAGCACCCTTTTAATCGCCTCGGTGCCGCCCGTCGATGCGCCGATAGCAACCACTTTCTCAGTGGTGCGAGTCATCGAAAGACGGACAATAGGTTGTTCTTCCTTTTCGCTCTCCGCCCCGGCCGTGACGCCGGCGAGCCGGTTCACATTCGCTTTCGCCGCCGCCTTAATCTTGCTCACGAGTTGCGCGGAAAGGTCGCCCACCGTATAAGCCGCGCCGGGCTTGCTCACAACATCCAGCGCGCCGAGCTCCATTGCCTCGATCGCCGTGTCGCTGCCTTCCGGCGCCACCGAACTCACCACGATCACCGGAATCGGGTAGTAGCGCATCAGCTTTTTGAGAAACGTCAGGCCGTCCATGCGCGGCATCTCGATATCAAGCGTAACCACATCCGGCTTCAGCCTCACGATCTTGTCACGCGCCACATACGGGTCCATCGCCACGCCGACAACTTCGATGCCGGGCGCCTTCGCCAGTTCGGCGCTCAGAATATTCCGCACGACAGCGGAGTCGTCAACGATCAGCACTTTAACCATTTGCGCGTGCAACCCCTCTCAATTGCTAACCAGCAGAGCTATCTCCGCTGGGCTGCCCTCGATGCACAGCTTCGCGGCTATCTTGTAGTCTTCCGGCCAGTCCGCCATCAGACTCGTTGCGTCCGCCGCCGCAATCTCTCTCGGCGCTTCGATGCGGAACTCCGGCCCCGAGCCGGCGATCGCGGGGAGCAGATTCCCGCAGATCATGTTCAATATCTCGCCGAGCGCGTCCTTCGGAGTGACCTCCGCGCCCGCCTCGCACTCGTCCACGCCGAGCATGTTCGCGGCCACGGTGGCGGCGAGGTCTTTCGACGTAACCATTACGAGCGTCCCCGAGAACGGCCCATTAAAATCGACCGCGCCGGAGATTACCCGTTCGGCGTCTATCTGCTCGACGCCGCCTTCCGGCGGTTCGGACAGCGCGAATGCGGCTTCCTCGAAAATCCGCATCGCGGTCTCAAAAAGAATCTGTTGATGCGTTTGAATCAGTCTCATCCCATTCACCAAGCACTTCCCGCATGACTTCACGGATTGTTTCCGGCATGAACGGCTTCTTCACGAACGCCTTCATGCCCTTCTGCCAGAGCCTCTCGATCTTCGTCTCGCTGCCCTCGGTGGATACGATCACCACGGGAATGTGGCGCATCATCTCGTCCTCGTGCATCGTCTCGAGCATCGTCATCCCGTCCATCACGGGCATGTTGATATCCGCGAGAACGATATCGATCCAGTTCTTTCCGATTATTTCCAGACCCTCTTTGCCGTTCGCGGCCTGATACATCTCCGCGACAGGCACCGAGGAAATCCGGATCGTGCGCTCGACCATCTTGCGGATGATCGCCGAATCGTCAACTATCAGAATATTGAAGGCCATTTTCCACCCTCTGCCTACAACTCGTATTCGCCCGAGCCGTTCTTTATGAATACGCGCCCGGTTCCTATCTCCATCCTCATCGTGCGCCACGAATTGCCGCCCACGTCTTCGGCGCTGATCAGCACCCCGTTCTTCCAGAATATCTTCTTCATGCTTATGTAATTCCGCCGTCCGATCTGGAAGAACTCGTTCTTGTCGGCAACATTCGAGCCGCCCGCCACCTTGACCACAAGCCGCTTCTTGTCGGCGCCGTATTTGTACGCCGTTCTGAACAGCACGGGTATCCCGGTGTCCGCGAACATGCACGGATTCTGCTCCGCCTTGTGGCTCCGGTCCTCCGAGGAGGGGAGCTGGAAGTGCAGAATGCCGCCCACCTTCGCCACCGGGTCGTGTATCGCTATGCCGATGCACGAACCCAGCGAGTGAGTGATGACTATGTCTCCGGAGGTACACGATATCTTCATATCGGAAACCCCCACAATGTGTTTTGACGGTAGTGCGTCTATCATAATCGTGTTCATTTCTTAAGGTATATACTCGGTCTCACGAAATTGAATTTGTGCGAGATGCCGGTGAGGCTCTCCGAGTGGCCCGTGAAAAAATAGCCGCCCGGCTTAAGAATCCCATAAAAGCGATTCACCAGCTCCGCCTGAGTCTTGTGATCGAAATAAATCATCACATTCCTACAGAAAATGACATCGAACTGCCCCTTCATCGGCCACGGCTCCGTCAGGTTCAGATATGCGAACCTTACCATGCTCCTCAGCGACTGCTTGGCCGTGAAAACACGTTTGTCGCCGATACCCTCCGAGTCGAAATAGCGTTCCCGCAACACGGCGGGTGTCTCCTTGAACTTCGCCAGCCCGTAGCGCGCTTCCCTTGCGGCCGTCAACACGCGTGTCGAAATATCCGACGCGAGGATCAGCGCATCGACCGAGTCAACACGAGACAGATTCTCCCGGAGCGTCATGGCTATCGTATATGCCTCCTCGCCGGACGAGCACCCGGCGCACCACACCCTGAACTTCCTCTGCCTCTCCTTCTCCGCGTTGAACTTCGCGAGCACCCTGTTGCTAAGAAAATCGAAGTGATCCGATTCACGGAAAAAGTAGGTCACGTTCGTCGAGAGCGAATCCACCATCTTCGTCAACTCTTCGCCGGACTCGTCGCATTCGACGTACTTGATGTAATCGCCGTAGCTGTCGAGGCCGAGCAGATTCAGACGCTTATTCAGGCGCGCCTGCACGAGCTCCTTCTTGCCGTCGTGCAGATTGATCCCGCACAACTCGTAGATCATCTCGCTGATCTTCCTGAATTCGGATTCGCGTAAATTCCTCATGTAGTACCTTTTCCGCTCCGATGTTTCCTGCAATCCGATGTTCGCCATTTTTTCACCCCGGAGGCCCGGAGCCGAACCGCCTTAACGGCGGCTCAGCCCGTCGGGATCCGGATACCAGTCATCTTTCCTTATCTTCGGCACTTTAATAATCGCAACATTGCCCGTGTCCGTATCGAAGATAATCTTGCGCCCCTGTATGCCGCCGACGTCCCGCGAAATCACGTTGATACCCATCCGTTCGAGAATCTTCTGGGCAATCTTCACGTTCTCCATTCCCGTGTCCTCTCCGCGATAGTCCTTGGGGTGCGCTCCGCCCATTATCTGCGCTTCGATCGACGTTACTTTCGCGCCCTCCGCCAACATCATCCTTATCAGCTCCGGCAAGGCCGCGTTCCCGTAATACGCCGTCGCCCTCGCCCGGTCCCTGCAAACAGGATATGCGTAATGGCACATTCCTCCGAACCTCAGGTCGCGCTCCCAGAGTGATACCGCAACGCAACTCCCCAAAACAAGCCAGACAACGGCGGGCTCCAGTCCGACGTAAATGTGTCCCGGCGCAAGAAAATACTCCGCCCTGACAATTTCGTCGCCATCACTCATTTAGAACTCCTTGAACGCCTCATCGTCCATAGGGATGATCGTTTCGGGCTTAACAATTCTCGCGCCCGCGTCGCCCCTGCGCTGCAACTGTCCGCCCGAGACGGACAGTTTCTTGGCCGGCGCGCGGCCCGCGGCGCCTTTAGCCTTCTTCGCAGCCGCAACGGCACTCGCGTGTGATTCCATCTCCATCTTCGCGTTCGTACCGTTCACCAGTGACACGAGGTCGCCTACTAGTTCGTGCAGACTTTCCGCCTGCGAGCTCATCTCTTCGGATGCCGATGCCGATTCCTCGGCGTTCGACGCGTTCTGCTGCGTCACCTTGTCCATCTGGCTTACAGCTATATTCACCTGATCTATGCCCTGCGCCTGCTCCCGCGAAGCCGCAGCTATCTCCGCCACGAGGCCGGTCACTTTCGCCGATCCGTCCACGATATCAACAAACGATTTCGCAAGCTCCTCGGCTATCTTCGCGCCGTTATTCGTGTTGCTGACCGACTCTTCGATGAGCGCCGACGTATTCCGCGCCGCATCTTCCGCGCGTTGCGCGAGGTTCCGCACTTCCTCCGCGACCACCGCGAAGCCTTTGCCGGCCTCGCCCGCGCGCGCCGCCTCGACAGCCGCGTTCAACGCAAGCAGGTTCGTCTGGAACGCTATCTCGTCGATCGTCTTGATGATCTTCGACGTCTGTTTCGCGGAGTCTCCGATCTTCTGCATCGCATCATTCATCCGCGTCGTGGCGTTGTTTCCGCTGTTGGCCGCATCCCGCGCCTCGACAGCCAGCTTGTTCGCCTGCTCCGCGTTGTCCGCGTTCCGCCGCGTCATCGACGACATCTCCTCGAGTGAGGACGAAATCTCCTCGAGTGAGGACGCCTGCTCCGACGCGCCCGCCGCAAGCGACTGACTCGCGCTCGACACCTGCGCCGACGCCGAAGACAACTGCTCCGAACCCTCCGTCAGCGTGTCGATAATCCTGTTGATAGGCTTGCCTATCGACCGCGAGAGCGATACCGCCGCGAACAGCGCAAGGCTCGTTATCACTAAACAAGAGATGAAGAACACATAGAACAGTTTCGCCATCTCCTTATTTACGTCGTCCACATAAATACCCGTGCCGACGATCCACTTCCATTGCGGAATCGACTTCACGTACGAAATCTTAGGAGAAGCCTTCGTTTCATTCGGTTTCGGCCAGACGTAGTCCACATATCCCTGACCGTCCTTCCGGCAGACCTCCGCGAACTCGACGAATATCCGCTTCCCGTTCGGGTCCTTGTAGTCGGACTGGTCCTTGCCGTTCATTTCCGGCTTGATCGGATGCATGATCATCGTCGGCTTGTAGTCGTTGATCCAGAAATAATTGTTGTCGTCATACCTCATCGCGCCGACCGCTTCCTTTGCCCTAGCCTGCGCATCCTCTTTCGTCAGCTTGCCTTCAGCGGCGAGGTCCGCATAATAGGAAATCGTCGCGTAAGCTGATTCCACAAGATTCTTTGTCTGAACTTCCTTCTCGTTGAACATCTGTGTTCTGAATCTCGGAAAAATCCATACGAGCAGCGCTACATATAGCACTGTGATCACCAATCCGAGCATGATGATCTTTGTTGACAGTCTGAATTTGTTGAGCATCGTATTCCTCCTATTAGCATACCGCGGCGACGGCGCCGTCCGCGGGCATTTCACACGCCTCTCAGGAGACGCCCGTCGCTCCGGCGAGAACAGACATCTCTCCGGCCGTGAGCACTTTCCGTATATCGAGAATGATTACTACCTTGCCTTTCGTCTTGCCCATCCCAAGTATGAATTCCGTATCCACACTGACCCCGAATGCCGGCGTGTCGTCGATATCCGCCCTGTCTATGGGCAGCACCTCGGAGACTCTGTCCACCACAACTCCCATCAACATATCGACGAGATCAACCACTATGATGCACGTATGCTCGGTGTCATCCACCTGCTCCATGCCGAACTTCTGGCGCAGGTCGATGACCGGGATCACCTTGCCGCGCAGATTAATCACGCCCCGCACGAAGCCGGGCATCCGCGGCACATGCGTGATCTCCATCAGTCCGATGATCTCCCGCACTTTCAGTATCTCCAAACCGTACTCCTCGTTACCGAGCATAAACGTGAGATACTTGTCGAGCTGGATTTCCTGCCTCCCGATTACTGCACTCGTTCCGCCTGTGTTTATGGCCATTCCCATCCCTCCTTTCGCTCATGATCTCGCAACGGCGAGTTTTTACCCTCTTTAACCTTCAAGCGACTTTCATCGCGAGGTTTACAAGCCCGTCCGTATCGAGGATCAGCGCCACGCGCCCGTCCCCCATGATCGCCCCGCCGGATACACCGTCCAGCCGGTCAAACGCCCTGCCCAACGCCTTTATTACCACCTGTTGCTGCCCGATTAGGTCATCAACCAGCAACGCGCACCTGTTCCCGTTCCCGCCGATCACCACCGCAAGCCCCTCAGTCGGGTCCGTCTTCGCACCCTCAAGGCCGAACAACTTGTGCAGCCTGAACAGCGGCATCAGCTCACCTCGCATCGAAAGCATCTCGCCCCTCTTCACCACCGTTATAATCTGATCCGCCTCCGGCCGTATCGACTCGATTATCGCTATCGTCGGTATGACGTATCTCTCATCAGCAACCGTAACCACCATGCCGTCGATGATCGCCAGCGTCAGCGGCAGCCGGATCGTGAACACCGTCCCCTTGCCGCGCTCGGACTCGATCTCGATCCGCCCGCGCAGCGCCTCGATACTCTTCCTCACCACATCCATCCCGACCCCGCGGCCGGACACATCCGTCACCTTCTTCGCCGTCGAAAACCCGGCGTGGAAAATCAGACTGTATATCTCCCGGTCCGTCAGCATCGCGTCCGCCGCAACCAACTTCTGAGAAACCGCCTTCGCCAGAATCGCGTCCTTGTCCAGCCCGCGGCCGTCGTCCTCTATCTTTATCACCACCGAACCGCCCTCGTGCCCAGCCGAAAGATGTATCGTCCCCTTCTCAGGCTTTCCGAGCTGACGCCGTTCTTCCGGCGACTCGATCCCGTGGTCCACGGAATTCCTTATCATGTGCACCAGCGGGCTGCCGAGTTCATCAACCACGTTGCGGTCCAGCTCCGTGTCCTCGCCGGAATACACAAGCTCCACCGGCGTAGCGCACTTCACCGACAAGTCCCTCGCCAGCCTAGTCATCTTCTGAAAAGTACTCTTCAGAGATACCATTCTCATGCTCATCGAGAGCTCCTGAAGCTCGCGAGTGATCTTTCCGAGTTGCGCCATGTTGCGCGCCAGACGCACATTCTTCGTCGCGATAATCTCGCTCTCCTGCGTCACCATCGCGTTAGTTATCACCAACTCGCCCACCGCGTCGATCAGATTGTCCAGCCGCGTCGTGCCGACTTTAATCATGACCTCAGCCTTGCTTGCCGCCTTGATATCCTTCTTAGCAACGGAGGGCTCTTCCGCAGCAGGTGCGGAAACAACCGGTTCCGCCGCCGCGGCCGGCTCCACCGATACACGCGAGACCACCGGAGCGGCAGACACCGCTTCGCTTTCGCCCGGATTCTTAAGCCGGTCGATTACTTCCCAGTACGTGCATGGTGTCTCATACGCAGCCCCGGAGTATGCGCCGCTCACCCGCTCCACCATGTCCTTCAACATGTCAAGCGCCGCGAACGCCGCGTGCGCGGACGCGCCCACAAGATCGAACTCTCCGCGCCGAACGCGGTCCATCAGGCTCTCCGCGTTATGCGATACTTCCTGTATATCTTTCAAATTAAGAAATCCCGCGATCCCCTTTATGTTGTGGAACCCTCGGAATATCTCATTGACACATTCCTTTTTCCCCGGCGATTTCTCGAGGTCGAGCAGCGCCATCTCCGCCGTGTGCAGATACTCCCGCGACTCCGTGATGAAGTCTTGCAGCTCCGGATTGTTCGTATCCACATCCACAACCGGAAGCGGCCGGGCCGCCGCCGGCGCCTTTGCTTTCACCGCGGGCGCGGGAGAAACAACAGCCGCCTCGGCAACCGTGCCGCCGCCCACCGGTTTCCGCATCTCGTCAAGAATCGTTTCCAGACGATTGTCGTCAACCTCCGCCGCCTGTTCCCACAAACCCGAGAAGAAATCATTCAAATAATCCTGCACGTCGCGGAGCGCCTTCACCATATTTCCGTTAATCACTCCGCCGGCGACGCGCAGCCCCGCGCTCACACTCTCGAACAGCCTTACCAACTGGCCGATCCCGGCGGTCGCCGCTTCCGCGCCGAGCGCCCCGACCGTGTCCGCGAGCCTTGCCGCCGCCGCGTCGTTCCCATGCTCGATCTCGTTGACATCGCTTTCGAAATCATCCAGAAGCTGCGACTGGTTCTCGAGATAATCCACAATCGCCGATTTGAAATCGCCGCCGCTTACAGCAGCCACTCCCGACGAGCCTCCGCTTTTCAGCGCCTTCATAAACAGAGCCACCGAACCGGCAAGCATCTCACGACCGGAGTCGAAACTCAACCCGCCCGCAAGTATCCCCGCCGCCGATGCCGCCGCCGCGCGCGCCGCCTCTGCGGCCTTCAACGTCGGCTTTACAATCTCTTCTATCTTTCCGAACAAGTCCCTGATGACTCCAAGAACATGTTCGTCACTGCCCGTCATGTCCTCAATCAGACCGCTCAACACATCGAGCTGTATTTCGAGTTCGTCTGCGTACTCGCTGCAGTCGAAACATTCATCAGCCGCCGCCTCACATTCCGATTCCACGGACGGCGCACCGGCTTCCGGCTCTTCAATCACAAAATCGTCGATTCGCGACTCTTCCGCGGCCGCTGACTCCGCGGCGGGCTCGGGCGTTTCGGCTTCTTCAAGCTCCGGGTCAAGCGCCGAAATTTCTTTCTGCAGCCGCTCGACAGAAGCGCAGAGTTCAGGATACCCGGCGGCAAAAAACGTTTTGCCGGAAAGCATCTTCTCCGCTATATCCGTCACCGAGGCGGACGTGTCGGTCCCGTTTCCGCCTATTGCTCTGATTCGGTCAACCATGCCCCGCACCCGGCCCAGCTTTATCAGGCTGTCCTCGTCGATACAGGCAATAAGACCCGAAAGGTCTTCCATCAACTGACTGAGTTCTTCATAGGTTCCGGAATTCATCTATTGTTTTCTTTTCCTCTTATCTGCGCCTGTCATGCCGCGCATTTTGGATTTTATAAAGAGTTCCGTTTCTCCCCTTAAATTCTCTCAGCCGCATTCGCTTCGTCGCCCGCCGGTACAACCTGCGCGCCCACAACTCCGGCGCAATCCCGCGCTGCTGTAGGCAGCATCTTCACCACGTTTCTCTCGAATTCGGAAACAGTGAACGGTTTCGCGAGAAACACACACCCTTCGGGCCTCTCCAACCTGAACTCCTCTTTCGCCTTTTTCGAGCCCGATATGATTATCACCGGAACCGACTTCAACAGCTCGCTGGTCCGTATCCACTTGATGAATTCCCAACCGGTCATAACGGGCATTACTATGTCCAAAACAATCAAATCGGGAAGAATCTCACGCGCCTTGCACAACGCCTCGGCGCCGTCACCGGCTTCGCACACCTCGAAGGCCATCCCTTCAAGCACGTCCCTCACGAATTCCCTCATGTCCTTCTCGTCGTCAACAATCAGAACGCCCGGCATCGTTCCTCCTTACGCTATCGACTTTTTAATGGCTTCGATCAGCGTTTCGTTCCTGAACGGTTTCTTCAAAAAAATGCTGCGGCCCATCTTTTCCGCCTTGCTTTCGGTTTCCTTGCTGTCGTCCGACGTCACGAACACAATCGGAATCCCCTTTGATATGTCGCGTATCATTCTCCCTACAGTAAACCCGTCGATGCTGTTCATGTGCACATCCAGAACCAAGCATCCGTATTTATCCGGAAACGAAACAACCTCCATGTACGCTTGCTCGCCCGACACAACCGCCTTATGCCCTATATGCGCCTTCGAAAGCATGTGCTCCATTATCTGTCTGTAAAACGCATCGTCGTCCACAAGCAGCACGCACAACTCTCTTCTCTCGAGAATCGGATCGTCGATTTTCTCCGCCGCGTTCAGGGCGCCCTTTTGTTTCATTTCGCTTATGATTCTGTCTTTCCTTATTACCGCCACGTTCCCGAAATACCCCGACAGATTCTCCGTGAACGGATCAATCTCGCCAGCCGTCAGGAAAATCCTCAATCCCGGGCGGAAAGTTATTACATCCTTGATCATCTTCCGGTTGTTTGACGCCATCACCGCGTCTATGAGGAATATGTCAGGATTTATTTCATCTATTATTCCGAGCAGTTCCTTCGAATCCGAAGTCTGGGCCACCATACTTACATCTTCAAACCTTGAAAGTACGCCTGCGGTCTTTTCCCTCAGGAGATCGTCTTTTTCCGCCACCAGAATCTTCAGCCTTCTCATCGATCTTTCCGCCTTTTACCGCTGTTACTGCATCAATCATAACCATGCACAGGAATGTGACTATCGTGTTGAACCTGATTATTTTGTCGGTCACTTTATATTTTTTTTGTAGCTAAACAATCTACTTGCCATGTAGGGATTTTCCTTACACATTTTCACGCCATTACATATTAAAATCGAAAAAATATAGAAATATTCACTCTTAAGAAACAAACATTCCCTTTTGCGCCATAGTTGTTATTTGGAAATCCGTGATTTTCGTCACGACAAAAGAGTGCCGGTTAATGAAATTATATTTTTCGAGTTATACAACAATTCGATCGGCTGAAAAAACCGGCTCAAAGACTCCATCATTCTTTTTTTCGCAACACTTTTATTTCACAATTTTACTGGTCCGGATGAAAGATTCGGGGTAAAAACGGCTATTGCAAGCAATACGCAAAGTGGGTCGTTTACTCGTATTTTAATGTGCTGTTATTGTTTTATTAATGAATTTTACAACATGACCGCTTGCTTACGACTCAAAGGTTTTCAATAAGCCCGTGTTTTATTGCAAATCTGGTAATGTCCGAAATATTCCGCAGATTAAGTTTAGTCATTGCACGGCTTCTGTAAGTTTCAATCGTCCTCGGGCTGAGAAAAATCTTCTCCGCAATCTCTATAACAGTCAGCCCCCTCGCGAGCTGGGCCAGCACCTGTATCTCACGTTCAGAGAGGAGTGAGAGTGGATTGTCATCCGACGATTGCTGCAGTCTCGACGCAAGATTCTCCATCACCGACGGCGTAACATAAATCTTCCCATCCATGACTTTCCTGATGGCCTCCGGAAGCTCCTTCGCCGAAATATCTTTCGCTAGGAATCCGGAAACACCCGATTTGATCAGCCTGTAGGCATACTCTTCGCTCGCGTGCATCGTCAGCACGATGATCTTGACCGGCGACTTTGCCGCCATCATCGATCGCACCACCTCAAAACCGTCCATGTCCGGCATTTCAAGGTCGAGCAACAGGATGTCGGGCTTAAGCGTCGTACACAGCCGCACCGCCTCCCGCCCCGAGCCCGCTTCGCCCAGAACGTCTATGTCTTTATCGATCAACAACCGTTTCAGACCGTCCCTGAGAAGCGTATGATCGTCAGCCATCACTACTTTTATCATGTTAATTACCCCCTGAGTTCACATAACTCTTAACAGGCACGCGCATGAACACCATCGTACCTTTCCCGACTTCCGATTCCACCGCCAATGTTCCGCCGACCGCTTCCGAGCGCTCCCTCATTCCAAGTATCCCGAGCCCGTTCGTCGCCCTGTCTAGCGGAAACCCCACCCCGTTGTCCCTCACCGCCAGTATCAACTCGTCCGCATCCCTGATCAGCATCACTGAAACATCATCTGCACGCGCGTACTTTATTATGTTTGTCAGAGATTCCTGAAGTATCCTGAACACTGTTATAGCTATTTCCGGTGTGACGCTCACACCTTCTATATTCATTGTAAGAATCGTTTTGATTGACGTCGCTTCTCTAAACCGCCCAACAAGGTACTCCACCGTCGAGGGCAGACCGGCCTCGTCTATCACCGGCGGCCTCAGTCCCTCGCAGATCGACCGCGTAGTCACAGACATGTCCTCGACCAGATTCGCCAGCCTCCTGATATTCTCCGCGTACTGAAACTCGTCGCCCAACCCGTTCAGCCACTCCAGTTCAAGCGACATGATCGCCAATTGCTGCCCCAGCTCGTCGTGAATCTCTCGGGACAACCGCCGCCGCTCGTTCTCCTCCGTCCGGATCAGATTCTGAGACAGCGCTTTAAGTTCCTCTTCGCTTCTTCTGAGGGCCGCCTCGACATTTTTAATGTTCGTAATGTCGTTCCCGATGCAATGGATCCCGATCAAATTTCCCTTATCGTCGAAAATCCCTTTATTGGACCACGCCACCCACAGCCGTGTCCCATCCTTCCTCATATTTTCATTCTCGTTCCTCGCGTACATCTCCGGGTTGCTCATTATCCCATTAACAATTCTCTTTAAATTCCGCCCGGAGCTCTCAGTCTCGGGCACAACCGTCCCAATCGCATATTTTCCGATGATCTCTTCTCGGGAAAAACCGAGTAAACTTTCCGCGTACTCGTTGAAAAACGTGATTTTTCCCTCCGTGTCCAACCTTAGAATTATGCTGTTGGCATGCTCGACGAGCTGCCGGTATTTCTCCTCGTTCTCTTTCAGTTCCCGCTCCCTTTCCACTCTTCTTGTTATATTCCTTATCAGCGACTGGCTGCCTATAATTTTTTCGTCCACTTTTATCAACCGCGCCGAATGCGATATCCACCTTGTTTTACCTTCACCATCGATTATCCGGTATTCGACATCATTGACTTCCTTCCCATCAACCATCGCCTGCTTCCATTTATCCATGCACATATCGAGGTCTTCCGGATGTATGAAATCAGGGAATTGCAGTCCTATTATCTTCGACGCGGGATGCCCTATCACATCCTCGCACTGCGGGCTCACAAACATCACATTTCCATCTTCGTCGGTCGTGTACGTCATGTCCGGACTGTTCAAAACAATCATCCTGAACCGCTCTTCGCTCTCTTTCAGCGATTCCTCCGCTTTTTTCTTTTCAGTGATATCCGTCATCGTGTATTGAAAACCTAATATGTTGCCGCCTACCTTCATGACATTTGCGAAAAGAGAGGCCCACTTAACCTTCCCGTCCGACCTTATATGCCTGAATTCAATTCCGCCTTTCTTAACCACATCTCCTTCCGCTAATGCCTTCTTTAAGTTTTTTTCGAGCATTCCTGCGTCATCCGGATGAACTGAACCCGGGAAAAACTTTCCTATAACCGCCTCCACCGGATATCCGGTATTCTCTTCATGCTGCGGACTGGCGTAAATTATGCGGCCCTGCGGATCGGTCAATACCGTAGTGTTCGGGCTTGTCATAACGATCGCCCTGAATCTCGCCTCGCTCTCTTTCAACGCCTCCGCGGCCTGCTTTTTCCCGGTTACATCCTCGCCGGTGTATTGAAAACCTATGACTTTTTCCCCATCAGTTATCGCTTTCGCGGAAAGCGATATCCACCTGAGCTGGTTCTCCGAGTTGTAGTATCTGTATTCATAATTCAGCAGCGCCAGATTATCGTAAACCACCTTGTTCCACAACTCCGACAGTTTCGGCTTGTCTTCCGGGTGTACAAATTCCGGGATACTTTTGCCGATCAGGTCCTTCGCTTTATAGCCGGTTATCATCTCATACTGCGGGCTTGCGTATGTTATTATCCCGTCGGTATCAGCCAGAATCGTGATATTTGGACTGTTCGTGACGATTGTTTTGAACCTTGCCTCGCTCTCCCGCAGCGCCTCCGCCGCCCCTTTCTGATCCGTAATGTTCGTCACCGTGAACTGATAACCCATAAATGTGTCGCCGAAACGAACCGGAGCTCCGGACACGGAAACCCATACAAGCTTTTTGTCCGCGTTCAGAAAATGACTTTCCAGACCCAATATTTCTTTCTTCTCGATAGTGGCATTTAATATATATTCAAGAACTTCTTCATTCTGATCGGGCCGTAATTTCGTAAATATATTCATCCCGAGAATTGCCGAAAACGGAAAACCCGTCATCGCTTCGAATTGCGGGCTGACGTATATCGCCTTCCCTTCCGGGTTCGTCAATATCGTGATGTTGGGACTGTTCGTAACTATCGCCTTGAATCGCGCTTCGCTCTCCTTCAGCGCCGCTTCGGATTTCTTCTTTTCCGTTATATCCGAAATCGTACATTGATATCCGATGGAGACATCTCCCAACATTATTACCTTTGCGGAGAGAGAAACCCACTTAATCTGATTCTCGATGTTAAAAAAACGACATTCGAAATCTTTTACCTCACGTTTATCGACAAGCAGCTTTGCTGCTGCTTCCATCGCCTTTTCCCTGTCTTCCGGGAATATATAATCCGGAAAAACCGACCCTATGACCGTCTCCGGCGGATATCCTGTTATCGTCTCATATTGCGGACTTACGTATGTCACAACCCCTTCTGAGTCAGCCAACACTGTTGCGTTGGGACTGTTTGTTACTATCGCCTTGAATCTAGCCTCGCCTTCTCTCAGCGATTCTTCGGCCCGCCGCCTGTCAGTCACATCGCGTATGCACTCGAGCCCGCCTATCACTCTGCCTTCGGCATCCCTCAGCGGCGCCGCCATTATCCACAGATACGCGCCGCGCCCTCCGTAAACCTTCTCCACATACACTTCCGTTACCACATTTTCGCCCTGAATCTTCACGAAATTGTAGTTGTTCAGAACCTCCCAGTTATCCGCTACGATGAAATCCACAAGCAGCGAACGGCCGTCAGAATAAAATGCGGAAGCGTATTCATCTTTTCCCTTGCCTAAAACGTCTCTTTTCCGCAATCCCGTCATTTCCTCGATGGCACGGTTCCACGCCATCACGTTGCCGTTCCTGTCCACCGCCAGCGTGGCGTCCGGTAGAAACTCGAATATATCCGACAGCCGTTTTTGCGACTCGTCCAGTTGCTTTCTCAGACCGGATTTATTGATCTCGGCCGCGGCGAGGTTACCGAACAGCGTCAGCGTCTCAAGCGAGTCGGCGTCGAATGCGCCTTTAGTGCGCTTAAACGCGTAAAGCACTCCCTTTTTCTTTCCGTCAGCAGAAAGCGGCGCCGCCATTCCAGACACCGCCTTTTCCGCTTCCACCACCCTCGCCATCTCGATATTTATTTTTTCATCTCCCGGATAATCCTCAATAATTATTCCCGTTCCCGACTCCAAAACCTTGCCGCCCAACCCTTTATCCACGGGGATATGCAGCCCTTGAAGCAATTCCGATATCTCGCCGTAACTCGATGCAACTTCAAGTTCCTTTCTGTTCTCATTTATCAGCGCTATGAACGACACATCCGCCCCGAGGATTTTGCAGCAGCTCTCCAAAATGAAGCTCAGACTTTCCACCAACTCCGCTCTGCCGGTCATCTTCAATCCGAGTTCGTACAAAGCCTTGAAAACATCGAGCTGCCGGACCGATTTCAAAGCTGAACTCTTTCGCGCCGTTATATCCCTCGACACCGAGCATTTGTAACCGCGCCCTTCGTGCTCGAAGTAGCTTCCCACAACTTCCACATCTATCAATCCGCCGGACTTTGTTTTGTGAACCGTTTCGAGTTTATACCTGTCGGTGTTCTTAGCTCTTTCCCAGTGTTCCTTCCACATGTCTTCCGTAAAGACAGGGTCGATGTCCATCACTCTTAATTTCGTCAGTTCTTCATGCGTGTAACCGAGAGTCGATGTGGCCGCAACGTTTGCATCTTTTATATTTGCATCTTCGTCCAATACGATCATAGGGTCTATCGACTGCTCCAACATTATCTCGAGCAGGCTCACCCTCTGTTCCGCTTCCCTGCGAGCCGTTACATCGTGAATGATCGCGTTTATAACATCGGCGCCGTTTCTCCGTTCACGCCACACGTTTCCATCGGCGGTTATGAACGCACGCGTGCCGTCCTTCTTGATAACTTCGTACTCGTTTTTGGGGATCCTGTCGTGTTTGAGAAAATTATGAAAACTTACTTCAAAGCGCTTACGGGATTCTTCTGTTAAAAATTCCGATAGTTGCTTTCCTATTACTTCCTTTTTCTTCCAACCGAAAAAGTCCAGCCACGCTTTATTGACATATATCAAACGGCCTTCAATATCAACCGAGTGAACGGCAACCGGCAACTTGTCCGCAGAAAATAATGTGTCTGAAATCATATTTGTAACGTTTGTAGTCACATTCCTTTTTTTTACATAAAATACAAAAAAGTCTTTATTAACAACTCTTTTCAATCAATTATAAAATGTTTTTTACCCACTTTCCAATCATAACAAACATTATATAATAAAAAAAGGCATTCCTTTGCGGCCACCACAAGCTCTTTTCGGCTCGTGCGCAAAGGATGCCTTTTTTTAAATAGTTAAGCACGAGCCGTAGCTCTTGTGGTGGCTAAAAGAGATTACACCAATTTTATAAATATTTCAAACGCAAACGCTAAATTTTCCTTTCATAAAAACAATATTTCCATTTAGCGCCAGATTTTTTTATTTAATCACTATACAAAAATAGATTTATTTGCTTGCTGGGGAATTTTATTTTCTTTATTGCCAAGATGTGTCACTTTTTAACTAAAATTCCGGTACTAAAGACTTTTTTAATGAACAAATTTTTCATTTATCAGAATTTATTCGATGAAATACGAGATGGAAAACACTTAATAAAATGACATGATGGAAATAAAAGAGGGGCGCCGGACGCGCCCCCCTTTGAACATCTACTTGCTTTGTGCCGAAATAAGCCCTATTTTCCCGCAGGCTTATTGTATGTCGCGCACTCGTCGTACTTGCTGTTTATCATATCCGCGTCGAACAGGTCGTCCGAGGCAGACATGATGTAATAACCGTTCATGCAGTCCCCGAACTTAAGGTAACCGTTCATCTTGAGAGTCACAACATCGAGCGCCATATCCACCGACAGAGCCTGATTCTTAGGCTCTTTATAAAAAGCGTTGAGCTTCTTCACAAACTCGCTGTAGCTTTTCCCCTTGAACATTTCCGACTCGGAACCCTTGTGCGAATCCACGTAAACCTTCACGAACTGTAGCTTGCTGTGCTCGGATAATCCTCCCCACCAGCCGCCGGAGTAACCCGAAAGATCGTCGATCTCGACATCGACCGATTTGCCGGTATCGGGCGATTCCACAATTACAGGGTGTTTTATGATGACAACCGGCTCCGTTTTTACGACCACCGGCGGCTGAGGTCTGCATCTTTTCGGATACAGAACACACAACGCCAGTTCGGCGAGCGGCCTGTCGATGCGATCGTGATGATAGTTCGGCGGCCGTTTTTCATGCGGTCCTCCGGGACCGGGACCGGGGCCGCCCGGACCGCCGTGCCCGTCCGCCACCGCAATTCCCGCCATGCACAACACCGCCGCGAATGCGCCGGTTAAACCCGTCAAAAAATGCCTCTTCCTCATTTTTCCGCCCCTTTCCGGACGGCAACACCAGCCATCCGCCTTTCATCATTTATGTAATTAGACATATCCTTTATGTAATTTATTTCCTCTCACTTACAGTTAAGACATCCTCTTTCTCGATCGGTTAAATTTTTCTTTCAAAAATCCGCGGATGGCGTTATATTTTCTGTCGGGCGCCGATCAGGCGATGCACCGGGAGCGTTGTTGTGGCTGACCGTTCAAGGCTTAAAGAAATCGTAAGTCTTTCCTCCTTCGGAATATTTCTCGTGGTATTCGGCCATTCGTACTCGGACCTGACGATTCAGGGCGACAGTTTCGTCCGCCTTATGTACCACATACGCGACTTCATATACAGCTTCCACATGCCGCTTTTCATGTTCATCTCCGGCTACCTGTTCATTCACACCACTCAATCCAAAGAACGCATAGGTTACGCCGGGTTCATAAAGAAAAAAACACTGCGATTGATTGTTCCGTACCTCATCCTCAGCGCGGTTGCGTTCGCGGAGAAATCCGCCTTCGCGCCATACGCGTGGAAGAACACCGAAGTGAGCTTCAGAACATTCCTGCACGGCCTGATTCACCCGCTTTCGAACATGAATATATTCTTCTGGTTCCTTCCGACGATTTTCGTGATTTTCCTTGCCGCGCCGTTACTCCACAAAGCTGTCTGCCGTTGGAAAAACATGCCGCTGCTCGCGCTGATTTCCGCAGGGCTGGCCGCGCTAAACATTTTCAATCCATTCGTGGACACGCCGATTTTCAACCTCTCCGGCATCGCGCGGCACTTCGTCTATTTCTGGTTCGGCTGCGTGTTCTACGCCTACAAACCGCGCGCGACGATTACCGTCAGCGTCGCCGTGTTCGCCATCGCGTTCTCGGCTTTAGTCGCGCTCAACCTACTTATGAAAATCAACGGAAAGTCGCCTCACACGATGTTTGCGGCGGCGGTCTGCGGGATAATCGCCTCATTCTCGTTCATAAAGATTTATGCAATGCAGAAGTTCGATTGTTTCGCTTCGATCAACGGTTATTCTTACCAGATATATCTGCTTTCGTGGTTTTACCAGACAGCGGCGCGGGTGATTGGACGCGAGTTTCTGGATTTCGATTTTTACACCGCCTTCGCGGTCATGCTCGGCGCCGGACTCGCCGGGCCGGTTCTTACAGCCAAATTCATCCGCCAGCACATGCCTAAGTTGGGATTCATTATCGGCCTTCAGGGCAAAAGCTCCGAGGCCGGGCTCTCATTCCAGCCGCGAAAAAGCACTGCGACAGGCCTAAAGCACCAGCCGTCACACTGAACACGCAGGCGACAAGCAGCCGTTTTTTTTTCATTTTATCTGAAATAACCCGATGCGGATAAGTTATCAATCGACAACATGTACCATGAATGTATCGTCCGATTGGTAAAGCTCTTCAATCTGCGCCTTGTACTTGTCGTGTATGAAATTCAGACGCGTCTTCTGCGTCGGCGTTTTCTCTCCGTTGTCCTCGGACATCGGCCGGATGTAGAGCACCTTTTTGATGTCCTCCGCCGCGGGAACCTTCGACTCCTGAAGAACCGTGCGCCGCACTTGCTCGAACTCCGCCCGGCACAGCCCGATTATCTTGTCGTTGTACGCGAAATCGCGCCGGTTCGTGAACGGAACTCCGTGAAGCTGACCTATCGATTTCAGCTCCTCGTCCTCATCGTTCAACGAAACAATCGCCACCGCGTAATCCTTGCCCTCTCCGTAAACCGCGATCTGCTGCAACAGCCGCGTGTGGGCTATGAAGCGCGACGAAATCTCTTCGAGGTCGTGGTGCTCGCCGTCAGAGAACTTCACGCGGTGCCCCGCGCGGCCGAGCACGAACAGATATCCTTCCTCGTCGAGGTATCCTCGGTCGCCGGTGTAGAACCAGCCCTCCGAATCCACCACCGAGCGGTACTTTGCTTCCTGATTGTAGTAGCCGACGAAGATGTTCGGCCCGCGCGCGGCGATCTCGCCCACGCTGCCGCGCGGCAACTCTCTCCGCTCCGCATCCACAATCTTCACTTCCACTTTCGGGATCGGCTTTCCGGACGAACCGTACTTGTGCTGCCCCTCCGCGTTCACGCTTATAACAGGCGACGTTTCGCTAAGCCCGTAGCCGAGGTTGATGAGCACGCCGAGTTTGTCCCTGAAAAATTCGTACGTGTGCGGTTCGAGCTTCCCCGCGCCCGAGAGGAAATAGCGCACCTTGTCGATCCCGGCCTTGTTGCGAATCACTTTCGCGAACTGCTCCGGGATAACGGAGCCGATGAACTGCGGGAGCCCGTGCGAAATTTTCTTCTCGATGTTCGTGTGAATGCCGGCCCATACGCGCTGAACGCCCGGAAAAAGCGTCGGGCGCAGCTCGACGAGGTCGCCGGCGAGCGTCTTGCGGAAGCTGTATCCGAGCATCGCTCCGCTGAGCAGCGCGCAGAGCGTCAGAATGGTCTGGAGCACGTGCGCCTCCGGAAGGAACGAGATCAGAGAATCGTTCGGGCGCATGTCGATGTAGGTTGTGGCGCCGATCGTGTTCGAGAGCAGATTGCCGTGTGTCAACATGGCGCCTTTGGGATTCCCGGACGTGCCGGACGTATAGACGAGCCGCGCGAGCGTCTTCAGCGTCGTGCCCGACGAGCGCCTTGCCACCTCGTCGCGAACGTTCTTGGCGGCTTCGCGCCCGCCGTCGAGCAGTGCGCCATAGGCGATCAGTCTTTTGTCCGCCGCGAGATCAATCTCCGCCGTGTCGTAAACGACTATGTGCCTCACGCTCGGAATCTCGTCCTGCGGTATTTCCATCACCTTGTCGAGTTGCTTTTTGTCTTCGACAAACAGAATTTCGCTCTGCGTGTCGATCATCTTGAACTTTATGTGGCCGACCGAGTCGTTCGTGTAAACGCCGACTGTTGCGCACGCGTTCCTGTGGTTCGCGAAATCGGTTATGTTCCACTCCGGCCTGTTCTCGGAGAGAATCGAAATCATCGCGCCCTCCGTCACGCCGAGTCCGCAGATCGCGCACGCGAGCGCGCCGATGTGCTCGTCCATTTCCGCGAACGTCCTCGTGTGTTTGAACTCGCCCGGAAGCTTCGATTCGTCCTTGAACTTCTGCGCGGTCAGGTCTTTGTATTCCTCGCACGCAATCCTTACCGCTTCGTTTAGGCTTACTGCGTTTGCAATCTTTTCCGGCACTGCCATAGCGAGAGTCTCCTGTGAAAATAGTACGGCCGACAAGACGCGTCGCCCGCCGCATCCGCCAACCCTCTCAGTTTTCCCGGTGATCCCCAAAAGTCCCACGCAATTATAACAACCGGACATACAAAAGTCCACGACGTAATTTATGCACTTATCCGGCTATGCGTCTTGACGGGTCTAACCGGTTACTCTGACATTTTGAGAATTGTTCCGAGGCGTTTCGCGCGGCGGACGGCGCGGCCGTGAAGGTATAATATGGCAAGCAGATAGGCTCCCGAGAGGGCGAACCCCTTCGCTATGGCGTGCGGCGCCGCGGGCACGCCGAAGAAGCTTCGGTAATATTCGAGGAAGTATGTGAGCGGGATCGCGTAGCCGACGGCGCGCAAAGCCGGCGGCAGCACGGATATCGGATAATAGATCCCGCAGACCAGCAGCAGCAGGCTGACGATCGACCACGTTGCTATCTCGGCGCGCATGCCGAATGTGTACAGTAGAACGATGATTGTCATGCCGACGATCAGCCCGGAGAGGAACAGCCCCGCGACGAACACCGCCGCGGGCCCCGCGCCGTGCGCGATGATCGAATAGCCGAACAGCAACCGTATAAAACCGCCGAGCACGCAGAACGTGAGCGTGCCGCGCACGATCCCGAACAGCCACGCGCCGAGGATGTAGTGGCGCGCGCCGATGGGGGCCGCGATGGTGTGCTTCATGCTCTTACTCCACATCTCGAACATAAGCGAGTACGAGACGTCGAGCTGGCACGTCTGGAGGACGCTCATCGCGATTACGCCGGACATCACCACCGCCACGCTCTTGTCGCCCGGGTTCAGGAACGCCATCATGAAACCGATGGAGAGCACGGCGATGAACGGCCAATAGACGACGTCGGCGAGCATGAATATGTTATGCCGCATCATCGTGAAGTTGCGGTATGTGAACGCGAGTGTTTTCGCGGCCTCACTGCGTAAGTTCAAGAAAAACGTCCTCCATCGTGGGTTGCTCGATTTTGAATTCGACCTTTTTCTTGAGTTCCTCCGGGCTGCCCTCGGCGATGATACGACCCGACCGCAGGAACACGACGTTGCCGCAGAGTTCGTCCACCTCTTTCATGTAGTGTGTCGTGAGCAGGATCGTGATGCTGCGCGATGTGTGGATGTCGCGGATGATCGAGCGCATCTTCACCGCCATGTGCGGGTCGAGTCCGAGTGTGGGCTCGTCGAGGAACAGCAGCCGCGGCGACGAGAGCAGCGATTTCGCGAGCGCGAGCCGCTGCTTGGTACCGGTGGAAAGCTCATCGAAGCGCGTCTTGCGGTGCGGGCCGAGTTCGAGCAGCTCGATCAGTTCGCCGATCCGTTTCCGGCGGGCGGCGCCCCAAAGCCCGTAGAGCATCCCGTAGAACGTCAGATTTTCCTCGACCGTCATGCTCCAGAGGAAGTTCGGGTTCCCGCTGCACAGATTCATCTGCGTACGGGCATGGTACGGATGCTTCGATATGTCGCGTCCATAGACGAGAATCCGGCCGCTGTCCGGCGAGAGCAGGTTCGCCGCGAGAGACATCAGCGTCGTTTTCCCCGCGCCGTTCGGACCGAGAACTCCGTAGATCGACCCTTCGGGCACGCAGAGCGAGACATCGTCGAGCACCAGCTTTCGCTCGCGCCGCGACGTGCTCGAACGGTACGTCTTCCGAACCTTAATTATTTCAAGAGCAGTTTCCGGCATAACTTTTCAGAACCGGAGTTTATCATTCACGCTCCGGCAACACCCTCTTGAGAAATGCTAAACCAAAACAGCGGCCCGTCAAGAGCGCGGCAACCCCGCCCGCGCCGTACACTTTCCGGTTTCCGTTGCGTTTAGCCATGAATTTAGATTAATATTAAAGGTAATATAAGCATCTTGAGCGAGAGGCCGGCGCGGCATTCCGCCGTGGATGGCTTTGCGCATGGACGGAGGGATCTGCCATCTCTGCAATGAACAACCAATTTTCGAACCGCACCGATAATGAAAAGGAAGTGATCGACCTTCGGGAGAAAAAGCGGATAGCGTTCGTCGGGAGCGGCGGCGCGGCAAAAGCACTGTGGTACCACCTCGGTGTCATCCGCGCGCTCGAAGAGGAAGGAATCGGAGTCTGCGGCTACGGCCAGCCTCACGAGATCGTCGAGATAGTCGGGTCGAGCGCCGGGTCTCTTTTCGGCGCTTTCATATCGAACAACTTCTCGTACGAAACGATAGCCCGGTTCCTCGACGAGAAACCATTCTACGAATACTTTTTCAACACGCGGCCGCGCGAAAAAGGCAAGATGTACGGCCTTTCATATTACGATATTCTGCCGCCGAACGTACCCACCC
>CAYPEK010000045.1:0-31530 GCA_964409645.1 uncultured bacterium | reverse complement strand
CCGCTGTATTATATCCGAATTCCGGCCGTCCGCACCCTGAAAGCCAGCGAATTATTGCTTTGTCTTTGAATGAGCGAAGCGAATCCGAGCCGCGCGCGTCAGCAAGCGGTCACGTTCCGCATTCATTCGCAAAACTCTGAAGCTTTAGCGTTGCAGGCTTCTGCCGTTTTCTTATTTTGTTACGTTCTTCATCCTTCCGCGTGACCGCTTGCTGACGCGCGCGGCTCGGCTTTAATCTTTTTCTTCTTGCCTTTTCCCCAACTACTATCTACCAGCTACCGCTTTTATCTTTTGCTTTTCATCTATCCCCTCTATCCTCACTACTCGCAGCTGTTTTCATTTCTTCCTTTACGGGTATATAATTCATTGACACACAGCTTCACGAATTCAAAAACAGTCGGGGGAAAAACCGGTATGGCTGAAGAAAACGCCTTTATCGCTCCGGCGGAGAAGAAACCGAAACGGAAATATCCCTTCTTTTCGTTCGGCGCGTTCTTCTTCAACTGGATCTTCGCGCTCGTCCACAGGCAATGGCTCCTCGCGGGATTGTGCTTCTTTTCGGGAATTTTTATTTGGATACCTTCAGTATGGCTAATGGATTACTTTAATGTTAACGCTCCAATTTTAGGATATTGGTTGCTCTTTCTTATGGCCGTCCATTTTGTTTTAATGATTTATATAGGAATCAAAGCTTGCTACATCGCAGAAAAAAGCAGCAAATACAGAGACACAAATACGTTGGTTGCAAAAATTCATAGATGGAATGAAGCAGGTTTGTTCGGGCTTATTTTTTTTATCATTGCAGTTGTCGTGTACCCCGAATGTTTTAATACAACAGGCATGGACAAAGCAAAATTCAACAGATGCGTGCAGGCGCTTGCGGGCTTAAAAGTCGCAGAGGAAATGTATATCGGCGACAACAACAAATATATCGGTCAAAAAGATGTCGAAAAGCTCGGCATGTACATGATTCCGGGATGCACGAATCCGAACGGCTGCGGAACTTCTGTCCGCGATCGCGTTTTGAATAACTGCAAAGATTTCGAAGTCAAAATTCCAGCCGATGGTCAAGACTATCAAATTATCGGTACAGCCATGGACCGCACAAACTGCTGCATCTGCGTGAACTCGAAAGGTATTTCTCAGGAATACTACAAAAACTGCCCCTCGTGCCCCGCACAATGTCCCAAGTGATACTTAATCCGGATTGCATTAATCCGTGTTGGATATTCCTTGTTCGATATTCATCTTCTTTTTTGCGCGCTCGTTAGAGCGCGCTTATCTTTACTTTGTGTCTTTGTGGTGAATTTCTTTAAATTCGGCAGGGCGCGGCATAGCCCGTGCCACCCTCAAACTCGTTTGAGGGTGCTTTTCAGCAACCGCGTCTCTCCACCGCGCCCGTCAGAACTCAAACAGCACAATATCCATCGGCTTCAGCCGCAGTTCCCGCGTGATCGGGCCGCCGTCGATCAGGTCTTTAGTCCCGCGCCAGCCCTTGCCGCCCGCGTCGAGCTTCACCGTCACATTTCTGTTTAACGAATTAAACATATATCCGACTCGCTTTCTTCCATACTTCGCCGACCTGTATTCGACACCCGAAATAGGGCTGTTTTTAATGCTTTTTACGCTTAATACGGGTATCCGCACTTTAAATTCGCCGCCCATCAGCTTGTCCAGCCGTTCGAGATTAATCTGGAGCGTCGATTTTGAGGATGCGTCCAGCCGCGCGATGCAACCCGAGCCCTTCGCCGCCAGACGGCCGCACGTCAGCGCGTCCCACGCGTCCGTGTTGCGCTTTTTCATCCTTTCGTCCATGCGGTAGCCGTATCCGATCGCCGCCACATGACCGCCGCGCCGCACGAAACCGAGCATCTTTTCATAGAGCTCGTCCGTCGAGAAAACGTATTCGGGGACGATCAGCAACTGCGTCCCGCGCGGGTCGAGCCCGCCGAGCATGTCGTCCGTGACAAACCTCGCCGGCCACCCGGTGTAGCGCGCGATCTCGTATGCGTAACGCCATTTTTCGAGGAAGTCCGCTTGCAGCGCGCGTGTCGTGTCCGAGTAGTAGATCGCGACAGGCGAATCCGCGATCGAGTTCGCTATCGCCGTGATCTGCGGTGCGAGCCGCCTCACGTCCAGCGTCACCCGCGCCGCCGCCGCCGCGCAGTTCGGCCGCGACAGGATGTTGTTTCCAAGCGTCGGGCCGTCCCCACGCTCCCACACCCAGATCGTGCTCGCCGCCATTCCGTGCAGATACTCCTGCCACAGCGCCGCCTTGATGTATTCCGCCGGATAAAACCTCTCCGCATCGTCCGCTATGATGTGCGTCTCCGAGTTCTGGATCGGCTTCTCCGGCTGCATCGACTTCAGAAAATCGTAGAACGACGCGTTCTGCCGGTTGTCCATCGCACGGTCCTCGAACCCGAGATACCGCGTCGTCGCATCGTTGCCCAGTATTTCGGTAAACCGGCTCAGCGCCCCGCGGTCGATCCCCCAGTTCGCCTCGTCGCTCTCAAACATGTTATCCATGAACTTGATGTGCACCGGCGTCCGCTTGTCCATCGTGCGGATCACCGACTTCATCCAGAAGAAAAACTCCGTGCAGACCTTATAGTGCCAGCGCGACCAGTCGAGCCGCGCCGCCGCGTTGACAGCGAGCAAATCCTCCGCCACCTTCACACGGTCGAAATCCTTGTACTTCGCGCGCCACGCCCGATTCAGCGCCCCCACCGTGCCGTATTTCTCCTTCAGATACGCCCGGAATGCCTTCTGGCTCGCCTCCGACTTCTCGAAAAACATCGGCTCGTTCGCCAGCGCGTAACTTTGCAGCGCCGGCTTGTCCTTCACCATCGGGATCAGCGCCTGAAGATACCGCCTCAGCACCCGCCGCGCGTCCGGGTCCGACACGCAGTATTGCAGAAACCCGCGCCCGCATTCCTTCAGCGCCGGATACATCTCCGTCGCCCAGCCCGGAAAATAGTGCGGCGACAGCAGCAGATTCACCATCACCCCGTGCGCCGCCGCGTTGTCGAGCGCCTTCAATATGTCGCCCTCGATCCGGTCCGTGCGCACATCCTCTGGGTTCGGCCCCGTCACTACCCTGCTCGGCCCGATCTCGATCTGAATCAGGTTGAATCCGTAGTCGGAAAACTTCGGGATGTCCTCGCGCACCTTGCTGAAGTGCCCCACACCGCCGAACATCACCTCCGTTTTGCCCGCGAAAAACGCGCCGTCGCGGATAGTGATGTCGCGCAACGGCGGCCTCGGCACCGGGCGGTTCAGCTTCGGGTTGCGGATCAGCGCCTGCGCCTCCCCGATCGCCGCATCGAGCGACTCGTCGAGATAGCCGCGCACATACGCCGCGCGGCCCGGCCGGCCGTTCCGCTCGTCCTCCGCCGCGTAAACTATGAAATCCCGCGACAGAACGAGCGCGCTCCGCGCGTACGACGCATCCAGCCCGCGCTTTTCGATCTTCTCCACCAGTGACGCCAGCGTGTCGATCTTCGCCTTCAGCGACGCCTCGCTCGGATGCCGCGTCACCGGCCAGTCCGCGTCCGGCACCTCTGCCCGCGCCGCCGCCCCGGCGAACAGCACAACCGCAAAACACACTATGATAAATTGATAAGTCCCTCTTCTTCTGTCCACATCCGCCTCCCGCTCTCCAGACTCCTCGACATTTTAACCCGAATCCGCCGCCCGATGTTGACACAACTTAAAAAAGGAGCGCGATATTTTTCACATCCATACCCACTCCAAAGCACATTTTTGATGTGTTGCAACTTGCCTTTATACTAAAATGGGGGTTCTTCAGTGGCCATTCGTTTTCTATTTAGTTCAAATCGTTTTTTTTACGGAATTCTCTCCATAGATACCAATAATTTTTAGACCATGTCAAATCAGTGGATTCATATCCGCTCCAATCACATTCATCGTCCCCAAGAAAATATGACACGGACTGGTTATAAAACAGGTCGTCATCAAAATATACATCGCATTTCGGTTTCTTCTCACCTTCGGACTTCTTTATTTCCGGAAGAAGCCTCCGTAAGTGGTAATACCTTTCATCCAGCGTTATTTTAGGAGCCTTCGCCTTTTCCTCCTCTGACATCTTCTCTCCTGTCTCCTCGCCATACAGCGTCTCACTTCCCGAATTCACCAGTTTCATCGACTGGCTAAAATATTCGTGCATTGTTTTCAGTTCATCGGTTACTGTTTCGAACCCCGCAGCTCCCCCTCCGATACCCTTCATCATTCCGTCGATTTTTTCACTGTAATTCGTCAATACGGTTTTGGCCGCGCTGTTCGCCTCATCGAGCTTGGGCAATATCCTTCGCCTGAATTCGTCATTCAAATCCCTAATCCAAATATCTCCCCATAACACTGTGTTTTCATTCGCTCGCCTGTGCGCCCTTACACGATTCTCTTCCGCCTGCACTTTCTCCCGGAGATCACGCCTGTATTTATTCACCGCCGCAGCCGCACGCACGGCCCCGACTCCTTTATAAATGCACAATGTCGCTACCTGCGCTTTATTCTTGAATGAAATATATTCCCATCCGTCCCTGTCGAAATTCTCGTCCGTCAAATCACAGTAATCGTCCACGTTAGCGGGGTCTTCGTCATCTTCGGTCTCTAACTCAGCCTCGCCGGAAACCGATACAGTTTGTTCAGCGGCCACTTCTCCCGCACCTTCAACGGTCTCAGGTGATTCGTTCCGTATAGCTGACTCAGAAGGCCCGGCAGATAATGCCACCGGCGCTCTCTCCGCCAGCTCAACCGCGTCCATCTCTTTCACTGTTTCCCCCGGCTCGACCGACGTTATTCTCCCACGGCAGTACATTTTTTGCGCATCGACAACCTCCACCGTCCCGATCGTGCGCCCGTTCCGGCTCACCACAAAAATGTCTCCGTTGATTACCCCCTTTTGCGCCCCCGCATATATCAGAACTGTCCCGTCTCCGTTCACCATATTCACGGTCGAGACCACCTTATCACTACTAAAACACGAGGTCGTGAATACAAATGCGGCCAGTATCAATATAAATATGCGCGCAACCCCGCCAGCCTTCATTGCTGTCACCTCTTAAAAGAAATCTGATTGGAAAATTATAATAGTATTATGGGGTCTTGCTCAAGTGTTTTCTAAAAAGCAACACGACTCCGCCTGTCAGGGACAGCCCCTGAACTTGTTCCCGTATATGTGGAAACTTGCTCTCATCTCACCCTATTATTTCAGGAGATACAAACATAACTACCATGTTTGCAGGTTACCATGAATGCATTTTGTTTTTCGCTAATCCGGAATTATTGTCAGTATAACATCAGGTTCTCGAGCGATTCAAAGCTCGTGCCGTCCTCCAGCCACTTGCACAATGAGCCGAGCACGCGGGTGAACTGCTCCGGCGAGTTGTAGTCCACCACCATCACGACCTCGTGCTCGCGCCGCGGACACGACAGCCGTACACGCTCGCGGTCGGGCGAAAATTCGCCGAATATGTTGTCCAGTACATCCTTGCCCTTCTGCGTGTACCGAATCTCGAATTCGCTCTTGTCCCCCATCATTGCCAATTCGCTCATAATGTTTCCCCTGCTATCAAATATTCGCCGCGGCCGGGCTTCCTCACCGCCCCTACTGCCCCACGGCGTTCTGTCTTGCTTTCCTGTATGCCTCGATCGGCGGCAGCTTGTCCTTCAGAAAAGGCTTCGGGTCGCTGCCGTCCGCGTTCATTATATATATCTCGTCCTCGCTCCGTCTCCGCGAGACGTATAGTATCTTCTTCCCATCCGGCGAAAACCGCGGGTTCATTTCGAGCACCCAGTTGTTCGTCAGCCGCTTTTTGCCTATCGGTGTCTCCGGCGCTGAGAGAAATATCTCCGGCTTCCGCCCCGGTACGTACCCCGCGTACAGGATGCCCTTGCCTTTCGGCTCCCAGCACGGCAGGAAATCCTCCGCGAGATTGTCCGTCAGCCGGCGGATCTTCTTCCCGCTTCCGCTTATCGTGTACACCTCCGACGAAAACGCCTCGTAATGCCCTATGAACGCCAGCCGGTCGCCCTTCGGCGCCCACACAGGAAACGAGTCCTCAACCATGTCCCCGCTGACCAGCGGCTTGGTGATGTTCTTCTCCTTGCCGTTCTTCAGCGTAATCACGTAGATGTCGCTGTCCGACACCACCGCCAGCTTTTTGCCGTCCGCCGAGAACGCCGGGTAGCACGCCTGTTTGCTGTAGTACAACTTCCGGTCCTTGCCATCCGACCCTATGAAATACACGAGCGGATAGCCTTTTCCGTAATTGCAAAACGCGATTGTCTGCCCGTCCGGACTCCACGCCGGCCATAGGTCGTCGCCCTTGCTCTCGAAACAGTCCACCTTGCCGCCTTCGGGCCCCGTCTTGCAGATGTCGAACTCGCCCTTCCTGAATGAAGAGAACAACAGCGTTTTACCGTCCGGACTCCACACCGGATTGATGTCCTCGCCCGTTTTCTTCGACACGTTCTTCGGCTTAGTCCCGTCCGCGTTCACCGTGAACACTTCCGCGTTGCCGCCGATGTCGTACACGAACGCGATCTTGCTGCCGTCCGGACTCCAACTTAACATTCTGATGGATCCGTATCGCGGCAGCTTCGGCGACGTGTTTTTCTTCTTGCCCACCCCAGCCGCCGGGGTCGGCGAACCGTTAGCTCCACCCGGAACCAACTGCCCCGCGCACAGACAAATTATTGCTCCGGCCGTTGCGGCAAGCAGAAAAACAAGCATGAAAATAAGGGCTTTTCGCATAGCTACTTCGTATGTCTATCATATTTAAAGTATTTAAAAAGTCAACTATATACGCTGAAAAATAACGAGTGTTTCTCTACAGAAACACCGCTTCTATCCAGAAACACCCTTCTATGGCCGCTTCCGGCGGGAAATGCCGTTTCTGTTAAAAAGCGGTTGGTTCCGAACAAAAACAGGGTATTCCCGACAGAAACTCTTCGTTTCCGGCTCGAAACAACCTGTTTCACTCCGGAATCATGCCGCTTCACCCCAGAACCAAACTGTTTCACCACAGAACACGAAGTATATTTAAAAACAAATTTAAATAAAAAAAGAATATTAGATAAGCACTTCAAGCCCTCCCCCATCAATTATTTTCCACCCTCTAAATTAGTTACTCACCAACCTAGTTGTCGCTATGCTTCTTCATACATTTGGCTTATACGAAAACTTTTGGTCCCAACTTGGAGAACAGCCGGCCGAGCAACAATTCGTCGTTGTTCTATCAACCGGGAATCAACTCCCGGCATTGAAAAAGAAATCTTATTCTCGTTTTCAAAATTTATCTCGGCGGAATATTAGTAGGGGCACGTGCAACGTGCCCCTACTACAAACAAATCCTATGGCGTCAGATTCAGTACGAAGCAGTCAATTGTTTTTAACGCACCCTTGATGAGGGCGACGGAAATAACCCGCGAACCACATCGAAAAGACCCCATTTCGTTGCCCTCACTTAAGAAGGAGATGCAACACAGCTTCTCAAACATGCCGCCCCCGATCTATGTCGTCCCCCTTAAGAAGGGGTGCAGGTGGATGTTAACCAATATTTCGCACTTGTTTTCTTAAGCGGATTTTTCGTCAGAAAAGTCCGGTCCAACTCCGTCTTTTCTTAGTGACTTAGTGCCTTTGTGGTAAATTTTTAAGTCTTTTCACCTTTTTTTCTTTTGACAAAGCCTTTTTTTGTTCTATTTTGTAATACAATAATGCCAAATAGGCTCAAAATCGACCCGAATTCGATGTCTGGCACCCCTTTCCAGTGTTTTTTGAAGACATTTCTCTGAAAATTTTCGGCGGCCAAACTCGAAAGTGACAGCCCGGGAAGCGCAGCAGAGTAAAAAAAACAGCCCTAAAATTTGTCCACGCCAGTCTTCATGTCCATTTGCTAATCCACCCGAAATATACCGCCTTGCCAATTCTCTAAAAACAAAACGCATTAATAGGCTGAACGTCCAAATCCCGGACGTTTCGACATGGCCGCCCAAAAGCATAAGACTATACTCGCATATATTTAACTTGAGGAGACTATATCGAACTACGCTTTATTGGTAATCGGACGATTTTTACTCATACGACAGCTCTCGGAGCCTGTTCATGCAAAAATAAGCCCCAGAAGCGCAAAATAGTTGCTGTGATTGCTTTTTCTTTTACGTGTTGTTCAGCTTCTTGCTGATCTGTTCGAGGTACTTCAGGCCGACTTCAATCTCGTCCTTTTCCGGCTCGGCGCTGTCTTTCGCGGTCGCCTTGCCCTTGCCCGGCGCCGGCTTGCTCACCTGCTTGATCCTCGGGATCTCTATCTGCTCCCGGATCACTTCGATCGGCAGCGGCAGCACCTGATATATTGTTCTCTGGCTGAATTCGTCCTGCCGGGTCGCGATCAGCCCGCGCTCTTCGAGCGTCTTCCGCGCGCGGATCAGCGTCGCCGGCCCTATTTTCAGTTTCTTCGTTATCTGGCGTGTGGACCACCACGAACACCCCTCGTGGTTCGACGCAGCGCACAGGAAGAAGTAAAGCAGCATCTCTTCCTGCGCCATGACGTCCATGAAATCCTTTATCCGGACGTCAAACCACGCCCACGAAGATACCGCGTTGATCTGCCTTATCGTTTCAGGTTTAGGCGGTGTCGTTCGGTCCAACTTTTCTTCCCTTTATTTCGCGGCCGCCGCGCTTCACGCGCCGACGACCTTTTCGAGCATCTCGCGTATCCTTATCAGTTCATCCTCTATGGATACCCGCTTGCTTCTCGCTTCGATAAGCTGCGTTTTCTGCAACTCGACTATCTTTTCCTTTTCCTTCAGCAGCGTGTCGAGTTCCGCGGTCCGCGTGTTTGCCGCTTCGAGCTCGGACGTGAGACGGCCGGCCTCAGACTCCCACCGCGCCGCCGCTTCTTCGAGCCGCCCTTTGTCTCGGATCAACTCTTCCAGCTCTCCGATCCGCTGCCGGGTTCGCTCCAATTCTCCCGCGAGAACCTCCAAATTGCCTGAAGCGCCCGCCCCGCCTGCCTCCGGCGGCACGAGTCGCTCGTTTAATTTGTCTGCTATGCGCCCGATCAGTTCATCCTGCGAAATCGGGCCCGCAGTCTCTATCTCAACCGGCTTGTCCGCGGACAACTGCCTGTGCACGCGGTCGAGCGATACGCCTTCCTGCACCATCTCGACCGTGCGGCGGAATATCTCCGCGGCTTCCGGATAATAACGCCTCCGCCTCCCCTTCCCCACTGACGGCAGATACTCATCGATGCGATTCCGGTAGTATCTTAAATTTGATTCGGGCACCCCTATCTGCTGCGCGATCTCTTTTAACGTCAGAAGCTCTTTCATTTCGGATGCGGATTCATTCTCGAATAATTATCGCCGCTTTCTCCCTGCGGCATTCTCTCTAAAACTTCAACGAGCCCTGAAACGGCTCCCCTTTCTTCTTCGTGTACCATTCCTCAAAATCGTGTCGCTCGATCCTGTACGATTTGCCGATCTTCACCGCAGGCAGATCGCGCGTCTTGCACCACCTCTGCACGGTCACTTTGTTGACCTTCAGGATATCTGCTATCTCCTTGACCGTGTAGAACTCCTCCATCTGTTAGTTTTCCCTTCTTTTCTGCATTATTATTTATATTTAACGCAATATTACTTATTTGAAAAATATTTGTCAATAATAATGCAGAAAAATTCTGAATTGACTAAAATAGCATAGTTTTGCAACATTTCAAGACGTTTTAACTCTATCACAGATTTTTGGTGATTTCAACCTGATTTAAAATATAAACAACTCCAAGGAGCCTGTCAACTCCGGCAGACGGCCGAGGAGGGTCATCACTACATGCTTATGGCTCCTTGGCCTTATCTCAACGCTTCATTGTCGAAGGCGATATCGGCATAAGGTGCATCTCATATCACCGAAGAACGGATCTTTCGTATTCATCGCTGACCGAACACCGCCAACATGGCAAAAACAGGCTTTTTTTGCCTAAAAAGCGCCTTTTTAAAGGCTTTTTCAATGCGTTTGGACGCCAGTGGCGTGTCACAATTGACTTCATTCTTGGCTCAAATTTCATTTCTAATGATAAAAATATAAATTTTTTTGTGCAAATATTTTTAAATATATTTCATCGTATTTCGCTTATTTTTTTATAATCGCTCACAGGCTTTTTTAAATAATAGCTTCAAATATTTTGTGCTTACTCGACAACTCTTTTATTGATGTCAATACAAGTTATTGAAGACAAACTTATATAAATATACAAAGTCAGCAAGAAATATAAATGTCATTTTGAATTATATTATAATTGGTTTAGGTTGATGCTTAACTATATCTGAAGTAAATTTCAATCGTGATTAGAACAATAAAGTCGAAGCTATTTTCAGGCATTAAATAACAAAATTGCAAAAATTTTTAAAAATCATAAAGCCACATATTGCGTTGTTGCACTATTTTTGCTTTTATATGATTATCTGCTTGATAATTTGTCTGCGGGATTAAACTTTTTATGTTCACTCGTCAAATATTTTGAAGAAGCTTTAATGTAAATTGACGTTGTTGCTAAACTCTCATGTCCGAGGGTCTGTCGCACAGCTTCCACGTCACAACCCTCTTCAATGAGGTGAGTCGCGATCGAATGGCGGATCAAATGTGGGTGCACATGCAACGAAATTCCCGCTTCAATACCGTATTTTTCGACCATATACTGTATCATGCGCACCGTCATGGGAGTGCCCTTCTCAGTAATAAAAGCTGGCGATTTCGGGGTTGTCGTTTTTGGTGATTCCTTCTCGCGAACAAGAAAATAGTCCAAAAGAAGCGTTCTGGAGGCCTCTGTCATCGGTAAAAGCCGGTCCTTCGATCCTTTTCCGTGAACCCGTATCATTTGCCTGTCGAGGAGTATATTTTCCATTTTAAGGGACACCAGCTCGCTTACGCGGAGTCCTGAGCTATACAGCAGCATGAGTATCGCTCTATCCCGGAGATAGTTGGGATCATCTGAACGAGGAGCCGCTAATAATTGCCTTATTTCGTCTTGTGACAGCGCGGAAGGCGGTTTTTTTCTAATTTTTGGTAATGTAACGCGAGATGTCGGATTTTCTTCGATTATCTCCTCTTTTTCGAGATATTTGAAAAGCGATTTGCAAGTGGCCATCTTTCTAGACAGCGTTCTTGCTGAGTTTCCCTTAGTGAGACAATTGTCTGCCCAACGCCTCAGCATGCCCACATCGACCTTTTCAATCGGAATTGACCCGACAGTGCTGTTTTCGAATTCAGAAAGGCTCTCAGACAGCTTTTGGAGGTCAAAAGCGTATGCTTCGACCGTTCTTGCTGAGTATCCCCGTCTTCGAAGGTCTGATAAGAATGAATCTATGGCTTCCTGAAGTGTCATTTAGGCAATTATAACAGAAATATAAATATCTGTAAATATATGTATTAAACAAATAAATATGCGTATTTTATATATACTTTAATGTTGCTCATACTTTGCGCAACATAAATATAGCGCATTAACAAATAAATATATTGGACACACTACTTGCGTTAATAAAATTTTGCAGAACCTTAATCGCGAAATCAGAAATACGATAATACAAGGCGTGTCACTTTTGTCGCTTTAGGTTTTAAAAACGCCTGATTTCGTATGTTCTTAATCCAATAAACACTCAAAAAATGCAATTTAAACGCAACATAGATAATGAGATGAAAATCAAGCGAAAAATTGCTTATACATGCAATGAAATATCATATAACAACAGTCGTGAGCAAACTCAACTGAGCTCAATGGAGGCTTCCGGAAAATCTTGAGACATTGGTTTTACGCAAATTATTGCAAATAGACGCCACTGTAGAAACGACAAATACGACACCTGTCGCGATGTATGAGTGTGTGTAAAAGAGAGGGGGATTCAACGAATCCCCAAAAATAAACTAATCTGACCGGGCAACAAGGAAGGTTATGTTAGGGCAGAAGCAATTGTTAGACCTTTTAAAATAAAATGAGAATAAGTTATGATAGTGCCGGTCTTTTATAGTGTAAATACGTCACCTGATATAGGTTCAGAGACTTCAGATCAATAACGATTTAGGCGTCAATCAAGATATGGGAACTCTTGATGATAATAGACATCAATATCCGGTAATATATATGATCGGTATCGAGTGAAGCGATAGAGAACCATGGTCAGTATGGTTCGCGTATAGTGAAAACACTTCACGTATATGCAACTATATTTGTTTTTGCGGATAGTCTGTAATTTTGCCTTCTACAATTTACGCATATTGAGCCATCCGTGATGAGGCCATATTATAACTCATAATCGAATTTGGAATTAATCACAGTGATTTTAAGCAGTTATAATGTCGTATTTGTCCGTGTCCGCCTAAAATATGCATTATATTTGGTTATACATAATTAATTTAATAACCTTTTGTGAATGTCCAACATTTTAGCTAATACGGCTATCCGCAATAATTGCCATTATTGCCGTGCTCAAATAATATTGTGACTACAAAACCAATTGTGTCTGTTTGTCTCAAGTCTGTGTCTGTTTGAAAGTTGGAAGTAAAATTCCGGCCACGATGATATATCCATTTGTAATTACCTGCTTTCCTCCCCCCCTTCCCTTCCGTGCGTTGAAATTTCCTTTCTTGGTTAAAACAGTAAAAATCTTTTAAATAGAGAATTCTTTGAGTCGATCATTTTCATTTGTTATGTAGCGATGCCGATCGTTCTAATTTGAGAACGCATGTCATAGGGTGTACTCAGGGTACAGGTGGGTTGAAGTCGTGTTCATAGGCTGATTTTGTCTATTTAAATGTAAAACACAAAATATCCATTTGTTTATATAAATAAATTATATAATAACTCTGAGTATATCTGATATCTATAGGGCCATTTGAATTATGTCCATACATTGTATGTTTTTAAATTTTATCTAAATAAAGGAAAAGCAGCAATGTGAATATGCGGAGCATTGGTTTTTGCACGCAACAAGCTTAATAAACGCTATTTAACGCAACTATTATGTGTATATGCGTTATAAAAAATAGCTTGTTTTATAATATTATTGTCTGTCCAGCCATTATAGTTCTTTGAGCGCCGTTTTTCTCAGAAAATGGCATGCAGAATCATGCATGAATATAAGGGCTGCTAAAAACCAGAATGACAATAGTTTTTGCCTCCGCGCTGACTGTATTTCAGACAAAAATGAGTGGACACTGAGGATAAAGCGGCTTTCCCGGCTTGTAAAATGCATCATAAAGAACAGATCGATTTAGAAACACTGTGTCTGAAGGAGCGGAATGCGAGTGAAAATCGCGAGCTAAAAAGTGGACAAACAAACCGGGGAGCTAATTACAATTCAACGATTTTAAATTGCGGGGTAAATGGTCAGAAGTACAGGATAAGAAATATTCAGCGAAAAATGGTAGTCCACGATGTTGGAAAGCATCCGATACAGAGATAAAGATGGAATTAATATATGGAACATAATAGAAAATGTCTAAATTCTATTTAAACATAGATACATATAGTTTCACGTGAAACACTTTATTATATATTATCTATGATATATTTAATTAACTATAATAAATATAACAGTCTATTATATATATACTATATACTATTACATATAGATAAAGAGTGAGAAAAGAGACAGTTGAATGGATAGGAGCGTATGATTTATCAATGAAAAAGGAGCAGAAGCCCAAAAATTATTTAGAAAACGATTTATTGAACTGGTAATAAAGGGAATTCTATTATAGTGAATACGGTTAAAAATAAACCTATGTATGTGTATCGAATGATACAGTGTGCTAAAAAAGTATAAGTTTTGTTAGTGAGACAGTGAGACATGATTGGAAAGAGCTGTTAATTTAGGGTATATGAGCTGTATATTTAAATGAGACATTAAACAATTAGACCTCAATGAAGAGAACTATAAAACGGAATAAGTGGACAGTAATTAATTGTAGGAAATGGTTGGCCATATTGTAATCCGTAAATAAGGTTTGCAGCAGAAAATCGTCCAGAAAGAAATACGGTGGAAAATGCACCTAAAATAAGGAGGCAAAGGGCCGAACAGGAGAAAAAGAGAGTACGTATAAGCCATAAAGACTGAAGAAGCAATGAACATATATTCTTTGCATGATAATGTTTAGATGTAATAATAGAGGCTATCCGCAAGCGCGGAAAGCAAGGCGTTCGTTGAAATGAGATAACTGTTAAAAAAATAAGTAAAAACAAAGAAAATAATAATTATGCAAATACAAAACATATGAAATGGAAGTTTAAAAAGTGAAAAAGGCAGATGAATGCATCGCGGACAAATACTTAAACCACAATGAACTTATTGGACATGGTGAATCTGAGCCTTAGAAATATAGAAAATCACATTATGAAGAGATTGAGCATAACGAGATTAAAAGTAACATTGAGGGCGCGGAATAAGGGCGCTACACGATTTTGGTAAATAAATCAACGGAAAATGGCTGGGATTGAATGAGGCGTAGAGCAGATTAAGCATTCGAGCTTCAAGAAGCGCCTTACAGCGAGTAGGATATACAATCGATTTCATAGATAAAGAATGGATTTACTCAGAGATAAATGCAGAAGGTATGAAGATAAGGAAAGCTTTTTGAGATAAAACGAATGCGTGACAGATGCCTATAAAAAGGATGAGCGTGGCAAGGCAGTATCGGAGAGATTGAAAAAAGCAGGGCAGGGTAGCGATGTGGACAAAAATATTATTAGGAATGAAGGGTGGTTATGCGGCGCATGTTTAAGGTGTGTGATTTATGATGTGTCGGGTTTAGAGAGAGGAAATTGATAAAATGCATGGTAAAAATAAGGCTTTTTTAGAATGGCTTATAGATGGTGGAAAAACAGGGAGAAGCATTTTTACTTCTTGATGTCGAACACAAAGCCACCCTTTTTAAGGTAAACGAGGAATGAAATGATAGTGAAAAGGATAGCATTGTACATGAGAACGGCCATGAACCAAGAGGGCGGCGCAAAGAAGGCAGCAACTAAAACAGGCAAAATTTGAAAGGAATAAGTGATTTTTACTATAAAAGGCGGCTTAGGGAAATCCAAATCAGGGTTGCTTTTGCGCTGGATCAGATAGGCGACTATGCCTATGAGGACCGTGAGGTCGGCAAAAACGACGGTTACAGCGTAAGGCCAAGGACAGTATGGCATCAGTCCGACGGCTGCGTCGAATCTGCCGCGAACGGCGAGAAGGAGCAGAGAAGGGGTCATGATGCAGCGATCTGCTGAGAGGTCGTACATAGCGCCGAAGAGGGTGGCCATGTTAAATTTGCGAGCGGCGAGGCCGTCGAGACCGTCGCTGGCGGTTGCGACAAGGATCAGAATGCCTGCTGTTGTGAAGTCGCCGTTTCCTCCTCGATATAGAAGGAAAATGATTGGCGCGGCGAGAAGTATGCGTATGGTGGTAATGATGTTCGGTATCATAATTTATAGTATTATACATAGTGAATAAAATGCAACGTTGAATGAAATAAATATGATGAAAAAATCGACTTAAATATTAAAAACCGTGTGCAAAAACGGTAGAATTAGTCGAACTGAGCATAATACGGAGGCAAGCGATGGATAAAATATGGGCGCCGTGGAGAACGCAGTACATACTGGGGATAAAGCCGGAGAATGAACCTGTGGAGGAGCCATTGGATCCATGCGTGCTGTGTGCAAAATTCAAGGCGTCTCCAGAGAAAGACCGCGCGAATCTGGTGTTGCACCGCGGCAGCCGGTCATTTGTGATGATGAACCTGTATCCATACAATTCCGGCCACATAATGATAGTCCCGTATGAGCACACGGGTGTATTTGAGTCGCTCGAACCTGCCGTGACTACTGAAATGACCCTGTTTCTGCAGAAACTGTTGCCGATTTTCAAGAAAACGATGAATCCGGACGGATTCAATATGGGAATGAATCTTGGGCATGTGGCGGGAGCGGGCATAGCGGACCACGTCCACATTCACCTTGTCCCGCGCTGGAACGGCGACACCAACTTCATGCCAGTACTCGCCGACACAAAGGTCATAAGTGAACATATAGAGGCCACGTACGACCGTCTGAAGGCAGCAATCAACGAATCAGGCTTATAAACACAAAACTACTTAATCGAAGCGGTTTTTTCGATAATTATCTCGCCGGAATCGCCGACTCCGCCAACGGTTACATCGATGTTTGCCGTATCTTTCGAGAGATCAAAGACCGCGCAAAATATTCCATCGCCGGCTTTATTGTCGCAACCATCGCCGTCATCGAATAATTGAATATACTCCGAAGAAGGCGCGGTTCCAGAAATCTCAGCTATAATAGAGGCGTTTTTAGTTGCACACGCGTCTATTCTGGAATTCAGTATTATCGTCCTTCCGCCCTCGATAGCTTTCTCCGCAAAGGACAAATCCGTAACCTTGCATTTTTTCGAGTCGTTTTTTCCAGAATCCTGCCTGTTCCAGCCGTCAATCTGCCCGGAAGGCGCCTGAATCGTGGCCAAACCTGACTGCTTGTCATTCTTCTGCGCGTCTTCTGGGGATTTAGTGATAATATCTCTGACAAAAACGGCGATTGATCTCAAAGCAGTTCCAATCCAATTGGACACACCGTCCTTAGACGGGGCTGAAGATATCAATTCCTTAGGTTCTTTTGCCTGCTCATAAAGATCAGAGGGCTTATTAGAATTAGTCCTTCTGAATATCGCGAGTTTCTTGGGAGAAAGGTTTTGAACATACTCAATCGGCTGGATAACCTTTATATTATTGCGGTATTCAGCAATATCGGATTGTGTGGCCTTAGATGAGTCATTCTGTGAGTATGGGATGATTGAATCATAAGGATCGATCATATAAACACCGCTGATTCTGTCATCGGTCGCGGCCGTGATCAGGCCTGCGTTCGCGCCCATACCGACACCGACTATTGTTAAGCTTTGTGCAAGTATGCCATCAAATTTATATAACATATCTACAGTCCGTTGTATGTCCTGTACTGTTTGTTTTATGAGGTCCCGGAATTCATATTCATAAGATGGATATATCTGAAAAGTACGACTATTACTAGTTGCGGGAGTTGTGTTCACAGGCGAGCTATTTTGGATACCAGTAATATTGTTTCTTTCGAAAGACGCATTTGTAAGAAACGGATTCGAGTTGTCCGACAAGAAGCTGTAGAGGCCGACGGAAACAGTGGCTATGCCGTTTCTGGCTAGTATGTCCGCAATGAAGGTGGCGTCTTCAGAGGACCCTCCGAAGTCGTGTACAAAAACAACGCAGGGGTAGGGGGGGGATCCCTTTGTGGGAAGATAGAGAATACCATCTACAAAACGGTCGAGAGTGCTCTGAAAACCGATTTTAAATTTGGACACACGAGGGTTCGAGGAGGGGAGAGAGTCTCTTGAACTGAGGAGAGGGAGTTCGTGGTTGTAATTAAGGAACTCATTATAAGACTGCTCGGTAACAAGAGGAGGAAGCTTAATGTTCTTGCTTATTCCAACGGGAGTGGTCTCGTACCCCTCGATTGAGGCCGTGAAGTCCGGCGTGCGTCCATTGATGAGATATTTGTCGTACCAATCAAGCATTATATTCATTGCGATGTCGATGGGCACGCCATGCCCGGAGTCGAACCAGATAATTTTTTTGGGTTCGCCGGCTCTCGTAAACATCTGTTTGTTAGAGAAGGGGTTAACAAGGACATCATGTTTTGCATTGATCATGAGAAGCGGGCGGGGTGAGATGTACTGGATGGTGTTAAGGGTATCGGCAGGGGCGAGGGCAACGACGGCCTGCTTGGCAATGCGCTTGGTATCGGAGTAGGTAAAGCCGAGATCGACCTGTCCAACCACGCTGTTCTCCAGAAGGTATGGCCAGTTGCCGCCGCCTACTATGAGAACAGGGCATTTGACCCTGTTGTCCACCCCGGCGAAAAGGCCGCCCAATATGCCGCCCATGCTGCCCCCGACAAAGGTTATCTTGTCATGGTCAACTTCCGACCTAGTGGTCAGGAAGTCCACGGCACGGCGGAAGTCAACAACAGTAAGTGTAAGCCCGGAACGCATTTCATAAAGGAAGGGGGAGTAAAGTTTTTTGCCTTCGACCTTGCGGTCACCGTGGTACCAAGCGTCGATAGCGAAGGCACAGAAGCCTTTTTCGGAGATTTTGGGGAGCGAGGAAACGATGTCGTTTTTGCTGCCGGTGTAGCCATGTCCAAAAATGACGGCCGGACATTGTTTTTCGTGTTTTGAAGGAATCATAAAGAGCGCCGGCACCCGGCGACCCCAGACGCTGTCGAATTCGACACGGTAGAGGAGGTAGTCACCATTGGTGACGGTTTGGGGTGAAACGGTCGCATTTAAGGGCAGATTTTTATCATAAGCATAGAAATCCAAAATAGAAAAAGAGCCGATTTCAGCCGCCGAAGCGGTAAAATTGGCAAAAAAGCAGAGCAAAAGAACAGAAATCAGGAATCGAAGCGTTTTCATTGATGTAATCTCCTGTGATTAGAGGCTGATATAGGCTTTGAGGCCTTCGAGGCCCTCGCAGGGAAGAAAACGGAAGCCTTCGGCGATTTTGCCTGTGGCCGGGTTGCGTTTATGGAGAGTTTGAAGAAGCCCCATACCCTGTTCTTTCGATTGAACGAGGTCGCCGAACTGTGATTTGTGGCAGATGAGGGCCTCCGCTTTGAGTTCGAGCACGTCTTCGATATCGACCCAAGTGTCCGGCTGGTCCGATTTAAAGAAGTAGATGGCCTCGACGTCCCACGGTTTGAGGCCTTCGTCGGCAAGGAGTTCCGGGAATTTGAGGGGCAATTTCGCGGCGAAACGCCCGTACAGGGCGCCGCGGGCGGAGGCTGAGTGATCGGGGTGGACTTCGTATCTGGTCCACGGGTCGAAAGTAAGAAGGATGTTGGGTTTGTATTTCCGAATTTCGCGGGCGACGTCACGACGCAGGTCTTCGCCGTCGTAGAGGCCCATGTCGGGGTAGTCGAGATAGACGGTGTCGGCGACGCCGAGGGTTTTATTGGCGGCGTCCTGTTCGGCGCGGCGGAGTTCGGCGAGTTCCTGAGGGGTAATATCACCTGTGTCCGAGCCGCAGGAGTCATCCGTGCAGATGACGTAGCGGACGGCGGCGCCCTGTTTGATCCAAGATGCGACGGCGCCTCCGCAGTAGAAGTCGGCGTCGTCCGGGTGAGCGGCGATCGCCATAATGCGCTTATTTTTGAAGTTCATATCAGTACCTCCGTTGGGTGTGTTTTAACACAAAGGAGGAAAGGAAGCAAAGGGGAAAATAACGGTCGCATACCGCCCCTTATAAGGCCGGGCCATAACGACGTTGTTATTATCTCATGCACGACAAGAGAAAATATTGTGCATGGCGCACGATGGAAGTGTGGGATTATGAGCCGACGACTATCGCCGCAGTTGTTATTGCGCCTGCGACGGGGAGAGGCGTTTTCCGCGTCCAAGCAGAAGGACATCGCTCTTCGTCACGGGGCTCTTGAGCGGACCGCGGCGGCCGGTTTCCGATTTCTGCGTCCGGAAGTAAGACCGGATAACATGCGGATTGTGAGGGTGGAACCGCCGCCCGTATTTGATTTTCGCGACCGACGCGAGGGCGAAGACCGAGAGGTTGGCGAAGAAATGCGCCGGAGTGGTTGTCCCGAGCTGCGCCTCGAACATTTTCTCGATCCTTTCCGCTTTTTCCTTCATGCTCTTGTCGGGAGCGAGCCATTTGATTGCGGTGAGCGCGAACCGGTACGCTTTGCACCGTTTCACTGCGGTTGCATAACGTTTTCTCATTATCGCGCTGCCGTCCTTATAATAAGGCGAGGCAAGCCCGCGGATCATCGTTTCGCCGACGCGCAGGACGGACGGCCCGAGCTCGCGGTACTCGCGTATGAACGCGTCGCGAAGAGCCTTTTCTCCCTCCTCAGGCGTGAAGTGCGGGTGCCGGAACCACAGTTTGCCCTGTCCGTGCCATTCCTCGTACGGGAGGTCCTCACGCAGCAGCCCTTTCTCCTTGTAATCGAGGTAGAGCGCCGTCTGCGGGAGCGGGCCGAGTTCCATGAACTGCGAGAAGTCGGCGTTCATGCTGATCGCGAAATCGATGTCTTCGTTGATTGTCTCTTTATCGTGGTGCTCGAGGAAAAGGATGTAAGAGCCGAGCACGAATATTCCGTTGCTTCTCAGCTTTTCGATCAGGGCGCGTACGTCGATGCCCTTCGTCTTCTCGAAGAGATTTTTCTTCGACTCGACACCGATCCAGACGTAGTTGATGCCGAGGCGCAGCATGTTGTCCACGCCGAAGGCGGTGATCGCTTCCGCGGAAGAGAAGATGCTGAAGTTGAACGTGCGGTTGTTGCGGATCATCAAATCGAGCAGCTCCATCGCGCGGTCTTTCTGGAGCAGGAAGTTCTCGTCCATTATGAAGAAGTCGTTAGTGTTCAGTTCTTCGCCGAGGCGGATGCAGGTTTCGTACAACTCGCGTCCGGTTTTCAGAAAGGGATGGTATTCCCGGTCGTAGAAATGGGATGTACAGCAGAAGCGGCAAGCGTTGGGGCAGCCCACGCCGGGCACCAGCACGGCGCTGTTCTGGGTGAACGGCAGGCCGAGCGTCCGCTTGTGGTCGGCGGCGGGCATAGCCGGGTGCGAGATCGGGGCGTCCACGTCCTCCTCGAACAGTTCCCGGAGCGCGCGAATCCCTTCGCCGCGCACAACAATGTCGCAGTCGATCAGCTTTTCGATGTCCGGTATGCTCGCGCCGTGCCCGCCGAGTATGATTTTTGTTCCCGGCGATACCTCGCGCACGATCTCCGCCATCTTCTTCGCTTTGACAAAGTTCGGAGTGATAAACGAAATGCCGATGTACTCGTATCCTTTTTTAACTTCCTTGCGGAACTGTTTCAACGTCGGGAAATCGAGCACCACCGTCGGCATCTTGAGGTTTTCGGCGATGAAGTAGAGGCCGAAACTGCGGTGGTTGTACCTGATCGAGAAAATTCCCTGTTCGCGGGTGACCTGATTGTGAAAGAGTTCGAGTTTATTTTCCTTGCGGCCGTATTCGTCGTCCACACCGAACGGCCTGAAAACTGATGTCAGAAGAAGCATTTGAGCAACCCTTTGGCCTTTCAATATCCGCGCCGCTGGGCGCGGGCGATTTTTTTATGAAGACAGATTGACGGATCGTTTGTACCTAATCGGCAATCGAACCGCCGCTGAACTGTCTTTTTTGAACAGGTTAGTAATCACTAACCTTGCCAATATCCTAAGAGTTTCGCGTAATTTGTCAAGGCAAAAAACATAATAAGGAAAACCGATTTTTGGGCGCCCGGCGGTTTTTGTTGACACACTTTCAATAATGAGTAAAATGCTGTGGGGTTAGCGATTACTAACCTCACGGAGACGACGTTGAGCGGAAACGACAGAGACGGCCAGATAATGGCTGCGGTGCTCAAAATTCTGGGTGCGGAGGGTGTGCAGGGGCTGACTACGGCGCGGATCGCGGGTGAAGTCGGTTTCAGCGAAGCGGCCCTGTACAAGTATTTTAAAAATAAGGAAGAAATAATCAGCGGCGCGCTCGACGTCATGCTCGAACACCTTAAAAAAGAAAAAAAACTCGACAAAAAACGGCACGGCACCCCCATCGACAAGATACTCGCGCTGTACCGAAACCACGTTTTTATTCTCGAATCGCAGCCCGGCTTCTATCGCCTCATATATTCGGACGAACTGCACATTTCGAGCGGGAAATTGAAGAAAAAGCTTAAGAAAATCCACAACGGTTTCAATAAAATAGTCACAAGCCATATCGAAGACGCGAAAAAAGAGGGGCTTGTCCGTAAAGACGCGGACGAGGAAAGCGTTTCGCTCGCGATCTCCGGTTGTGTGCAGAGCGCGTTCATGGCGCACACAGTCCTCGAAAAGAAAGAAGGGCTCGGCGACATGACGATGGAAATGATTCAACTCGTTCTCGGCGGTATCCGGGTACAGAACGGCGCGAACTGACTCGGAATTACGGCCTCTCCAAGGGGCCGGCCCATAATAAGGTTGCTTTTACCTCATGCACAAAAGAAAATTTTGTGCATGGCACACGGTGAAATGTAACGCTGAACAACGATATGAGGCATGCGATATGGCCGAGAGAATCATAATCGACACGGACCCGGCGATCGGGGTGCCGATGCGCGACATCGACGACGGACTCGCAATCGCGCTCGCGCTGAAATCGCCCGAGGTGGAAGTCGCCGCGCTGACGATCACGCATGGAAATGTCGATCTCGGGCGCGCGTTCCGGTCGGCGAAGAGGCTGCTTGCGGCGATCGGCAGGGAGAATGTGCCGGTTCTGCGCGGTGCGGAGTCGAAGAGCGACACGCGCAACGGCCGCGAATCGGATGCGTCGCGTTTCATAGCGGAGACTGTCGCGTCTGCGCCGGGGGAAGTAACGATAGTCGCACTCGGGCCGCTCTCGAATCTCGCTGCGGCGGAACTCGCCTCGCCCGGCACGCTCGGAAACGCACGGCGGGTGATCTGCATGGGAGGCGCGGTGCGTCGCGCCGGGAACATGCCGCCGTTTTTCCGAGCCGAGTTCAATTTCTGGAAAGACCCGCATGCGGCGGCTGTTTTCGTCCGCAGTGCGCGAGACCTCACACTCGTACCGTACGATCTCACGGCAAAGGTGATATTCGGCAGCGCGGAAATGGAGCGGCTGCGCGACGCGGAGACCGAATTCGCGAAGTGGCTGTATCCGCGTGTGCGCGGCTGGCACTCGTTTATGAGCGCTCTGATGATGCGCGGCGGATTCAACCCGCACGACCCACTCGCAATGGCGTATCTGATGCAGCCGGAGTGGTACGAAACCGAAACGCTTGGTCTGAGCGTCGCGGAGAGCGGCATCCGCGCGGGCGAATCGTTTATCGACCCCGCCGGCCTGCCGGTGCGTGTCGCGTTCGATGTCGATGCCCGGCGGTTCCTCGATTTCCTCATCGACAGGATTACACGATAAGTGAAACATGGTTTTAGTTGACGTAAAGTATTGGTTGAGTTTTGCTTTAAAATCAAAGGGCGACCGGATAGGCCGCCCGAATTAGATGACGCCGTCGAAATACCGTTTTTACGGCCGACGGAACCTACGCGCCGCTGTTACGGTCGCGAAGGGTAATGATAATATTTTGATACATCCCCCTGCAATCACTAGTTTATCACGTTTAAAGGCCGGTTGTACAGCTTAATTTAAATAAAATGTGTAGGTGCGGGACTTGCGAGAAACAGTAGCGAGTAGCCAGTAGCGAGAATAGAGGGAAAGGCAAAAGATTAAATCCGAGCCGCGCGCGTCAGCAAGCGGTCACGTCGTAGGATGGAATAACAAAGCATTCGCCAGTCCTACCTATCCGCCACTCGATGCTGTTTTAAAAAAAACAGCCCCCGGAAAATCCGGGGGCTGCGGTTTTGTTGCCGTATGTCAAACTGACACGTTCCGCACCCTCAAAACAAGTTTGAGGGCGGCACGAATGCCCTTACTGCGGCATTTTTGTGAACAGCGCCTTCTGCCAGAGGTCCCAGCGGTCGAGGAATCCGTTGTCTTTGTACCACTCGATTGTCTCGCGGATGCCTTCGAGCAGGTCCGGATATTCGAGTTCGTAGCCGAGGGAGCGGATTTTCTCGTTGCTGAACTGATAGATGGCCTTCAGGTAATAAATCATGTCCTTCTCGACGAACGGGCGCGTGCCCATGACCTTCGAGGCGGATTTCGCGGCGTCCGCGGCGCGGTCCGCGAGCTTCAGCAGGAGGTCCTGCGGGATGAAGATCGGGATGATGTGAACGTTCATGAGCGGGCATACGAATTCGACGAACTCGCGGATTGTGTAGCGGGTGTTGTCGATGATGTTGTACGCTTCGCCGATTGCCTTGTCCTGAGTCGAGAGGAAGTACGCGGCGCCGACGACGTCACGGACGTGCACGCCGACGATGTTCGAGTCGAAATTGACCGGGAACGGAAGGATCGGGAACTTGGCGAGAAGGAAAAGGATTGTCGCCATTCCGTAGGTGTTGCGCGGGCCGTACACGGGGGCCGGGCGCAGGACCGCGACGGGCAGACCCTTCGAGCAGTAGTCCACGCCCATTTCTTCCTGCATCAGCTTCGAGCGTTCGTAGTTGGTGCCGGGGCGTTTCGCGTTGTCCTCGCGGACGGGAAGTTCATCGGGTTCCGGATGTCCATAGACTGAAACTGTCGAGAACAGGACGAAGCGGCGTACTTTGTTTTTGAGCGACGCGTCGCACATGTTTCTCATGCCGCCGACGTTGACTTTTTCGCATAGCTCCCACGGGGCTTCGTAGTCGAACACGGCCGCCGGATGGAAAACCTTGTCGATTTTCATCTTGTTGAAGAGCGATTCGAGCGATTTCGGGTTCGTGATGTCGGCCGGGACGAATGTTGCCGCCGGGTTGAGATACTCGCGGGGCGCCTTTTCGAGGTCGGTCGCGATGACTTTGTAGCCTTTTTCGATGAGCAGATCGACCATGTGGCCGCCGGCGAAGCCTGACGCGCCGGTTACGACCGCTGTCTTCGGAGTCTTCACATCGGTAATGCTCGGTTTTTTCGCCGCAGGTTTTTTTGCAGTCTTGGGGGCCGCCTTTTTCGCTGCGGGTTTCTTTGCCGCCGCTTTTTTCGGCGCCGCTTTGGTTTCGGGTTTCTTTGCCATTTCCAATTGCCTCCTTGGTTGTTTTCAGGTCTTTCCTCCCGCAGGGCCAGCCGTACGGGATTTATATTGACGCAGGCGCCTGCCCGCGGTTGCACCGGTGCTTATGGTGTTTTCTTGTTGGACGAGAATGTGTTTTGGTGATATGGAAGCCGTTCGGCTGGTGTGAGTCCGCCGAGGTCTTTTTTTGATCAAAACCGACTTCACGCAAACGCTTCATCGGTATCCGCCGCGCTCATCGGCAATTAATTCTTTTTGCCGTGAGCCTTGAAAATTTTTAACTCAACGGTATTTTACAACAAACAAAATCAAGTTGTAAATTAAAAATATTAATTTTTTGCCTCTGCCTGTTTTGCAGCCTTTCCCGCCCCCCAATCTTTAAAAATATATCTCCGGCCCGCGCTGGCCGACTTATGCTGTTTTACGATAGTATCCGGTCGCTCGCGGAAATAACCCGACCGATTCTTTCGGGTATTATATGACACATTCATCAGGTCAACTTAAAAAGCGATTAATCCCGGATTCGTCAATAAAGAAACGAATCCGGGGCGATGTTCATAGCGGTGAACTGCTTCGTTGTCGGCACATTTTTTTGTTCATGTACATCCCAGTACACTCACTGCAAAAATGCACCTTCCGCCTCGCATTTCATCCGCTCTGAATCATCGCAACCAAATCCTAATGGCGGATTTAGGTTAATAATTCTCGGGTCGGCGGAAAACATAAAAGTGATGCGCGACAAGCCTAAAATCGGTATTATGTTCGGGATATGCGCCAAGGGCGGTCTTCAGAAGAAACGAGGTCAGAAATGACGAAACGGAAATATATGATATCCGCGTTGCTGTTTTGTGCGTGCCTGATTGCGGCGTCCTCCGGGGCGCTGACTGACGGCGCGAAGAAAAAGGCCGGGGCGAAGAAAAAGGTGTTCCTCGTCTCCCATTCGCACTACGACCCGGTGTGGACGAGCACTCAGGGCGGCGAGACGCTCCGCGAATTCGCCGTGCTGCACCAGCAGATCGAATACGGGGAGCTGGAACCGCGTTTCAACTTCGAGCTTGCGGAGGTGGACTATCTGAAGCCGTACTGGGACGCTTACCCAGCGGACCGCGCGCGGCTGCTGAAGCTCGTCGGCGAGGGCAGGGTGGAGTTCACGAGCGGCTACAACGAGCCGGACGAGTCGTCGGTGTCGGGCGAGGCGCTGATACGCAACTTTCAGTTCGGCGCGCTGTACAAGCAGGCCGAGTTCGGCGCGCGGGTGGTCACCGCCGCGCAGCACGACGTATTCGGCCATGCGCCGCAGCTTCCGCAGATTCTGCTCGGCACCGGCCACAAGTACGCTATATTCCAACGCGGCAACTACACCAATATGCCGCTCGATTACCGCTGGCTGGCGCCGGACGGCAGCACTATCCTGACAAAAATGATCTCTTATGTCGGCAACTCCGGCACCGCCTCTCTAAGCAGCGGCGAAACTGGATATTACTCGCTTACGCCGAACTCGCTTTTCATGTCGGCGGGGGACTTCGAGGAGCCGGACAGGTCGATCAGCATTCGCATTAAAAACAAGACCACGTACGAGCTCGTCTCAGCGAAGATATCGGATTTTTTCGACGCGGAGGAGAAGAGCCTCGCGGAGTCAGGTATGGTGGCGCCTGAAGTCAGCCGCGACCAGAACCCGATCTTCAACGGCTGCTACACGAGCCGCTCGGACACGAAAGCGGCGAACCGCCGGTTGGAGAACCTGCTGTACGAGGCTGAATTTTTCGGCACTATAGACGGGATAATAAACGGCGCGGCGTATCCGTGGGCGGCGCTCGACTTCGCATGGAGGCAGTTGCTGTTCGGAGAACACCACGACGGCCTCACGGCGTCGGACACCGAGAATGTGAATCTCGACCTTCTGGCGGGCTGGCACGCGGGAGCGGCGGCGGCGTTCGAGAGCCGGAACACCGCGGCGGCGTCCATCGCCAAATCGGTGAATACGGCCGCCGGAGCGCCGAAAACCGCCGGCGCGGCGCCGATCGTTGTGTTTAATCAGCTCAATTGGAAACGGACGGAGGCCGCGGAAGCGGTCGTCAGGTTCGCGAAACCCGTAGCGGCGTTCAAAGTGATCGACGGCGACGGAAAACCGGCGCTGTTCCAGCTCGCGGGCTCGGGCGCGAAGCCGCCTTACCGCGAAGCTCGCGTGATTTTCGAGGCGCGGGACGTGCCGCCGATGGGATACGCGGTTTACTACGCGGTTCCGACGAAGAGTTTCACGGCCGGTGCGGTCCCGGCGGAGTCGGCGGGCGTGGCGATCGAGAACGCTTATTACCGCGTCGAGGCGGACGCGTCACGCGGCGGCGGCCTCAAAAGCATTTACGATAAAAAATCCGGCCGGGAGCTGATCCGCAACACGGACCACCCCGGCAACGAGATATATGCCGTGCGAGAGCACCAGAAGGGCAGTTCGCCGTGGACGCTGAACTCGGACGGCAAGTACTGGAGCACGGGCGAATCGCCCGCGAAGTCGGTGAAGGTGCGCCGGGGAGCGCTCTGCGACATGATCGTTTCGACGACCGCGCCAAGGAGCGAGAGGGCGGCGGGACCGGACTCGGAACTGATGGAAGTGCTGCCGGAGATCGTGCGTGAGACGCGGCTCTGCAAGACCGGCGGGCCGGTGGCGTTCACGACGTACATAAACGGCTTCAAGGGTCACGACATACTGTTCAAGGCCGGGTTCACGGCTTCGACAGGGAACTCGGCGCCGGTTTTCGAGGAGCGGTTCGCGACGGTCACGCGGCCGCGCAACGGTGTTTTCATGAAGCACTCCGGAGCGGGACCGGACATCGACCGCGAATATCCGTCGTACAACTGGCACGGGCTTTCGCCCGCGGCGTCGTTCTCGTTCGGCGGCGCGCAATATCCGCTGGTGTTCGGCGAGATAGTGGCGCCGAAGAAGGACAGCCGCGCGCTGGCGGCGGCGAACAGGCTCGCGGCCGCGCTCGCGAAGTCCGGCGTTACGACGACTGTAGCGTACGACTCGGACGCCGAGTACGAAGGGCTGTACGGGTTCCGGATACTGCTCGGATACGGGGGCAACAACGCGCGGACGGAGGAGCTGCTTAAGAAGCTTGACCCGATGGTTGCGGGCAAGTTCCGCTATCTGGCAGAAGGGGACACAACGATGGTGTTCGCAACGCCGCCCGCGTCGGGAGAAACAAAACCCGCGCCGTCGCTGATTGTCGAAAGCGGCTCGGCGGAAACGCTGGACGTGCAAGTGGACAAGATGGCGGCCCAGTTAGGTACGGTTGGTGATATCGAACTTCCGGCGGACATGAACGCAACGGAGTACCGCGAGCCGATGGACAACGTGGGGCTGGCGCTGATTAACGCCGGAAATTCGGGCACGAGCGTCGAGCCGGACGGAACGATAACGGTGTCGCTGATGCGCAGTTCAACCGGCTTCCCTGCCGGAAACGACTATACGGAGAACTGGGAGCTCGAGCACTGGACCCGTGTGTTCCACTACGCGTTGCTGCCGCTCGCGGGCGGCTGGGAAAACGCGAATGCGCCGCGCGCGGGCTACGCGTTCAATTTTCCGCTGATCGCGGTTCAGACGGGTCTGCACGGCGGCAAGCTGACCGGCGCGCGCCGGTCGTTCGCGGACACGGGGGACGCGAATGCGATAGTGACAACGTTCAAGCCTGCCGGATGGCCGGAGATAACGAATCCGGGCGGCTCGCCCGCGACGAATCGGATAATCGTCCGCATGTACAACCCCGGGACGCACGCGACGGCGGGCGTGTTCTCGGCGCGGTTCGGCATTGCGGCGGCGAACGAGTCGGACATGCTCGACAACGCGGGTTCGGCGCTGAAGGTAACGGCGAACTCCGCGCCGGTGGAACTCGGGCCGTTCAAGATCGGGACGTATTCATTTGAGGTCGGCGGCGGAAAAGATTTGTTCGCCGCGGCTGTAGCGAAGAATGTGCGGAAGGCGCCTCTGGAGGCCCGTTATTGGCAGACGAATGAAGGCGCCGCGCCGATGGGTTTCATGCCTGTCGCGATTGCGGTCGAACCCGAGGGTTACGAGGACGGCGGGCGGACGCTCGTGGCGCGCGTTACTGTGGCGAGCAACCTGAAAGAGGGCCGCGCGAAGGGCGAGGTGAAGTTCGACGTGCCTGCCGGGGCGAAGGTGACCGGCGGCGCGGCATACGACCTCGCGCCGAAGGAGACGCGCGCGTTTGTGGTGCGCATCGGCAATCTCGATCCGGTGAAGCTTACGCGTGGGTTCGTCGCCGCGCGGATCGGGAGCGACGGCGCGGCTTATGAGGATGTATTGACGTTCAGCAACTGGCGTGTCAAGGAGGGCGACGATCCATCGTGGAGCGACCCCGCGCTGGACGATTCGGGATGGAAGAGCGTGCCGCTCGCGCGGTTCTGGAGCAGCGCGGGCCGTGGAGCGGGTGTGGCATGGTACCGGAAGAAGATATTTATTCCGAAGGGTATGACAAACTACCAGATGCTTTTCGAGCGTCCGGACGGCGCGACGATCACGGTTTACATCAACGGCAACCTCGCGAGGACGGATGTTCACGGGAGGCAGTACAAGCCGAACGTCGAAAGGAAGTACATCATTGAGGACGGCGAGAACATGATAGCGGTCCGCTGCGAGCAGGGCGCGGAAGCCGCCCCGATGTGGGGGATGGCGTTTCGCGGGGCGGAGGCAGTGTTCAATCGCGAATACGCGTCGCTGTCGCCGGGCGAAGTGGTTGTAAAGCGGGGTGGCGAGGCTGCGTTCAGCGTGAACCTGCGGAACCCGTTCGGCCAGAAGGTGGTGGGCCGCGCGGTGCTCGTGTCGCCGATCGGCACATGGAGCGAGGGCGGCATGTTCAGCCATATCGAAGCGGGGCCGAGGCAGAGCGAGTTCGAGCTTGCGCCGGGCGGCAGCGGGAAGTTGAATTTTAAAGTGAGCGCGCCGCCGGATGCGTTGCCCGGCAGCGAAGTCGCGATGGTTAAGATAATAATGAAGGGTATCGCCGTTTACACTGATACCGTTCATATAAAGATCCAATAAACTTTTCATTTGGGGTGTAACGATTCAGCGTCGCTTTCGATGCTGGGAATTAATTCCCGGCTGACAGAACGGCAAAATTACGGCAGGTGTTTGCGCCGCCGTGCGTGGTGTATAATGGTGTCGCGCGGAACGGCGCGCGAAGGGAGGCGGCAATGATGACCGGCAAAGAACGAATGCTGAGGGCGATCGAGTTCAGGAACCCGGACAGGATTCCGTTTCTGCATCCGGTGCCGGCGCTCGGCGATGTCTGTTTCATGTGGGTGTATCCCGCGGGGGACTGGCAGCCGAAGGAAGGTCACGCGCCGTATATGCACGACCTGCTTTACGCGCTCGGCAACTGGCGCTGGAAGGAATGGACGCTTCAGAACTGGCCATCGAAGCACGTCGCGAAGGAAGACGAGTTCGGGGTTATCCGCGAGGCGCTGACGTCGGACAATGTGGGCGAGGTGACGTTCAGCCCGCTGGCGGATCTCGACGCGGTGGACTCGTTCCCGCTGCCGGACCCGCACAGGCCGGAGAGATTCGAGACGTTCGAGCGGATCGTGGACGTGTTCGGCAACGGCAAGTTCATTCTCGGCGATCTCGGGGCGGGCCTATGGGAGCGGACGCACTTCCTGCGCGGATTCACGACGGCGATGGAAGACCTCGCGCTGCGGCCGGAAAAACTCGAACGGTTGTTGGACCGCATCACGGACGAATGGCAGATCGGTCTGGTGGAGGAGCTTGCGGCGCGCGGCTGCGACGGCGTGATGATGACGGACGACTGGGGCACGCAGCACCGCCTGATGATCTCGCCGGCGATGTGGCGCAGGTTCATCAAGCCGCGTTACGCGCGCCTGTCGGAAGCGATCCACGACAACGGGATGAAATTTTTCCTCCACAGTTGCGGAATGATTAAGGATATAATCGACGACCTGATCGAGGTGGGACTGGACGTCCTGCAGAAGGATGACCTTGAGGCGATCGGTACGGAATATCTCGCGGAGCACACGGCGGGACGCCTGACTTACATGTCGCCGCTGGACGTGCAGCGAATAATGCCGGGCGCGGACGGCGGGAAGATCGGCCGCGAATCGAAGAAGCTGATCAAGCGGCTCGGAAGCAACGGCGGCGGCCTGATCGGCACGACGTACATGCAGCCGACCGCGATAGGGCTGACGTGGGGTCAGTTCACCCTGATGCGGTACTATTTCTTTGTGTTCGGTCAGCGCCGCGCGAGCTGGGGACGAAAGAAATCAGAAGCATGAGTTTGAGCCGAATCAAATCGTTTTTAGTGTTTGCAGCGCTCTCAATTTTGATGTTTAACAGTGCGTCGGCGCGGGCTGCCGCAACCGACGCCCCGGTGAACACCCCGGCGGACGCGAAGCCTTTCTCCGAAAACTATTTCTGCATGCACGACCACGATAAGCCGGGCTATGAGACGGCGTTCGCAAACGCGCCGTTCGCGGTGTTCCGCACGTGGGACTCCGGCGCGGTGTGGCCGACCATCGAGCCGCGTAAGGGCGAGTTTGACTGGAAGTTGCTCGACAGCTACGCGGCGCTCGCGCGCGCAAAGGGCGCGAAGATCATCTTCACGATAGGGATGTCGCCGAAGTGGGCTGCGAAGAACCCGGACGCGCCGTCGCCGTACTCGAACCTTGGGTCGTCTCCGCCGGCGGATCTCGACGACTGGCGCAACTTCGTCCGCGCGATTGCGGAAAGGAACGAAAAGGTTTACGGCGGCGCGATTCGCTACTGGGAAAT
>CAYPEK010000044.1:11202-32180 GCA_964409645.1 uncultured bacterium | reverse complement strand
GCATATACGTCGCCATCGGACAGAAACTTTCCACAATCGTGTCCGTCGTCGACATCTTCAAGAAATACGGCGCGATGGACTACACGATAGTCGTCGCGGCGTCCGCCATGGACCCGGCCCCGCTTCAGTACATCGCACCGTACGCCGGCTGCGCAATCGGCGAGCACTTCATGTGGAAGGGCAAAAGCGTCCTCGTAGTGTACGACGACCTCTCCAAACAGGCCGTTTCCTACAGACAGCTCTCACTCCTTCTCCGCCGCCCGCCCGGACGCGAAGCGTACCCCGGCGACATTTTCTACCTGCACAGCAGACTTCTCGAGCGTGCCGTAAAGCTGTCAGATGCGAACGGCGCCGGCTCTCTCACGGCTCTCCCCGTAATCGAAACACAGGCGGGCGACGTCTCCGCGTACATCCCGACCAACGTCATTTCGATCACGGACGGCCAGATATTCCTTGACACGGACTTGTTCTACGCAGGCCAGCGGCCCGCCATCAACGTCGGTATCTCGGTATCGCGCGTAGGCGGCAAGGCGCAGACGAAGGCCATGAAAAAGGTTGCCGGAAGGCTCCGCCTCGACCTCGCGCAGTACCGCGAACTCGCGGCGTTCGCACAGTTCGGTTCCGACCTCGACAAGGCCACTCTCGCGCAGCTCACACGCGGCGAGAAGATGACCGAAATCCTGAAGCAGAATCAGTATGTGCCGATGGACCTCGCGGATCAGGTCACGATGATCTACGCCGCCGGCGCGGGCCACATCGACGATCTGCCGACGGAATCGCTGAAGCGGTTCGAGAAGGAATTTCTGATGTACGTGCACGAGAAATTCCCGGACATCATCGCCGAGATCACGTCGTCGAAGGATCTCAACGAAGTCATTCAGCAGAAGATATCGAGAGCGGTCGAAGATTTCAAGAAAACCTTCAGGCCGTAATTTATAAAGAAAACTGACCGGGTTGCGTTCTCAAAAACCCGGATGCGGTATAGAAAGGGTGTTCGGCCATTCCAGAGAACCCGAAAGCCATACGCAAGCGGATCAGGAGTGTTAAGAGCACTCAGAAGATCACCAGCGCCATGAAGATGGTTGCGGCGGCGAGACTGCGCCGCGCGGAGGAAAGAGCCCGCGCATCGCGCCCGTACGCCGAACGCCTCCAGTCGTTCCTCGACAGCTTCACGATCGATCCGGGAAATATCCCGCACCCGCTCGCTGAAGTGCGGCGCACCATCAACCACAAGGGGCTGCTGATCATCACATCGGACCGCGGACTCTGCGGAAGCTACAACAGCAACATTATTAAAGAAACCAACAAGTGGCTCAAAGAGTTCGGGACCGAAACGACGAAGCTGTACATCGTCGGCAACAAGGGCAACGCCTACTTCAAGCGGCGCCCGGTGAATGTCCAGCAAGTATTCGGAAACATCGACCAGAAGATAGATTATAAAGAGACGAAGAACATAACCGACACGGTTGCGAACGACTTCATCAACGGAGTTATTGACGACGTCGATCTGCTGTACTCACAGTACGTGTCGCCGGCGGTGTGCAAGCAGATCAGGCTGCCGTTGCTGCCGATCAAAGCTACGAAGAAGGAAGGCGAGGAGAAGGTAGTGCACGCCGACTTCATTTACGAGCCGTCGCCGGAAGCGATTCTGGACATTTTGTTTTCGAAGTATCTGTACACGCGCGTCGTGGCCGCACTCGCGGATAGTTTCGCCAGCGAGCAGGGGCAGCGGATGGTTGCCATGTCGGCAGCTACCGACGCCGCGGATGAAATGGTTAAAGTGCTTACGCTTAAATACAACAATGCCCGGCAGGCCGCGATCACGAGAGAACTCGGAGAAATCGTCGGCGGCGCCGAGGCGCTTGAGAAGTAAACGGAACGGGCAATGCCCGTGAACGAGGTGACTCGAATGTCATTAGCTGATGGGAAAATAGTACAAGTAATCGGGCCGACTCTGGATATCGAATTTCCGTCGGAACAACTTCCCGAAATTCTGACAGCTCTGCACGTGAAGAATGCGGCGACAGGCGCGATGATCACGGTCGAAGTGGCTCAGCATCTGGGCAACAACATCGTGCGCGCGATAAGCATGACGTCAACGGACGGCCTTCGCCGGGGCGACACGGTAGTCAACACCGGTCAGCCCATCACGGTGCCGGTTGGCCGCGAGACGCTCGGCAGACTGTTCAACCTGCTCGGCGAAGCGATCGACGACGACCGCCCGGTCAACGCGACGAAGCGCTACCCGATCCACCGGCTCGCGCCCGAGTTCAGCGACCAGACCTCCGTCTCGGAAGTCTTCGAGACCGGCATCAAGGTCATCGACCTGCTCGAACCGTACGCGAAAGGCGGAAAGGTCGGCCTGTTCGGCGGCGCGGGCGTCGGCAAGACCGTCGTCATCATGGAGCTCATCCGCAACATCGCGACCGAGCACGGCGGCTTCTCCGTATTCTCCGGAGTCGGCGAACGCACCCGCGAAGGTAACGACCTCTTCCTCGAAATGAAGGAGTCAGGCGTTATCGACAAGACCGTCCTCATGTTCGGTCAGATGAACGAGCCCCCCGGAGCCCGCCTCCGTGTCGCTCTCTCCGGCCTCACAATGGCCGAGTACTTCCGCGACGAAGAAGGACAGGACGTCCTCCTGTTCATCGACAATATCTTCCGCTTCACGCAGGCCGGATCGGAAGTATCCGCTCTGCTCGGCCGCATGCCGTCGGCCGTAGGTTATCAGCCCACGCTGGCCACCGAAATGGGCGCCCTTCAGGAACGCATCACCTCCACGAAGAAAGGCTCCATCACTTCGGTTCAGGCGATCTACGTCCCGGCCGACGACCTCACTGACCCGGCGCCCGCCACGACGTTCGCCCACTTGGACGCCACGACGGTTCTCTCGCGCCAGATTTCAGAACTCGGAATTTACCCCGCCGTGGACCCGCTCGACTCCACATCGCGCATTCTCGATCCGCGCATCGTCGGCGACGATCACTATGCGGTCGCGCGGCAGGTTCAGTTCATTCTTCAGAGATACAAAGACCTGCAGGACATCATCGCCATCCTCGGTATGGAAGAGCTCTCGGAAGACGACAAACAGACAGTCTCCCGCGCGCGCAAAATCCAGAAGTTTCTCTCGCAGCCATTCTTCGTCGCTGAGCCGTTCACCGGACAGCCCGGCCGCTATGTGCCGCTCAAAGAGTCGATCAAAGGCTTCAAGGAGATCATCGACGGCAAGCACGACGATCTGCCCGAGCAGGCGTTCTACATGGTCGGCACCATCGAGGAAGCAGTCGAGAAGGCGGCCAAACTCAGAGCGTAATTTTCGACACTCGACAGGTTGAAAACCGTCGGAGGCGAAACGTAAATTATGGCAGACAAAACATACACACTCGAAATAATGACTCCGATGCAGTCGGCGTTCAAAGGCGACGTCATATCACTTACCGCCTGCGGCGCGGACGGTTATTTCGGAGTTCTCATCGACCACGCGCCGATGCTCGCAGCGCTCGACTTCGGCCCGCTCTACGTAAAGATGGCGGACGGGCAGACGCGCTGGTTCTGCGTCAGCAGCGGATTCTTCGAAATCCTCCGCAACAAAGCCTCACTGCTCGTTGAGACATGCGAAGCTAAGGAAGATATCGACGTGAAACGCGCCGAAGCGGCGAAAGAACGCGCGGAGCAGCGACTCGCACAGCGCGAAGGCATCGACATCGACCGCGCAACCGCGGCGTTGAGACGCGCACTCACCCGGCTTCGCACAGCAACGAAATAAAGCCGGCAACACGAAACAAACCCGCAGGGGCGGCCCGAAAAGCCGCCCCTGTTTCGTTTGGCTTGTTCTTAGGGACAGCTGAAAAGTCGTTAACAAAAATATTTGTTGAACGAATCGGGGCTTGTCGTATATCATCGTTTGGAGAGAAAAACTGGACGGGCCGGAGAAGAATAAGGAGCGTGACGGGGATGACATATCAGATTCCGGAGGAGTTCAGAATACCTGTGGCGTCGGGCGGCGGCAAGAACCTTCTAACGCTGGAATGGGCGGGAACCGCGGGGTTCAAGATAGAGTACGGCGGCAAGATGCTGCTTATCGATCCGAATGTCACCCGGCCGCGCCTCCCAAGATATCTTTTTGCTTCTCTTCCGATAAATAAAGAACTCTGCCGCGAAGTGTTTCCCAAAGCGGACGAGATTTTTATAGGACACAGCCACTACGATCACCTTCAGGATGCGCCGGAGATTGCGATACGAACGGGCGCAACTATCCACGGCTCCAGTTCGACGGCGGTTGTGTGCCGCGCGTGGGGTGTCCCCGAAAAGCAAATTCATGTGATAAAGTTGTGGACGCCTTTTCAGGCGGCGGGACTAAAGGTGACGTTCGTGCCCGGGATACACGGTAAGGCGGTTATGGGGAGGATTCCCAGCCCGGGCCCGATCGCATCCGTCGAACGAGTACCGATGAGGGGAAGCGAGTACCGGCTGGGCGCGGTGTTCGGGATTCTGTTCGAGACGGCGGACGGGTTCAGGGTGTTCCACAGTGGGAGCGCCGACCTGATCGACAACGAAGTGGAGAAGGTAGGTGCGGTGGACGTGCTGCTGATCTGCCTCGCCGGGCGCAAGCACACACCGGACTACGTGAAGAGGCTTGCCTCGCGCCTGAAACCAAAAGTTGTCATACCGCATCACTACGACAATTTCTTTTCGCCGCTTAAAAAAGGGCTCAAGTTGCTGCCGGGCATCAGGATGGATTCGTTCATCGAGGAGGCGCGAAGAGAGTGCCCGGACTCGCGTATGTTGATTCCCGCCCTTTTCGAAAAGGCGTCGTTCGACACGGCGGCGAAGAAAGTGCTCGGCTGAATTTCAAACTGAGTTAATAATCAAAAATCAATTTAATTGGCACGTGCTTTGCTATTTCATTGAAGTGTTTATCGAGGGTGAGTATCCCGGCGTCGTAATGGAGGGCGGTTGCAGCGATGATGGCGTCGGGCAGGCCCGCAGTGAATCCTTTTCTGTTCATTTTGTATCTCAGTTCCCCGGCAAGCGAGAAAACCTGTTTTGTTTCACTTAGAAAAGTCAGCGGGTCGAGCAGATCGCGCAGGGAGTCGAAGTCGCGTTTTGTTCTCGCGCCTGAAAGAAGTTCAGCGGTAATGACGCCGGATATGCAGGCGGAGTTGTTCTTGACGAGCGTGGATACAGCGTCGGCCGCGCGGCCGTCGCGGAAGAACTGCACCCATGAGGAGGTGTCGATGAGTACGAGGTTCAACCGCGGTCTCTTTCCTTTCTGATTTTCGCGGTGTCGAGGTCGAGATCGATTTTACCCCTGAAATCGAGCAGCCGTTTCGCTTTCTTCATTCGTATGTACTCCTGAAGGGCGAGGCAGATAGCGGTTGTTTTCGAGTTTGCGCCGGAGACTTCGAGCGCTTCGGCAACGAGGTCCTCAGGCAGATCGAGTGTGGTTCTCATATCGGCGTCTCCCATTAATATGATCTATTATGCATATATTATATGCATAAACAGGCATAACAGCAAGCGGGTGGAATGAATGATACGGCACTTTCAGCATTTTTCACAAGCGGCTATAATGGAGCGAATCGCGAGTGAAGTTGCCGCGGGAAAAAGACAAAGTATATCGGTGATATGGGGATATTTGAACGGAACATCGAGGCGTTGAAGGAGACGTCGCCGGCGGCCGCGGAAGCGGTGCTTGCGGTGGGGGGAGCGCCGGATGGCATTGAGTTTCTCAGCGCCAGAACGGGGAAGCTTACCGTCTGTTTCAGGAGCTCGTCGGGCGAGACAATCCATCTCCACAGTATGTTCGACCCGGAGCGGGAGGCCGCGAAGTTTGCCGGCTCGCGCAGTTTGACATTCGGCAAATGGATAGTGTGGTTCGGGCCCGGTCTCTGGTACGGAGTACGCGAACTGGCAAAGCGGATGCACCACAATCCGTTTTGCGTGATAGAGCCGGACCCGGAGTTGCTGCGTGCGGTGATGGAGCGCGTTCCGCTGCACGACATTTTCGAGCGGCCGGGGATGAGAGTTGTTGCCGGAAGTGAAGAGCGGGTATCGGGCGAATTGGAAAAGCGGCCTTTGATCTCCGCCTCGAAGAGCAATATTGTTGTGTACGACCCGGTGCTGCGGATGAACCCGGAACTTTACCGCAGTCTCATAGTTTCGCTCTCTAAAACATTATACGACGTGAAGCCCTCGCTCGACGCCGGGAATGTTGTGCGGCGCGAGGCTTTCGGCGGGATGGACCCGTCGGGATTGAAAATACTTACGACGGCAAAGGATCGCTATTCGGAGGCGATCGAACAGACTTTTGCGCCGTTGGGCGTGAAGGTGGTGTCGATATTTGATTTGATGTCGGACGAAGCGATGATCGAGTTTAGTCCCGACATGATATTTTCCTTCTCGGCCAACATCATGACTTGGCCCGATACGCTGACTCTTGTGGAGGCTCTCAAAAAGAAGCTGGGCGTGCCGCTCGTTTTGTGGAATACGGAAGACCCGTTTTACTATCACGTGAATGAACTCCGAGAGACTTTTTTCAGAGCCGTGCGCGCGGCCGACCTTTATTTAACGCAGTCGAAGCAGCTTTTTGATATCTACGATGCCGAGGGAATTGAGACCCACTATCTGCCGACCGCCGCGCGGCCGGAGATGGCGGGTGATCCGCTGCCTACTACGGAGCAGACGCTGGACTTCTCGTTCTTTGGGTTCTGGTCGGCGAAGCGGAGGGAATTCTTCAGCAAGCTGACGAAAGAGCTTCAGGGAATGAAATACAGGCTTGTCGAACCCGGCATGGCTCCTGAGGATTTCCGCGACATGATACGGCATACGAAGGTGAATCTCACGGTGTTCACGTGCTCGGACAGAGATGACTATGACGACTGGGCGCTGTCGGACCGCGTGTGGGAGGTGCCGTACGCGGGCGGCTTTATTCTTCAGGACCGGCGGCGGCATCTGGCGGATCACTTTGCTCCGGAAGAGACGGCGGTGTTCGAGCGGCCGGAGGAATGCGCGGAGAGGATAAGATATTACGTGGAGCACACGGAGGAGCGGGTGAGGATTATGAAGGCGGCGTGTGCGCGGATCAGGGCGGAGCATCTGATGCGCAACCGTATGGAAACGGTGATCGAGCAATTACGGAGGAAAAATCTGTTGAGAAATAAATCGACTGAATAACGAAAGATATGTTGCGCGGTGTTTGGCTGAAAATTAAAAGGCCCCCTTGCGGGGGCCTTTTCGTTTGTTGCCGCATATTCAAAATCAAAACACGTATTCGAGCGGGCTGCGGTCGCCGGTGCCGAACGAGAATTCCTTTGCGAATACGCCGGGAAGGATGTTCGTGACGTAGAACGCCGCAGTCTGGATTTTGTTGTGGTAGAAGGCTGCTTCACTGCTGTCTTCGACGAGCGCTTTCTTCTTCGCGTCGTCGTCGGCGCCGCGTTCCGCCTGAATAGTCGCGAGTTTTTCCGCCGCGATTTTAGCGTGTTCGAGCAGCAGGTAGGCGCAGACGATCTCGGCGAACAGTTCGAGGAACGGAGTTGCGTGGAGGATGGGATAGTAGGGGTCCGCCTTTGCCATTTTCGGCAGTTGCGCGGTGATGCCGGCGAGTTTGTCGCGCGCCTGCGCGAGTATTCCGCAGAGTTTGCCGATTACGGGGTTGTCCTTGTTCGCGGCGAGGAACTGGTTGAGTTCCATCAGGAATCCGAGAAGCACCATGCCGCCTTTCGCGGGGATTTTGCGGCCGAGCAGATCGAGCGCCTGAATGCCGTTTGTGCCTTCATAGATGGACGCGATTTTCACATCGCGGCAGTATTGTTCGACGGGGTATTCGGCGCAGTATCCGTAGCCGCCGAGCACCTGAATTCCGAGTTCGGTGGCCCTGAAAGCGGTGTCTGTGCAATACGCCTTGCAGAGCGGTGTCAGGAGTTCGACGAAGTCCTTGGCTTTTTCTTTCTCCGCCTTGTCGTTCGAGTTGATAGTGATGTCGGCGTAATAGGCGGTTTTAAGGAGTAGGGCGCGTCCGGCTTCGGCGTATGCTTTCATTGTGAGGAGCATGCGGCGGATGTCGGGGTGTTTGATGATCGCTACGCGCGGCGCGTCCGGGTCCTTCATGTTGAGAATGTCCACGCCCTGAATGCGTTCTTTCGCGTAGTCGAGCGCCTCGAAGTAGCAGGCGGCTGCCTGCGACTGGCCCTGCAGCCCGACGCCGATGCGCGCCTCGTTCATCATCTGGAACATGGCGACGATGCCCTTGTTCTTTTCGCCGATGAGGAAGCCGCGGCATTTCCCGTTTTCGCCGAAGTTCAGCGTGCATGTCGGGGAGCCGTGGATACCCATTTTTTCCTCGATGCCGCCGCAGATGACGTCGTTGAACTCGCCGCATGAGCCGTCCGCGTTAGGCATGAATTTCGGGACGATGAAGAGGCTGACGCCTTTCATGCCGCCGGGTTCGCCCTCTATGCGAGCGAGGACGAGGTGGATGATATTTTCAGTGAAGTTGTGTTCGCCCGACGAAATAAAGCTTTTTGTGCCGGTGATGAGGTAGGAGTCGCCGTCCGGTTTCGCGCTTGCTTTCAGGTCGCCGACCGCGCTGCCGGCCTGCGGTTCGGTGAGGCACATTGTGCCCGCCCACTGGCCTGTGACCATTTTCTCGACATACATTTTTTTCTGCTCATCCGTACCGAACGTCTCGATGACGTGCGCCGCGGAACGCGTGAGGCCGGGGGTCATCATGAACGTGGTGCACGCGCCGACGAACGCTTCGCCGATCGCTATGGCGATCACTCCCGGAAATCCCTGTCCGCCGTACTCGACGTTTCCCGAGGGGGCGAGCCAGCCGTTTTCGCAGTATTCTTTGTACACCGGTATCTGGTCAGCCGGCACGGTGACTTTCGATGTCGCTTTGTCGTACTTTGCGCCTTCTTTATCACTGTTTTTGTTCAGAGGCGCTATCTTATCGACCGCGAACCGGACGCCCTGATCGATTACCATGTCGAAATCCTCGATCGAGAAGTCCTTGAACGCATCGAAAGACAGCAGCTTGTTGAGATCCAGCACCTCTTTGAGAATGAACTGAATGTCCCTCTTGTCAACACGAAATGCCATAATAGTTCCCCCTTTTCCTTGGTGAATTAAACACGTTTATCTATCTGATAATGTACGGCAAAGCTATTTGTGCAATATATCACAAGCACGATTATTTTGTAAATAGGCTTTGATTGCCGGTATTCGGTTCCATTTAAACTCATTTATGTTCCGGCGCTAATCCGCTCATGCCGGCCACGAGCTGATGGTGTGCATCAGGCGCGCCCATTCCTCGTCGGTGCGTTGCTGAATGGCAGCAAGCTGCTCCGGTTTGAGGTGGCTGAAGCGGCCCTGCTGCTTCGCGTATTCGGCGATCGACAGAGGCGTTTCCGGTTCGTAGGTGAGCCGGTGCCGCGTGCCGCCGAAGATTTCATACAGGGGGAAAAGTCGCGTCTCGACGGCGGATCGGCCGAGCGTGACTGTGAGGTCGGATGAGTATTTCCAGCCGGTTGGGCACGGGCAGAGGATGTGGAGAAACCGGGTCCCGCGCGTATCGCGCGCGCGCGCGACTTTCTGCATCAGGTCTTCCGGATACGACACGCAGGCGGTGGCGGCGTACGGAATGCGGTGCGCCGACATTATCTCCATGATGTTCTTTTTTTCCTGATGCTTGAAATTGGTGGCGGGAGTGGTTGTTGTCCACGCGCCGAACGGCGTCGCCGAACTGCGCTGTATGCCCGTATTCATGTAAGCTTCGTTGTCATAGCAGACGAAGATGAAGTCGTCGTTGCGTTCCGCGGCGCCGGAGAGCGCCTGTAGTCCGATGTCGAACGTGCCGCCGTCGCCAGCCCACGCGAGCACGTTGGTCTCGGTGTCGCCCTTCATGTCGAGTCCCGCGCGGACGCCCGATGCGACGCATGCCGCGGTCTCGAACGCCGTGTGGAAGACGGGGATTTTCACCGCCATGTTCGGGTAGCGGTTCATTATGACGGACCAGCAGCACGCCGGGAGGACAAGTATCGTGCGCGGGCCGAGTACGTTGAGCACGTAGCGCATCGCGAGTACGGCGCCGCAGCCGGGGCAGGCGACGTGTCCGGCGTGAACGAGTTCGTGGTCCAGCCTGCGGTCCATCACAATTCCTCCCAGATAACCGGCGCGTCCGACGGCGCGGTTTCGAGCGCGCGTTTGGCGAGCGCGGCGATGGAGGCGGGCGTGAAATCGCCGCCGCCGAGTCCGCCGACAAAGCCGAGCACGGCGGGCCGCTGCTCGCGGCCGTACATCGCCGCCTTGAGCTCCTGCGCGAAGATGCCGCCCGCGCCGACCGACAGGTTGCGGTCGATGACGGCGACTTTCGGGCAGTTGCCGATCGCCGCCGCGACGTCGTCCGCCGGGAACGGCCTGAACAGCCTGATCTTGAGCGCGCCGACGGCGAGCCCTTCCGCGCGGAGCGCGTCGATTGCCGCGCGCGCGGTGCCGCTCACCGTTCCGGACGTCACGAGTATCAGCTCGGCGTCCTCGCAGCGGTACGGCGAAACGACGCCGTAGCTTCTGCCGAACCGGCGTTCGTAGTCTGCGTCGATTTCCTTTATGAGTGAGATCGCGTTCACCATGTCCTCGTGGCGGAAGCGTTTCAGGCGCTGGAACTCCGCGGGGCCGGTGATGCTGCCGAAAGCGTGCGGGTCGTTCGGATCGAGTTTGAATTTCGGTTTGTAGGGCGGCAGGAAGTCATCGACATCCTTCTGATCCGGAATGTCCACGATCTCGGCGGTGTGCGAAAGGATGAACGCGTCGAGAACGTACATGACCGGGATGTTTATTGACTCCGCGATCTTGAACGACTGGATAGCGGTGTCGAGCACTTCCTGATTGTTTTCGCAGTAGATGTGGAGCCACGACGTGTCGCGCTGCGCGAGGCTGTCCGTCTGCTCGCACCAGAGGTTCCACGGCGGGGCGATCGCGCGGTTGACGTCGGCCATGACGATTGGAAGCCGCGCGCCGGCGGACCAGTGCATGATCTCGTGCATGAGGAGCAGGCCGTGCGAGGCTGTGGCTGTGAACGTGCGCGCGCCGGTCATTGCCGCGCCCATGCAGCAGGCGAGCGCGCTGTGCTCCGACTCGACTTTGATGAAGCGCGCGTTGAGGTCGCCGCGCCCGCAGATCTCGGAGAGCTCCTCGACGATCAGCGTCTGGGGCGTGATCGGGTAGGCGGCGATGACCTCCGCGCGCGCGAGCTGCACGCCGCGGGCCACCGCGTGATCTCCCATCAGCACTTCTTTCATTTCATTCCTCTGTCATTTCAATAATTCCGCGCGGGCACTCGCGCGCGCAGATGCCGCAGCCCTTGCAGTGCTCGCTGTCGAATCCCGGCGTCTCCGTGTCCTCCGCGACCTTTTCGAGGATGGACATGTCCGGGCAGAACAGCAGGCAGTTGCCGCAGTCGTTGCAGACGCCGCAGTGGAAGCAGCGGCCCGCTTCGGCCGTTGCGTTCTCAAAGTCGGCGATTGTGTTTATCTCGTCGAACCCGCGAAGGCGTTTGCGGGCTTTCATCCGCTCGGTCTTCACAGCGGGCGATTTCTTGAAATATGCGAAGTTCACTTTCGACGGCTGGACGATGAGCCCGGCGTCCGGCGCTTCGCCGCTGTTGCGGTAGAGTTCCGCCGAGACCGTGCCGCGGCCGCCGACGGCGATTCGTTTCTCGGCCTCGATCGGATTGCCGTCACGCAACATGCAGTCGGCGGCGATGGCGGCGCGCTTGCCGGAGCCGATCGCGTGCGCGACCGTGCGTGTGTTCGGGCCCGCGTCGCCGCAGATGAAAATGTTGGAGCCGCTTACCGCGCCCCACGCGCCCGCGCCGTGCGGGTCGAACGATTCGACGGGTATCTCCGCCGAGCTGCCGATCGCCTCTATCATCGTGTCGGCCCTGACTTCGAACTCGCTGCCGGGGATCGGAACGGGCCGCGCGCGACCGGAGCTGTCCGGTTCGCCGGGCTGCATACGGATGCAGCGCACTTCCCGCATTTTTCCGTTGCGATCCACGATCCCGACCGGGTTCGCGAAAAATATGAATTTCACGCCTTCCTCTTCTGCTTCTTCGATCTCGTCGCGGAAGGCGGGCATGTCTTCTTTCGAGCGGCGGTAGATTACGGTGGCGTCTTTCGCGCCGGAGCGGAGCGCGGCGCGCGCCGCATCCATCGCGGAGTTTCCGCCGCCGATTATGACCGCGTGGCGGCCGAGCGCCGTCTTCATTCCCGCATTAATCGCCGCGAGGAATTCGAGCACCGGAATGACGGACGGACTGTCTTCGTCCTCAATTCCGAGTTTCATGTTTTTGTATGCGCCGGTGGCTATGCATACGGCGTCGAAATCGGCGGTAAGCTTCGCGGTGTCGCCGGGGCCGATCGCGGTGTTGGTAAGAAGCTGTATCTTAAGCTGGTCGATCAGCGCGAGTTCGCGGTCGAGAACTTTTCTCGGGAGCCTGTACGCCGGGATTCCGTAGCGGAGCAGTCCGCCGGGAAGTGCGGCCGATTCCAGAATTGTTACCGAGTGGCCGAGCAGCGCGGCGTGATACGCGCAGCTTATTCCGGCGGGGCCGGAGCCGACGACTGCGACTTTTTTGCCTGTCGGCCGTGCGGGCGCCGGGAGGAGAAGCCCGTGTTTTTCTTCTTCGTCCGAGACGAGCCGCTCTACGATGTTGATCGAAAGCGGTTCGTCGAACTCGCGCCTGTTGCAAGCCGCCGCGCAGGGATGCGGGCAGACGCGGCCGCATACGCCGGGGATCGGATTTTCTTTTTTGAGCGTGCGGAGGGCGTCCGCCGCGTAGCCCGCCGCGGCGAGCGTCATCAGTTCCTCGACCGGGTTGCCGGCCGGGCACGCTTCCGCGCATGGCGATATTTTGTTACTGAACACGGGCCGCATGTAGCGCCACGTGCCGGTTTTGTTGCCGGTGGTGTCGCCGGTCGTGTATATGAGTTCGAGGCTGTTCAAATTCATAAATGCCCTAAGTCTTAAATGACTTTTACCTCGTCGTAAGCCTTTATGCAGGCTTCGACGTTCTTTTCTGTTTTGATCGCGACCGTCTTGCGGATCGCCGCGATCGCGCTGTCGAGCGACACATAGCCGGAGGCGCGGACGAAGCCGCCGAGAATCGCCGTGTTGACGATCGGCGACATGCGCGTGCCGAGCCCGTTCGCGAGCGCGATGCCGCCCGCGTTCACCGCCGCGATGCGGAACTCGCCGGGCAGGCCAAGCGTGTCCGGCGCCGAGTCGGAGTTCACGAGCACGAGCCCGCCGGGTTTCAGTCCCGCCGTAACGTTCTCGATACCGAGCAGCGACTCCGCGAGAACGATCACTGCGTCCGGTTCGTATATCTGGCTGTGAATCTGGAGCGGCTCTTTCTGGATGCGGGTGAAGGCGGCGACGGGCGCGCCCCTGCGTTCGAGTCCGAAGTTCGGAAACGACTGCACGAATGAGCCTTCGAGGAAGGCGGCGATTGCCAGCAGCCGCGACGCGACCACCGCTCCCTGTCCGCCTCTTCCATGGAATCTGATTTCAGGCATCCCCGCAAGCCTCACCCTGAGTAAAAGCCGTTAACATTGTAATGTCGCGATTTTGATTTTGCAATGAATGCACAGGAATGGAAAAACGAAAATAAAAAGAAAATGGAACCACAGATGAACGCAGATAGACACAGATAAAAACAAGAATCGGGATGAACTTACATCGGGCTTACTTTGCTTTTTTCCCGGCGGCGTAATCGCAGTATTTGGCGATGCCGCAGATGTCGCATTTAGGCCTTCGAGCGACGCACACCGCGCGGCCGTGATAGACGATCTGGTGCGAGAGCTGCGTCCAAGTCGATTCCGGGAAAAGCTCCATCAGGTCGAACTCGACCTTGACCGGGTCGTCGTGTTTCGAGAGGCCGGTGAGCTGCGAGATGCGGAGGACGTGTGTATCGACGACGAAGCCGGGGACGCCGAACGCGTTGCCGAGGACGACGTTGGCGGTTTTGCGGCCGATGCCCGCGAGTTGGACGAGTTCGTCCATCGTTTTCGGAACCTTGCCGCCGTGCTTGGCGATGATGTCGGCGCAGCACTTCTTTATGTTGCGCGCTTTGTTTTTGTAGAAGCCGGTCGAGTGGATGTCTTTTTCGAGCGTCTCGATGTCGGCGTCGGCATAGTCTTTCACCGACTTATATTTTTTAAAAAGGTCTTTCGTGACGATGTTGACGCGCTCGTCCGTGCATTGCGCTGAGAGGATGGTTGCGATGAGGAGTTGCAACGGGTCCGAGTGGCGGAGCGACACACCGGCTTCCGGGTACTCCTTCCGCAGAACTTTCAGAATCTGTTTCGCTCTGTTTTTAAGTTCCTTATCGGGCATGGTCGTCCTCCACGGTGGCGCGTTTACATGTTGAAATGTTTTAGCACACGGACGGCTTGATGCGTGCTTGAGAAAGCAAACCCTCGTTTAATTCTTAGAAGAGTCATTTCTTCTTCAGCAGCGAGGTTGGGAAGAGTTCGCGCTTGAAGAAGGCGACGACCGGTTCCGCGCCGAAGCCGATGAGCGTCAGCAGGAAGATGAGCGTCATGCAGACGGCGGAAGCCACGCACCACGGACAGAATTTTTTGAGCACGAATTCTTCTATGCAGGTCAGATAGATTGTGAATCCGAGTCCGATGCACGCACCGATGTAGATCGAGAGCGAGAAGAAGTCGGATTTCTTTTTCCGCCTCAGGAAATGAATCAGCGAGAGGAGGATCATAAGCGAGTAACCGACTATGCCCAGCAGGCCGTTACCGATGCCGAATGATTCGGAGAACGGGCTGTCGTCAACGTCCGAGCAACTCCACGTCTCATTTATATCGCACGTTTCTTTTTTCTTTTTTTCCGGAGTCGGATTGAGCATATTCTTATATGGATTGAAGTCGGGGTTGAGATACGGATTATCTTTATATTTTTCCTCTTGGATGGCCTTGAGAACTTCCTTGCGCGGGAACCATCGTTCCGCAAATTTAAATTTATTGATGAGATTCAACTGATGTTTCGGCTTTTTGTAATGGAGTTCGTTGAGGTGAATGGCTGTGTAAAGGCCTCCCGCGGAAAATATGATTATGAAAATAAGACATATCGTTCGTCTGAGCCCCATTCGTTGTACCTCGCCGGTCGGTTTCAATCTTTTCTGACACTTGAATAATATATTTTGTTCCGACCGATTTTTAAACAAAAGGAACATAATTCGGCGGAGCATGTCTTTATTCTCTGTAATTTGAAATGGTATGAAGGTAAGATATAATCTGTTTTTATTCTTGAAGTGAAGGCGAGAAACAAACGGAAAACAGGAGACACCTATGATAGAGGTGGAAGGGGTAACGAAAAATTACGGCAGCCTCCGGGCGGTCGGCGACGTATCGTTCAGCATCGGCAAAAACGAGGCGCTGGGACTGCTCGGGCCGAACGCTGCCGGGAAAACGACGCTGATGCGGATTATGACGGGCTATCTGCCCGCGACGTCCGGCTCGGTGCGGCTCGAAGGACTGACTATCGCGGACAATCCGGTGCCTTTCAAGCGCCGGATGGGCTACCTGCCCGAAAACCCGCCGCTGTATCCAGAAATGACGGTGAGGGACTACCTGCATTTCGCGGCGGAGATCAAGGGCGTGGCGGGCCGCGACCGGCGCGCACGCGTTGACGACGCTGTCGAAAAGACAGGTCTCGGCGACGTGGCGAACAGGCTGATCGGCAACATATCCAAAGGCTACAAGCAGCGCACCGGGCTGGCGCAGGCGCTCGTCCACAACCCGGACGTGCTCATTCTCGACGAGCCGACGGTCGGGCTCGACCCGAAACAGATAATCGATATCCGCAACCTGATCCGCGAGCTTGCCAAAGAGCACACGATTCTACTCAGCTCGCACATTCTCCCCGAGGTCAGCGCAACGTGCGACCGCATAGTGATCCTGAACGAGGGACACGTGGTTGCGGTGGACACGCAGGAGGAACTGAAACGGCGGGTGCAGGGCGGCGACAGGCTGACGGTCGAGGTTGCGGGCGCGGCGCCGGAGCAGATACACAAGGCGCTCGCCGAGGTGGGCAACGTGGAGTCGGTGACGGATGTCGAGACGCGCGGCACGTCGCTCAAGGCATCGATGGCGTACCGGCGCGGCGCGGACATACGCGGTGATGTCTTCCGGAAAATCGTTGCGAACAACTGGACGCTGCTCGAACTTTCGCGCGAGGCGATGAGTCTTGAGGATGTCTTCCTCCGGCTGACGCGCGAGGAGGAGGTGGCCTCCGATGAGTAACATTTACTTCATAATGAAAAAGGACCTGCGCTCGATGTTCGTGTCGCCGCTCGCGTATGTGGTGATCGCGATTTTCACCGGGCTGAACTCATTCTTCGTCGTTGCGAACATGCAGGACGCGTCGATGCGTGACGCGTTCGGGTTCATGGCGACGCTGTTTATTTTCGTGATGCCGCTGCTTACGATGCGGACGTTCGCAGAGGAGCTGCGGTCGGGTACCGACGAGCTGCTGATGACGTCGCCGCTGACGCTGACGCAGATCGTGATCGGCAAATACCTCGCGGTGATGGCGCTGCTCGCGGCGATGATATGCCTGTCAGGCGAGTACCTCTACATAATCGTGCGGTACGGCAAACCCGACTGGGGGCCGATCCTGACCGGCTACGCGGGTATGGTGCTGCTTGCGGGCTCGTTCGCGGCGGTTGGCGTGTTCATGTCGTCGCTGACGAAGAACCAGATCGTGGCGGCGGTGATCACGTTCGCGGCGATGCTGTTTTTCATTGCCGTCGAGCAACTCACGACGGTCTTCTCCGGCGCGGCGGCGGGCAAGGTGCTCGAAACGATCAGCCTCATCAACCATTACATCGATTTCGAGAAGGGCGTCATCGACTCGACGCACATAATTTACTACGGGGTGTTCATCTTCCTCTTCCTGTTCTTCACGGTGAGGCGGCTGGACGCGTCGCGGTGGTGAGGGGGGCGGCTGATATGAAAAGAAAAATTGCGCTCATAATGAACACAGTAATCACCGTCGTCCTCGTCGTAGGCATCGTGTGCGTGCTGTATTACATCGCACAGCGGCATCCGATGCGCCGCGACTTCACGGCGAACAAGACGCACTCGCTTTCGGTTAAGACGCTCAAAATTCTGGGCAGTCTGAACAAAAAAGTCGAGGTGGTGGGGCTTCTCGAAAAGGGGTCGCCCGCCGAGGTGCAGTTGAAAGACCTGATGCAGGAGTACGAGCGGCGCTCGAAATACATCTCGTTCAGGCTGGTGGACCCACAGATGAAACCGGCCGAGGCGAAGAGATACGACGCGACGCAGTACGGGCTTGTGGTGATCGGCGGCAACAGCCGGAAGGTGCTCGGTCTCGAAGACCTCTTCAAATTCAATTACGAAAATCCATACGCGCCGCCGGACCAGCAGCCCGCGCCGGAGTTCATCGGCGAACAGGCGGTGACGAACGCGATAATATCCGTGACGGCGGGCCGGACGAAAACGATCTGCTTCGTGCAGGGTCATGGCGAGCGGAACATTGACGGCATGGCCGAGGCGGATTACGGCGAAGTCGCCCGTATCATCAGGGGCGAGAACTACAATGTGAAGCCGATTGTCACCGCGTCCGAGACGTCGGTGTCGAAGGAATGCAGCGTCGTGGCGGTTGTCGGCCCGACAAAGCCGGTATCGCAGGCGGAGTACGATCAGCTCAAGGCGTACCTCGACGCGGGCGGCAGGCTGCTACTCGCATTCGACCCGCTGAAGAACACCGGACTCGAATCGCTGCCCTCCGAGTGGGGCGTGCGCGTCGGCAACGACATCGTCATCGACACCGGCAGCAATTTCAACGGCGAACCGATTTCGCCGGTGCCTGAGATAATGTATCACGACATAACGAAGGACCTGATAGATTCGAAACTCGCGGTGAGCCTGCCGCTCGCGCGAAGCGTGAGCGAGGATCCGGCAAAACGGCAGCCGGGCGTGTTCGTTGCGTCGCTGCTCAGGACGTCGCCTAACAGTTGGGCGGAAACCGACCTCAAGACCGAGACGCCGAAGATGGACGGCGCGGATGTTAAAGGGCCGGTGTCGCTGGCGGTTGTGGCGACGCGCGGCGGCGGCACGCTGGGCGCGGAGTCGCGGCTCGTCGTGATCGGCGACGCGGATTTCGCGTCGAACGTGATGACGGGCGGCATAGCGAAACTGCTCGCGGGTGCGGCCGGAAACGCGGACCTGTTTGTCAACTCAATCAACTGGCTTGCCGGCGAGGAGAAGCTGATTTCGATACGTCCCGCGCCGAATGACGCGAGGCCGCTCAATATCACCGGACCGCAGAAGATACTGCTGTTTACGGTTTTCACTTTCGTTGTGCCGGTGCTGATTGTCATGCTCGGCGGCGTGATCTGGTGGAAGAGGCGGTCATTATGACGAAACGCATGGCGGTGCTGATAGTGCTCGCGGTTGTTTTCGCGGGGCTGTTGTTTTACGTGCGGAGCTATGAAGTCGGGCCGACGGCAAAGGAAAAGGCTGACGAAACAAAACTGCCGGTCGTCCTGAAGCTGAAGCCGTCGTCCATCGCGCGGGTGGAACTCGAATGCGCCGACGGAAAGATCGTGATGCGGAAGAAGAGTGACGGGCTGTGGGGGATGTCGTCGCCCGTCCGGACACGTGGCGACATGATCGCGATGGAGTCGATAACCGACTCGATTTCGTATATGCGCGCGAAAACTAAGATCGACGACAAAAAGATCAGGCTTTCGGATTACGGACTCGACAAACCGGCGTGCCGGGTAGAAGCGTCCGACGGCCGGAAGACAATCGCGGAGATCGAGGTCGGCGGAAAGTCGCCTTTCGGCGACGCGACATACGTAAAGCGCGCGGGCGACACGGCCATATACATCGTGGACGAAGTAAACGTCGCGCCGTTCAGGAAGACAGTGAACGAACTGCGCGACCGGAGTGTTATCGACAACATCCGCCGGAGCGAGATCAGGGCGGTGTCGGTGACGGCCGGAGGGCGCGGGTCGATCTGCGAGAAGCGGATCGGCGGCGGCAAGGAATCCGCGACGGAAAAGGGAAAGAAGAAGAAACCGCTGCCTGAGTGGCATTTCGGCAACAGAAAGACGGCTGACTGCGAATCGGCGATGGACGGACTGTTGAGCGAGGTGGATTTCATGCAGGTGGCGGAGTTCGTGGACAGCCCGGCGGCCGATCCCGCCGTTTACGGTTTGGCCGACCCGGCGTACCTGTTGGAGATCAGATTCACGAAGAAAGCGCCGTTGCGGCTCGAATTCGGCGCGAACATGAACGGCGGCGTGTACGTCAGAAACGACACCCGCAAAGAGATATACCGCATCGACCCGGCGCTCATAGAAAAACTCGAAACATTCCGCAAAGAATCGTCGAAGATGTAAAAGATAGTATTTTGGCCATTTTGATATATGTGGCTGCTTTTTTGTTGTTGCTGAAGCGATCAATTTTCCAGATTAACAAACAATAAATATATTTAAAAGCGCCACAGAAGCGGATTTTTGTTTTATATTGATTCAAATATCGATTTTTCAGAGGGAACCATGGATACAAAAAATGCGGCTTTGCATATTCATCTTAGCGATAACGGAGAACCCGGAAGATACACAGTTCGCATATCAGAAAACGGTACCGTCCTGAGAGAGGCGGAGTTCTCGTTGAGATTCGATACGCCTGAACTTGTCAGGTTTATTGTTGCATTCGAGTCGGGAGAAATGGATTTTACAGAAGCGCTGCTCACAGAAATTGGAGGTATGCTATACCAGAAACTTTTTGTGGAGGGAGACGGCGACGTGCTTGCCGAAAGGAGAAGAAAAGCGGAATCAACCGGTGAGTCGATGACTCTCTTTTTGACGATTGCTTCCCCTAAACTTTCGGGGCTTCCGTGGGAAATGATGCATGACGGCCGCGACTTCCTGTCGATTTTTACAAATACTTCGATCGTGAGGAGAACGGATAAAACCGAGGAGAGAATTCTGCCTCTTCTCCAGCCGCCGCTGAACGTGCTTGCGGTCATTTCCAACCCGATAGACCTTCCCGAAAGCAACAGGCTCGATATCGAAGAAGAAGAACATTGTATTCAGAGGGCTTTTGATCCGTTGATCCTGAAAGGGTTGGTTGAACTTGATTTCATTGAAGAGGCTTCTTTGGGAGAAATAAGGGAAGAACTGACTCGAAAGAAATATAACATCCTTCATTATTCCGGCCATGGAACTTATTATTCGGATAAGGATACGAGCTATTTATTGATGGAGGATAAGGAAGGAAAAGAGAATCTTGTTTCGCCTTCCGATCTCGCGGCATTGCTCGGAGATCAGCCGTCGATGCGGATGGTTTTTCTGAGCGGTTGCCACACCGCGCACGAATCGCGTGCACAAGGATTCCCCGAATTCGCAGCCCGGCTGCTGGAACATAAAGTACCGTCGGTTCTGGCGATGCGCACATCCGTTCGCGACGATTATGCCACGGAGTTTGCGGAAGCGCTTTACGGCGGGATAGCGAAAGGTGTGCCGCTTGCGACGGCTGTCGCAGGGGCGCGCAAGCAACTTCTGTTTTCAGCCGGCCGGGACAGAGGCGATTTCGCGATACCTGCGCTATATTCAGCCGATCCGAATCCGCTAAGACTTGATCCCACCGCGCCGCCGCCGGAACTGAGACCGGCTCCGCCGGAATATCTGCCTTTGCCGGGCCTCGACACGGGATTTATAGGCCGCCGCCGGGAGCTTCGCCAGATAAAGACAGAGCTTATTCGCAACAATCGAACCGCCGTAATGATTCATGGATTCGGTGGGCTCGGCAAAACTGTTCTCGCGGTCAAAGCTGCACGCAAACTCCGTAATTCATTCCCCGACGGTATCTTCGGATACCAATGCTCAATAAACACGAACCTTCCGCAAATGTTTCATGCGTTTA
>CAYPEK010000044.1:0-11192 GCA_964409645.1 uncultured bacterium | reverse complement strand
TGCGGAAACGAAGATTTCAACGCGGCCTGTTACTCGGGTGCGGACCCGGAGATGAAAACGAATATTCTCATTCAGATACTAAAACGGAAAAAGATACTGATCGTCTTCGATAACTGCGAGTCGATTCTGAATACGGACTTCAATGCAATCGCGGATGAATCTCTCCGGAAGTTCTTCAATCAACTGCTCGGTTCTCTGCAAACCGGCTCCAAGATAATAATCACGACAAGATATGTTTTTGACCCTCTTGAAGGGCGACTCACAAGCAGTATATTTCGACTGCCTTTGGGAGAAATGGATCCGCCTGATGCCCTGAGACTGATGGATCGCATGGCTTCTCTGAAAAACGAATCGTTCGGAATGAAAAAAGCTGTTCTGGCAGCTATCGGCGGACATCCGTTCACAATCGATAAATTTTCGAGAGTCGCGGAGGGGAAACCGGTCGGCGAAGTTCTCGAACGTCTGCGGGATATAAATCGTGAGATGATGGATTTTACGTTGCTTTTGAGCATTTACGATTTGCTTTCCACAAGCGCACAACGGGTCCTGATGAAGATATGGATATACAAAACGCCGGTTCCTTATGAGGCGTTGACTCACTTGTTTGAAGGGAAGAATATTGATTCAGAATTGAGAGAACTTGTTGAGAAAGGGCTTCTCAGCGTTCGGGATCTCGACGATGAAAAAATTTATTCGATGCACACGCTTGTACGCGAATTTGCGGAAAAGAAATTTAGAAAAGACCCGGGGATAATTAAAATCGGAGTTGATGGAGAGCATAAATCGCTCCTCATTCAGGCCGCGGATTTTTTTTATGAATACTGTAAAAACAAAACAAAAGACGCAAATGACCTTCTGTTAGCAAGGGATTATTATTTTGAATCCGGAGAATTCGAGAAAGCAGGAAAGTTGGTAATTGATTTAAGTGAAATATATTTTCGATGGGGATATTTAAATAAAATAAAAGAATTATTGAATGATACAATTCAAACGACAAAAGGCAGCATAAAAGCAGGGGCAATCCATAATATGGGGATAATTCATTTTGCCCAAGGTGAACATGGTTATGCTATGAATAGTTTTCAGCAAAGCTTAAATGTGATGGAACAAATTGGAGATGAAAGCGGAATTTCAAGCTCACTACATCAAATCGGCATGATATATCAAGATCAGGGCAACTATAAAGAAGCAATGAAGTATTATGGACGCAGTCTTGAGATTGCTGAAAGCCTTGAAAATAGAAGAGAGATCGCAAATACACTCGGGCAAATCGGCATGATATATCAAGGTCAAGGCAACTACAAAGAAGCAATGAAAAATTACGAACGAAGCATGAAGATTGCTGAAAGCCTTGGAGATAAAAGCGGAATTGCATACTCACTCCATGAAATTGGCATGATATATCAAAATCAAGGGAACTATGAAGAAGCGATGAAGAATTATGAACGGAGTATGAAAATAAATGAAAGCCTTGGAGATAGAAGAGTGATCGCAAATACACTCGGGCAAATTGGCATGATATATAAAAATCAAGGGAACTATGAAGAAGCAATGAAGAATTATGAACGGAGTATGAAGATAGCTGAAAGCTTTGGAAACCAAAGGGGAATTGCATACTCACTCCATGAAATTGGCATGATATATCAAAATCAAGGGAACTATGAAGAAGCGATGAAGAATTATGAACGGAGTATGAAAATAAATGAAAGCCTTGGAGATAAAAGCGGAATTGCAAAATCACTTCATCAGATCGGCATGATAAATCAATATCAAGGCAACTACGAAGAAGCGATGAAGAATTATGAACGGAGTATGAAGATAAAAGAGAGTTTAGGAGATAAAAGTGGAATTGCAATTACACTGCATCAAGTCGGAATGATATATCAAGATCAAGACAAATATGAAGAAGCTATGAAGAATTACGAATGGAGCCTGAAGATAGCTGAAAGCATAGGAGATAAAAGCGGAATTGCGGGTTCTCTCGGACAAATGGGTAATTGCTTATTTGAAACAGGTAAAACAAAAGAAGCCATAAATTATCTTATTATCAGTTTCAATATTTTTGATGAATTAGGCTCACCGCATAAAAATATAGTCGGCAATAATATTGGAAAAATAATCGAAGAGATTGGAGAAGATTCCTTTAAAAAAATCGTTAGTGAGATCGAAGCAGAGTCCGGAGAAAGCGATTCCGAGGAAAACGAGGAGTGAAAAGCATGATATTAGAGCTGTTTATCCCGACGTAACACCGCCCGGCGGGTGGAAAATTCGTGAACCTCTGGAAAAAATCCATTTAAAAATATAGAATTTTGTCTGATTTTAATTTTATGTTTTTAAAACTCTCCAATAAATGGTGATCTATGGGAAGAAAGATCTATGTTGTTTTGAACGGTAAGGCCGGCCGCAGGGATCTCGATTTCTCGAAAAGCGAAATCGTGGCGGCGTTCAAGAAACATGATTCGCAGTGCGAGGTCGAGTTCGGGCTGACTCAGGGCCCGATGCACGCGGCGGAGCTGGCGCGGGAAGCCGCGAAGACGGGCAAGTATTACTGCATCGTCGCGGCGGGCGGCGACGGCACGGTGAACGAGGTGACGAACGGGATGGCCCACTCGGGCGCCCGGATGGGCATCATCGCCAACGGCAGCACGAATGTATTCTGCTCCGAGGTGAAGATCTCGTCCAACTTCGACGTCGCGGCAAAGTGCATCCTCGAAGGCACACCGGTCGAGGTGGATGTGGGCAAGGTGGGCGACCGCTACTACATCTGGATGCTCGGAGTCGGGATCGAAGCGAAGATCGCGCATCTCGTCAACCCGAAGATCAAGAAATACTTCGGCGTGCTCGCGTACGTGATCGCGGCGTTCAGGCAGGCGTTCGACAAGGGCCGCCAGATAATGAAGATCGTGTTCGACGACGAGCAGGAGATCACATTCTCGACGTTCAACACGGTGGTCGGGAACGGGACGAGCTTCGACGGGTTCCTCGGCATCAGGTCCCGGTTCAGCATCAAGGACGGGTTCCTCGATGTGTGCGTGTTCCAGCACAAATCGCCGATCGGCATAGTGCAGCTCGTGATCAACTTCATCAAGGGGCGGCGCGACTACTACCGGTTCATTGACAAGTTCAGCGCGGCGCACTGCCGGGCGAAGAAGATGCGCATCGAGACGGTGCCGAACGCGTGGTATCACGTTGACGGCGAAGTGATGGGGATGACGCCGATCGATATCGAGGTGCACCACAAGGCGCTGACGCTGATTCTGCCGGAGGAAACGGCGGGCAAAGAGGCGGCGGACGCATGGCGGAAGCTGCCGGCGGCGGAGCGAGAGAAGCCGTTGCCCGAAGTGAAGTAGGTTGCTAAAACGTATCCGTCGCTTGAATGAATTTATCGGCGAGCAGGAAAAGTTTATAAAAGTTAATTACCGGATTAAAAAAATTTATATTGAAAAATTTCGGAATAAATGTTTAACTTGAAGCGGCAAAGGGAATAAAAGTAGAAAGGATGCAGTGAGATGGAAATCAACGTGACGCGGGAAGGAACCACTGTAATCATAAAACCGGAAGAGGAAATCCACTTCGACAACTATAAGGAAGTCGAGGCAAAAATAGTCGAGGAAATAGGCGCAGGCGCGAAGGATATTGTGCTGGACCTGACTAATGTGATAACCCTCTACAGTATGACGCTGGGGATGTTCAACAAAATAGCGGCGAGCGTGTCCGAAAAGGGCGGAAAGTTCTCGCTTATGAACATCAACAACGACATAAGGAAAGTACTGAAAGCGACACGACTTGATAAAATCATAACCATCCGCTGAGTCCTGATGGCGGCGCCGGAGTAGGGCGTCTGACATTTGCAATAAAAACGGGCATCCGCGGGAGGGTGTCCGAACCGATAGATGAAATCTGCGAAGAAACATATTCTCATAGTTGATGATTCACGGTCCGTCAGGGCGTTTTTTGAAGACATATTTTCCAAGAGGAGAGATTATAAGGCCGAATTCGCGGCGTCGGGCGAAGAAGCGGTCGAGATATTTAAAAAGAATCTGGAATCCGGCGGCCAGAAATATAATTTTGTGCTCACCGACATAAACATGCCCGGCCTGAACGGGTTCGGAACAATAGAAGCCATCAAAAACATAGACCCGGAAGTAAAGACCGGAATGATCACCGGTTTCAATGTGGATGATTACATAAAAATGGCCTTAGATAAAGGCGTATTCAATATTATCTGCAAAATGGACGCTCCCGCCGAGATCGTCAAAACGGTGGATAATCTTATAACCGGTGAAAACATTTTCGGGATAGAGAACTACCTCGACGGCTCGCGGGAAATCAAAAAAATAAAGATTACAGAGACGAAAATGCTGAAAGCCGGCGTTCAGGAAATTCTCGACTACGCCGCGGATTATCTGGATGAAGAAAAACTGTACGGGCTCAAAACAGGACTGGTTGAGATGGGCACGAATGCCATATACCATGCTTATGGCTATGAGAAGGGAATTAATGTAAAACTAAAAGAAAACGAAGAAGTATATATCCGTTATGGAGTGGATAATAAAAAGCTCGTGGTTGTCATACTGGATACGAGCGGGATACTGACGAAGGAAAAAGTACTCGGCCAATTGAATAAAGGTGTAAATCCGGCCCCGGAAGACCTGATAGCGTCGGGTGGTCGAGGCATTTACTTAACGCGATACTTATGCGATAAGGTTGTAGTGAATATCGATCCGACCAAACAGACAGAAGTGATATTGATAATGTATTTCAAAAAGGACCATATAGAAAGTAAACCATTATTAATTAATCAGATATAATATATAAAAGTATTGATGCAAAAAAACCACACATGTTGCAAAAGTGCAACACTCCGAGAGATTCAACAAAGAGTTCATTTTAAAAAAACGTGCAAATAAAGCGTTATTTAAAAGCGTTTTTTTGCATGCGATGGCATGAAAATTGCATATAGATACAAATTGAAGCGCAAAAATGCGGAGAAGATAATGAAAAAGCAGGAGGGAATGAAAATGAAAAAGCGGATGATATGGCTGTTTATCATCGGACTAACACTGGCTGTATCCGGAAGGGCGCTTGCGGCATCGTTCACATTCAAAATCCCGACGATTCCGTTCACACCGATATTGTCGGATGTATCGAACGCGTCTGCGGTAGTGGGCCAACCGTCGTTCACGGTTTACGCGTCGATTTCGGGCGACCTTCAGCAGAAGGCATGTTGCGGCGCGGCATGTGACCGGACGGACTGCGACATGGGTGACTGGTACATGTTGACAGACACCACGATCAGCCCGAACCCGACGTGCATACCGAATGCGAACGGGCAGACGGATATGCCTGACGCATCATGCAAAATACCGGGATTAGCAAACCCGATAGTTTATTATTACAAAGACCCGGATGTCGATCAGGCTGAGCAGGTTTCGATGGCTTTTGACTCCGAAACGGGAAAGTTCAAAGCGGATATCCCGATCGACAGTTCGTGGGTGACCGGCGATGTGATTAAATATTTTATCGCCGCATCCGACAACCGCGGAAACGTTATTTCCATGTTGCCCGAGAAGAGCACGGCTCCGTGCGCCAGTCTCACGACGTGGATCACAAAATACGAAACACCGCCGGTTGACAACTGCTCGGTCGCAAACTCATACGAAAAGTGTTCGAACAACTATTCGGGGCAGCCTTCGTGCGCCGGATCGGCGGACTCGACGGTAAACGACCCTGAAGGCGATACCTGCGGAGAACCTAACTCGGCGGGTGTGCAGTCGATAGTAGCTAACTCGGAAAACACGGACATTCTCGGGTATTCGTTGGGCGCAGGGTTGGGATACTCCGCGTTGCCTAACGATACTGTGGTTTGCGGAAAGATGGTCCTGAAAGGCAGCACGCCGACGGCGAGCTCCGGCCCGATCGAAGGTTATCTGCTCATGTTCTTCAACCCCGACATAACGGACCCGAATCCCGCGGATATTTATTTCCCGAATGTATTTGCCGTAACGTATGCTCCCGAAGCGGCCGGCGCGGACAAGAACCTCGTCAGCGTGCTCTGGGACGGCGAGTGCGTGTCGAACCCAAACACATCGGACATCCTCGGATGCAAAATAGTTGTAGGTAACGAAGGTGAATCAAAGTTCAAAGTCGGGTTGGGAACCAACAGCCACAATCTGATAATGATCGCAAAGAACGCGGTAACGACAAAAACCGGTAATAAAACAATCATCGGAGACAAGAGTTCAAGACTGAGAACGCTGACGCTCACCGGCGAAATCAATCTCTCCGGCGGAACAGCGTTCTGGGTTGTTGACCTTACGGCCGGTATTATGATGGTGAAAGAGACAATGGAAACCACGCTCGGCAACGCCGGAAAGCCGGCGGCCCCGCTATACAAGTCGATCGCTTGTCAGGCAAACGGCTCGGGCGACGATCCCGCGTGCACAAAGAGCACAACAAAACCGGCGAACAACCAGTGTGTTATCACGATCAACCCCTCGCCTGACGCATTCGCTGAAAAATATATGATTTATCATAACACCACAAATGATTCCTCAACAGCTACCCATCTTACCGATCTGGACATCACAACTGATTTGAGGACTGCGCACACAGTATCATATACCGTTCCTCAAGCAAGCTTAGACGGAACAACTCACTATTTCTTCTTTTCAGCATCGACAGCGGCTTCCGGAGAAACGGACAGGTCCAAATGGACGGCGTCGGAAGGCTGCCGCGTGGAAGACTGGAAGGCCCCGGATCCGCCGACAAGCGCGGCTTGTTCGACACCCGACGGAAGCCAGAAAAAATGTCTTTGCACATGGAGTGGCCCTGCGGGCGACACCACGCTCTACGGTTACAATATCAAAAGGTCGGGAAGCCAGTTGAACGGTTTGACGATCCTCGGCGAACAGTACACGGACAGCGACGAGACACTTGTAAACGGCTCGACATACAGCTATGAAATACAGGCGATAGACGTCGGTAACAACGAGTCAACATGGACATCCACAAGTTGTGTGCCGGAAGACCTCAAGCCGCCTTCGAAAGTCGATACGCTCGGTATAACCCTGCAGCTCAGCAAAGCGGCGATCGATTCTTCTTGGGCGGTGGTTTCGGACGAGGATGTCGAGAAATACAATTTCTACGGCTGCTATCAGGATCCGACGAAACCGGGTTCGTGCAATGTGAAAACCGGTACGACTTCGATTAATGGGTACACTTTATATAATACGCAGAATCAGCCGACTTCGGCCAATACTCTGTACTATTCGAAAGATGACGGTTTCGGAGAAGCGGAGACATGGTGTTTTTACGTTGAGGCTTGCGACAACTGTAAAACTGCCGGAACGTGTCCGAACAAAGTCGGCACGGACTCCAATTGCAGCGCGTTTGACACGATATCAACATACATGAAATGCCTCACGATAACCGCGACATCGTACGACTACGCTCCGTTCTGGCCGACGAACCAGACAAGTGGTGATGAAATGACGACCACTCCGTTGACGGAAGGAAATTCGTGCAAACTCGAATGGAACAAGATATGCGAAGGAGACGACGGGACGTTTGTTGACTGCAACTTCCCGACGGCATTCGAACTGCTTGGATACAAGGTGATGAGAGCTGCGGCCACGAATAACGACTGCTCCATAACGACAGTCAACGACCCCGGAAGCGGAACGCCCATAGCAACCGTCGGTATCAGCAGTTCGCCAAGCTACACCGACAGCACGGGATTGACTAACAACACAAAATACTGTTACCGCGTATATGGATACAACGCTTTCGGTAAATATTCGAGGAAAGACCCGATTCCGACACCCGTTGCATGTACTCCTGTGGATACCAAGGCGCCTGACAAGCCTGAGATAGACGCCGATAATTCTGAATACAGTACAGAGGACGGCGCTTGCAATATTAAGTGGGCTGCAGTGGAAGACAAAGGTGCGATATCCTACTCAGCATACAGATGCCAAGGGGACCTCACCACGTGTAATTCGGCAACAAAATTCACGAATGACGAATTAACGGATGCAACGGACTTTGACACCGCGGAATTTGCAGATCCGTCGGTCAGTACTTCGGTGGAAGCATACACTTACTGCATCACCGCGAAGGATGCATCAGGAAATACAAGCACGAAATACGAGAGCGCGGATACAACCAACTGCTACGTGTGTTATACCGGCGCGCAGCCCTGCAAAACTCCCGGCACGGTTTCTGCTTACGAATACAACTCGCAGCACGGAGTCAAAGCAACATGGCTGGCTTCCACAAGCGACGACAGCTCGTACGATTCCGGCGAAGGGTACAACGTGTATCTGTGCACTTCACCCACGACATGCGCCACAAAACTGAACGGGTCCACACCGGTGCAGTCGTTCGGGACGGATTACATAAAATCGGACGCGGGAGTCTCGGCTACCTGCACGGACTGCTACGTAGGCGTATCTTATGTGCACATGCCGACGTGTAAAGAATCCGACAAGACGATATCCAGCATGCCCAGTTCGACAAGCGGCAAAATTACTGTCGAACCCAACGTAACAACTTACTGCACGACGAATCCGGATAGCTGCCCCACCACGCTGAAACCGACAGGCGGCGGCACGGGCGGAGAGATCAGGATCGCGAGTTATACGGATCCGCAATGTGCGAGCACAACGGACTGCATGAAAACTCCGATAACTCCGACATACACAAATCTTGCCGGAGCCACGGTGGAACTGGTTGACGACGCTGCGCCCAGCACGATCATCTCCATAGGAACAGTGGGAGATGACGGCATAGTGCCCGGCATGGCTGCGCCGACCGGTCAGACAGGTCATACGTACACAGTGAGATTGAAACTCCCGCTCGACACGTATTCGGTGGGGTGTGCATCCAAGACGGCGGATTCGTGCTACATGACACTAAAGACCGGACTGACGCTGCCGACAACGGCATCGACAGTGACGGCGAAAGGCACGGATGTCGCCTCTCCGGACACAGGCAACGGCGGCGACATAGGGAACCCGAACTGCGATAAAGACGTCAACCTGACCGACATACTTCTCATCAAGAATGCCTACGGCGCCGCAGCAGGCGATGCGTGTTACAGAGCGTGGGCGGATTTCAACAGTGACGGTAATATTAATCTGACGGACATTATTTATATGAAGAAATTTTACGGGCAGACAATTTCGTCTTCGACGATATCGGGCGCGGTTCTCTGCCAGTCCAAAGCGCCGCTGCCTTCCTGCTGCGCGACAAAGAGCTGCACGAACTAAGAGCAGCCTGCCCCAAGAGGGCGAAATAGTAAACGAGACAAAGCCCGCGGAGGGATTCCCCCCGCGGGCTTTTTTCATTGCAGACTATGGGGCGAACGAGCGCCCGTACAGCCGACTTTAAGAGCTTATCAGAATCTGAAAATCTGTCTGAGGATTTCTGTCGGAGTAAGTTCGTTAGTGTTACCTGATACATGGAACGGTTTGCGTATCCGTTTCGCTATGCTTTCGGAAGCAGGGATCAGTTTGAAGAGTCTGGATTCCCGAAGTTTTTCCGGAGTGGCTGAAATCTCACCTTCGAGCAACAGTTGTTTGTCGAAGAAGCCGATGCCGCCTTCGAGGGTGAGGCTGAACCATTTGCTGCGACAGACGCCGTTTTCCCAGCGGAAACGTTCTTTTTCGAGCACGAAATCTATGCCGAGTTCATCGAAAGACAGCTCCACGGGGAGTTTTACTGCTTTGACATCGCGCAACGGAATTCCCGAAAGCCGGATGTTTTGTGCCGAGAGGTGGCCGAACCCGTCGAGCCTGAAGAAGTAGGATTTAATTGTCTGAAGAACCGCATCGGACATTTCGACCGGCACCGAGTAGATCAGGTCGAGTCCCTGCTGAAGCTCGAAACCGTAATTACATTCGAGTTTGAACTCTGCCGAAGTCGATCCGGAGAAATCATATTTTTCGAGTGAGAAAAGATTGGCGGCGGCCTGAATGTCCGGGCAGTCCACCGAGAACTCAAGGTCAAACTCAGAGCGATAAACCTTGTCGAGCTCGGGGTGGAAGAACATCACAATTTTCCCATCACACGTGGCGGAGAGGCTGCCTGCGCGAGCGGAGCATCTGTCGAAAATGAGCGTGCCTTGGTCGATCAGCAGGTGAAGGTGCGCTTCGGGAATTTGCTTTAGTGGGAAGTCTTTCATGGTGCCTTCGCCGACTTGGGTAAAATCGATCCCAGCATTTTTTAGATGCAGAGTGATATCGGCGGAGAATTTTTCGAATTCGTTGAGGTCGCCCTTGAGCGATACGTCCGCTTCAAGATCGGCATATTCTATAAACGGTTTGAGAGAGAGCATTTTGAGGATCGACTGCGAGGCTCTGCCGACCCCGCGGCCCTTGAGGCGGAGATCGGAGATATCCGTTTCGACATCTGTTGTAAGGGACCCTTCGAGCAGGTATTCACCCACCCGGCCTTGCATGTGTTCGAGAATCAGCTCGGTGCCTTTCAGCCGCATTGGCGATCTGAAATCAAGAATGGGCTCCGTGCGAATCATAAGCATCGATGAACTGATATGGCCCGACATTTCAAGGTCGGCGACTGTCCCTGTAATCACGGCGTCTATATCGACGGGCCCCGAAAGAATTCGCGGCACTTTGAGGGCGGACAGCGCTTCGAGTCTCATCTTACGGACCGAAAGGCGGCCTTCGTGCAGCGGGCCTGTGCGGGGGTAGTGAATTTCGAGCGAACCGTCGCCTATGCCGCATGAAAGGCGCCGGACTTTGACGGTCTGCCCGTGGGATGTGAATTCGCCGGCGAGGTCCTCGATGATTGTTTCCGATTTTCTTCTGCCCGGTTTGCCGGATATTATGATGGTTCCTCGGTATATGCGCACATAGTTAAGGCCCCAGAGGCTCATGAAAAGAGTGCTGACAAACCATTTCATCGCCGTGAGCGGGAGGAGGAACCAGACCTCACCTTTGTCTTTGATTTGGCTGGAGCTTATACGAATCACGGGCTTGTAGAAAGAAAGCGGATCGATTGCCGGTCTGTGCAGAGATACCCAGCGCCAGAAATGGTATCTGTGCCTTGGGTCGGCGGGCTGCTTGAATGTTAAAACTCTCCAGAAATTAATCCTCAGGTGCATCTCTTCGGCATCTAGTGTTCCGCCGCCGCCGAGCGGCAACTGCACCTTGTAAAGCCGCATCGAA
>CAYPEK010000043.1:28047-32252 GCA_964409645.1 uncultured bacterium | reverse complement strand
GAAGTGAACGGGAATTTCGTGGTCACGTTACCACATGACAACCTGAAATGCGGCACCGCCGCGCCATGCGCGTGGCCCGCCGCCGCGCTGCTCGACCCGACGCTCACGCTCTCGCTCCCGCCGTACCAGACGTCGAGCACCGGCCTCGACGCCCTCTCCCACGCTCTCGAAGCGCTCTGGGCGGTCAACGGACAGCCGCTCTCCGACATGAACGCGTTCGAATCAATTCCGATCATACTCAAGTGGCTGCCGGAGGCGGTTAGCGACGGCTCCAACCTCGAAGCGCGCTCGAATATGCTGTACGCGTCCATGACGGCGAGCCTCGCGTTCGGGAGCACCGGCACCTGCGCCTCGCACGCGCTCTCCTACGTGCTCACCTCCCGCTGGAACGTGCCTCACGGATACGCCTGCGCGTTCACCCTGCCCGAAGTTCTCGAATACAACCTGCCGACATTCACCGGCGAACGCCGCGCTCGGCTGCTCGCCGCGCTCGGCGCGGCCGGCGACGCCGAAGCGGTGAATATCGTGCGCGACTTCTGTCTCTCGCACGGCACACCCGCGAAGCTCGCCGACGTCGGAGTCTCGGAGTCGGACATCCCGATGATGACCGAAGTCGCAAACCCGGTCAACATCGCGAACAACGCCCGCCCGCTCGCCGCCGCCGACATCGAAGCCATCTGGAGAAAGAAACTATAAAGAAGTATTCAGGATTCAGCATACAGTAATCAGGATATTAAAAAGCAGCCGACAGCATCTCACTGGTTGCTTTTTGTCTTTTTAAAGCTGAATGCTGAATACTGTAAACTTGCCTGCTATTTCGCTTCGAACGTGAACGCATCCGAGGCGTAATCGACGACTATGGTGTCGTCCTCGCCGAACGCGCCTTCGAGTATCTTCACCGCGACCGGGTTCTGTATCTCCCGCTGTATCACCCGCTTGAGCGGCCGCGCGCCGTACACCGGATCGTAACCCATATCGGCGAGCGCCTCACGCGCCGCGTCCGTCACTTCGAGGCTGATCTTGCGCTCGGCAAGCCGCTTACGCAGATACTCAAGCTGGAGTTCAACTATGCCGCCGAGGTCCGCGCGCGTCAGCCGGTTGAACATCACCGTCTCGTCCACCCGGTTCAGAAATTCCGGCCGGAACTGCGCGCGCAGCGCATCCATCACACGGCCTCGCATCTCTTCCTCGTTTACGTTTTCGTCGAGTATCCACTGGCTTCCCACGTTCGACGTCATTATCAGAATCGTGTTCTTGAAATCCACCGTGCGGCCCTGCCCGTCCGTCAGACGCCCGTCGTCCAATATCTGGAGCAGCGCGTTGAACACATCCGGGTGCGCCTTCTCGATCTCGTCGAACAGCACCACTGCATACGGCCGCCGCCGCACAGCTTCCGTGAGCTGGCCGCCCTCGTCGTAGCCGACGTACCCCGGAGGCGCGCCGATCAGCCGCGACACACTGTGCTTCTCCATGTATTCCGACATGTCGAGCCGCACCATCGCCCGCTCGTCGTCGAACAGGAACTCCGCGAGCGCCCGCGCCAGCTCGGTTTTGCCGACACCCGTCGGGCCGAGGAATATAAATGAGCCGATCGGCCGGTTTGGGTCCTGCAGCCCCGCCCGCGCGCGCCGCACGGCGTCCGACACCACACGCAGCGCCGCGTCCTGACCGATCACCCGCCGCCGCAGCTCGTCCTCCATCCGCACCAGTTTCCGCGTCTCACTCTCGAGCATCCGCGACACCGGCACTCCCGTCCACCGCGACACGATCTCCGCCACGTCCTCCTCGTCCACTTCCTCCTTCAGCATCTTCGAGTCCTTCTGGAGCTCCGCAAGCTGCGCTCGCAGCAACTCCATATCGCGTTCGAGGCCGGAGATCACGCCGTAGCGGATCTCCGCCACGCGATTGAGGTCGCCCCTGCGCTCCGCGTCCTTCTCTTCGTTGCGCGACTGCTCGATCTTTTCCTTCACCGCGCCCATGCGGCTGATTATTTCCTTCTCGTTCTTCCAGCGGGCCTTGAGGCCGTCGCCCTTTTCGTGGAGCCCCGCAAGCTCCTGCTCGATCCGTTCGAGCCGCTCGACCGAGCCGCGGTCCTTTTCCTTCTTCAGCGCCTGACGCTCGATTTCGAGCTGCCTGATGCGCCGCTCCATCTCGTCGATCTCAGTCGGCATCGAGTCGATCTCGATCCGCAGCCGCGACGCCGCCTCGTCTATCAGGTCGATCGCCTTGTCCGGCAGAAACCGGTCGGAAATGTAGCGGTTCGACAACACCGCCGCCGACACCAGCGCCGAATCCTGAATCCGGATTCCATGATGCACCTCGTAGCGCTCCTTCAGCCCGCGCAGAATCGATATTGTGTCCTCGACGTTCGGCTCCTTTACCAGAATCGGCTGGAACCGGCGTTCGAGCGCGGCGTCTTTCTCGATCCGTTTACGGTATTCGTCGAGCGTCGTCGCGCCCACGCAGCGAAGTTCACCGCGCGCGAGCGCCGGCTTAAGCATGTTCGACGCGTCCATCGCGCCCTCCGCCGCGCCCGCCCCGACGAGCGTGTGCAGTTCGTCTATGAAAAGGATGACCGCTCCCTCCGCCTGCTGTATCTCTTTCAAAACTGCTTTGAGCCGGTCCTCGAACTCGCCGCGGTACTTTGCGCCCGCCACCAGCGCGCCGAGGTCGAGCGCCACCACGCGCTTGTTTTTCAGCCCCTCCGGCACGTCGCCGTCGATAATCCGCCTCGCGAGCCCCTCCGCGATCGCCGTCTTGCCGACGCCCGGTTCGCCGATCAGCACCGGATTGTTCTTCGTGCGCCGCGAAAGCACCTGAATCACGCGCCGGATCTCGTCGTCGCGGCCGATCACCGGATCGAGTTTCCCCTTTCGCGCGGAATCCGTCAGGTCGCGGCAGAATCGCGTCAGCGCCTGATACTTGTCCTCCGGGTTCTGGTCCGTCACCCGCTGGCTGCCCCGGATGTCGGCGAGCGCCGCGAGCACCTTGTCGTACGAAACGCCCGACTCGCGGAGCACACCCGGCAGATTGCCGCCCTTCGACTCCGCCAACGCGAGCAGAATGTGCTCGCAGCTCACATACTCGTCCTTGAGCCGCGACGCCTCGGTCGCCGCACTGTCGAGCACCTTTTTCAGTTCCTTTGAAATGAAAACATCGCCGCCGCCGGACACTTTCGGCATATTCTGAACCGCCGCGTCGATGCGCGTTTCGAGCGCGACCGGGTCCACGCCGACCTTCTGCAGAATCGGCCGCGTAATCCCGTCGTCTTGACGCAGAAGCGCGAGCAGCAAATGCTCGCGTTCGATCTGCTGCTGGCCGTTCATTTCGGCCGATTTCTGCGCCTCTGCGATCGCTTCCTGAGCCTTTATCGTGAATTGATCCATCCTCATCTGAGCACCTCCGGATTTACGCTCCGAGATAAAAACCGGGTATTTTTTGGGCCTTGTGGCCTCAAATTATCCTTTTAACAAGCCCTTTTTAAAGATTCAGCCCCTTTACGTTTGATAAATAGAAACCGCAACAAAGCCCGAAATCCAATAGCCTATACATTTTTATTATATTTTCTTAGCGTAATAGTGTCAAGCTAAAAATCGGTTGGTTTGATACAATTGCAGAGCTCTTTCAATAAGAATATGAGCCGAGAATATTTGGGAGGGCACGTTGCAACGTGCCCCTACTTATTGCATTATTAATTTGATGACATTCAGCCATTCCGAAAAACACCGCCGGTCTATACGTTTATCCAATTTCGATTATTCCGTGGAAGGCGCATATTTCTTGACCATCTGCGCTCACAACAAACGCTCGTTTTTCGGCGAAATATCCGATTGTAAAATGTACGTTAATGAATACGGAAAAATCGTGCTTGATGAATGGCAGAAAACATCTATCCTACGACCTCGAATAATTACGGATGCATTTGTCGTGATGCCGAATCACATTCATGGTATTATTTTTATAAAAAATCAGAAACAAACAAATAATTTCGGAGCAAGAAAGAAACCACCAGTCGTTGAAAAATTCGGCCGGCCGACATCCGATTCGATCCCAACAATAGTTCGTCTTTACAAATCCTCGGTTACAAAGCAAATAAACGATCTGAGACATTCGCCGGGCGAACCGGTTTGGCAAAAAAATTATTTCGAACATGTAATTAGAGATAAAAAATCTCTTTACCTCATACGTGAATATATCGAGCAAAA
>CAYPEK010000043.1:14179-27947 GCA_964409645.1 uncultured bacterium | reverse complement strand
CGTGAACGAAATTGTCCGGGGCAAGAGAGGCGTCACTCCCGAGACTGCATGGCTGTTCTCGCAGGCATTCGGCACATCACCCCAGTTCTGGCTCAACCTTCAGGCAAACCACGATCTCGCATTGAACCGCCCGAAACGCAAAATCGAGGCGTTCAGCTTCTGAACTCCCCCTTTCCGACCGCCACCATCATTTGCACTATCAGAATTCATCCAATATAATATGTATTCAGCAACTTGTATTCAGAAACAAGTCTTTTAAATAATGCGCGCGGGCATAAACGTCAAAATGGAAAATAACTGTTCGAGCAAACCGCAACCGGGCCGCGGACACGGCTTTTACTGCCGTGTGTCTGCCGCCTTGATTGCACGCGCCGCGTTGAGCCTTTCCGCTTGCTTTCTCTTTCTCGCCTCCGCTTCATTCGCTGCTGAAACCGAACTGCCGAACGAGTTGGGGACGTTCATCAGCGGATCACCGACGATTCACGCGAGGGTGTTCGGCAACAGGCAGACCCCGGACCCGGTGTCGGTGACGATCGATCCCGAGCAACCGGTGGCAGGTGAACAGGCTGCGATCACCGTCGTCATGTCCAAACCGACCTCTGAGAACGAGCGCGTGACGAAGGTTGAAATCCAGTACGGCCAAATAACCGAGACGGAGTGCGAGTATCTATTTATCAACAATGAACTTTCAGAATCGGAATCCGAGGATACTGGAAAATGCGAAGATATAGTATGGAAGAGCTTCCCTCTCGAATCGGCCGACTCTGTAACGTGGAAAAGCAGGTTTCCGGCATTCGATAAAGGAACGCGGGTGATTTATTCAATACGGGCAGAAAACGCGGGCGGCAATATGTTTGTCACCCAACCCTGTGATGGTTCGGCCAGCGGCGGTAATAGGTCATTTGTACCGTTTTTTTTCAGGCGATATATTGAGGAAGACTGTATCCATAATTCGTCCGACGCTTCCGCATGCAACGCCACGCAACCACGTGATTGCATGGTGAAGATAGCTTCCGCGAACGATGTCATTTTTGCAACGGAACCTGTCATCATCAAAAAGAAAAAACATTATACAGACATCAATCAGCAACTCGGCGACATAATCACGGAGCTTCATAAGGAAAAACCGCCCGAAGTAATCAAGCCATTAAACGATCTGAGCATCGCAGAGATGCGGGCCGGATATGATTCGGAGTATTTCTATCTGGATGTAGCCGTGAAAGGATTAATAGCCTCAGGTTATACGATACCAACGAATATATACGGATACATCGCTATCATTATCGATCCGGTTACAGACAAGGGCGACAACGAATCTCTAACCAAGTCGATCGGGACACTATTTTATTCCAAACTCATCCAATTAATGGCAATATCGGCATGCCACTTCGGACACAACAAAGGTATCGATTATGAGATAAATGATAAGGATATTACGTGTTCCATAGATGAAAATCACATTATGTACGCATTAAAAAGATCGTCATTCGGGAGCGGTGGCTTAAACGAGATAAAAGTCCTCATGTCTGCGGTATCATTAACAGAATTATATAAATGGGACGTATATACCTCCACGCCGTTCACGACAATTCGCATGTCGCCGGAAAGCTCGTTCACAGTGAAATAAATCTGCGGCGCTTCGATCTGACTCGCCACTAAAGTTTTTTGGAAAGTTTGAAAACCTTTTTCCCAAAAAAGGTTTTCATTCTTCTAAAATCTTTAATCTTTTACTCCAGCGGGCGGCCGCAGGAATCGTATGCGTGGTCCCTCATGATAATCGTCGTCGTGTATGAGATGTCGCCGATCTTCGGCTTGATGGATGTCATGTCGGCGCCTTCCGCTTTCACATCACCCGCGAGGAATGTCATAGTGTCATCCTGTGCATTGCCGACGAAAGACCTCGATACCGAGAGTTCGAGATTATTACCGTTCAGCTTATGCTTGAAACCCGTTTTCTCGAAAATCGGCGTTTTTATGTTTGCCGGATCGATATGGATCAGACCGACTCCGGGTATCTTTCCGATGCCGGGGAGCGGCGGCACGATGTCCAGTAGCGGCGCGTAGTACCAACCCCAAAAATATTTCACCAGTTCCTGCACCATCGGATTGGACGGATCGAAATTTTTGAATCCCTGCTTCAGGCCGAGATCGGTGGCCGCGTTATCGATTGTTTCGAGCGAGCAGTTGATGATCGCAAGAATGTAGAGGTTTGCGTCCACCGGGCTGATTGTTCCCTGCTGCATCTTTTCGCCGAACTGGATTTTGAAATAGTAGTTTTTGTCGTCGAAACCGAACCAAACCGTTTGAATATCCAAGTACGGCGGAATTTCGCCGATCTGCATTTCATCAGGTATTTCGGAGCGCTCGGAATTTACGTGATCATATATTTTCGTCAGATACTGATAAGGCGGATTGTCCGCGTTTCCGTCCCAGCCGGCCGTCGCGATCCACTGCGGGAGCTCCATCGCGATGTTACCCGCTGAGTCAACAGCCGTGATGCGGTAGTCCACCTCCGTGCAGTCGCCCGGCGCGGGAATTTCACACGTCCAGTTAACCTTGTCGTCGCCCTGTTCCATGTCGATGGTTTCCCATTTCTCCCCGTCGTATGTATATGACAGTTTAACCGAATCAACAGTCTCGATGTCGTCCGCGAAATGTATGCGGTCCACATTCGCCGTGATTTTCACCGCATCGCCCTGCTTGGGTGTTTCGGGTTCCTGCGTAACATTTTTAATCAGCGGCGGCAGGTATTTCATGAACTGAGATATCGAATCCATATCCATCCCCATGCTCTGCGCGTGCGCCGCACCCGATGCGAATGCAATCGCCCCGCACGCCACCGCCGTCGTGATTATCCGTTTCAGAAACTGTTTCCTTGCCGCCATTTTTTTACCCTTTCATTTTAAAAGCATTTTTATACACAGGGTCCACAAAGACGCGGAGTAATCTTACGCTCCCGCTTTGACAGCGATAGCGATTGAAAATCCGAGTTTATCTGTGTTCATCCGTGATTCCATTCATTTAAAACACGATCTCGGGACACGGGAATTTCTGGAGAGCGACATCAATTGAAACCCCGGCTACGTCGGCGGCGTCGAGCGCCGCGCGCGTCGCGCGGAGCGCGAGCTCCGGCGTGTTGCAGTCCTCGCTGAGATGCGCGAGCACGACATGCTTCGTACGCCCTTCCCCGGCGCCTGCTATCCTCGCAACCGCCGACGCGCTCTGCTCGTTCGACAGATGCCCGCGCGGCCCGAGCACCCATTGTACCAGATGCCACGGCCGCCCGGAGCGCCGTTCCGCCTCCACGTCGTGGTTGCTTTCCAGCACCAGAACATCCGAGCCCGCCATCGCCGACTCTATCTCGGCGGTCGTCAGCCCAAGGTCCGTTGCGTACGACAGCACCGACTCCGCCGCGCCTTCGATCAGGCTGATCCTGTAGCCGACCGGCCGCCCCACAATGTCGTGGTTCCAGCCGCCCGCTCCGTGCTGCACCTCGATCGGCGTCACGCGCAACTCGTTCAGCATGAACGTCTCCGTCCGAAACCGCCTCAGCAGTCCCGCGTGGTCGAGTTCCGCGAACTTGAACGACCGCCGCATCAGGTCTTCCACCGAGCCCTCGTGAACGTACAGCGGGATGCCGTACCTGCGGCAGAGCGGGAACGTCACCGAGCCGTCCACGTGGTCGCCGTGCATGTGCGTGGCGAGAATGCCGTCGATCTCCTCGATCCTGACACCGAGCGATTCGAGGCCGCTCTTTATGTATCTCTGGCCGAGCCGCGCGCAGTCGATCAGCACTTGCGTGCGGCCGGTGTCCAGCAGCGAGCAGTTACCCTTGCTGCCGCTTCCGATTGTGCAAAATCTCATTCCCATATTATTCCGCCGGGTTGCCCGAAATATCCATGCAAGGCTCGTCGGGCGTCCCGATTTTCTTTATGTCTTCGAGGTACGGCCACCTGCTCCGCTGGTCTTCGATGCGCCACGGATCGAGTTCGGCGCGGATGACTGTCGCATCCGGCCCGGCGGCGGCGATCACATCGCCCGTCGGCCCCGCGATCAGCGACGCGCCGGACACCGCGCGTCCGTCGGCATACTGTGTGTCCGTGTTGTTCGCATACGCGACGAACACCGTGTTCTCCGCCGCGCGCGTCCGCACTATCCCGTGCCAGAGGTCGTTACGCGGCGCGGGGATATTCGCCGGGTTGAGAATCACCTGAACGCCCGCGAGCGCGAGCCGCCGCGCGAGTTCGGGATAAATAATATCGACGCAGATCAGCACCGCGCACTTCATCCCCGCGCAGTCGAACGTCGCCAGCCCGCCGCCGCCCGAACAGAACGCACGCTCGCCGATCGCCGCCGACGGAAAAATCTTCTCCTGCTCGCAGACGACCCATCCGTCCGGGCCGATCACGTGGCAAACGTCCATCGCGAGGTCGCCGCGCTTTGCGAACAGGCCGCCAGTGACCAGCGTGAAGCCGCCCGCCGCCGCCGCGCCCGACAGATCGCCGATCAGCGACTCCATTTCGTCGGGTTCGAGAACAACCGCGCCCATCCAAACCTCGGGAAACAGCACGAGGTCGGCGTCCGTTATGGAGGAAAGAGTATCAAGCGCGCGGCGTCGGTTGTTGTCCTGCTCGAACCTCCGCCGGCTGAACTGCACTATCGCGATTTTTAGTTTTCCGCCGCTCATCCTGTTTGTCACACACGCTGATTATAAAGTAAGGGATGTGACAAGACAACAGAAATCCGGCGGCTGAGTCTGCAGGATCGGGGGTCAGGCCGTGACCCCATCACTCTCATGCTTGCGCGGCGCGCCGGGTTAACATAAAATCACTTCTGATTCGCGCGGGAGACAAACGACGATGGCTGGCACGGAAATCACTTTCATTCACACGGCGGACTGCCACCTCGACGCGCCCCTGACCGGCCTACGCTTCGGCGATCCGGCCACCGCGGAGCGCGTCACCGCCGGACAGCGCAACACTTTCGTCGCCATCGCCGATCTCTGCATCCGGCATCGCGCCGACTTCCTCGTCATCGCGGGCGACCTCTTCGACACAAGCCGCAAAAACCTCAACACGCAGATCGTGCTGAAGGAGCAGTTCGGCAGACTTGATCGACTCGGCATTAAGGTGTTCATCGCCGCCGGGAACCACGACAACCTCGAAGAGGCGGGCTACGGCGAAGCCGGTCTCGAAATCACGCTTCCGAAAAACGTGCACGTTTTCTCGGGCGAATCGCCGGAGGAGATCGTTATCGAAAAAGACGGAGCGCCCGCGGCGCGCGTCGTTGGGATGAGCTTCCCGAAACGAGACGTGCAGACAAACCTCGCGAACCTGTTCCCGGATAAAAAGGACCGCCTGTTCACAGTCGGCGTGCTTCACACGAGCGTCGGCGGCGCGGTGTCCGAGCATGACACGTACGCGCCCTGCGCCACTGGCGACCTCGAACGCCGGGGGTACGACTACTGGGCGCTCGGCCACATCCACAAGCGCGGCGTGCTGCGCGAGAATCCATACATCGTGTATCCGGGCTGCCCGCAGGCGCGCCGCCGCCGCGAGACGGGCGGCATGTCGGTGACGCTTGTACGGGCGAACGCGGGCGGCATCTCGGTTTCCGAGCTGCCGACGGGCGCGCTGCAGATGGAGGACGTCGCGGTGGACATCACCGGCATCCGCGAGGGCGGCCACGGCGATCTCGCTCACGCGATCAAGAGCGAACTTGACGCGCTACGCGCGCGGCTTGCCCCGCACGTCGAATGCTGTGTCGTACGGATCCGCCTAACAGGCGAAGGCCCGCTCTTCAACATCAAATACGGCCTACTCATCGAAGGAAAAAGCGCCAAGGAATACATCATCGACACGCTTGCACAGCTCGATCAGGGCAAAACACCGTCGATAATCATCCGCGAACTCGACGCGGAGGCGTGCGCGCCGGAGAAGGAATCGCTCGACATCGCGGCGTTGCGGAATGAGGACAGTGTGATGGGCGAAGTCGTGAGATTTTTCGACAGTCTCTCGGAGAATCCCGCGGCTGCGGCGGAATTCTCCGCCTCGCTTCTCGAAAATGCGCTCGGCACAACCTACGCCAATGACAAGAGGGTGGCGAGACAGTTGCAGCGGCTCGGGAAAGAATCCGGCGAACCCGGAATTGATCAGGCGCTTCTCGGCGACGCGATGATGATCTGCCTCGATGCGCTCAGGCCGGAAACGAAATGAAAATAAAGAAGATCGACATAGAGGGATTCGGCGTTCACGCGGGACTGGCCCGCGAGTTGCCCACCGGCAACATAGCCGTCGTTTACGGCGGAAACGAACGCGGGAAGACGACCATTGCGAAGTTCCTCAATTTCGTTCTCTACGGGGCGGAGGCACTCACCGGCGGCGCGGAAGGCAACACTTACGACCCCGTCACGAAGGCCGGCCACGGCGGCGCAATCGAGTTCGAGTCCGGCGGCGACGCCTACAGGATCACGCGCTATTACTCCGGCGCGCGGAGCAAAAAAGGCGGGCCGGAAATCCGCGACGCGGAAGGCGCCCCGGTGGACACCGCACGGTTCGAGTCTTCCCTGCGACACGGTGTCACACACAGGAGTTTCAGCGCCGTGTTCTCGTTCGACATCGACGAGCTCGCGCCGGTGAAAGGAAAAAACCGCGACCGTCTCGACGAGGTGTTTTACGACACGATGGGAGGCGACGCGGGCGGCGTTTCGCCGAAATCGGCGCTCGAAACGCTGAGGGACCGCCTCGCGGCATTCTATCCCACCGGATCAAAAAAACAGATGGGATCATCGCCGCTTGGCAAAACTATCGAGCGGCTCGAATCGCTCGAAAGCGAAATCAATGTCGGAAAAAGCGGCGCGGATAAATACGCGCAACTCATAATCGTCAGGGAAGAGATTGCGAGAGCAAAAAAAGAAATCGCGGATAAAATCGCCGCGCTCGAAGCGGAAATAAAGGAGTGCGAATCGTGGGCGGCAACCGGGAAAGCGTACGGAGAATACCTAGACGCGAAAACCGAACTGGATAAAAACAGCGCGGCGGCGGATTTTCCCGAAGGCGGCCTCGGAACGCTCGAACGGCTCGAAGAAGCATTGAAGAATGAAACCGGCAAGCTCGCGGAAAAGCGCGCGGAACTCGGCAAATGCCGATCAGCAATTGAAGCATCCGTCGTTGATGAAAAATATATAGAACACGAAAACGAAATAATCGCGCTTTACGAGCAAATGTCCGCTTACAGGGCTGAAACAGCGTATCTATCGGAGGCGGAACAACGACTGCGAGAACTCGACAGCCGTATCGAAAGTGAGATGCGCACGTATCTGCCGGATTGGACACGCAACGAAATTGAAGATGTGAAGACGGGTATTGAGGCGAATGACGCGGTAAAAACCGCAGCCTCGCGGATAGTTGCAGTGAAACAGAAAATCGACACCCTCGAATCGGAAATCGCCGCACTCCTCGCCAGAATCGACGAACTGAAAGCCGAGATCGAGCAATATATAAATAAGATCGACGCCATAGACCGAGTAAACAAGAATTTGCCGCCGGACGAATTCAAGAAACTGATTTCGGAATGGATTGAATACGATCATAAGATAGGCGGATGGCGGGAACAACTCGTATTGTACGAACAGCAGTATGAGAATCAAAAGTTTGAGGCAGACAACCTGCAATCCGAGGTGGTGCCCACCCGCAACAGCCTCAGTCCTTTCCTCATTCTCGCTGCCGTGCTTGCAACCGCCGGCATTTTCCTGTTAATCAGTAATATTGTGCCGGGCGCTCCATGGCTCGGCAAAGCGATCGGTGGCGGACTGGTCGCTATCGCGCTTGTCATTGCTTTCATTTCGGCCATTAAGTCGAAAAATATTGTGGCCACGGCAGACACATCCGGCGTACAGTCGCAAATACAGAAAGTCATCGATAATATCCAATTGCAAATATCGAACACTGAAGGAAGCATCGTGCGGGGAACCGATTTCCTTAACAGCGTACTGAGAAAACTCGAAATTAAATATTTAGACCGCGAAGCAGCGGGCAAACTGCTCGATAAACTTGCGCAAGAGCAGACGATAATAGACGAGAACGCAGGACTCGTGAAAAGCAAAGAGAGGGAAATCGAGCGTCTATCAGAAAGTACGGCGGCGATTGAATCGGGTTCTCTCGCTACGGCACGCTCTGAGCTCGCAGATGCTACATCGCGATTCGCGGCGACGATTACACGCCTCAATCTGAGGGACGGCCTGAGCTCTGAAGCCGCTATCGAGATTCTTGGCAGAACCGCTTCTCTCAAAGAGAAATTCAACGACCGCCGTATAGGGGTGGCGGAAATCGAATCGAAACGGAAAGATGTCGAGAATTACAAGGAGCGCGTTTTTTCCATTGCGGCGCGACTGAACGAACGCGCGGCAGAGCATATCGACGCCGCCGCGCTGATCGACATCATCAATAAAAAACTGACCGACAACAAAAGCTCATTGCGCGAACGCAACCAACGCATTCAGGATGCGGCACGGATCGAAAAAGAATGTTCGGAATTGGAAGCGAAAACCGCCGGACTGAAAGACGAAATCGCCGGACTGCTCGAAAAAGGCGGCGCGCCCGGCGACCCGGCGGCGTTCCGCGGGAACGCCGCACAGTACGAAAAATACGAAGCGGCCTTCAACGCATTTGAAAACAAAACAGCCGCCCTGCTCGCTCTGAAACCGTCAGGCACGAACGAAGCGGACTTCTTCACACAGCTCGGCGAACTGCATCCAGACGGCTGGGCGAAACTGCGGGCGAAGATCGAAAATCTGAACGCGGAAAAAAGTGCGGCGGCGGAAGCAAACGAGGCCGCCATACGCGAGGAAGAGGCGAACAAAAACGAGATCGGCGCCCTTCTCGGCTCGGACAAACTAAGAGCGCTCGAACAGGAATATGAAGCCTATCAGCAATTGCTCGCGGAGCAGGTCCGGACGTGGAGTGTGCGCTCGGTGGCTGCCGCCGCGATGGAGAAGATCGCGGAAGAGGACGAGCGGAAACGGATGCCGGACATAAAGCGTTTCGCGTCAGAGCTTTTCGCGGCGTTCACCGGCGGGGCGTTCGAGGGTGTGTATATCGACCCGGCAGCGAAAACAGTGGAGGGAGTCCGCGCGGGTTCGGAGCACGTGCCGGTGGCGAAGATGAGCCGCAGCGTGCGGCAGGAACTCTACCTTGCGATACGGCTCGCGCAGACGCTGCACGTCGGCGCCGGGCCGGACGGAACGGCGGGCAAGCGCGAGACGATGCCCGTCATCATGGACGACGTGCTGGTTGACATCGACGACGACCGCCTGCCGCGCGTCGCCGCCGCGATCGCCGACAGATTCAAAAGCGTTAAAACGCAAATAATATATTTCACCGCCCACGAGCACATACGCCGCGCGTTCGAATCCGTCTGCGGCCCCGAAGCCATAATAACGATCTGATGCCAGTCGTCTTTTTCCGCGAATAATGTTAAAATAGCGTCGATCAAAGGGTGTGAGGAGGAATGGGGATGAATTTCGATGAACTGACGTGGTCGGACCATCCGGCAAATCCGCTTATCGAGCCGCCGTGGCCGGAGTGGATGATTGCGGACCCCACGGTGCTGCTGCCTTCGGAGTCGCCGGACGGCAAATGGCATCTTTTCGCGAATAGCGTATGGGGAATCCATCACCACACATCGGAAGACGGGATTTCATGGGCGCGCGGCAAGCGTCTGTTCCCGGGGATCCGCTCGTTCGTCATCAAACACACCGGGGCATACTACATCTTCAACGAAGTTTTCCTCAAACCGTTCGAAACAGGCATCGTGGTGCGCCGGTCGGAAGACCTCGAAACGTGGAGCGAGCCGAAAGTGGCTCTGCCGGTCTCGCGGGCATGGCACAAAGGAATCCTCAATGCGTGCAGTTGCCCGTGCGTTGTGCCGCACGGCGACGGTTTCATGATGTTTTACAGCGCGAGCGTGATATTGCTGCCGGACTGCCTTTTCTTCGAGCCGAAGTACATCGGCGTGGCGCGCGCATCGAACATCGAAGGCCCGTACGAGCCCGATGAAACGCCCGCCATTTCTCCGGACATGCACAACCCGCTCCGCAATTTCGGCGCGGGCGCGATTAAAGTTGTCTTCGATGAGCAAACAGGCACTTTCTGGGGCTTCAACAACGGTATCTACAAGGACGAGCGTGGGCGCTCGCGGTCGTCGATTATGATTCTGAAATCCGGCGACGGCACGCACTGGATGCAGGCAGTCGAGGAGCCGATACTGAAACCGGAACCGGGCTGGAAAAAGGCGCTTGTTTACGCGCTCGATATAAAAATCGACGGAGACCGCGCGTATCTCTATTACAACGCGCGGGACGGCTGGTTCATCGGCAGCGAGCGGATCGGCCTCGCGATCGGTCGAAAAGCCTGAGCGTTCGGCACAACCGAATTTCACAACACTGAATTTCATACTATTCGACGGGGCTGCACCATAAAAACGGGATCAGTGGGTCAGGCCATGAATTGGGAGTTGAGCTTTTAAAAGTTACGAAAATCACTTTACCACAGTAAGTATATATGTACTAATAATCTTTTTCATGATACTGCTCAACTCCCAATTCATGGCCTGACCCTATTCGTCATACTATTCGATATTCCTATTGTCGCGGGAGCGCGGCGGGGATAGAATTGTTGTTCGATGTCTGAAAGAAAGATAAAAGCGCTTCTCGTCCATGTGGGGCCGAATGATTCGAGCTACCTTTTCCGCTCGCATCCGCTCGGCCTGATGTCGCTCGCGGCATACGCGGAGCAGCAGATGCCGGAAGCGGAAGTCGATATCATCGACATGAAGGTTTCCGCATACACCGTCGAGGATATCGGACGCTTTGCGGCGGAACGCGGAGCGGACGTTGTCGGACTCGGCTCGATGACCGTGCATTCGAATATGCTGCGCGGCGTCGCGGCGGCGGTGAGGGAAGCGTCGCCGGAAGCGCTGATAATAGCGGGCGGGCCTCATGCGACGTGCCACCCGAAAGACGCGCTGAAATGCGGCGACATCGACGTGGCGGTCCACGGCGAAGGCGAACGACCGTTCGTCGAGATACTCCGAGCACGGCTCGAAGGCCGCCTCCCGGAAGGCATCCCATCGACAATGACGCACTCGATGAGCGAACCCGCGCCGCGCGACGTGATCGACGATCCGGACACGCTGCCATTTCCGGCGTGGGACAAGATCGACTTCGAAGCATACAGGCACTGCTCGAGTTTCTCCATTCTCGGCCGCCGCAACTATATGTCCTTATTCACATCGCGCGCGTGCCCATTTAAATGTATCTACTGCCACAACATCTTCGGCCACAAATTCCGGCCGCGCAGCGCGCAAAGCGTCCTGACCGAAATACGCACTCTGCATGAAAAATACGGGATCGCCGATTTCGACATACTCGACGACGTGTTCAACCTGCGCCGCGAGCGGGTCGTCGAAATCTGCGAAAGCCTCATCAAAGATGGACCGAAAATTCAGATGGCGTTTCCGAACGGGCTGCGCTCGGACCTGCTCGACGACGAACTGCTCGATCTGATGCGCAAGGCAGGCACGACATACATCAGTTTCGCCATCGAAACCGCGTCGCCCCGCCTGCAGAAGTTCATTCACAAGAACCTGAATATCGAGAAAGCCGCCCGCGCGATACGCAAAGCAACCTCGATCGGTATTTTCAGCAACGGATTCTTCATGGTTGGTTTTCCGACGGAGACCGAGGAAGAACTCCGCTCGACGATCGACTTCGCGATACACTCGCCGCTGGACACCGCGCACTTTCTCAAAGTGACCCCGTTCGCCGGCACCGATCTTTTCAACCAGCTCGATTCCGAGATAACCAAAAAATTTATAGACAGACCCGAGGCGCACATCTACGAAGACAGGTCGTTCAACCTCAGCGAAGTGCCGGACGACAAATTCAAAAAAATAGTTCACGGCGCGTTCAGGAAGTTCTACCTCAATCCCTTCCGGGCGCTGAGTGTGATACGGCACCACCCGGCGCCGCTGAGGCTGCTCCATTTCGTGAAAGCCGCGTTCACGCGCATTTTCATTTCGGGCTGAAACACCATGCAAAAAAGCAGGAAACAAACGCACAAACCGGCCGATGAATCCGCGTTGCTCATGGCGATGTACGAAGAGATGCTGTCCGCGCTCGGGCCGCGCGGCTGGTGGCCCGGAAAGACACGGTTCGAGGTCTGCGTTGGCGCGATTCTCACTCAAAACACGGCGTGGCGCAACGTAAAGAAAGCGATCGGCAACCTGAAAGCCGCCGGTGTACTCGACCCTAAAAAGATGGACACCCTCGACACGGGAGAACTCGCACGGCTGATAGTGCCGTCCGGCTACTATAATATCAAAGCGAAACGGCTGAAGAATTTCACCGGTATGCTCGCGGACGAATTTGGCGGCTCGCTTACGAAACTTTTCAGGCTGCCCGCTATGGAATTGCGCGATAAGTTGCTCGGCGTCAACGGTATCGGGCGCGAGACGGCGGACTCGATTGTCCTTTACGCCGCCGGGAAGCCGATGTTCGTGGTCGATGCATACACGCGCCGGATCGGGAGCCGCCACGGGCTTTTCCCGGCCGATGCGGATTACGAGACGATGCGGCAGTATTTTACGGACCGCCTGCCCGAAGACACGCAGTTGTTCAACGAATATCACGCGCTGATTGTTTGTGTTGGAAACAGGTATTGCGGAACGACGCCCGCCTGTGAAGAGTGCCCGTTACTGCGCTTTCTCCACAACAATGACTGAAACCGAATTTGAGACGAGCGAGGCCGACGAAGCCGCGCCGCCCTTCCCCGCCGGAGTTTGTATCCGCGCTGAAATGACATAAGTGCCGGGCGAAGCAAAGTTGAAAAAATTCGTTAGGTCGATCCGTGCGCCTACAAAGTGGCCGGGCTCCAGCAGAATGGCCTGCGCGGCTGCTCCCGGTCGTACTTTATATCTATTTCTCGATTCAACCGACTTGCCGTCCGGCCCCGTCGCTCCGAAATCGGCGAAATAGCCCAGTCCGGAATATATCGGATATTCCGTATTGCTGTTGTTGACAATAGTCAACGTAACATAAACAGGACCGCCGACAACCGACTGCTGGCTCGCCTTCAGGATTGCCGTAACCTTCCCGCCGGCTTCATCCTTCGCCCGCTCTCCCCGCAGCTTTTCAAGCAGTACATCGCTCGGATACTCCTTGCCTATCGTCGGAGTCACCGTCGTGAACCGGCCCCCATCGGCATACACAAGATAAAGTATGCACTTTTCGCCGGGCACGAACGTGATCTTTGGAGGCTTCGTCTTCTTGTCGGATTCCGTGTACTGAATCGTTATCTGATCATCCGCCGATCCTTTGAACACGTCGAAAACCTTAACATTAGCGGTGAATGCGCGATTACCTTTAGTTATCTTTCTGTCGAGCTTCTGCGGCTTTGTGTCGGGCTGCTCGTATATGGAAATTATCTGGCCGTAAACAACGAGCTGCGCGGAATTCATTATCTCTTCGTCGGTCTTCGGAATCACGGGAACCAAGTCGAGAGGCTCAAGTCCCGAAATAACGGAATTGGATTTCGCCGCCGCCGCGCTCGCGGCTAAGAGCGCTATTAGAAAACACAATATTGCGATCTTTCTCATTTTCATCGACACTCCGCGCCGCCGTCGCGGCAACAGAAGCCATTATAACACACACACAGCGATCCGCATAACCGTACCGGTATTAGACTGCAACGCCAAAACGGAAATGGGATGT
>CAYPEK010000043.1:0-14079 GCA_964409645.1 uncultured bacterium | reverse complement strand
CGGAGTCTATAAACTTTTCGTTGTGGAGGCGGAAATGAGAAAATATGCGATTGCGATAATAACCGCGGCGCTCGTGCTCGGCTCGGCGGCAGGCTGCGCAAAGAAAAAACCTGCCACGGTGAAGAAAACACCGGCGGCGTCGGCAGTCCCCGCAAAACCGGCGGATAACGAAAAATACGCTTTCGACCGGTTGTGCGACCGGCTGGTGCTCGAAAGCAAAGCCGCCGCAGCGGATTTTCCGCCGGACGTCGAAAAGAAAGTCATGGAGAACTGCATGGCCGCCTCTAACGGCTATAAGAAAGACCATAAAACTAAAAAAGCAATGGAAGCATACGCGAACTACATATTGAATGCGTGCGATCCGCAAAAAGGAAAAAAGTGGCTGGAATGCAACACAGCCACCGTGGATAAAGCAGCAAAAGCGGCGTCCGCCGCGGTAAAATGAACTCCCGCCGCACGGCGGAAAGCGTTATTTAATCGTATCTTTCGTTATCAACTTAACAGGAACGAAAATGTCCTTGTCGAACTGTTCCTTATTTATGATCTTAAGTGAAGTCTGAACCGCGATTTTGCCCATCTCCTCCGGCTGCTGGCCCACTGTTGCCGCCATCGAGCCGTCCTTGATCGCGCTGATAGCGTCGTCGTTGCCGTCGAACCCGACTACAAGAATCTTGCCCTTCTTGCCGCCGGTGTCGATCGCGCGTGCCGCGCCGAGCGCCATCTCGTCGTTCTGCGCGAACACCGCGTTCACGTCAGGGTTCTTCTGAAGAATGTTTTCCATGACCGTCATGCCGAGATCGCGTTTCGAGTCAGCGGGCTGTTTCGCCGCGATCGTAATTCCCTTTTCCTTCATTATCTCCTCGAAACCCTCTCCGCGGAGCTGCGCGTTGCGCGCGCCGAGCTGGCACTGGATATGCACAACCTTCCCCTTGTTGCCGAGCTGTTCCGCAATAAACCGGCCGGCTATCCTGCCGCCTTCTTTATTGTCGGAAATAATGAACGCCGTATATTCGCCGCCGCTTGTGCCGATGTCAACGATCACGACCGGGATTTTGGCCCTGTTCGCTTTCTTGATGCACGACGCCGCGGTGTCGGTGTCCCACGGTGAGATCAGCAGAACGCTGACCTGCTTCATGATTAGGTCTTCGACATCGGAGAGTTGCTTGCCGCTGTCGTTCTGCGCATCCGCCACGATCACTTCGATGTTGTTCTTCTTTGCTTCTTCCTGAATGCCGTTCGACACCCTGTTCCAGTACTGGTTCGTAAGCGCAGGAGTCGAATAGCCGATGACGACCTTCGGTTTTTCGGAGCCGCCCTTTTTCTTGGCGCAGCCGCCCGAGAACAGCATCGCCGCCGCAAGCATCATTACCGCCGAAATCATTGCGATACGCTTCATTTCAGACCTCCAAAAATTTTTTGATCCGCAGGAATTCTAACACAAAAGCGCGCTTGTCAAAATATCCGCCGCACGATTATAAAACAGATTCTCTTCGATTATTAATTCTGGGTTTTCGTTGTCTCATAATTCGTGCGCGTGTATCATTTCCCACAGACCAATCATCGGAGATGCCTAAATGAAAATCAAAATTACGACCATTGCCGAGAACACCGTCGCGACGAGTAAAGAGCAGATCGGCGAACACGGACTCTCGTTCCTGATCGAAGCAGGCGACAAAAAAATACTGTTCGATACGGGTCAGGGCTTCGCACTCGCGCACAACGCCCCACGAATGGGAATCGACCTGAAATCGGTCTCGACCGTCGTGCTCAGCCACGGACACTACGACCACGCTGGCGGCCTGAACGCGCTCATCAACGCAGGAGCGGAATTCGAGCTGATCGCACACCCGGACATTTTCGAGGAAAAGCTCGCGATGCACCCCGCTATGGGTTTCATCCCGATCGGCCTGCCGCTCAAGAAGAAATTCCTCGAAGAGAAAGGCATACGACTGAACCTGACAAAGGAATCGGTCGAAGTTGCGCCGGGGATAGTCACCACCGGCGAAGTGCGGATGAAAAATGACTTCGAGAAAATCGAGCCGATGCTGTTCGTGCGTCGCGACGGCAAAGAGATGCCCGACCCGCTCGCGGACGATCAGGCGCTCGTGATCTCCGCCGCGCAGGGCACGGTACTGCTGCTCGGCTGCGCGCACCGCGGACTTGTGAACACGCTCGACCGCGCGGCGGAGCTTACCGGAGGGCGGCCCGTGCATGCGATCATCGGCGGGATGCACCTCGAACGCGCATCCGACGCTCAGATTGCAAGCACGATTGAGGAGCTTCAGAAGATCGAACCGAAGGTCATCTCACCGGCCCATTGCACAGGTATCCGCGCTCAGGCGCGGTTGATTCAGGAGTTCGGCAACCGGGTGGTCCAAGCCACCGTCGGAAATAATTTTCAATTTGACATTGCATGATCTCCGCAACTTTGTATGATTATTAATTTGATCGCCTTTTTCCAGCAAATTGGGGCGAGGGAGAACTAAAATATTGGAATTTAACAATTTCGGAGGTGGAAAGTCGATGACACCGAAAGCAATGTTCTTTACAAAAGGCGTCGGAGTACACAAACTAAAACTCGCGAGTTTCGAGTTGGCGCTCAGGCAGGCATGTATAGAAAAATTCAATCTGGTGACCGTATCGTCGATATTCCCACCGAGATGCAAAATCGTATCCCGCACGGACGCGCTCCGTGCGAAAAACAAAGACGGCGAGCGCAAATACAGCCTCAACCCCGGCGACATTGTGTTCACGGTTATAGCACGCAACGACACGAACGAATACGGACGCCTTATATCCGCCGGTGTCGGGCTCGCGCAGCCGATGGAATCCCACCGCTACGGATATCTCAGCGAAGTTCACGAGTACGGGATGGACTCAAAGCAGACATCCGAACTCGCCGAAGACCTCGCGGCGGAAATGCTCGCATCGACGCTCGGCCTCCCGTTCGATCCCGACAAGTCTTGGAACGAACGCAAGGAAGAATGGGCGATCGCCGGTAAAATCTACCGCCCGCGCTCGATCGTACAAGTCGCTAAAGGGCAACAGAAAATGTGGACCAGCGTCGTAGCCGCCGCGGTCTTCGTTCTCTGAACCGGCGCGGAAGCGCGAACGTCTTTTTCAGCTCAAAACGCAGACATGTTTCCGGTTTCGTTTTAATATTTCCTTATCTGAGAAGCGGAGCTGAACGATGCGCAAACTGTTAGCGGTCATACTGCTTTACCTCTCACTTTTGTTTTTCATTTCGATGTCCTCCTCCGCGGCGGCGGATAAACAGGCGGCGTTTGTCTTTGTCTCCGCACCTGATAACGACCTCTATGTTGCTGCTCTGAACTCGGGCGGCGACTATCCAAGGTTCGACGACCCGCGAAAAGCAGTCGCGGCCGCTCAGGCGGACTCCGCCGTCCTTATCCTCGCGGACGGATATCCGGAAAAGACTACCGTTGTGCCGGACGACGTTTATGAAACAGCGCGAGAGAAGAACCTGCACCTATACATGGAGTTTCCCGCGACCGTACCGGGACTCACCCTCGGCGTGGCTCAGAGCATAAAATGGGAGCGCGGCGTCATCACGTCGGATGTGTTCGGCGACACGCTGAAGCCGATGCGAATCGTGATGTTCCACGACTGCCGGTTCATCCCGGCGGAGGCGGCCCGTCCGCTTATCTCGCTTGCGAAAGTCGCCGGCTTCGATTCGGCGGTCTTCGGACTCGACGGCACAAAAACATGGCCGATACTTTTCGAGATTCCGGAGCGCGGACTTTTAATTGCCACAACGCAACTCAGCAACTTCAACACCGGCCGCTACGCGCCGCGGGACGCATGGCCGGTGATCTGGAAAACGATTCTCGAACGTCTCCAGCCCGGAAGGATCATACCTCCGATGGAATGGACATCATCGGTCGGCCCGGCATTCGGACGCGACGACAATCTGCCCCCCGACGCCGAAATACAGGCGGTTCGGCGCGGCGCCGACTGGTACATCAACAGCCGACTTCTCGTGCATCCCGACTGGGCGACGGACTTCGACAAGGCGGCGGAATATTACGACCGTGTCGGCCCCGGCCCCACGCAGAGCAGCCCGGCCGGCGACGGCACTCTCGGCCTGCTCGAAGGTTTTAGTTCGCGGATCGGCAACGACGGCAGCCAGCCCGTCCGCTGGTACAGGCGCGCCGACTGCAACGGCGAAACCGCTATGGCGCTCGCGCTCCGATCTCTCGCCGACGGCGACCCGCGCGGAAAAACAATCGCTCCCAATCTGCTCGACTTCATCTTCACGAAATCGGTTCTTCAGCGCGGCCCGCGCGCCAAGAAAACGAGTTCATCTTATGGATTGATCGGCTGGGACGACACGCCTCGCTCGTCGGGCATTTATTACGGCGACGACAACGCGCGCGCAATTCTCGGAGCAATCGCCGTCTCCGGCGCGCTTAAGACCGACCGCTGGGACGAGCCGGTCGCGAAAGCCATCCTCGGCAATTTCAGGACGTCGGGCACGCTCGGCTTCCGCAGGCGCAACCTCGAAGAACAATACCTTATGATGTCGGGCTGGAAATACTTCCTGAACGAGCAATACACCGACTACGCGCCGCATTTCCAGTCGTGGATCTGGGCATGCTATCTGTGGATGTACGACAAAACGGGTTATGCCCCTCTGCTCGAACGCACGAAAACCGGAATCCGGATGATGATGGCCGCATACCCGAACGAATGGCACTGGACGAACGGCATGCAGCAGGAGCGCGCGCGGATGCTGCTGCCGCTTGCGTGGCTGATCCGCGTCGAAGACACTCCCGAACATCGCGAGTGGCTAATCCGCATCTCGAACGATCTGCTCTCATTTCAGGACGCATCGGGAGCGATCCGCGAGGAGATCGGCGCTGCCGGGAAAGGCGACTACGGCCCTCCCCGATCGAACGACGCTTATGGAACCGCCGAAGCGCCCCTGATTCAGGAGAACGGCGATCCGCTCTCCGACCTGCTCTACACGACGAACTTCGCGTTCATAGGCCTCCACGAGGCCGCGCGCGCCACAGGCGATCCGAAACTCGCCGCCGCAGAGGATAAACTCGCCGCTTACCTTGTCCGCATACAGGTGAGATCCAACACACATCCCGAACTCGACGGCGCGTGGTTCCGCGCATTCGATTTCGGCCGCTGGGACTACTGGGCGTCGAACGCGGACGCCGGATGGGGCGCGTGGAGCATCGAAAGCGGCTGGACTCAGGGCTGGGTAGTCTCCACACTCGCCCTGCGGCAACTGAAAACCGGCCTGTGGGAACTCACTTCCGAAAGCGCCATAAAAACACCGTTCGAGGAAATCCGCAAATCGATGATTCCGGAGAAACTCTTAAAGTGACCTATCCGGTCGCTTTTAAGCACTTGTTTATTCCCGGAATGCGATTTCGACATCTTGATAATGCTGGACACCGAATGAGGAATATGTAGAATTGACGTCGTTGCATAATAAGCGGCGGAAAGATAAAAAGCATAAATGGACTATTTTTTCAAAGAAGCACGCGGAAAGTTCGACCGTGAGCTACGCGGCGCGATCGAGGCCGCAGCGTCGAGACTGCATGAAAAACTGAGGAAAACAGACCTTAAAAAAACCGGCATATCGGAATACAACACCCGTTATCTCTCATCGAAACTTGCTTTGCCCGACGCATCTCTCAGGCTGTATTCATATCTGATCTCACTCGCATTCACCGGAGGCGCGGACGCGGACCGGGCCGTCATGCTTGATTACGGCGGCGGCTCAGGAATGATGTCTTTTCTCGCGAAAGAACTCGGCGTCGGAAAAGTAATCTACAACGACATCTACGACGTTTCATGCGCGGACGTCCGAAAAATGTCGTCCGCGCTCGGCTTGGAACTTTTCGATGTCGTCTGCGGCGATATCAACGACGTGATAAACCGTTTGAACGGCACTGGAACTTCCGTCGATGTGTTGGTCTCCTACGACGTGATCGAGCACATATATGACATCGAAAGTTTCTTGCGAACTCTCAACAGTGTCCCGCATAGGAAATTAAGAGTCGTGCTCGGCTCCGGAGCGAACGACAGAAACCCCGTGTTGAGAAAAAGGCTGATGAAGCAGCACGTCAAATTTGAATATGAAAACAGAGCCGAGGAAAAAGGCCGCAAGGAAAGAGATTCGACCACGAGCTATTTAGAGATGAGAAAGGAAATCATTGCGGCGAAATCTGAAAAGTTATCCGGAGGCGAAATCGAGAATCTGGCACGCATGACGCGCGGCCTGATGAAAAGCGACATCGAACGATGCGTGGATTTGCATCTGAAAGGCGAAAATATCCGGTACAATCCGGACCACCCCACAAATACTTGCGATCCGGCAACCGGCAACTGGGCGGAGCATCTGATGGACCAGAAGAAACTGCTGCGCGCCCTTTTGGAATCCGGTTTCGACGCGAGGATCGAGAGCGGCTATTACCACGGTGAATCCGGCGGCGGAATGAAGAAAGCAGTTTCGGCATGCCTGAATAAAACCATAAGCATACTTGGCTCAGGAGCGGTCCCGCTCGCGCCGTTTTTCGTTCTGGTTGCGGATACGCTATAGTCAATGCAAACGGTTCTACCGCTTTTTCACAATAGCATTTTTCAACGATTGATTATGTCTTCTTGGCGGCAAGAAGATACGTTGTGGTCGCCAGAACGTGAGCATTGGTCATGCCGTTCATGAATCTATCCAGCGGGTTCAGAATCTTTGAGACAACCCACCACAGTTTATGGACCGGCCTTTTCAAAATCGCCGGAAAAAACTCTCTTATAAATCTGGACACCATCAGCGTCAACGCGAAAACCGGCCCGACGCATACTCCTGATTCAATCACTTCGAATCCCGATGACTCATAAAGACGAACGTGTCCCGATAGCGTAAAATTCGAATAGTGGTCAGGGTATCCGTGATACGAGTGAAGAAACGGAACTATGGAATACACCATTCCTCCCGGCCGGAGCGCTCTGCTCATCTCCCGAACAGCGGCCGCCGGGTCCTTTAAATGCTCCAGCACCGCCTCGGTGATCACGGCATCCACACTGTTATCCGCATACGGCAGTATATGCGCATCCGCAACTACATCCACTTCGGGAAGCGGACTTATATTGACATTCGTAAAAGACGGATGATGCCTGTACGGCCCCCCGCCAATCGATATTCTCACTTCTTCCCCGTCCGGGCGGCCGATTATCCTTTCGAGCGCCTTTTCAGATGCCCTTGAGCGGTAATCCTTATCTAACCTTTGCTTAATGCGTTCCTTAATGTTTTTTTTAACCGTTGCATTACTTCTGAATCCGGCAACCGCTTCATCGGCAACATTTGCGATATACTGCTCGCCGGTCTCCGGCGAAACAGTCAGTATCGGCACTTTCCCATCCTTATAGTCGTATGTCCGCGCGCCGCCCGCCGTTTCGAGACGATTGCCGTCCGCACTCACGTTCAGGCGCTGCCTCGTTACGGGACACACCAGCCTTCCTGTTGCTATCTGCCTACTTACGTCCACCGCTGACTGCCCTTTTCTTTCCCTTTGCCGCCCTTTTTACCGACTCGCCGACTCTCTTCTTTTTCGAAGTCGCCGTTTTCGCTTTTCCCGCATGTTTTTTGTCAGCGGCGGTTGTCGAACGCATTGAATTTGCCGGATAGTTCCTCGACAGAAAATCCAGTATATGCGGATTGTACAGCTCTGACAAGAGCATCTTCCCGGCATGCGCGGTCGGCACTATGTGTAGTTCAGAGCTCCGAATGTACTTGCTCAGCACCAGCGACTGCCGAGCGGGCGCGAGAGGGTCGAAGTTGCCGCCGATAATCAGCGTCGGACATTTTATCTTCGGCAAGTCGTCCTTCGTATTGTGCCTCATGATTTCTTCGATTTCCTTGCGCGCCGTGTCCGGACGGGTGCGAAATACATCCGTCATCCACAGCCTGATCTCCCGCGCGTCCTTATTAAAAATCATTCCCGTTATATCCGCCGCTACATTCACCGCGGGCCGCAACGCGATTTTCGTGACCGGATTGAACAGCGCTTCCACCATCTGCGGCGCGAACGACCAGAATATTTTACGAGGCAGCGTATCGCGCATTAGATACCCCGTGTTCAACAGCACAAGACACGCAATTCTCTCAGGCGATTTTATGCAGATTTGCTGCGCGGCGCCACCTCCCGCGCTGTGGCCGATCAGCGCGAAGGGACTCCCATACAACCCAACGCGTTCCGCGAATTCCTCGAATCGCGCCACCACAACATCTTTATCCGCCGTGTCGAGCTTTTTGCTCGACCGCCCATGTCCAGCCGCATCCATCGCATAAACTCGATATCCTGCCCCGACAAGCGCTCGCGTCTGCTCGACATACAGCCTCATACTCGCGCACCAGCCGTGAAGCAGCATCACCCGTGCCCCTTTCTCAGGGCCGCTAATTTCATAGTAAAGCCGGTCTCCGTTGCTCATGTTCATGAATGGCATGCGGAACCTCCCTAAATGACGATGGATTTTCTATTATGTATTTTACATTTAAATTGACGGCGGCGCGCGGCCACAAAAAATATTTTCAACAAATTTTCCATTTGCCGGAACATTTTTTTCAAATACGCTGTTCAAATATTCGTTGATTTTTTTACGGACTGTAAAAACATCGACGGGTTTGTTAAAATCGCGGAGTTTTTGATATAATATTCATTCTAACTTCGGCGAGTAAAAAATTAACTATACGGAGGACATGAAATGGCAGAGAAACTGGGAATCTACAAGTGTCTGGTTTGCGGTAACGTAGTAGAGGTTGTGCACGCGGGCGCGGGTGAGCTTGTATGCTGTGGGCAGCCCATGAAGCAAATGAAAGAAAACACCGAGGACGCGTCGCAGGAGAAACACGTGCCGGCGGTCGAGAAGACTGAAAACGGCATCCTCGCTAAGGTCGGCAGCGTGCCGCACCCGATGGAAGAGAAGCATTTCATCGAATGGATCGAGGTTATCACGGACGGCAAGGCGTACCGGAAGTTCCTGAACCCCGGCGAAGCGCCCGAGGCGGGATTCTGCTGCGTCGATGAGTCGGCCACGGTGCGCGAGTACTGCAACCTGCACGGACTCTGGAAGAAATAGTCCGCTGACTGCGGCAAGTTGCGTTATCATAATTAAAGAGGAAACCAAAAATCGTTATACAAACGGAGGGAAGCATGGAATTTAAAGGAAGCAAAACAGAGCAGAATCTACTGAAATCATTCGCGGGCGAATCTCAGGCCCGCAACCGCTACACCTACTTCGCAAGCAAGGCGAAGAAGGAAGGTTACGAGCAGATCGCGGCAATCTTCGAGGAAACCGCGAATCAGGAGAAGGAACACGCAAAAAGGTTCTTCAACATGCTTCAGGGCGGCGAGCTCGAAATCACGGCGGCATTCCCGGCGGGCGTGGTCGGCACGACCGATGAAAACCTGAAAGAAGCCGCGGCCGGCGAAAACTTCGAACATTCATCGATGTATCCGGGATTCGCGAAGATCGCCCGCGAGGAAGGTTTTAACGAAGCAGCGGCGCTCTGGGACAACGTCTCGATAGCGGAAGTTCACCACGAGCAGCGCTATCTCGCACTCCTGAAAAATCTTAAGGACGGCACGACATTCAAGAAAAGCGCGCCGATCAAATGGGTATGCCGCAACTGCGGTTTCGTCCACGAAGGCCCGGAAGCGCTTAAGACGTGCCCCGCCTGCCTGCATCCGCAGAGTTATCAGCAGGTGATGTGCGAGACATATTAATCGCGCCGGCGCTTTTGTCAAACGGACGGTTTTAATGTATAAAATGCGGAGGGCGCAGAACATTTCGCGCCCTCCCTTTTATATATAACGGAGGTTATTCTTACATGTCCAAGCAGCCACAGATCATCGACGGGATTCATTATGTCGGAATTAAAGATTGGAACGTCCGTGATTTTCACGGGTACAAGACGATCAAAGGCTCATCGTACAACTCATACCTCATTCTCGACGAGAAAAATGTGCTGATTGACACCGTGAAGGCGCCGTTCGCCGGCGAATTCATCAAAAATATAGAAGCTGTTATCGACCCGTCGAAGATAGACTACGTGATCTCGAACCACACTGAACCCGATCACTCGGGGTCGATGGAAACAATTATGAAAGCGGCACCGAACGCAACGGTCGTCGCCACCGCCAAGGGCAAGGAAGGCCTCTCAAAATATTACGACACCTCCGCATGGAAGTGGCAGGTCGTGAAGTCCGGCGACTCGATTCAGATCGGCCGCCGCAAGCTCGATTTCATCGCGACTCCGATGCTCCACTGGCCCGATTCGATGTTCACCTATCTCGCCGAAGACAAGCTGCTGTTCTCGATGGACGGCTTCGGCCAGCACTTTTCGACATCCTACCTCTACGACGACGAAGCGCCGTACGACCTGCTTATGTACGAAGCGAAGAAATACTATGCAAACATTCTCATGCACCTCGGCGGAGTCGCCAAAAAGACACTCGACGCCGCCAAGGAGCTGCCGATCGAAATCATCTGCCCGAGCCACGGCGTGATCTGGCGCAAGTACATCCCGGAGATCGTCGGCGCGTATTACGACTGGTCGGTGTGCAAGCCCGAAAAGAAAGTGCTCATCATTTACGATTCGATGTGGGGCAGCACGGAGATCATGGCGAAAGCGATATTAGAAGGCGCGACCCGCGACGGCATCGACGCGAAACTTCTCAAGATCACGGCGAACGAACTGACCGATCTTACGACGGAAGTTCTCGACGCGGCGGCGATCGCGGTCGGCTCCCCTACCCTGAACAACGGCATGATGCCTACCGTTGCGTCGTTTCTGACGTACATTCAGGGATTGAAGCCACAGAATAAGCCGGGAGCGGCATTCGGCTCACACGGTTGGGGCGGCGGCGGCGCGGCCGGAGTTGACGCATGGCTCGATAAAATAGGAATTAAAAAGCTGCGCGGACCGATTGTCTGCATCTACAGACCGGCCCCGGCGGTAATCGAAGAATGTAAAAAACTCGGCGCGGAACTCGCCGACATAGCGGCCGCCGTCTGAGCGACCGCTAATATTAAGCAAAGGAGAAACAACATGGACAAATATCAGTGCCAGATATGCGGTTACATCTACGATCCCGCCGAGGGCGATCCGGACAACGGAGTCCCCGCCGGCACACCGTTCGAAAATCTGCCCGCGGACTGGGTTTGCCCCGCCTGCGGTGTTGGCAAAGAAAACTTCGATAAAATCTGACGCTTGAAGCAGGCCGCCGGATGGCGGCTTGACCGAAATGTTTTGGCAAATGTGCAGGCAGTCGCGCGGTTGCCCGGATTAGGCTTTCCGCAACACGAACAAACTACATCAGGAGAAATTTACATGCCCGACATTCTGATAATCGGCAACGGCGCCGCCGGACGCAAAGCAGCGGAAACAATCCGCAAGGCGAACAAGGATGCCTCCGTTCTCATGGTGACGGACGAACCGTTTCCGTTCTATCCACGTCCACGGCTTTCGCTCGGATATATCTCAGGGGAAGTCACTCGCGAAGGCCTCTACATGGCGCCCGATTTCTACTCTAAAAACGCCGTGTCGCTCGTTTTCGGCAGCGTTGCGTCCGTACATCCGGCAAGCAACTCCATCTCGCTTTCGGACGGCTCAAAACTGTCGTATAAAGTGTTGCTGATCGCTTCCGGAGCGTCCGCATTCGCACCGCCATGGGAAGGCGCTTCACTCGACGGCGTCGTCACTCTGCGCACAATGGCCGACGCCGACAACATTATAGCCCGTCTCGAAAGCGCCGATTCGGCGGTCGTCGCCGGCGGAGGCATACTCGGCTGCGAAGTGGCTGAAGCCGTCAATAAACGCGGCAAAAAAGCTATCATACTGGTTCGTGGCGGCAAGGATAAAGTCGGCGCTCCCGCACTAGTCCCCGAAAAAGCGGCCGCGCGCTGCGACGCGATGATTTCGAGCGGTATCGACGTTATGACGGAAGAGGAAGTCGCCCGCATCAACGGCAGCGGAAAAGTCGAGGAAGTCGTCACGGCGAGCGGCAAAACGCTCAAAACATCGCTTGTAATAGTGACAATCGGCGCCCGCGCCAACACCGGATTCCTCAAAGACAGCGGCATCGAGACCGGCCGCGGTGTGATCGTCGGCGCGGAGCTCGTTACACCGGCATTCCCGAACGTGTTCGCGGCGGGCGATTCCGCGGAAGTCACGGGCGACGGTAAGGAAAAGCAACAATACGGCTCTCCATATATCAATGCTTCAAAACAGGGCGAATACGCCGCCGTAAAAATGCTCGATCTGCTGTGAGCAAAACACCGGCAAACAAATATAAGAGGAGGCAACCATGAGCGAACACACAATAACCGTTTATTCAACATCAACCTGTCCCTATTGCATGCAGGCGAAAAAGTATCTAGACGAAAAAGGCATCGCTTACACCAATTACGATGTGGCGACAGACACCGAGAAGCGGAAGGAAATGGTCGAGAAATCCGGCCAGATGGGCGTTCCGGTCATAGTAATCGACGAAAATGTGATAATCGGATTCGAGCGACAGGAAGTCGATAAACTGCTCGGAATCGAGTGATTGCCAAGCAGCAATATTCCGGGCATGGAGATATAAACAAATGCACGATCTGATAATTATCGGGAGCGGCCCGGCGGGCATGACCGCCGCCGTTTACGCCGCCCGCAAGAAAATGGACCTTGTCGTTCTGAGCGACAACATCGGCGGACAGGCCCTCTACTCCTCCGCTGTCGAAAACTACCTCGGATACAAATACATCACAGGCGAAGAACTCGTCCGCAAATTCGAGGAACACGTCGCGAGCTTCGGCATAAAACAGATTTTCTCGAAGGCGTCCGCCATTCGCGCCGAGGGCGGCGTTTTCAAAATCGATACGGACAAGAGCGGCACACTCGAAGCGCGCACGCTCATCGTTGCGTCCGGTAAAGTCCCGCGCAGGCTCGGAGTTCCCGGCGAAAAGGAATACGCCGGCCGAGGCGTCGCCTACTGCGCGACATGCGACGGGCCGATGTTCGCCGGGATGGATGTCGCGGTTGTCGGCGGCGGCAACTCAGCGTTCGACGCGGCAGTACAACTAGTCAAAATCGCCACAAAGGTTATTATTATCGAGTTCGGCGACCACATTATTGCCGACGAAGTCTATCAGGAGCACATAGCGCGTGCGGCTAATGCGAAGATAATGGCATCGACGGCGGTAAAAGAAATTAAGGGTGATAAATTCGTAAAATCTGTTGCCGTCGAGGACCGTAAAACCGGCGCGGTATCAGAGATTCCCGTCGGCGGCGTATTCGTGGAGATCGGCTGGGAGCCGACGGTGAACTTCCTCGGCGGACTACTCGAACTGAACAATCTGAACGAAATCAAAGTGGACAGCGCATGCCGGACGAGCGTTCCCGGCATTTTCGCGGCGGGCGACGTGACGGATGTCCCGGAAAAGCAAATTATAGTATCGGCGGGCGAAGGAGCGAAGGCCGCCCTTTCCGCCTATGAATATCTCGTCCGAAGCGGCGGATAGCTCTGTGCGACGACAGCAAAAAATGAAGAAGTCAAAACATAACATTATTAAAATTGCCGTGATATCGGTTTCTTTGTTTGCCGCCGTCATAATCGCGGCGGCAGTCTCGGTCGATATGAAGTTATTCCCCTTTTATCCCGCATTTATCCGGGTTGAAGACGGAAAAACCGTAAAAGTATCAGACTATACCTCGCACGACGAATGCAGCGGATGCCATTCCGCAATCCACGACCAGTGGAGCGGCAATATGCTGTCGAATTCGTTCAAAGACCCCGTCTGGCAGGCTCTATGGAAGAAGGGCTTCAAGGAAACGAAAGGCAAAATCGGAAACAACTGCCTGAGCTGCCACACCCCCATCGGCACCGTCACGCGCGCTATCAAAACGCCGGATGAGATAGAAAAACTCGATGACATATCCGCATCAGGAGTGCAGTGCGATTTCTGCCACACCGTTGCATCCACACACTACAGCGAAACAAAACCGCCGATTCCACACAATCTGGCCTTCACCGTCGATCCGGGCAACACAAAGCGCGC
>CAYPEK010000042.1:0-32655 GCA_964409645.1 uncultured bacterium | reverse complement strand
CCTCATGCACCGCGAGTTTCGCGCCTGTCATCGACCGCGCCTCCGCGGCCCCGCCGACATGATCGATATGATTGTGCGTTAGAATAATCAGCGATACCTTCGGCTTTCCGCCAACCGCCTCCGCAATATTCTTAATCATCTTCGGGACGCCGCCTCCCGCGCCCGTGTCGATCAGCACCTGCTCCGAGCCGAAATCCACAAGATACGCATACGCATCGTCCATACCTGTGTAATCCGGTCCGCCGACCGCGTAAACGCCTTCTGAGATTTCCATGTACGGCATTGCAGCACCCCGCGCCTACAAATTATCAAAAAATCCGGCTTCCCTCAATCGTGTGAGTATTTTAGCCGCTTCGGCGCTTTTCGTCAGGCACGCCGCTTCGAGCGCTCCCGATTCGGTACCGTTCACGCTCGCGGTTTCAAGCAACCGCCTCAACATATCGTTATCTCTGCCGGACAGAAAAACCGCCGACTCGAACTTCGGATTATAGATCGCGAATACAGGTGTCCGCCCCTCGCCCGATGCCTCTATCCGCCTGCCGCTGATGTTGAGCATCTCCAAAACGTCGGCTCCGGCCGTGAATTCAACGTAGCCGCCGATCAGCCCTGTGCGTTTCTCTTCCATCCGCCGCTTTTCAAACAATGCCGTTTTGAATTTAACCTGCATGTATTCGTTCAGCAAATGCAGCCGTTCCGGTTCGTCCGCATATTCTCTCGCCATATAACTCAACAAGAAATCGAGATCGTTTTCAGAAATACCCTCAACCATATCCGCGCATTCTGAAACGTCTGTTATCTCCATCCCGCGCTTTTCCAATATGGCGTAATCGCCCTTTTTAAGTATCGCGGCAAATATTGAATGCGCCCGCATGTATTCTTTAAAGTCGTCGCCATTCATCAAGCCGAGTTCAGCCAATCGAGCCATCATATCGAGTATGTTTTTATGCTCGTCTTTCCTGAAAGAAAACGGAATTTCAATCACGGAACCAGCCGCCGAAGAGACTTCGAGAAGCCTCCTGTATCTGTCCGCGTCTGCGGATTCCGTCAGCACAACTTTCCTCGCGCCGCGCACGCACACCGCGAAACAGCGACTTTCCGCTCCCGCGTTCTCAGGCCGCTTCGGCACAGACTCGATACTCAGAAATTTATCGACTCCCTCAGGCATAGGAAGTTCCATGAACTGCGCAACAGGTGAAGCGGAACTCTGCTCCGGCTTGTCAAGCTCCACAAGTACGCAGTCCATCCTGAATTTGCTGATCCGATATTTAAAATGAACGTACTTTCGTATTATCTCCGCCTTTTCCGGCGGGAATCCTTCGCCGGCAACGAGAAATCCGGCAAAAGCGTCGATTGCCGTCTCGCTCACCTCGGACGCGGTTATCCCCATGTCGTATTTTGCATTGCTGTGTTCTTTCAGGTTCGTCATTCTGACTGCAACACCCGGCATGTCGATTCCCCACTTGCGGTAAAGCGGGACATCTTCCGGCTGAAGTATCCATGACAGAATCTGAAAGTTAGTCGAGAAGCGCTTCGCCTCTTCAAGTTGCTCTTCCGTGAAAGTAGGGCTGCGTTTGATGTTGTACGTGACCTCGTCCCGCCATTCGAGTCCGAGTTCTTCGTGTCTCTCGTAAAATTCCGAACCCGGCAGCAGCATCAGCTCGAAAGCGTTGAATCCGCGTATTCCGTTCTCGAACAGCCGCAGGTGGTCGTTCATGAAACTCTCGAGCGTTTCGCCGGGCAGTCCTAAGATCAATTCCACCGAAGCCGTCGGGAAGTACCAGAGAATCTGCGGAACTATCTCCATCATTTTGGGAAAAAGCAGCCACTTCCGCCGCGATATCGCAAGCACCTCGTCCGACACCGACTGAAGTGAGATGTCGAACTCCGTCCTGAATCCTGCGGCACGCATTTTACCGAGGCTCCCGGCTATCTTCGGCAGTGAGCACCAGAATGCGTCGATCATCACCCGCTTGTCGTTGCGGGCGAGAAAGAAATCGAGGAGTTTGTTGAATCGTTCTATATCGAAAGCGAGGTCGAGGTCGGCGAAAATAATGTGGACGATGTCCGGCTTGTCGAGAATCCTCTTCAGTTCGTCCAGCACCCTGTCGAGACTCGCTTCGTGGTATTTGTCGCGTGAATATGCGCAATAGCCACATGCATGCGCGCAGCCTCGCGACGTCTGCAGGATAGCCGTGTCCGTTATCCGTTCAAGAAAATCGTCCGTATGCAGTGGCGGTATTTTATTCATGTCCACGAAATCATGCCGTTCGCCCGTAAACCGGACACCGCCGTCCGTGTCGCGATATGCCAGTCCCGCCACGTTCTCCGGCCCGCGACCGGCAGCGAGACTCATCAGCAACTCCTCAAACGGCAGCTCACCCTCGAACGGAATTACAAAATCAAGAAAACCGTGCTTCGATAGCTGATGCGGCGCATCGAAAAACTGCGGCCCTCCGGCAATCAGCATCGCCCGCGGCAACCGCTTCTTAACCTCCGCGGCAACCTCGATTGTTTTAAGGTAGTCAACGTAGTAACTCGAAAAACCGATCATGTACGGCTCATCTTTCGTCAGCTCCGAGACAATCTTTTCAGTCTCCGTTCTGACATGAAACGTTTTTACTTCGATATCGTATCGAGCGGCGATATCAGGATTCGCCATGCAGTAATTACGCACGCTGAAAGCACCGAGCGCGAGCGACATGTATGACGCACGGTATTTTGAGTCCTTGAAGTTCGGGGATACCCTGCATATCACTACCTTTTTTCTGCCGCTGACGCTCATGAGTAACCGTTCGTTTCCGTTCTGCCGGTCGTTTTTCAGGCAACATGTATGATAACCGAGTTGAATGGAAAACTCAAAGATACCGTCGCGCTCGCACCTCCGCGCGGCACCGAAATTATGTTATTTTTTTCTCGCGGATGATATATTATCGGCAGACTGGAGATGTGGATATGAAGATTAATTTTAAAAAAATAACATTAATAGCCGCGACGGCGATTATCGGTGCAGTATGTCTTTGCGTGACGGCGGCCGAAACGGGCAGGATTTTACTTCCTATCGTTGAAAAAGGAAAACAGGGGCTGATCGACACTTCGGGCAATATTGTTGTCTCTCCGATGTACGATGCGATAGGCGTTTTTTCGGAGGGACTCGCGGATTACAGCAAGGGCAACCGATGGGGCTATATTGACGAGACGGGCGCGGTCGTGATCGCTCCGAAGTTCGAGGGAACAATGTCATTCGCCGAAGAACTCGCGGGATTTCAGAAGAACGGAATGTGGGGATTCATCGACAAAACCGGTGAGACGGCTATCGAGGCGAGGTATGTTGCCGTATGTCAGTTTTCGGAAGAGCTTGCCTGCGTGCAGGAAGGCGAAAAATGGGGCTACATAGATAAAACCGGCGAATACGTCATACCCGCGAAGTATGGAATGGCGTCGGATTTTTCAGACGGGCTGGCGACGGTGGTCGTGGGCGAGTGCTCGGACGATGCCTGCAAAAATGTGTTCATCGACAAAACCGGAGCCGTCGCCTTCAAGAAACAGTTCGACGAAGCGATGCCGTTCGCTGAAGGTCTCGCGCCCGTCAGATCGAAAAACACATGGGGATACATAGACAAAACCGGGAAAACGGCGATCCAATTCAAATACAGCGCAGCGAATCAGTTTTCAGAAGGGCTTGCCGCTGTGCGCTCGGGCGTGAAATGCGGATTCATAGACAAAACCGGCCGCGCCGTGATCCCGCTGAAATTCGACGAGGTCGGGCAATTCAGCTTCGGCATGGCGCCCGCGAAGAAAGACGGCAAATGGGGAGTCATAGATAAGACCGGGAAATTTATCGTTAATCCGCTATTTCATGACGTTGAAGTAAAAAGCAAAAATACAATTTATGTCCGCCTGAAGAAAAACATCGGCTACCTCAACCTCGGCGGCGCCTACATCTGGAAAGGTTCGCTTTAATAAACATAACAGGCGGGATTAATCACCGATATCGCCGAGAAATTCAATCTGTGAAGCCAGTTCTTTCCAACGTGATCGTTCAGCCGCGAAAACCGGTTTCGGGAACTTTTTTCGTGAACATATCATTGCGGGCCAGTTGATCGCACGTCCGTCGAGATAACGTATATCGCCTCCGGCTTCGGTCACGATAACCGCCGCCGCCGCGAAGTCCCACACGCACGATCTGGATACCGCGCCTATAGCAATGCCTCTCGCTACAAATGCTATGTGGGCCGCGGAGCTTCCCAAGTTCTGCGTTCTTCCCTTATAGCTTATCTTGTATTTGATATGCGCCTTCTGCGGCACGTACAGGTTGCATTCTCTCCTGTATTCCGTGTCTGGCCCAATCGATATTCTCTTGCCGTTATAGTACGAACCGTAACCGGCGACCGCCTCGTAAATATCGCCTGTCACGGGGAACCGTAGCATCCCGGCAAACGGGCGTCCGTTGCGCATCAGCCCCACGCTGATACAGAAATTCGGGAGCGTGTCGAGAAACGCCGAGGTTCCGTCTATCGGATCGATCACCCAAACGAACTCCTTTTTGCGGATCTCGCCTACAGGCATCCCACACGGTCCGCCCTCCTCGCCCACCACAACCGAGTCCGGGACGACGCGCGGCAGCTTGTTGCGTAATAACAACTCTACCGATGTGTCCGCCTTCGTGACATACGAATTGTCCGGCTTAAGTTCGCCCGCGACTCGCCCGTAATAATCCATGGCTATTTTGCACGCGGGTTCAGTGGCCGCCCGCATTTTCCTTAGAAGTTCCTTCGCATTGATGTCCATTTCGCCGCTCCTTAACCCATGCGTGAAAACACACTTTTAATACGGTAGTTCAAAACGTGCCTTTTTGAAAAGGGGTAACGCGATAATCAGAAAGCCGAGAACGACGTCCGGCGTATGATGTCGTCCTGCAGCGGGCGGCCGAGGTCGGTGAAATACGCACTGTAACCGCTCACGCGTACCACCAGATCGCGGTAGGCGTCCGGGTTCCGCTGGGCGTCACGTAGCATTTCGTCATCGACGATGTTAACCTGAATGTGCATCCCGCCCATATTGAAATACGCGCCGATCAGCGCCTCGAACTTGGCCTTCCCTTCGTTCGTCGATAGTATTGCCGGCATCAGCTTCATGTTGAACGACGCGCCATTCGAAATCCCGACATGGTCGATCTTCGCGGCAGAGCGCAGCGCTGCGGTCGGCCCTTTTATCTCTGCGCCGTTGGACGGCGAAAGGCTATTCGATACCGGAGCGCCTGCACGCCTTCCATCCGGGGTCGCACCGAGTAAGGAGCCGTCCATAACGTGCATGCCGTATGAAAAGAATCCGGGCCGAAACAACCCGTCCTTCCTCACCGATCTTTGCTTCTTCACTTCCTCGCAGAACGCTTCAGCCACCTCTTTCGCGATCGAGTCCACCGCGTCGTCGTCAACGCCGTACTTCGGCGATTTGCCGGAAAGCATCATTCGTAAGTCTTCGCGGCCCCTGAAATTCGTTCGCAAAGCGCGCATCATCTCATCCATCGTCAGCTTTTTTTCATCGAAAACGTATTTCTTTACCGCCGCAAGCGAGTCGGCGACCGTTCCAAGGCCGCGCGCGCTGATCGACGAAAAATTGTACTTTGCACCGCCTTCCGTCATGTCCTCGGCATTTTCGATGCAGCCGTCGAGTGTCGATGATATGAACGGGTTGTGAAATCCCGCCGCATATACCCTATCCTTCGCATTCACGCACTTTGCAATCAGGTCCACCGTGTAAGCGAGTTGCGCGCGAAACGCCCCCATCAAATCATCGAACGACCCGAATTTCGCCGGATCGGCAGTCAGCGGCCCGGTACGTCTGCCTGTCATCCTAATGCGTCCACGCGTCAGCGCCATTTCAAGAACCCCGACGAGCGAAATGTCGTTACCGGAGGTACAGCCGAAAGTGCTCCCCTGCGGAGTCGGCTCGACGCAGCCGATAACTGCGTAATCGCGTGCGTCCTCGGTCGTGCAGTCGCACCTCTCAAGCGACGGGACAATCACCTCGTCGTTGAAAACGGCAAGGCCGGACGTCACCGCATGAACTTCCGTAACCTTCCTCTTAAACGCCGCCGGAGTTTTGTCGTTGATGCGCACCGAGTACGAATTGCTCATTCCCTTGATGTTCGCCACCGCGTCGAGAAACAGATAGGAAAGCTCGTTCGTAGCGTCCTCGCCGTCGGGATCAATGCCCCCGAAAGTCGGCGCCATGCTGTCCGCTCCGAGTTCGGAACCCGTGTCCTTCCCGAACGACGGAAGTGCTATGAGGTTGTTGCTGAGTTTTATCAATAATTCTTCCATATACGAAAGCGCTTCCGTGTCTGAATCGGCACGCGCCACAGGATCATCCGAATAATATGGATAAAGATACTGGTCAGGACGGCCGATCGCATTGATTCCCGCCATACCCGTGCTGATGACCGCCATCGCCTGCGTGAACCAGAGTGACTGCACCGCCTCCGCAAAGTTCCGCGGCGGCAGCCACGGCACCCGATTCGCACGCGCTGCAATCGCAAGAAGTTCCTCGCGCCGGGCATTGTCTCTTTCCGTAGCGGCCATCCCGCGCGCGAGTTCGGCATAGCGACCCGCGAACATCTTAGCCGACTCGCAGCAGCGCACTACACTCTCAAGAAACGTCTTCTTTCCTTCCGGCAGCGGACTGCGAAGAATTTCCGCCGCGCGATCGCGCACCCCGCTGAAACCTGTGTGTATCACTCTGTTGTGTCCGACCACAAGATGCCCCTGCACGTCAAAAACATTGTTCACGAGGTTCGGGTTGTTCACAGAAATCTCCGCCGACGCGCGCAGCAGATGACGCATTCGTCCCCGAACAAATTTGAACAGGCTTTCATACAACTGCGCCGCGCCGAAATTCCTGACCAACTCGATGAGGCCGAGAGGGCCGAACGCAGGCTTTATCAGCAGCCCTTCTTCTTTGAATAAGCAATATTTCCCATCGCGCACCGTTTTCCCACGCCAGTAAGGGATGATGTCATACAGCAACTCGTCCCTGTCTGCGTCCGAAATCTCATACGGCTGACGTTCGCGCCGTCGCAGATTCTCAATGTCCATTTCGAGGACGAGGTTCATCTCGCCTCGTTCCACCGGCAGCGGAACGCCGACAACCTTCTCGGTCACGTTTCCCACAATGCGTTCACCGTCGAGGATAAAAAGCGTCATGTTGCGGAGTGTGTTCTCGAACGCCTCCGCCGCGCGGAGGGACGGGTGCATGTTTTCCGTACGCCGGTACGCTTCGGTGACATACCTCGCGCGTTCGATGCAGATCGAATACGGCGCCGAAAGCACTCTGTTCCTGAGTAGATCGGTGCGTGAACCCGCTTTATCCAATGTCGCCAAGGGATCCATTTGCCTCCCAGCCGAATGTCCGCTCATTTGCCGAGCGCTTCGCCAAGCATGTTGATTATAATCGATCTGAGGTTCTCCACGAGCTCGCGAACGATTTCCGGGCTGTCGGCGTCGGCGGCATGCTCCGTGAAATAGTCCACGGGTGGCCCTATGCGGATGTCGAATTTCGACGGGAACGGGATGAGTCCAAGCAACCCCAGCCATGGAAACACGGGCGTGATCGGCAGGTGCTTGAATCCGAATAGCGGTGTGTCGATTTTGCCGAGCGTCATCGCCGCTTCCTCCGAACCGGTGACGATTGTCGGGATGATCGGCGTTCGGTGTTTCAGCGCATACTCCATGAAGCCGACCGTGAATTTATCGACGTGGTACTTGTTGAAGATCGTGTGTATGTCGCCCTCTGCGCCCGTCGGGAAGACGACTATGATGTTTTCCCGCTCGAAGATGCGACGCACGTTTTCGTCGCAGCCGATGATCTGGCCACAGCGCGCGATCGCGTACGAGCCGAACGGTATGCTTGCAATGCTCCGGTTGATGATGGTGCGTATGAAACGCGGTCTCTCCGGCTCGACGAGAGCTGAAATGAAGATCATGGCGGCATCGAACGGCAGAATCGGCGCATGGTTGGAGACAATCAGGCCCGCGCCATCCGGCGGCAGGTTTTCGACACCGTGCAACTCGGCTCGAAAATAGAAACGGTAAAGAAAGAGCAGTATCGCTGAAATGTCGGCTGTCGTTTCGAGATTTGTCCCGAACTCATCGTAAGCGCCGGGTGTCAGCCCAGCGTCGGATTCGAGAATGCGGTCGCGAATGAAGTCGCGCGCGTTGCGGTTCAGAAAATCCTGAATTGTGAGGTCCCTGTATCCGGCCATGCAGAGGACTCTCCTTGTTGTGTCCGGTGAATTTAGACTTTTAGCGGGTCGTAGCCGAGTTCTTCCTTTGCCCGCGAGCCGTCAACAGCAAACGAATACTTAATATAATTGTGGTCGAATTTGAGGTTGTCCGCCCATAGCGCCCTGCCCTGAATGTGGACAAGAAATTCCGGCAGCGGAACCGGAATCTTTCCGAGGCCTCGCACTACCTGCGAGAGCGGCTCGAAAATACGTCCGCGGATGTTGTACATGCCACGCGCATCAGGGTTCCTTATAGCTAGCATAAGCGCTTCGAGAACTTCGCTGTCGAAAAGTATCTGGTACATCGGGTCGAACCCGAGAAGCACCGGGACAAAGTCTCCCTGCATGTATAACGTGAGTATGCCGCGGCCGCCAGAGCGCCATATCGGTACGAGCCTCAGGATAATGACATCCATGTTCGTGTGCCCGCGCGCGAACGTCTGGCAGATCAAGTCGGCCTCGACGCGATCGCGGATCGGCGGGACGTCCCGGTTGCCAAGCAGCGGGTGATTCTCTTTTATCGCGGCGGGGTTATCCAGACGCGCGCCGTAAACGATAGTCGAGCTGGGATAGATGAACTTCGAGACGCCGTATTTCTCGGCGAGTTCGAGCATGTGCGCCGTGCCGTAAACATTTGTCAACATCAGCTCGTCGGACGATATCTTCTGCTGGTGGCCAGACTCGAAAGCGAGATGCACGACCATGTCGATTTTGCCCTCAACCTTGAATATGTCCTCGATGCGTTTCTTCCGCGTGTCGCCCGTTCTGAACTTCATTTCCTCATGGACTTCCGGCTCGTGCTTTACATCGACACCAACGATTTCGATGCCCGGAAATTCGGCGCGAAGTCTCCGCGCGAGGAGTTTTCCAAAGTGCCCATTAGCACCCGTTATCATTACTTTCATAGGCTGCTCCCGCAAGGATGGTATGTTTAATAATTAATTTAAGTATATCCTATGCGGCGGACCTAATGCAAATAAATATACCGGCAACGGCGGCGGAGCGTCATTGTATGAAATGATGTATATTCTTCACAACAGTGAATTATTAAATCGGAAGACATTTGTTTCATGGATTTACGAATCGCAAGATTCAAAACAATGACTATGTTTCATATAAAGATTGTACAGAGTATTTTAAGATGAACTTCAGTTATTACGCCGATTACGCAGCCGCAAATTCCCTTACATCAAACTGAACGCCGCTTTTCGCGGCTTCATCAGCCGTGAGCATTAATCGCTCCATCACCGTCTCATCAATGTATTCTTCTCCACAGACTGAACAAATACGCGCCGGGACCGATTTGAACACAATAACCGAACATCCGCGCTCAAGAGTAATTGTTGCGACACCGTCTTTAGTCTCTCCGTTTCTGCACACAACACATTTCATTCTTTTTTCCTCCTGCGGTATCCGGCATCCCACTTATCGGCATCAGGCTCATACACCGTTATTATTATAATCTCGCCATCCTGCTCATTTTCCGCAGCAACAATATGCAACGGTCTGCCGCCTGCATATCCGAGTATTAGTTTGCTCGGATATGGCATATCGTCATCATAATTTTTAATTATCTCACCATTATCAATTATATCCCTGATATCCTGAATTCTCACATCACGTTCAAACATTCTGCGCAATGCGTGTGTTCTGAATATCAATTTTGTATCGCTCAAGTTATATTCCGTCCAGTCTGTTACTGATTATATCATATCTTTTTCTCTCCAAATCGTCATTTCTTCGATATAGATTCCGCACTTAATTCAACTTCGTTGCGTTACGATACCAAATTTGACTACCTCGGCGCTTGACACCGTAAGAATACAAAAATAGATTGTATGGTAGTGGAGGGATCGGAAGAATGGCGAATTCGCCTACGATGTTCAAGGCGGTGAAGGATGTGGATTGCGCGGTGATCTCGGTGACCGGCGAGTTCACGTTCGAGCATACCGGCGAATTCAGGGCGCTCCTGAAAAAACTCACGGGCCAAGACAAGCTGCGAAACATATCCCTCGATCTCACTGAATGCGGTTTTGTGGACAGTGGCTGCATGGGCGCGATGGCGCAGGCGCAGAAGGAACTCTCGGCACGCGGCGGCAGTTTGCTGATCGTCAATGCGCGACATGAAGTCCACAAAGCGATGCGGCAAATAAGGCTCGATGCGGTGATTCCGATCAAAGGGATTAAGAAATAGCATCGGAGAAAGGCAGCACGGGACGGGACTCTCAGGATAAGATGATTCCATTGAAGATAGGCATATCGGGTGTGAGAGGCGTTGTCGGCGAGTCGTTTACGCCGCATCTCGCAGTTCAGTTCACCGAAGCATACGCGACATACATGGGTCGCGGAGAAGTGCTCGTTTGCGACGACGCGCGGCCAAGCGGCCACATGGTACGCGGCGCGGTTATTGCCGGCCTTCTCGGCGCGGGCTGCAAACCAATCGACCTCGGCGTCTGCCCGATTCCAGCAATGCAATTCGCCGTATCGCGCTCGAAGGCTCTCGGCGGCATCGCCGTCTCCGCAGGGCACAACCCGGAAGACTGGAACGCGCTGAAGTTCATCCGTGACGACGGCCTTTATCTCAACGCAAACCAGAGCGACGAACTTCTCGACGTCTATCATGCAGGTGTGTTCGATAAGGCGGCGTGGAACGAGATATTTCCGCTCCGCAAACAACCTGACGCGGCGTGCAGACACATCGACGCGATTCTCGGAATGGTCGATGCCGCACGCATACGAAAAGCAAACCTCCGAATAGCAATGGACGCCAGCAACGGCGCATGCTCGAAACCCGCCGCGGAACTCCTCGGCGCGCTCGGCTGCCGGATCGCCGCCATAAACGACGACCCGGCGGAAACGTTCCCGCACGACCCGGAGCCGAATCAGGCGAACATGCGGCAACTTCGGGCGCTCGTGCGCGCAACCGGCTTCGACGCCGGATTCATGCTCGATACCGCGGGTGAACGGCTCGGCATCGTCACGGACGCTGGAGAGTCGCTTCCCGAGGACAATACCCTGTCGATTATCACGGCGGCGGTGCTGAAAAGCAAGCCGGGAGTTGTCGTTACAAACCTCTCGACCACTCGTGCAATCGACGACATCGCGGCTGCGTGCAAATCACGCGTTGTCCGCACCGCTATCGGTCAGGCATACATCGCGGAAGCAGCGATGAAGCACCGCGCGTCCGTCGCTGGCGAAGGCAGCGGAGGCGTCATTCTGCCCGGCCTGCACTACGCAAGCGACGGGCTGGCGGCCATCGCATTCATCCTCGATTACCTCGCGCGAAAGCGGACACGAATGTCGAAACTCGCCGCCGCGCTACCGAAATATGTGATGCTGAAAAAGAACATCCCATTGGATTACACCATACTTTTCAAAGCGGTGCAGCAGGCGCGACGCGCGGCTCAGACCGAGTTCAAGAAGGCGAACGTCATGCTTGCGGACGGAATCAAAATCGAGTGGCGCGATTCGTGGCTGCACGTGCGCCCGTCAAACACTGAGGCGATGGTGAGGCTGATCGCCGAAGCGCGGGACGAAGAACGCGCAAACGAACTTATTGCACTCGGAGAGGAGTTGATACGCTCGTGAAAGCAATACCCTCTCTGAAGATCAGCATCTCCGGCGTGCGCGGCATCGTCGGCGATTCGCTGACACCCGGCCTGCTCGTCCGTTTCGCGGAAAGCTTCGGTACTTACCTCGGTCTCGGTTCGACCGTTGTGGTCGGCCGCGACACCCGCACGAGCGGCGAGATGGTTCAGCACGCCGTCCTCGCGGGACTCGTTTCAGCCGGATGCCGAGTCGTTCTGCTCGATATCTGCCCGGTGCCGACCATCCAGCTTGCCGTACGTCAACTTGGCGCGGGCGGCGGTATCGCCATAACCGCAAGCCACAACCCCGTCGAGTGGAACGCTCTCAAATTCGTCCGCGGCGACGGCTGCTTCCTGAACTATTATCAGGCTCGCGAATTGCTCGACATCTACCATCAGGGCGACTACGCGAAAGTTTACAGCGAAGCAATGACACGGCCGCGCCACTGCGGCCACGCTGTCGAAAACCATATCAATGCGATTCTCGACCGGTTTGGAAAACTCCCGAAACGCGGGCGGCGGCTCAAAGCTGTCGTCGATTGCGTGAACGGCGCCGGGTCGGTCATGTCTGAGGAACTTTTAAAGCGGCTCGGATGCGACGTTGTCGCGATCTATAACAAACCGGACGGAATCTTTCCGCGCAAGCCGGAACCCGTCCCTGAAAACCTTACCGCGCTGTGCGAGGCTGTACGGCGTCACGACGCCGACGTCGGTTTCGCTCAGGACGCAGACGCCGACCGGCTCGCGATAGTCTCCGAGAAAGGGTTGCCGATCGGCGAAGACTACACGCTCGCAATCGCGGTTGACCACATCCTGACGTCGGAACCCGGCACGGTCGTCGTCAATCTTTCTTCGACACACGCGATAGACGACATCGTTGCCGCACATGACTGCCGCATCGTGAAGAGCAAGATCGGCGAGATAAACGTCGTGGAAACGATGAAGTCGGAAGATGCGGTGATCGGCGGCGAGGGCAACGGCGGCGTGATCTATCCGAAAGTCAACTTCGCACGGGACAGCTTCACCGGGATGGCGATTACGCTTCATTACATGTCGGAACGGCGCAAACCGCTGTCGAAACTCGCGGCGGCGCTTCCGCAGTACCAGATGACGAAATCAACAATCCCCTGCCCGCTCCAGCGCGCGCAGGAAGTAGTCGAATTACTCATAGAGAAACACAAGAGCAAGAAACTCAACCTTGCGGATGGTGTAAAAATCCCCTACGGTCGCTCGTGGGCGCTCGTTCGGCCGTCGAACACGGAGCCGATTCTGCGCGTAATAACAGAAGCGCCGACCGCCGAGGAATCCGCACGCCTCAACCGCGACATCGCCGCCGCCGTACGCAAGTTCCTCGAATCATAAAGACACCAAACTACAAATATACACAATTGTGTGATTACTTCTAATTGATGTGATTTACTTCTTTTCCAGCACCCACGCTTCGTTGAATGTGACGTATTTGATCGAGTCCCGGCCGTACGAATACGTGACGTGCATGACGCCGTCCGGTGTCGCGATTACCGCCGGATAGGCGTACGATCCGCCCTCGGACTTATCAATGTCGCGTTTGTACGGCCACGTTTTGCCCTCGTCCATCGAAATCGCCACCGTCATCGGATTGCGGTCCATCGGGCTGTCGTTGTACAAGAGCGCGAGGTGCCCGTTCGGCAGTTTCACCATGTCCGCCGCCGAGGCCGGATTATATATGTCGGTTGTGTAAGGAGCCGTCCATTTCTTGCCGTCGCTTTTCGAGCGAGACCACCATGCGAGTCCGTTCTTCGAACCCGTGCGCATCACGGTGAGCAGCGAGTCGTCCGAAAGCTGAACCACCGACGGCTGTATATCGCCGCCCGGCGCCCGCAGCATCGCAGACTTCGTCCACTTCCCGCCGCCGTCAGCCGAAATCAAGAACTGCGAGTTGAATATCGTTTCGTTGTAAATCGGCAACAGAATATTCCCGTTCTTGAGGACGATCGGTTTGTTTCGCGTCATCCAGCCAAGCTGTTCGATCAGCGTCACTTCCGGCCCCCAAGTTTTTCCTTCGTCCGTCGATTTTCTGTAGAACATCCGTGCTTCATTCCACGTTTCTTTCATGATCGTGACGTAGAAATGCCAGAGAGTTTTTCCGTCCGGCGCAAGCCAGAGCACCGGGTTTCCCTCGCTGAGCGCGGGCGTGTCCTGAATCACCCACGGTTCCGACCATTTGTCCGAACCTTTCGGCAGCCGCGCCATGTAGATACCGACGTTGTGCGCTCTCTCGTAGTCGCCGCCGTACCACGCCGCCACTATGTCGCCGTTCGGCAACGCTTCGAGTGTCGATCCGTGGCATGATTTGAAGACGGCGCCGCCGATCGGAAAAATCAATCCGTCCTTATAATAAGGCGCGTCGCCCGCAACCGCCGCCGCGCTGCATATCGCAACAAGAAACAACGCCGAAAGCATCCTGATTCTCATTCTCATCCGTTCGATCCCCCCGTAATTTTCTCCGTCGATCAATTATATCCGAAATCCATAGATACGCTCAAGCGCGCGCTCGTTTACCCTCACAATCAACGGGGGTGATGGCCGTCGTGCCCATGCGAATCTTTCAGCTTGAAGTAAAAGTCCGTAATCCGCCCGTGACGCCTCTTCCTGAACTCCGCCTTCACCCGCACACCCGGAAGGCACTTCTCCGCATCCGGCGTCTCTATGTTAGCCATCAGAAGCGATTCAGTGCCGTCGAGTTTTACATACGCGCACACAAACGGTATCTGCTTGATGAACTTCGCGGCCGTTACATACTGCGGCACGCACGCCACGATCGTTCCCTTGCCGGTAAGTTCCACCCACTCCGTCGGCTCGTAGCAGACATTGCAGTCCGCGCGCGGCGGAAAAAACACTTTGCCGCATTTAGCGCATTTCGCCGCGTAAATCTTCTTGTTCTCCCTCAACTCGCGGAAGAAACGCGACTGACCGCCGTAGGAATATTTATACGAAACCGATATCTTGTCCGGGACTTCGAGAGGCGAGTCCGGTTCGTTCGCGCAATCGAGTTCGCCCTCGAAAACATGCTTCAGGCTCTCCGCGGGAAAACCATATACGTCCGCGAAAAACTTATACCATTCCGCTTTCTGACCGGGATTAAACGGCATCAGATATTCCCCCTTTCCAGAACGAGGCAGACAGTCCATGCGGACAGCGGCCCTCCGGCGTTCTGCACAAGTCCGCGCCGCGCATTCGCGAGCTGCCTCTCGCCCGCCTGCCCGCGCAAGTGGCGACATACCTCTATCGTCTGCATGATGCCCGAAGCGCCGGCCGCGAGCCCGCAGCCGAGCAGCCCGCCGCTGAGATTCACCGGTATGTTTCCATCCGGCAACACAGCTCCCTCATCAACAAGATCGCCGCCACGGCCTTCGCCGCAGAGCAGACAATCCTCATACGCGAGAATCTCGGCGGCCGTTGTCGAGTCGCTTAATTCCGCGAGGTCCAGATCCGCGCGCGGATTTGATACACCCGCCATATCGAGCGCGCGCACCGCCGCAAGACGGCTGCCCGCAAATTCACAGAGTGAGCCGCGATCGCCGGCCGACGGCCAGTCGTGCGCCGCGCCGACGCCGGTTATCCATACCGGATTCTTCGTCAGTTCTTTTGCCTTTTCTTCGCTCGCAAGAATCACCGCCGCCGCGCCCTCCGCTAAGAAGCAGTTGTCGAGCAGCCTGATCGGGCCGCAGACCGGGGTCGATTCCATTACCTCTTCAACCGTAATTTCCTTCGGGCTCTCCGCCAAAGGGTTCTTCATCGCATTCGCGCGGTTCTTTACTGCAACCTTCGCCATCTGCTCAGGAGTCGGGCCGCCGAATTTCTCACGATGCGCGGCGACAGCCAATGCGAATGCCGACGCGGGCGTCCTCCCCGCCGGAGTTTCATACGTCATATCTCCTGAAAACATATTTGCGCGAAGCATCTCCGGCGCGTTTTTGCCGGTTTCGTAATCGAAACAGTCCGCGCATTTCTCGACGCCGAGCACGAGGCATACATCGTACATGCCTGAAACCACCTCTGAGTAGCCGATACGCAACGCGGAGCCGCCCGTGGCGCCGCCGGAGTTCACTCGCACGGAAGGCTTCGGCGCCATGCCGAGATAGTCGTGCAGAATCATGTCCGGCTGGCCCTGCCTCGTGAAGAGATCGTTGCACATACCGTACACGCAGCACCCGACATCAGGGCGGGAAATCCCCGCATCAGAGAACGCCGCCTTCGCGGCGTCGAACCCAAGTTCAAAGAAAGTCCTCTCGGACCATCTACGCCTTAATTGTGTGGTTCCGAGCCCGACAATCGCAACCCGCTTCATATTCTCAGCCTCCATCGCAATTTTCCCCGGCAAGCCGCTGCTTCTCGCGTATCCGCCTGATCCGCTCGTGAAACAGATCGACCTCCAGATCGAGATTCCTTTTCAAGTGGTCGAGAATCACCCTCTCGCCCAGTTCACCGATCACCGGCGCTTTTATCCTGAGATACCCTTCCGTAACCCTCTTCGTGCGCGCGCCGTCGGCCATCAGATTCATACGGCCGCCGCAATCCACAAACTCGCTGAAAAAATGCGGCGTCACCCTCCAGTCCCAGTACAGCCCGTCCTTGTGCCATGTCGAATATTCGAGCCAAGAGAGCATTTCCAAACTGACAAACCTGCGCACCGCCGGCGGAATAAAACCCGTCGCGTAATACCGCACCGTCGTCCGGATTACCGAGTCGTCCTCGTACCTTTCGAGCTCCTCGCGGTCCTTCAGATTCGGAAGCTTAAGCAAGTCTTTTGCTTCCTTTTTATGTTTGAAGACAACCTCAAGGAACTCTTCAAGCGGAAGATCGTAATAATGAACGAACAAGATCTTCGCCATTCGATCACCCGGGCGATTCCGCCCCGTCAATAATACCATTAATATATTAGAAAAAAGCCCTTCGAGAAAGAGCGCAGCAAATGTTAGATTTATGCGATACCGTTTGCGCGAAGCGTCAGCCGTTCAATAAGTATTGTTTCAGTTTACCGAACGCAGTTGAGCGATGGCTGATTTTATTCTTTTCGCCGGGGGCGAGTTCGGCGACCGTCACGCCGCGTTCCGGCAGAAAGATCACCGGGTCGTAGCCGAATCCGCTGCCGCCGCGTATCTCGCGCGTAATCACTCCCGCCAGTTCGCCCTCGAACAGTTCCTCGCGACCGTCAGGAAACAGCGCAGCCACTATGCAGACAAACCTCGCCGCGCGTTTACCGTCCGGCACGGTCTTCATTTCGTCCAACAGCAGCCCGCAGCGTTCCTGATCCGTGATATCCGCACCGCCGTATCGCGCTGACAACAGTCCCGGCCGGCCGTCGAGCGCGGCCACTTCAAGCCCGGAGTCGTCCGATACGATTATCCCTTTTACATGCGCGGCGGCGGCGTGAACTTTCTTCAACGCGTTTTCAGAATACGTTTCGCCGTCCTCCACCGCGTCGAAATCCATCTCAACGCCAAGCTCGCCGAGCGACTTCACGACAATCGGCGACATGATGGCGCCAATCTCCCGCGCCTTGTGTGCGTTGTACGATGCGAGGATTATTTCCATTCAAAAACCGGCCTTTCACGCCCATTTCAACTTCGAAGCGTGCTTCCAATTATATCTATTGCGCCGTCGATTTCATCCTTCGTAATGGTTAGCGGCGGCGCAAAGCGTAATGTGGAATCGTTTGTATCGCGGCAGAGAACTCCCGCCTTCATGAGCTTCAGCGACTTCTCATGCGCGACCGGCCCACCGTAATCGACTCCGATCAGCAACCCTTTGCCTCGTACATCAACCACTCCCGGCAGGTTCAGGCCGCGCAGCCGATCCATGAGATACTCGCCCTGCTCCCGCGCGCGACCCGCGTAATCGTCTTCCACCATCGTCTTGATCGCCGCGATGCCGACCGCGCAAGCAAGCGGATTGCCGCCAAACGTGCTGCCGTGCGTGCCGGGCGTAAATACATCCATAACGCGCTTATCCGCGCAGAAAGCGGAGACAGGATAAACGCCGCCGCCGAGAGCCTTGCCGAGCAACAGCGCATCCGGGCGGATTCCGTAGTGTTCGAAACAAAACATCTTGCCCGTGCGCGCGAAGCCGGTCTGCACCTCGTCACAGCAGAGAAGCACATTGTTACGATCACAGATTTCGCGAACGCGGGGCAGATAGCCGTCGTCCGGCACGATGACACCGCCCTCGCCCTGAATCGGCTCGACGATGAAGCAGGCCGTGTCCGGCGTGATAGCGGCTTCGAGAGCGTCCGCGTCGTTGAACGGAATGATGTCGATGTTCTCGACAAGCGGCCCGAAACCAGCGCGGGTTTTCTTCTTCGATGAGAGGCTGATCGCGGCGATTGTGCGTCCGTGAAAATTGCCTTTCGCGGCGATGATGCGTGCCTTGCCATCCGGCACGCCTTTGACTTCATACGCCCATTTACGCACGGCTTTGAGGCCCGTTTCGACGGCTTCAGCGCCAGTGTTCATCGGCAGCGTCTTCTCAAAGCCTGTTGTTTCGCACAGTAGCTTGAGGAAAGGGCCGATGATATCGTTGTGGAACGCACGCGAGGTCAGAGTGACCTTTTCACACTGCGCAAAAAGCGCGGCGAGAATCTTGGGATTCCTGTATCCGTGGCTCAGCGCGGAGTACGAACTGAGCATGTCGATGTATTTTTTACCGTCGGTGTCCCAGACGAAAACGCCGTCGCCGCGCGAGATGACAACAGGCAACGGTTCGTAATTGTCTGCGCAATATTTTTCTACGAGATTCGCGAATTCACTTTGTTGTGGCATTGTACAGGCTCCTTAAGCAAGTCAGAAACGAAAAGCGCACACCGGATAAGCACGCGCGGATCGGACGGATCGCAGGCGGGTTTCCGCGGCGGCTCATTCGTAGCCTGTGAATGCCTCGTACAGGAGGTGTACAAGAGATATATTGAAACAACCGCTCGAAATCATAATCCGTAAAACCGTTCCGACATCAGTCTATGATCTCCGCCCGCAGGAACGAGAAGAACGCAGCGAGGAAGAAAGCGACAATGAAAGCGAACAGAATAGCGATGTCTGTCAGAGCGTATTTTAGCCTATCCGGAATCGGCATCGGCTTATACTGATATTTCGATAGTTCATCGAGCGTGTACGGTGGCTCGCGGAGCGCGCCGCCGAAAATCCCGTGCGTGCGTTGAGAATCGGGCATATTAAATTTTTTCGTGATGAAATCGAGGAACTGAGACTGATAATTCCATAAGCTCATCTTGAGATATTTCTCGTGTTCGATGCCTGTATCCGCAACGTCCGTCACCGCGTAAATATAAGAAGAGACAGGCGACACGCGTGATATCCACTTTGTCATCGTCACCTGCGCATCCACCGCGCGTGAATACTTGTCTTCCTCTTCCTGACTAATTTTGCTGTTTTCCTTAAAAGCCTGAATGAATGTGTTGTAGTACCGCGTAAAGAACTGGCCTTTTACATCCTCAGGGAGCGACATGAATTTGGAGATGACTTCCTGCGGTTTAACCTTCTTCTCCTGCTGGGCCGGCTGGGCTTGAGCTACAGCCGCGGCCGCGCCGGAGCTTCCGGCAGCCTGATTCGCCATCTCCTCGGTTGTCGCGCCGGACTTCTTCATCTCGATCAGTTCTTTTTTCTTATCTTCGCACTGGCGCATAATCGCGTTGATGTCCACGTCAACGCCGAAGTCCTTAATCATCTTTTTGACCTGATCCATCGACATGCCATACTTTTCCTTCAACTGCTTTTCCACCCATGCGTTGCAGCCGCGGAGCTGGAGGTCGCGCAGATCGTTGTCCGTGATCGTTCCGGCCAATTCCTCGATAGCCCGTAAGTCCACGCCAGCGGATGACGCCTTCGCTGTGGCGGATTCCTCTTCACCGCCCGACGAGGAGGTGGACGAGCTGCTCGATGATGAACTTGACGAACTCGACGCCTGCGCCTTGCTCCCTGATTCTTCCTCGGCCTGCTTCTTCTGATCGCCGAAATCGAGTTGTTCGATCTTAACCCCGGTTGCGTCTTCGAACATCACGATCATTTCATCTATGAGCTTATTGATGGAGTCGCCCGATTTGAATTTGATGCGGCTCATCACCTGACTTGGAGACGGAGCCGGTTTAATCTTATCTACAATAAACGGTGTGGCGTTAGGTATGACGAGTACGAAAATTACCCAGATGAACAGCAGAACTGATATCGAGGTGGATGAAAGTTTGCTGCGAACCGATACAAACAAGCCTACGGAGTACATTACCCCGATAAACAATAATGAAATAATAATGGATAAGAAAAGCGCCCCCCATCCCTGACCGGACAATCTCACGGCCGGGTTAATCAGCACTATAAGAGAACACAAAATCATCCCGAATATGTAAGGTATGGCCAAAGAAACGTAACCGCCCACCCATTTCGCGAGAATAATCCTGTCGCGCGGTATCGCGTACGACATAAGCAGTTTCAATGTTCCGTTCTCACGTTCGCCGCACACGGCATCATACGAAAAGACAAATGCAAGAAGGCTAAGAACGATACTCACCACGAAAAGCAGGTCCACCGTCGGGAAAAGCGGGAAAACCGGGTTGAAATTTAGCTCTCCCATGAACGACGGTTTGAAGAACGGATAGATCGTCGTCGTGCGGTTGGGGTTTTTCTCTACGCTCGCATAAAGGAACTGGAGTTCGGAAGTCGGCCTGTCCGTGCCGATGCCCGAGAACATCAGTTCGAGATAGTTATCGTTTCCTTTCGCTTGCTCGTAGTAGGCGTTCTGGTTCTGGAGATAGGAATCACGGCGTGCGACATAGTCCTGCATGAGAATGCCGACGCTAAGCGCCATTATGAGGATCACAATAATCGATGACACCGCGAACCTGAAGCTGAGCAAATTGTCCAGAAGTTCTTTTTTTATAAGGTTGAAGAGCATGGCGTTATGAGCACTCCTCCGGGATTATTTTACGTCGTAATTCAGGAACTTAAGGAACGCGATCATGAAAAGCACAACAAGATAGACCGCGAGTATTACGAAGTCGATTATCGCACTGCCGATGCTGGAGTTCAGATCGAGACGCCGATCTTCATACGTAGGCACCTTTTCAAGATCGACTTTAATATAGAGCATCGGGATCGGTTTTGAGTCGTCATTCTTGAGGAAACGGTTTCTGTTATCTCCGAGCAAATCGCGGTAGCGAAGTATTTCGTCCCGTGTCTTCCTGTAATCCGCTATGCCGGTACCCGCGATCGTAGTCACCGCGTAAACAAAATCCGCGGAGGGTGAAATGCGTGATATATTCTGCGCGAGTTTTACCTGATTTTCGAGGCGTCTGAGCCAATCGTTCTCAAGCTGTGAAACCCGTTTCGGCAACTCCTCGCGGAGCTTTTGAATTTTCTTGTGTTTTTCTTCGTCACTGTCCTGACTATTCCATATCTTGTGCGTTTCGTCAGACTCCATCCGCTGCGATTCCCGCACAATCGAGTCCGAAGTTTTAATTGCGACGAACTGCCGGGATATTACAGGCGCTATATTCGGCACGACCAACACGAAAAACACCCAAACGAACAGCGATGTTATCAGCGCGGTTGACGAGCGTGCCGCGAACGTCGAGCACACTAGCCCTATCAGGTAAAAAACAGCGATGTACAGCATCGACAATCCGAGAATTATCATTATTCTCGTGCCGGCGTCAGAAGTAAGCTCAATGTTCGGCCTTACTAATAGCGTCAGCGTGCCTATCATGAAAGAAAATATGAATGGAACGAGAATCGAAAGCGTGCCGCCTACCCATTTGCCGATCAGGATGATGTCTCTCGGCAATGAATTTGTCAGCATCAACTTAAGGGTCTGCTGTTCCTTTTCGCCGGAAATTGTGTCGAACGCAAACAGAATCGCCAAAAGGCTCAGAACAACGTTGATGATGTAAACAAAATCGGGAGACTGGAAAAGATTGAATATCGGATTCGCATACTTGCTGCCTTCCGGCTGAACTCCGGACAACTTCGAGTTGGAATCCGACATTCGAGCGTTATTCTCGCTCCCCTTCATTGCAAATCCGGGGATCATAAATGCACGGCTCATCTGGGAATCGAGCCCGAACGCAAAGATTCCCAGCAGAGACGGACGAGGGTCTCTCGTCACGCCGAACGCTTCGAACTGCGGCCTGCTGTTCATGCTTGCCAGATCGGTATTGTGCATCTGTTTGCCGACCGAGTAGTCTTGCAGCCGCCGCCCGTAGTTGACCGCCATGATGTTCATACTACCGACTACGAGAATGAACAACAGGATGATCGAAATGATGAACCGGAAGCTGACAAGGTTCAGTAGTATTTCTTTCCTTATAATCTGATAGAACATTTTTCGGTTCTCCCCGCGGGAAGTTGTGCGCGGCCGCCCGGCTTCAGCGCTGTTTGCTGATGACTCGACCGTGTGTCATATCCTGACTGATGTATTTCAAGTAAAGCTCTTCGAGGTTTTCTTTTTCAATCTCCTCGCGCTCAAGTTCGCGCACGAGGTTGCCTGAACTCATGATACCGACACGGTCCGCGATTTCCTTCGCGCGGAAGATGTCGTGCGTAGTCATGAAAATACCCTTGCCTTCGGATCGTAGATCATCGAGCAGCCGCAGGAACTCGATGCCGCCCTTCGGATCGAGCCCGGATGTCGGCTCGTCCAGCAGGATCAGGTCCGCCTGTTTCATTATCGCAATCGCTATACCGAGACGCTGCCGCATCCCTTTCGAGTAGCCTTTAACGCGCCGCTTGTGCGCCGCTTCGGACAGCCCGACGCGCAACAGCACTTTCGAATAGTCCTCGTCCGACACGTTCTTGCGGCCCGCTAGTTTCGTGAAGAAATCAAGGTTCTGCCGACCGGTGAAGTTGCCGTAAAGCTGCACGTTTTCAGAGACGAATGCCACATGTTTCTTGGCCTCGAGCGGGTTCTTGTTAACATCTATCCCGCATATCTCGACCGAGCCACCCGTCGGATCCGAAAAACCGAGCACGAGCATCAACGTTGATGTCTTTCCTGCGCCGTTGGCTCCGAGCATACAGAAAATCTCGCTCGCGTTTATGTCGAGATTAAGATTATCGACCGCGAGCACGGTATTGTCATAAATCTTTGACAGGTTTTTAATACTCAGGAGTACTTTGTTGTTTTCGGTCATGCCGTGCACCTCTCATTAACGCTTTCGTTACACGAAGCATATCATATAGAAAGTAACGTAATAAATACAAGTACTTTTTTTAAACCGGTTTTTATCATTTTTCCCCACCATTTTTTCTCACCGATTCTATAATAGCATTAGATTATTTTCTCCCTGTTAAATACGCCAAAATATGCAATCAATATCAATTAATCCATCATTTAAACAAGAGTCTTCCTCACCCTTCGCGTCGAAAGGAACATCATTATCACGCCCATCACCGCCAGAGCGACATACTGCGGCCACAGGATGTTTAGCCCGACTCCCTTCAGGAATATCCCGCGAATTATAACAAGGTAGTATCTCAACGGGTCGAGATACGTTATCCACTGCACCACCTGAGGCATGTTGCGTATCGGAAACATAAATCCAGAGAGCAGCATGGCTGGAAAGAAGAAGAGGAATGTGGACATGATCGCCTGTTGCTGCGTCGAACTGACTGACGATATCAACAGCCCAATGCTCAGCGACGTAAGCAGATACAGCGACGTTGCGAACAGAAGAAGCGGAATGCTGCCCCGGATCGGCACCTGAAACCAGAACACACCGATCCCCGTTATGAAAAGCACGTCAACGAAGCCGATCAGCGCGAATGGAATCGTCTTGCCGATAATGAACTCGGCAGGCGTGATCGGCGTCACCATCAACTGCTCCATAGTGCCGATCTCCTTCTCGCGCACAATCGCCATCCCGGTGAGCATCAGCGTTACCAGCATAACCAGCGTCGCGATCACACCCGGTACGAAATAGTTGCGGCTTTCGAGATTATCGTTAAACCACGCCCGCGACTCTATCTCCACAAGCGAAGGCGCTTCCACCCCGTTCTTCCTCATACGCTCCACAAGCACGCCGCGCGAATATCCGCTCGCTATCTTCCCGCAATATCCCAGCGCGATCCCGGCTGTGTTCGAGTCCGTCCCATCGAGAATGATCTGCACGGCCGCTGTATTCCCTGCCCGGATACGCTCGCCGAACCCCGCGTTCAGCTTTATCGCCGCAAGCGCCTCGCCGCGGTCGATCAGCTCGCGCACGCGCGCCTCAGATCCGGCATGCTCCACAACGCTGAAATACCCGGACCGCTCGAACCGGCTCACAAGCTCGCGGCTCTCCACCGAGTTGTCGTAATCCGCGACGACCGTCCTGATGTTTCTCACGTCCATGGACACAACATAACCAAATACAAGAGTCTGTATCACCGGTATCCCGAAAACGACAAACCGCATCCGCGGATCGCGAAATATCTGCAAAAACTCCTTAATCAGCATCCGTCCGATTCGTTCGAACAAGGTTTACACCAACTTCTTTTTGAATTTCTTTATCGCTGCCGCAAGCACTATCGCGCTGAATGCCGCAAGCATCGCCGCCTCACCCTTCAAAACCTCCAGCCCCACGCCCTTCAGATATATTCCGCGCAGCAGCGCCACGAAATATCTCGCCGGCACCACGTACGAAATCATTTGCAGCGCCTTCGGCATGTTCGCGATCGCGAAAACAAAACCGGACATCAGCAGCGACGGCACGAACGTCATCACCATCGCCATCTGGCTTGCAAGTATCTGACTTTTCGCGTTGATACTGATCAGGATACCGAGCGACATCGCACCCGTCAGAAACACAGCCGCCATGCCGAACAGCAACAACACACTGCCCTGCACGTGCACCGCGAAATAGAACTCCGCCATGAGTACGGCTATCAGCATGTCCAGCATTCCTATCACAAAGTAAGGAATCAGTTTGCCGAGCACAAGTTCCGGCCCGCGCACCGGCGTTGATATCAATTGCTCCATCGTGCCGGTCTCCCACTCCTTCGCCACGGTCAGCGACGTCAGCAGCGCCGAAATCGTCATCATTATCACCGCAATCAGCCCCGGAATGATGAAATTCTTCGACTGCATATCGGTGTTGAACCAAACGCGTGGCCGCACGTCAAGCGGTGAGGTGGAAACAGCAGCCCCTTTCAACCGCATCGCCTTAACAATAATTTCCTGCGAGTAGCCGAGTGCGATCGAATCGGCATACCCCATTGCTATCGTCGCAGTGTTCGAATCGCTCCCGTCGAATATCATCTGCACACTCGCCCCGCGTCCCGTCGCCACACGTTCCCCGAAATCGGACGGTATCACCAAACCGCCCAACGCGCGCCCGAAATCCACCTCTCGCTCCATCTGTGCATAATTATCAACCGAGCCTTTCACGTCAAAATAAGGCGATCCGGCAAATCTCGATATGAAGTCGCGACTCGCCGCCGTTCCGCTCCTGTCCATCACCACGATCGGCACGTCGTTCACATCGAGTGTGAGCGCATAACCGAACAGCACCAGCAGAAGAACCGGAATGCCGAAAGCCATCGCGAGGCTCCGGACGTCCCGCGCAATGTGCAGAAACTCTTTTCTCGCAACAGCAAGAATGCGCCCCGGCTTCATTTGCGCACCTCCGTCTGAGGCCGCTCCGCCCGGTCCCTCGACTCTATCAGCGAAACAAACACATCCTCAAGCGAGGGCAGAATTCGCTCGATGCGTTCCACATCGAAACCGCCCGCCGACAATGCGGCGCCGACAGCCGCCGCAGCCGCTTCCGCATCCGCGGCCACAACATGTAGTCCGTTCCCGAACAACGCCGTCTCCTTCACCTCCTGCAATTGCTCTACAGCAACCATCGCTTCATGCGGCCGGGCGCAGCGCACTTCGAGCACGTGATCCTTCATCAGCTCGCCCTTCAACTCGCCGGGCGTGCCAAGCGCCGTCAGCTCGCCCCGATATATCAACCCAAGCCTGTCGCAGTATTCCGCCTCGTCCATATAATGCGTCGTGACAAAAACAGTCGTACCCTGCCCTGCGAGTTCGTATATAAAGCTCCAGAACCTCCGGCGGCTCACAGGGTCCACACCCGACGTCGGCTCGTCCAGAAAAATGATCGGCGGCTCATGCAATATCGCACACCCGAGCGCGAGCCGCTGCTTCCACCCTCCGGAAAGAACACCGGTCCGCGAACCGCGGTGCTCCACAAGCCCCGCCATTTCTATCACCCATTCCTTTCGGGCGCTCTTTTTGTCCTTCGGTATCCGATACACCCCGCTGAAAAAATCTATGTTTTCCTCCACCGTCAGGTCTTCATAAAGCGAAAACTTCTGGCTCATGTATCCTATGTGCTGCTTAATCTTCTCCTGCTGCTTAAGAATGTCGTATCCCGCGACGGAGCCGCCGCCGCCGCTCGGTGACAGAAGGCCGCACAACATCCTGATCGTCGTTGACTTCCCCGCCCCGTTAGGCCCGAGAAATCCGAATATCTCGCCGCGCGAAACATCGAAACTCACACGGTCAACAGCCGTGAAAGCGCCGAACCGTTTCACAAGGTCTTTCACAACAACAGCTTTTTCACCCGAATCCTGTAACATTTCCCCAACCGCTCAATCTGCCGATTCAAATTAATTTCTATCTTTCCTCGTCGGACAACACCGACACAAACACATCCTCCAGCGACGGATCGATTCGCCTTACACCCAAGAATTTCATGCCGGATTCGTTTAGAATCTTCTCTGCTTCCGCAGCAGCCCTATCCGGCGAATCGGTGACTATGTGTACTCGGTCTCCGAACAAACCAACCGATTCCACCTGCAATCTACCTCGAAGAAGAGTGGCCGCGCCCCTTGGCGATGCCGCCCGCACTTCGACAATCGAACCGCGCATCAGCCTCTTCACCTCGTCCGGCGTGCCGACCGCGAGAATCTTGCCCTTGTGGATCAGGCCGACCCGATTGCACCTCTCCGCTTCATCCAGATAAGCCGTCGATACGAACACCGTCACCTTTTCTCGCAACAACTGGTACAAAATCCGCCAGAAATCGCGCCTGCTCACAGGGTCAACGCCATTCGTCGGTTCGTCAAGAAACAGCACCTTCGGTGTATGTATTAGCGCACACACGAGCCCGAGTTTCTGCTTCATGCCGCCCGAGAGATTCCCGGCCTGCCGTCGCTTGAACGGCACAAGATTGCTGAACGCCAACAGCTTGTCCACCTGTTCCGCTCGACCGCGCTTCGGCACGCCGTATATGTCCGCGTAAAAATTTATGTTCTCCATTACAGTCAGGTCCGGATAGAGTCCAAACCGCTGACTCATATAACCTATCCTGTCTTTTATCGACTCCGCATCTTTAGCAATGTGAAGCCCGTCAACCCACGCATCGCCCGCCGTCGGGTCCATTATCGACGTGAGAATCCGCATCGCTGTCGTTTTCCCCGCGCCGTCCGGCCCCACTAGGCCAAAAAGTTCGCCTTCCGCAACGTCGAACGTAACGCCATCCAACGCGCGGAAACCGTCGAACTCTTTTATCAGTCCTTCAACCCTTATCGCTTCCACAAAACACTCCACGTGACCGCTTGCTTACGCGCACGGCTTATATTAATGATCGGCGGGGTACGGCGACCCCGCCCTACATAATCGTAATGTTGCTTTTTGTCTTTCCCTCCAGCTACCAGCTACCGTTTTTTGCTTTTGCCTTTCCCTCTATCCTCGCTACTGAATACTCGCTACTATTTACAGCTTTCCCCTTCATTTAAAAGAATCTCCCCGTCCGCCGGCATTCCCGGTTTCAGTTCCATATCCGGGTTTGGTATCGCAACCTTCACCCTGTACACCAACTTCACGCGCTCCTTTGCCGTCTGCACATTCTTCGGCGTGAACTCCGCCTCCTGCGCGATGAACGAGATGCGGCCATCGTATTTCTTCCCGGGATACGTGTCCGTCGAGACGCAGACCTTGCCGCCCGTCTTCACCTTACCGAGATCGTCCTCATTGATATACGCCCGCAGGAATACATTATTCATGTCGCCTATCGTCACCACCGGCGACCCCGGTGTGACATACTCACCCGGCTCCACATTCTTCGATATCACCACCCCGCCGACCGGCGATCTCAGTTCCACATAACCGAGCTTCGTCTCCGCGAGAGAAAGCGCCGATTCCGCCTGAGCCATACGCGCTCGTGCTTGCTCAACTGTCTGTTTTCGCGGGCCCTCTTTCACAAGCGCGAGTTTTTCCTTCGCCTGTCTCAGCGCGGCACGCGCCTGTAAGATGTCCTCTTTTCGAGGCCCTTCCACTACGATTTTTTTCTGATCTGAAAGAGCGTCCTTGCTCGACACCGCCGCCTCGTACGCCGTACGTGCCGCAATCAGTTCTCTCTCCGCTATCACTCCGCTGTCGTACAGCCGCTTGCAACGCTCGTATTCCGATTTTGCCCGGTCCAATTGCGCGTTCAACGTCCTCACCTGCGCATCCGCCGCCGAAATTTCCTCCGGCCGCGACCCCGCAAGCAACTTGTCGAGCATAGCCTGTGCACGATCCACATCCGCCTCCGCAGCGGCAATCTCCTCCGGCCTCGATCCGGCCTCGAGATCGGCGAGCGCCGCCCGCGCCGTCATCACATCGCCGCGCTGCACATCGACCTGTTTCTCCATCTCTGTCGGGTCCAGACGCGCGATCAACTGCCCGGCTTTCACGATATCCCCTTCATCAACAAGCCGCTCCATCACGCGCCCCGGCGCCCTGAAGCTTGTCTCGGTCTCAATAACCTCTATGTTTCCCGAGACGGCTATCACATCTTTGTCCGGTTGTTTTGCGCCGCCGTGGTTCCGATAAATAAACACACCGGCGACAGCCGCCAGAATAAGCAGCGGGAGAATGATTATCTTTTTCTTTTTCATAACGCCTCCGTTTTATGCGCCTGCCATGTCATATTAAGTGAATATAATTTCACATTATTCGAGACCAACCGCCATATATTTGCTGAATGCGGCCCACGACTTCTTTGCATGCTTCTTTACGTCAAACTCGCCGTCGCTAAGATACCAGATTATTACCGTCGGCTGTATGATGCCAAGAAACATCATTGCAAGCGTCTCAGGGTCAACATCGCGCCTTATCTCGCCACGTTCCTGCCCGTTCATGATTATTTCCCCCACCTTCGCAAGCATCCCCTTCACTATCGCATAAACCTTACTTCGCCTCTCCGGAGTGCCGACCACCAGATCGTGCGAAAACAGTATTTTCGGCACCGTCCGTATTTCCTTCATCATGTCCAATTGAAGAAATACCAGTGTTTTTAGCTGCTCGACCGGTTTTTGCGCCTTTCCCAGAGCAATTTGCAGGTTCCCCAGCATCCTGTCCCTCAACTGGTCCAGCACAGCGTCGATTATCTCATCCTTATTTTTGAAATGTCTGTAAACCGCGGACGGCACAATGCCTACTGTATCCGCTATCGTCGCTATGTTCAGATCCGACACTCCGTCTTCAGCGATTATTACCATCGCAGCGTGAGCGATCTGCTCCCGCCTTATCTGCGTTCCCACTTTTTTTGCTCCCATTTATGCCACCCCATTATGTGAATGCTCATTCACAATTATCGTTTTTTTTGCAAATTCGTCAAGTGGTATCGTAAATTACAAACATCACAGTTAAGCAGCTTGAAAGCATTCTACGGAATACACGAGTAAAAAATATATTGAATAACTGTTAAAAAGGATAAATAATGTTAAAATTATTAATGATTAGTTCAAATAAAAGTCGCCGAACAGGTTGTTTCATAGGATGAAATAACATTAAACGATAAACTGCATCGCAAAAAAAGAAAGATATGCGGCTTTAAGTAAAATGAAAGACAGATCGTTAGAAGACCTTAATAAACGAATCGCCGAACTTGAGGAAGAACTGAAAAGTGTCAGGCGAAAAGCAGCCGAGAGCGAATCCGCTGAGAAGGAATCACGCAAGGCGAAAAACCGGTTAAAAGCACTGCTCGACGCGATGCCTGATATGGTGTTCGATCTAGACTCCGAAGGCCGCTTTCTTGATCACTTCACTCCTGATCCCTCCAGCTTGTACGCAGACCCGAAACTCTTTATCGGAAAAAACATCCTCGAAGTCATTCCGGGGGAAAGCGGCGAGAAGCTGATCTCGGCATTTAATAAATGTCTGGAAACCTCGGAAAAAGTCACTGTGGAGTATTCTCTTCAGATGCCGAACGGCATTCAGTATTTTGAATCGTCCATGATACCGGTAGGATCATCTGATACAAAGCCAAAGAGCGTTCTGTCGGTCGTACGCGATATAACGACTCGCAAACTGGCGGAAGAAGCAGTCAAGAAAAGCGAATACGAAAAAGCTACTGTTCTCAATGCAACTAACGAACACGTAATTTATTACAACAACGATCTCGAAATAATATGGGCTAACCGCGCGGCGGCGGATTCTCTCGGCCTAAACATAGAAGTTATGAAAGGCCGCAAATGTCACGATCTGTGGTACGGTGCAAATACGCCATGCCATGCGTGTCCGGTGGAAAAAACTTTGAAAACCGGAGAATCGTTCGAGTCGGAAGTAACTACACCGGACAATATGGTGTGGCACATCAGAAGCTATCCGGTTTTTGATGACGCCGGTAAACTCGCGGGCGCCGTAGAGATTGCGATGGACATAACAAAGAATAAAAGGACAGAGACCGCGCTGAAGGAGAGCGAGGAAAGATACCGCTCGCTCGCGGAAGCCGCGCAGGACTTTATTTTCATAGTCGATCCCAATGATATAGTCCTTTACGTCAACAGCTACGCCGCGGCACAACTCGGATGTACCCCCGATGAACTGGTAGGCAAGCCACGCGGGTCCCTTTTCCCGGGCAACATCGCGACTCGGCAGCACAAAAACATCGTGAAAGTTCTCGAATCTCACGAGCTTGTCCACGTGGAGACCGTTACTGCATTCAAAGACAGCTTCAGATGGCTTGACAGTGTTCTTGTGCCGTTGAAAAACAGCGATGGTGAGATATCCGCCGTTCTTGGCATATCCCGCGACATCACGGGCCGCAAACAAGCGGAGGAGCAGTTACTGAAATCGAAGAGAGAGTCTGAATTTTATCTCGACCTGATGTCCCACGATCTCACTAATTTCAACCAGACAATTCTCGGCAATCTCACGCTGATAGAGATGCAGGGCGGCCTGAACGAAAAGCAGGTTAAATATCTCCAGTCCTGCAAACGCCAACTGTCGAGAAGCGAAAATCTGATCTCGAAGGTGCGCGCATTCTCGCAGGTGAAGCATATCGAAAAACACCACCTCAAGAAAATAGACCTGAACAGCGTCGTTGCGGAAGCAGTAAGAATGATAAAAACGCTGTACCCCGCAAAAAATATCATCGTTAAGTTCGATCCTTCGGGACATAAGTACACCGACGCCACCGAACTCCTCGACTCCGTGGCAATCAATGTTCTCGACAATGCAGTTAAGCACTCACACAGTGATAAAATCGAACTCGAAATCGAAATACGCGACGCAGCAAACGAACCTGAGTCATTCTGGGAGTTGTGCATAACAGACAACGGGCCCGGTGTGCCGGACAACATAAAAGAAAAAATCTTCGACCGGTTCTCGAAGATCAGCTCTGAAAAAGGGATGGGGCTCGGTCTCTCTCTCGCAAGAGAAATCACGGAAAAATTCGGAGGCAGCATCTGGGTGGAAGACCGTACCGCAGGAGATTATACTTCCGGCAGCATGTTTGTGATCGCTATACCGAAAGCGTGAGCCTATGACTAAAAAGATTTTCATAGTCGAAGATGAAAACGACCTGATGGAGTTCTACATTGACGCGCTCGAGACTTCGGGATATGAGATTGTCGGTTGGTCGATGAACGGGATCGAAGCAGTCGAGAAATTCGCCGGCCTCGCGGAAAAACCGGACGTGGTTATCATGGACCACAGGCTGCCCGGACAGAGTGGTGTGGAGGCAGCTCGCCAGATACTTAAAATCGACCCTGCCGCTAAATTCATCTTCGCCAGCGCGGACGCATCCATCGAGCCTGACGCGCGCACTCTCGGCATTGCCTCCTTCAAACGCAAACCGTTCAGCCTTGAACGGCTCCTCAACAATATAGATAAAGCTACAAACGGCAAAGTTCATCAGAAAACGGAATAAGCATTAATCCTCAGCAAAAGTATTCACCTTTGTATTCGCGACTTTATTTCAGTGGTGTATATTATCCTCATATAAAATATTGTGGAGCAGCCAAAATGAGAGCAGTCGTGCAGCGGGTCAAATCGGCGGCGGTGGCGGTGGACGGAACGGAAGTCGGCCGCATCGGTCCCGGCCTTCTCGTATTTCTCGGCGTCGCGGAAGGCGACACGGAAACAGATGTCGATTACATGGTCAGAAAAATAGTAAACCTTCGCATTTTCGAGGATGCACAGGAGAAAATGAACCTCTCGGCGCTCGACCTTAAATATTCCATACTCGCAATTTCGCAGTTCACACTGCTGGCGGACTGCCGGAGAGGAAACCGCCCCAATTTCATGGGCGCAGCCGCACCGGAACTTGCCGAAAGTCTCTACGAGCTTTTTATCTCAAAAGCGCGCGAGCACCTCGAAGTCCAAAAAGGAGTGTTCGGCGCGATGATGGACATCGACGCTCAAAACGCCGGCCCAGTCACAATCATAATAGAAAGCAGATAAATCCCGCTCATTTTGATTTGTACCTTTATTTATAAATTGAGACCTCTGAAAAAAATAGTTTTTGAAAATCAGATTAAAAAAATCGATTTT
>CAYPEK010000041.1:0-33786 GCA_964409645.1 uncultured bacterium | reverse complement strand
GACGTGATTCACACGCATCTGACAAGCAGCGCGCAACTCGGCTCGGCAGCAGCGCGCCTTGCTGGAATCCCATGCGTCGCGTCGGTGCTCAAAATCACCAAAAAAAACAGGTATATGAAATGCGATAAAATCCTCCCCTGTTCCGACGCCGTCCACAACGACCTTCGGCGGCAGAACGTGCCGGAGAATTTCATGGTGCGCGTTTACACGGGTATCGACTTCCGAAGATATAAAGAAGCGCTCGATAACAAGGAAAATGCGAGAGCGGAATTCGGATTTGACGATTCGCACAAGGTAATAGGAACGGTTGCACGGCTTGTGCCCATGAAAGGCCATTCCGTGCTGCTCGACGCATTCCCCGCGGTCGTATCAAAACGTCCCGAAGCGAGGCTTCTGATTGTAGGGGACGGCGAACTGCGCCCCGAACTCGAAAAACAGGCCGCCGCCCTCGGAGTCGCGGACAAAGTGACTTTCGCGGGCACTCGACGCGACCTGCCGCGCATCTTAAATTCGCTCGACGTTTCCGTGCTGTCGTCGGTTGCCAAAGAGGGACTGCCGGTTATTCTTGTCGAATCAGTGCTGTTCAGCGTGCCGGTCGTTATGACCGACGTAGCGGGAATCAGAGAGGTGATACGGCACGGCGAGACGGGGCTGCTCGCCCCGCCGAACGACCCGGCAGCAGTCGCCGGAATGCTGATCGAAGCGCTCGAAAAGCCGAACGAAGCAGCCGCCAGAGCACAAGCGGCGCGAGAGCTCGTGCTGCGCGAGTTCGACGTTGACAGAACCGCGAAACAGATCGAAGACGTTTACAAAGAATTACTCGCCGCGCGGGCCGGGAGACCCTGACATGGAAAGTTCCGGCAATTTCTATAAGAACGTGGACAGGATGCTCCTGATCAGCCTGACTTGCATCGGCGACGTCATCCTCACCACCCCAGCCATGAAATCGCTGAAAGATAACTTTCCGGGGGCAAAGCTGACCGTGGTCACGGGCCCCACAGCGGCGCCGCTGATCGACAAGCACGAATGGGCCGACGCCCTGTACATTTACGAAAATCGCGGACGCCACGCGAAATTCAGCGGCGCGGCAAAGTTTGTCGGTGAATTACGCGCTAAACGGTTCGACCTCGCGGTTGATCTGAGAAATTCGGCTTTCCCGTACTTCGTGCGGTCGAGATACAGAATAGCGGCACATAAAGCGCATCTGAAAAATCAGAATGTAATGAGCCGCCACGCCATCGACAGACATCTCGATGTGCTTGAACTGGCGGGAATTAAGCCGACAACGAGGCAGATATACATAACGATTCCTCAGGACATCGAGAATAAGGTTATTGCAAAAACAGCCGACCTCGGGCTGGAGAATCCGAAAAAAAACGTGGTCGCGGTCTATCCCGGCGCGGGGAGTCCGTATAAACTTTATCCGGTCGAAAAATTGGCGAAGGCGATCGAATCGATCGACGGCGGCGACAGACTGCGGTTCGTTCTGATAGGAGCGGCGCCGGACCGGGAGGTTTGCGAAAAGGCAACCGCAGCGCTCGGCGGACGCGCTTTGAACCTTGCCGGTACGCTCGATCTTCTCGAAACCGGCGCGCTGCTGAAGAACTGTCGGATGCTGATCTCGAACGACAGCGGCCCGATGCACCTTGGTGTGGCGGTCGGAACACCGACAGTTGCGATTTTCGGACCGACAAACGCCGAAAGATACGGGCCGCGCGGCGAGGCTCACAGAATAGTATGGCACAGGGAGCCATGCAACCCGTGCAAATTTCCGGAGTGCGGACGCGACTCGTGCATCGGCGACATTCCGCCTGAAGCAATAACCGCCGCGGCCGACGAACTGCTGAAGAAAAATGTTTGACCTTGCGATAATAATAGTTAGTTACAAAACACGCGACCTGCTCGACAAGTGTCTCGCGTCGATCTATTCCTCGGAATACCCGTTCTCATACAGGGTCGTTGTCGTGGACAACAATTCCGGCGACGGTTCGGCGGAGATGACGGTCGCGAAATATCCGGATGCTCTGCTGATACGCAACAACAACAACGTCGGATATTCGGTGGCGAATAATCAGGGCATACGAAAATCGGAATCGAAACACATACTGCTTCTCAATCCGGATACGGAAGTAAACCCGGACGCTTTGGGCGCGATGGTGCGATTCCTCGACGCGCACCCGCACGTCGGCGTGGTCGGCTGTCAGCTTCTTAATACCGACGGTTCGCTGCAAACTTCGTGGTTCGACTTTCCGGTGCCGCTCTCGCGATACTTTGAAAAGATGCCGTTCTTCTCAAAGATAGCAAAACGAGTTCTGAAGATCAGAGACCTGCACCCGCCGATCTTCGAGGAGGGCGCGATCCCGGTGGACATCGTAAAGGGCGCCTGCCTGATGATCCGCCGCACCGCCGCCAATCAGGTGGGTCTATTGGACGAGAATTCGTTCCTTTACGCCGACGACATCGACTGGTGCATTCGCACCCGGCGCAAGGGTTGGGACACGTACGCGCTGAAAAACAGGAACATCATCCATCACGGATACGCAAGCACGGATCAGGAGCCTTACATAACGATAACAAGTTCGCGGCGCAGCGCACTTTACCTATACAATAAGCACTACCCGAAGCCGTTTGTGGCGGTCTGGGCGCTGTTCATCTACATGGAAATAGCTTACAAACTTCTCCTCAACGGGCTTCGCATCCGCACCGGGAGCGCTGACGAGAAAACGCTGTCGAGATACCGCGCGTATCGCGAGCTCGCAGGCGGCATTTTCGGCGCAAGCAAAAAATCGGCCGGAAAATAGATATTGTATATGGAGCCTTTTGTCGGCACGGGATTAAGCGTGCCCGGTGAAACGGTCATGTTATGACTCGCATTGAAATTGACAAAGACACGGTGAAAAAGATACTCGTCATCAAAACGAGTGCGCTCGGCGATTTAATCAGATCGTTCCCGGCGCTTGTCGCCGTGGCAAAATACTTTCCGACCGCGAAGATTTATTTCATGACGAGCGAGCAGTATGTCGAGCTCATGGAACCATGTCCCTACGTCACTGAAATTATCCCCTACAAAAAAAGAAAAAATTCGGAAGACCTGAAAGGTTTCATCAAATTCGCGTTCGACATCAGGTCTTACGGGTTCGACCTCGTCCTGAATCTTCAGAACACTAACCGCTTCGACATCATTTCGAAAATATCTGGAGCGCGCTACAGGTCGAAAATCATAACGCTCGAACGCCCGATGAACGGTGTCGAAGGCGTGTTTGAAATTCTCAAAACAGTCGGCATCATTCCGAAGCGCAGATACAACGAAATCTGGCTGTCCGAATCGGATCGAGCTTTCGCATCGGATTTTCTGGCAAGACACGGATATCTGAATGGAGATAAAATAGTCGGTCTGAATCCCGCGGGCGGGTGGCGCTCGAAACAGTGGCCGGTCGAGCATTACGCGGACCTCGCGCAGAAACTGGCCGGCGCCGTCGGCGCGAGATTCATCGTATTCGGCTCAGCGGAGGAAAGAAACCGCGCGGAAGAAATACAACGCATCGCGGGTGAAGAGTGCTCATTCGCAATCGCATCCGGGGAAACGACAATCCGGCAGGCAATCGCGTTGATCGAGCGCTGTTCGGCATTCGTAAGCAACGACAGCGGGCTGATGCACGCCGCCGCGCTCCTCGAAGTGCCCACCGCCGGCCTGTTCGGGCCAACCAACCCCGCATACCACGCACCGGCCGGTGTCGGCAACCTGACATTCTACCGGGGCGTCGATTGCTCGCCCTGCTCGTGCCCGGAATGCGAGCTCGACGTCGAAAAATATTTCTGCCTCGGCGCAATACTGCCGAAAGAAGTTTTCAAAGGAGTCCGCCAGATCATTCGCTGACGGCGGCGGCGCATGGACCTTTCGATCATAATCGTCAACTACAACATGAAACAGCTCGTGCTCGAGTGCCTTGCCTCGCTCGAACGCATCCGATCGGAACTTGCTTTCGAGGTTATCCTTGTGGACAACACCTCATCCGACGGTTCGGTGGCGGCGTTCCGGCAGACGCACCCGTGGGTTACAATCGTCGAAAACAAAGATAACGCCGGTTTCGCGAAAGCCTGCAATCAGGGAGTCGCGCTCTCGACCGGCGATCTGATCCTTTTCCTGAATCCTGATACGGAAATGCCGCCGGGCACGCTAAAAGCAATGGCGGAGTTTTTCAGAGCAAACCCGAAGGCCGGTATAATCGGTTGCCGTACCGTCAACTCGGACGGAAGCGAGGAGCCGTGCATCTACAGGTTCCCCACCCTTCCCCGAACGCTTATCGACACGCTCTACCTCGGCAAGTGGTTCGGCGGCTACGAAGTGAAACCGGGTGAAATAACGAAAGACACCGAGGTCGAAGTGATCTGCGGGGCATGCTTCATGATCCGCCGCGAGACTGTCGATGAAGTCGGTTCGTTCGACGAGGAATTCTGGATGTACGGCGAAGACGTCGAACTCTGCTGGCGCGCGCGCCGCGCGGGCTGGAGAATACACTATCTCCACTCCGTGTCGGTGATCCATAAACGCGGGCAGCGGCATCTGGACAGCGACACGTATCACGACATGGCGAAAATTTCGTACAATCATTACAAATGGATATTCCATTTCTACAAGAAGCACTATCCAGCGATGCACAGAGCGGCCCTGCGGGCGATCATGGCGGCGCAGATATACCCGAAACTCTGGTCGCGGCGGCGAAAGTTCGCACGAGGCGACAAGTCGAAAAACAACGTCGAGCGGCTCGAAGGCCTTTCGCGGGTTTACGACGAATTCATCCGCGAAAAAAGCCGCTCCTGACATCGCGCCGTTTCTTCGGAGAAAAAACAGTGAAAAAAAAACCGGGATCACTGAACAACATCCGGAAAATCGGGGTTTATATCGGTATTCCGGGCCTCGGCGACCTGCTGTTCATAATTCCGCTGTTCAGGGAACTGAAGCGGTTATTCCCCGGCGCGAAAACAACTTTCATAGGCAAACTGCAACGCGGCTACGTTCGCCCGGTATTCGACAACTGCCCGTACATCGACGATTTGTTTGAATTCCATTTTTACGAATCGCGCACCGCCGGCCAACTGCTGAAATTCATAAAAGACATGAGAAAAGAGCGGTTCGACCTCATTGTGGACACGCAGAGGAAATTTGCGCCGTCCATGCTCCTTTCGCTCGGCGGCGCGCGTTATCTCGTTAGCTACTCCTCGAACAACTTCTTCTCGGATTTTCCGGTTGAGTCGCCGGACAGAGACAAACGGCACACCGCCGACATTTCGCTCGATCTCGTCCGAGCACTCGGCGCACCGAATCCATCCGCCACGCTCGAAATACAAATCCCCGAGGAGAACCGGCGCTACGCCGAAGAGTTCTATTCGGGTTGCAGTGTGTCGCCGGAAGACCTGCTCGCGGGGATCATACCCGCCGCAGGACACCATTCGAGAAACTGGAACTCGGGTAAATTCGCGGAACTTTGCGACATGCTCGCGGAAAAAGCTGGCTGCCGGGTGATATGCTTCGGATCGCCCGCCGACAAAACCGTCATAGATGAAATTACATCAAAAGCAAAAACAAGCATCCTCATCGAAGACTTCTCCCGAAAATCCATCCTCGATTCCGCCGCGCTGATGGCGCGTTGCAATGTGATTGTCGGAGTCGATTCCGGCCCGCTGCATGTCGCCGACGCAACGGGAGCGCCCTGCGTAGGAATCTACGGCCCGACACTTCCGGGTCGCTTCGGACTACTCGGTGCACGCAAAAGAGAAATCTGCCTCTTTGCGGACTGCACCCCGTGCTCGGATCATAACTGCACTCATAGAAAATGCCTTGAAGACATCTCGACCGAAACCGTATATCAAGCCGCAATCGAACTTCTCGAAAACTAAAAGGGGCTCCCTTCCGGAAGCCCCTCGTATATTTCCGTTAAGTTCCGCTTATCGTTTCTTTGCGCTTTTTTTCCTGCCGAGCACCAGTTTCTTATAGAGCGATCTAACTGCATCCTTCGCTCCCTTGTCCTTAACACCGAACACAATGCTGATTTCGGAAGCGCCCTGCGTGATCATCTCGATGTTCACACCAGCCGCCGAGATGGCCTCCGTCGCGTTCGCGGCGATTCCTACGCTGGCCTTCATGCCTTCGCCGACTATGCAGATCATCGCGAGGTCTTTTTCCACTCTTATGTTGTCCGGATTGAATTCCTTCGCAATTCTCTTCACGATGTTGTCCAGCAATTGCTCCTGCTCGATCTTCTTCATCCTCAATACAACCGAGATGCTGTCGATGCTCGACGGCGAGTGTTCGTATGATAGGCCGTGATCCTCAAAAATCTGCAGGAGCCGCCGGCCGAATCCGATCTCCCTGTTCATCAGGTGCTTCTCTACATTAATCGAAACAAATCCGAAGTCCACCGCGATCCCGGCCACTTCGTGTTTCACCGCCCGCCGCTGCATGACGATCCATGTGCCCTGAAGGTCGGGATACGCGAAGTGCCGCACGTGTATCGGAACATTCGGAGCGTACTTCAGAATCGGCTGAACCGCCTCGTCGTGGAAAACCGAGAATCCGGAATAAGCAAGCTCGCGCAGTTCCCTGAACGTCAGCTTCTTGATAATATCCGGTTTCGGCTTATCGGCTATTTTCGGATCGGCAACAAAAATACCCGGTACGTCCGAGAAGTTTTCGTAAACTTCCGCGTTTACCGCCGCAGCGAACAACGATCCGGTCAGGTCCGAGCCACCGCGGCTGAACGTAGCGATGCGGCCATCCTTCGTATATCCGTAGAATCCCGGCACAACGAGTATTTCCTTCGTGCCGGCGTACTTCTTAATATTCTTAAAAGTCACTTCCTCCGGCTGCGAGTTACCGAACTGCGGGGTCACGACGATACCCGCTTCCTTCGGATCGATGTATTTTGCCTTCACGCCACGGTTCACAAGCGCCTTTGCGAGAATGCGAGCGGACCACTCCTCACCGTATGCCTTGATCGCGTCAAGCCGCTCCACTTTCGCCGCCTTGCTTGATAGCCTCTTTTCAAGATCATGCACCGCATCTTCAAGCATGTCCGTGCCCGCGCCGGTGTTGTCCGCTATCTCCGCGAACCGGCTTATGATCTCCCGCACAACCTTCGCGCGCTCTTCGGATTTCGAAGCGGACTCTGCGGCGCTGATCAGCAAGTCGGTCACCTTGCGATTGTCCGGCAGATTCTTCTTCGACGCGTTCGCCAGCAGTTCGGCCACCTTCGGCCCGCCGTCCGGGCGCTTCCCCGGAGCGGATACAACAACTATTTTCCGCTTCGGATTTTTGAGAACCATCCCGATGACTTTCTCGATGTTTTCCGAGCTTGCCATCGGCGTTCCGCCGAACTTCGTCACTATAATCGGGTTGTTTTTTATCTTCGTCGTCGAAGCGGCACAATCCGTACCACCGCACGATTTTTTATTCTCTTTTGCCACATTTCTTTTGCTGACTGCCGACATATCTCATAGCCCCCTTTTTTGTTGCTCGATCTATTATGATTGAATTCTGAAAAATTTCAAAGAAATATTGTAGAGATCAATTATCAATTGAATCTGTAATTAACTGATCGCCGGGTACAAAAAACGAGTATTTTTCTATTAGAATATTCGTGACGCGGGCGCGACACGCCCATTAGAGTTCGGGTCTCGTATTTCGAGTGCCGCCCGATCAAACAACCGAAGGAGCAAACATAGTGACTCAAATTAAGAAGATATTCTTTACGGTAATGCTAATACTGTTGTGCGGAACGGTAGCCGGAGCTGCGCCGTTGCTGATTGTCGGCGGCGACAATCCGTCGCCCGCCGAAAAGACCGCCGCAGCCGATCTCGCGAAAGACATCGAAAGAGTTTGCGGCGAAAAACCGGTCCCGCTGGCGTACAAGGCTTATAAATCGTACAAGGACAAGAAATACGACCGCGTCATATTCATCGGCACACGGGACTCGCACGGCGGAATCCGCGCGCTCGCCGAAAAAGGTGTCGTGCGCGTATCAGCTAAAGACCCCGGCCCGGAGGCCTTCGTTCTCGTCTCACTCAAAGACAAACCGGCTAAAGGCAAAACTACTCTCGTGATCGCAGGCAGCGACGCGCGCGGCACTCTCTACGGTTCGTACGAATTTTCGAGACGTTTCCTCGGTGTCGATCCCTACGAATATTGGACCGGAAAAACACCCGCGCCGCAGAAAGGTTTCAAAATTCCGGTTGTGTCCTATCGCGAGAAACCGCCCGTTTTTCCGCTGCGCGGCTATTTCGACAATGACGACGACATGATTGCAAACTGGAAGGGTAAACTACTCATCATTGAGTTCGACACATGGAAAGAGATGATCGATTCACTCGCGCGACTCAGATACAACTACATCGACCTGCACGACACGCTCGGACGCGCCGAGTTCTGGAACTGGGAATACTACAAGAAGATGACGGACTACCACACCGACGTTGACCTCGTGAACAAAATAATCGACTATGCGCACAGCAAAGGAATGCTCGTTCAGGTGCCGATGTACACCGGCTGGGAGTTCCACCACCTGCCCTACGACAAAATCTGCCTCAGCCGCTATCACGACGACTGGATGCAGGTGTATCACGATTATATGACCGACAGCCCGTTGGGCAAGGCGGACCTGTTCCTGCAGCGGCCGCGTGACCCGTGGTGGGACAAAGCGTACTTATGCAAGGACGAGATGGCGGAGGGCGTACGCCCCGGCCCGCTTATGACGAAAATGTTCGACGGCTTGTTGAGCGAGGTCAATAAAAACAAGCCGGGCGGAAAAGTCATCTGCGACCTGTGGTCGGAGGGCCGCATAATGTGGAACGCCGGCGACTTCAAACCCGACCTCGCTATCGATATGCTCTGGGCGGACAACGGTTACGCCGAATACTCAGAATGGCCGGAAGACTTCAAAGGCCACAAGTTCGGAATTTATGTCCACGCCGGATATTTTCTTAACCACGTCATGCAGGACCCCTACCCCGACCGCATTAAGACAGTCACAATGGAAGCGGTGCGCAGAGGCATGACGCACAATTACTTTGTAAACGGTCAGGACTTCAAACATTTCATCCTGAACATGGAAGCGTGCGCGCGCGCGGCGTGGGACCCGGAAGGTTACGACCCGGAGAAATTCTACTCGGAATGGCTGACGCGCTACTTCGGAGCAAAAGCAGCGCCGAAGATAGAGGAAAGCCTTAAAGCGCTGCACAGCGCGAGCGCCGGCGCGGGCGGGTTCACTCGGCTGCTCGACTGGACGGACGAGATAGTGAACAAGCTGCTCATCATGACGGCGGAACACCGCGACAGTGCCGTGATCGAAAAGGCTGTCACCGACGCGAAACTGTCGCTCAAATACGCCGAAGAGGCCTCGCCGCTCGTTGCGCCGGGGTCGGAGTTGCTGTATGACGACCAGATACTGTTTCCTGCGCGCATCTATCTTGCAAACATCGAGCTTTATCAGGCTGCGGCGGAAACGGCTAACGCGTTGCTCGACAGCAAGGATAAATCCCTCACCCCCGAGCAGAGAAAAGCGGCACGCGAACGCCTGAAGGAATGGAAGAAAAAAGTGTCAACGAAACTGAAAGAGCTCCGCGCATTGCTCGACGAAGGATCGAAATGGAAGAAATGGGAAGGCTGGACAAGCGTGAAAAACTTCAGAAAGATCACGCCGCCGCCGGACGTCAGCCTGACAGAACGAGCGATGAACAATCTTAAATAAGAAAAGCCCCCGGAAGAAATGTCCGGGGGCTTTTAGCTTTACTTTACCAGTAGTCGGAATTCCGCCTGATTAGAAGTCGCCTTCCTTAAGGTCATTCTCTGTAATATTTCTGAACCATTTCGTATATTTCAGCTTCCCGTCCATGTCGTACTCTTCCGTGCCGACGAGCCAGAGTGTCTTTTTGTCGAAAAGATAATGGAGTGAAGTAACTTCCTTTCCATCGATATCCATCGCCTGCTTAGTTATCGCGAAACGAATCTCCTTCGGGATGCTGTTCCACTTTTTGTAATCCACCGCATGTCCCTTCGGCAGCTTTTTGGCCGTGTAATCGAATGCTATGTCATAGCAGTCTTTACCGTCAAAATTCTTTACGCCTTTCAGAACAGGCTTCGCGTCCTTGCTGAGACCTTCAATCTTGATGAATTCCATATCCATCGTCGATTGCAGAAGCGTGCCGGACTCAGTCTCGATTCCTCGCTTTATCGACACAAGACTATACTTCGGCTTAAAAAAGAAGATAGTCGCATCCTTGTCTGGCCTGTATGTCATCACCGAGCCGTAAATGATTTTCGGCACGTAATCGGACTGCGTTACGACCATCTGCAGAAGGTATGGTTTCATGAATCTGTATTTTACATGGTAGCCCATCTTTTTCGGTTTCGCCGAACTCTTGGGAGCATCTTTCGCGTTGCTGGCAAGTTTGTTGCCATACTTATCCGCCACCTCGCCGGCAACGTTTTTCGTGCGGTTCTGGATATCGGACAGGTCCTTTTCCCAGCCTTCGCCCCAAATATCATAGCTGTAGCTGTTAAGCGAACTGATATGTTCCCACGATTTCTTGATAATCTGATTCGGGTCCTTCAGGTCCGCCGCGCGCGCCGCTCCCGCAATCGCGCACAGGACCAGTAACACCATTGCACTGCGAGTAATTTTTCTGAGCATTTTTCCGCCTCCTCTTTATTAACGTCAAAAGAATAACAAAAAATCCACTACAGGTCAAAAATCCTTTTCTCCATCGGCACAAAACGAATGCCGTTTATTTCCCGTTCATCGTCCAGTTGTATAAAACCCAATCGTTTGTATATCTCCACGGCATAGAGCGAAGAATTCACCGTTATTTTATCCTGCGTTCCTTGAGCTTTGACATAATTTTCCAGCGCGAACCGAAAAAGTAGTCCGGCTATACCGCGGCGCTGATATGAAGCATCCACAAAGAGAAGCGAAATGTGTTCGGGATCCTTCATTTCGAGCACCCCGACTACAACGCCCCCGGTTTTCGCAATGAACAAGCTCCTTTTCGCCGCCAGCCGCTCGCGCATCGCCTGCGGAGTTATGTAATTCATGAATTCCGTCACACCCCGCTCCACATAATCCGGCGCAACGAACTCCTTAAAAACGCGTTCGACAAGTTCACGAGCCTCGTCAACAGTTCCTTCATCCGCAGTCATTATTATTATGTTATTTTTCATTCCGATCTTTCACTTTTTCGTCATTCTGCATCTTACCATTTATCCTTGAACCACGCCCTCATCGCCATGTAAATAATCGCGAAATGACGTCGTGCTTCCGGCCCGGGTCGCTTATGCGCGTAAGGATTCGCATATTTCTCCGGCGTCCCGCGCGACAACGTGAACAACGCGATCTCCGGCCGGCAGCGGAACCGCATCGGCGGCATCACCATACCGATCCCTCGGTTTACATACATCCTCGAATTTCCCTCATAATACCATCCGCGCACGTAGTCGTAACTCAAGAGCCCCGGCAGGTAATTCCTCGGTATGAACGGCACGTCCACCTGCCCGCCGTGCGTATGCGCCGCAATCAGAAAACAATTGTTGTCCTTTATCTTCGGAAAAATTTTCGGGTTGTGCGAGATAACAACCCGAACAGCGCCGGACGGCACACCCGAAAACGCCGCAGCCGGATCAGGCCACCCGGAACTGAAATCATCTATTCCGATCAGCCATACATTGCCCGCGATTTTAATGTTGTTATTCTTCAGGATTTTGAAGCCTTGATTCTTCAACGCAACCGTCGGCGGCGCCGAGCCCACCGAGTAGTCGTGATTGCCGAGTACGGCGAAAATTCCGTACTTTGCCTTCAGGCCGCTCAACGCCCTCGCGCACGGCTCCGCCGCTTCCGGTTTGTTATGTACAAAATCGCCCGTCAGAACGATCACATCCGGACTCAATGAGTTTGCGATTGCCGCCGCCTGACGAATCTGGCTCTCGCTCATTTTGTTACCGGCGTGAAAATCGCTCATTTGCACGATCGTAAGCTGCGGCAAATTTTCACTGAAGTTTTCAAACTTCACATCATGCTTTGTAACTTCTATCCAATGGGGTTCAAACTGGAGCGCGTAATACATAATGCAACAGCACAAAGCCGCAATACATAGACCGGCAACTATAATCAATGAAAGGCAGGAGACGCGTTGTTTGTTCTTGCGCTTCCGGCTCATGAGACCCCGCCGTTCCTCGTCAGCTTACGGCTTCGGCAGTCATCTTGTCGGATTTTTCGCCTTTGGCCACATTGTGTCCGGGCGCCGTCGTCAGTATTATCACGCCGACGACAATAATCAACGCGCCCATGTACTGCGGCAGCACGAGCACGTTCTTAAAAATCGGAACTTCGTACACCATGGGCATAATCATCAGAAATGAATTGACAGTCGGCACCACAGTTATGCCCGTGCCATGGAAGAAAGCGAGATTGGTGAAGAGAAACCCGAGGTTTCCGAGAATCAGAAACCCGATAATGAAGTACGGTGTGAGGAGCAGAGAGCCGAGAGACTCGTCGGCGCCCGCCATCGGAGCTATATGATAAAAGATATTCATCATCGCAAGGTTGCAACCCGCGAACGCGGCGAAAATGAAAGCCAGTCCTTTTTTCAACTTGAGTGCAACCGGAATCGCAATCGCGAAAAATGCGAGCGTCGCGCCAATGCATATCATAACCGCCTTAAAATTATAATAATTCTCACTCGAGACGGTCTTATTGAAATACGACACCGCAATCGTGCCGCAAACAATCAAAGTCATCGATAACAATTCACGGACGCCGACTCTCTCCCTCAGAACGAGCCAAGCAAAAATCGTCAGCGCGATCAGCCCGACTCCGTTCATCGATGACACGATCGACGTTTTGTCGGTCATTTTCTGCGCGAACATTGTGAGCACGCCCGCAACAAATGTCAGCGATATCCCGATTACCCAGATCAGAAAATCCCGGCGGTACGGAGCGGTCATCACCTTCTTACCCTGCCTCAGCACCTCAACCTTCATCTTCTGCACCGCTTTGCCGATGTTCAGAGAAATCGATGCCATTGCCGCAACCGTAAGTACGATAATAAGCGGCGTCTGCGCTGCACTTTCCGCGTCCATGAAATCCTCCCCGTACAGTTTGTATTCAGAATTTTCGGCCTAAAAGTCAAACAAACCGTTTACCGATTCTAATTGAATAAGGTGGACGGTTCAAGGAATTATCCCGCATTTTTCAGCAGTGCAGGCTATTCATTATCGATATGCAAAACGGACGGCTTCAATGAATGAGATACGGCGTCAGATGGATGAGCTTCACAAACCAGACAACGAGATTCCACAGATAAGGATGGAATACGGCGAAAATGCCGAACGCACAGACTAAACCTATCAATGAACCGGCGACGACGTCGGACGGATAATGCGCGCCGACGTATATCCGCGAATACGCACCGCAGATTCCGACGGTCAGAAAAACCGGAGCGAGCGAATGGAAGTAAAGCGACAGGATCACCGCGCTGCAGATATACGCGGCGGAATGTCCTGACGGGAAGGAAGACGTTTTTGAATATCTCCGCGCCGGAACTCGCAGTTCGACGCCCTCGATTGTCTTATACGGCCTGTCGCGCCAGCGGATTTTCTTAATCACACCCTCCGCAACGAACTCCGCAATCCCCATCGCCGCCATCATCGCAAGCGTCGGTTCGAGCAACGGCTTCTTTAGAAGCAGCACCCCTATAAACAGCGTCAGCAGCGACCCGTATATCCATATCCGACCGCTGTTACCCGCGTGGGAAAGCACCGGCATCACAATGTCGAAAACCGGATTCTTCAGCTTGTTGAAGAAGAAAAGGAATGCTTTTTCGTCCGCTATCTGAAAACGGCTCTTAGGCTTTATTTCTGTTTCGGTCGTTTGCGACATTTCAGGTCAATGAATGTAGCACACGGCAACGCCCGCGTCAAAATGCGGGCCGCCGGGCCGCTCAGTAATTCGGCCTCACCACCGAATAAGTCGCCTTGTCGTCTTTCACGGTTACGAGTATGAAATGCGTGAACGCGCCGCCGTTAGGGTCGTTGTACTTCTCCTTCGGCACGTCGGTATCCACGCCGGAGCTCCCGCCGCCCGTGATGATGTAATCGGTCGGGCCTATTTTTAAATGATCGTATATATGTATGTGGCCCGAGAAGAAAAACGGCACTTGATCCTTTTCGAGAAGCGCCATCATCTCTTTCGCGTTTGCCGACCAGTAACCATCCTCCCAGTTTTTAATGATCGACGGCGGATAGTGCATGAAAACAGCAGCCTTGCCCTCGTACCCTTTAAGTGCTTTCTCCATCTTTGCAAGCACTCCGGGCAGAAGCGACTCGTACGCAACAATATCGATGCCAATGAACCGCCACCCGCAATGCGTGAATGTGAAATCGGACGGCCCGAACACTTTCTCGAAACGCTGCCGCCCGTCAGCCGATGTGTGCCCGTCGGGCGTCCGGTACTCGTGATTACCCGGAACCACGAACCACGGGATTCCCGCTGGAGAGATCTCGTTAATAAACTGCGCGTACTCGTCCTGCGTACCGTTTTTTGTCGAATCGCCAACGCTAATTGCAAAGTCGGGTTTAATCACGCTTGCGATCTGAACAATTTTCCCGAACGCCGCGTCATCAACATGGCTGTCCGCAACAACGACAAACGAAAATCCGTCCGAGCACGCCGTCTCGTCCAGCTTCTTTATCTCTTCCGAATTTTTGTGCGTGACCGCCATCGCCGCGGTCGAAAAGATCAAAACCATAAAACATGCAACCGCAACAGGCATTATCCGCCTTGTCACTTTAATTTGTTTGTTTATGTTCATCCCGTACTCCCTTCTCCTTATTGTGCACCTGTCCGCCGGCGCCTTGCCATGAATTATAATTTCGCCGCCCGGGAATACTAACATTTCATTTAAAATATTACAGTGTCATCCGACTCGTTAGATACACGCTTTTCTTATTATTTAAATGTATTATATTCTTATCAACTGACAGTGGAGTGAATATCAATGATGAGATATTTGTGCATGATGACGCTGATTCTTGCGGTCGGTATATTCGTCGTGCGGGCAGCCTCAACTGAAACGCAGCAAAAGCCGGAAACGGTGATGTACGTTTTCGCGCATCAGGACGACGAGGCGGACGTCATCGGAAAAATCGCGGCCGATCTCGCCAAAAGCCGCGAAGTGTACTGCGTCTGGGTCACCGCCGGCGACAGGGGCGGCCCGTCGGATGTTCGCAAACAGGAAACGATCGGTGTCACGGATACTCTGAAAGTCCCGCGCGACCATCTCACATTCCTTGGTTATCCGGATCAGTTCGCGTACAAGCATCTCAAAGAGATCGCAGCCGACCTGACAAAGATTTCCGAAACGCTCCACCCGGTCGAAATAATGTCGCACGCTTATGAAGGCGGCAACATCGACCACGACGCGGTCGCGATGACCTCGGATTTTGCCGCTAAGAAAGTCGGCGCGGTACACCTCGAATTCCCGGACAACAATATCTACAACGGGCGGACGCAGATATGGAAGTTCCTGCCGCGCGACAACGCCCCCACCCTTTATACCCCGCTGGACAAGAAAATGTACGACATGAAAATGAATATCGCAAAAATGTATCCGAGCCAGATGACGAGCATGTCATCGTACGTTCTTTCGTGTGATAAAAAGAGCTTCAAGAATCAAGGGGAGCCGTATCGCGTCGCGCCTGAATACGATTTCACAAAAATGCCGGCGGCCGAGCTTCGCTATTTCGCAACTTCAAAAGGACTGGCGACTTTCGACGACTGGAAAAATGCGGCCGAAGAGTTCCTCGCGGGAATGAAAGAAAAGTAACAGGCGGCTGAAGAGCACACGGCTCACTTCGCGTCCGAGGTCTGCATCGGCTTCCCCGGATCGGCGACAATCCCGTTTTCGATAAACGACATGAACGCGAGCAGCGCGCCCCAGTGGTAGAACTTGTCGCTGCTTCCGACGTCGTCCCCGACGCCGGTCGTCGAATTGTAATTCTCGTAAACGTGGCCTTCTGACAGCCACGATTTCAGTATCAGACTCCTCGATTTCGCAACAAGGTCCGCGCGCGCCTTCGGCAGTTCGTAGTTCCTCATCCCGAGATAGACGAGAAAATTCATCGGCGCCCATATCCGGCCCCGCCAGTATTCGTTATCCGGGTAATCTGGATCGTCGCGCGAGATCGACGGTATGATCCACTCTCCCCAGAATTCGGATGGATTGTAAAAGTGCTCCTTCATCATACGATCCGCCTGCGCGGCGGTCGGGGCCTTTGCGAGCAACGGATAAAAATTCGTCGGCGAAATCCTTCCGCTCAATTCCTTCTTGTTCATCCGCATGTTGTAGTAAAAACCTTTTTCGTCGTCCCACAGACGCGCAAGATTTGTCCTGTATTTCTCCGCCCGCGCGCGCAGTTCCCTGCTGTCGTCGGCCTTGCCGAGTTCGTCCGCGATGTCCGCGAGCGCGTCGCAATCCATCACGTACATCGACGTCAGCCCGACGTCCGCAAGCAGCATGATGTGCTTGCTGCCGTTGAACGGCATCTCGTCGTACATCGGCGAATTGTCCAGACCGGATTCCAGCGCGGCGCCCATCCTCTGATTGACGTTAAGCAACTCGCCCGGATGTTTCTGATATCCTTTGTACGGATTCGAGCCCCAGCAGAGCAGACCGTCGAGCATCCGGTTCTTCTCCCACCAGCGGTTCCACGTCAGCAGGTCGTCGTACACCAGTTTCAGGAACCATTTCTCTTTGTAGTGCCTGTATATTTCGCGGATGATATACGACCCGACAGGCGGCTGAGAGCGGTCGAGGCTCTTCGAGTTTGCACCGCCGAAATTCGGAACGAAACCGCTGTCGGTTTTCTCCTTGGTAATTTCGATCGCGTTCGCGTACGCGAGTTGTTTGTTGTCCAGCGAGAGCATGTATGATGCGAAATACGTGTCCCAGCAGAAAAGAACGTATCCGCCCCAGCCCACGCTCCACGCTCGGCTCACCGGAGTTATCACCCTGTCCTTCGTCGGCTCGTAAATCACATTCCACGCCAGAACGCTCTGCATTGCGTCGTAGAGGTCGGTCAGATCGCCGTACTTTTTCTTGCTTTCCTGAAATTTCTGCTTTGCTTCTTCAACCGTCTTCTTAATGTCTCCGATGATCTTCTTTTCGCCCGCCGATATCCCAACAGTGCTGTCGAGCGACACTGTGATATACGGCGCATCGGAAGTCCCCGCGACACCCGGGTTTTTCCCGTCGATATTAACGGCCACCTTCCGGTTCGGCAGTTCCGCGTATATCCCGTTCACCGCCACATTGATTTTACCGGGTCTTCCGTAGAGCATCTCCGGCACTATCCTCAACGTGCCCGATTTCGATCCCTTCTCCGGCGTAATGAGAATAACCATTCCGTCGCCGGACGCCGCGCTCTGCACACGGATGTTTATCCCTTGCCATTTGAGTGTCAGTTCGGAGTATGTGCCGTCATACGTATGCGCGTACGGCCTAACATCCTCGTCATCCTTACCCCGACGTCCGATCAGCGCCTCCTTCAACAGCTTGCCCGTTCCAATCGTCTCTAATTGCAGTTTCAGCTCGAAGCATTCGGGAAGCAGTTCATGCGCGAGTACGCTTCTCGTGTCCCACGTGTTCCAGCCTGACGCAAGTGTTTTCTTCACTGCTGCATAATCGGAGCTGCCGTAGCTTGTCAGCGGGTCGTCGTTCGGATTCTGCTGCGCCGCCGCCGTGATACAAAGTGCGGCGGCGAGAATTGCAAGCAAGCCCGTCTTAGCCATTAGTTTCATGGAGCGTGTCCTCCGGTTCGATCTTTAATATGGCCGTATCTTGCGACGAAATTTTACCACACCGTAGCAAAACAGTGTAGAATAATATGGCGTTGAATCGAAAACCAAAAGGCGGCCCGAAATGGAAGACACGGAAGATAAGGAAAAAGAGCAGCCGAGAAAGCTCTGTCTCAACTGCGCATGGCGAGCGCTGTGCCAGAAACGGTTCGCCGTTTCGGTCGCAAACGGCGAGGTTGTTTGCTTCGACCATTCATACGACCTGACGCTGAAAAATAAGTGAACATCGGCTAATCATATCACGCACGAGGGATTGCATAATGAAAAACAAATCATTCTCAAAAATCTCTGTCTCTATCGCGACCGCATTATTCGCCCTTTGTTTTGCGGCAGCGGCTTTCGCGCAGGAAACACCGACGCACGAATCCGGACAAAAATCAATAACTTTCAAAGTAATGACCATAAACATACGCCATAGCAAAGACTTCTGGGAAGAGCGGTTTCCGCTGATCGCGGACGAGATTGTCAGGCTCAAGCCCGACATCATAGGTCTTCAGGAAGTCCAGATCGATATTAAACAGTCTAAAACGCTGCTCAAACTTATCGAGGAACTCTCAGGCGCCGACTCTCTGAAATATGAAAAATATGAGCATCTGAAAACAGGTTACGAAATGCACGGGGGCGAAGGAGTAGCTATATTCAGCCGCTACCCGATAATCAAAAAATCATTTGCGGACTTGAAACACGGGCGACCTGTGGTTTTCTCAAGAATCGCGGTTGCCGACGGCCTGACTATCGACTTCTACAACACTCACCTGCACAACGCCGGGCCCGAAGTAACTTTTCCGCAGGCTCAGAAGCTTGTCGAGTTTGAAAAAAAGAACGACGCCGGTTTCATCACATTTCTCACAGGCGACATGAATTCCTACGACGACTACCCTTCGGTCAGACACTTTGTTGAAAACGGATTCGTCGATACATACTATGCCGTCCACGGCGAGGAGACTCCGATATTAGGCAACACATGTCCTGTCATCATGTCGAAGGAAAACGTACAGCAGAACTTCGAAAAGAGAATCGATTTCGTGTTCATGAAAACACCGCCCGGGACAGAAACCCAAGTCAAAATAGTGGAATCGGATGTCTATTTCAAGAACCTCGACGAGCGCGGCCTATACCCGTCGGACCACCTCGGAGTCATGACTACTTTCGAAATTAAATATTGAAGCGTCCGCACGTTATTCTTCGTTATAGGTGGAGGTTCGTTTTGGCAACAGGAAAATTCAGGCATGCTGTAATATTAGGGCTTCTATGCATGACAGTCGTGATATTCACGGAGTCGGGCATTTCCGCGCCTGAAAAAAAGACCGCCTACATCGTTTCGCACTTTCACTTCGATCCGGTGTGGACGAACACACAGGCGGGTGAAACACTCAGGGCATTCGCGATCATGCACCAGCAGCTCGAATACGCGGATCGGGAACCGCGATTTAAATTCATCCTCTCTGAAACCGATGTACTAAAGCCATACTGGGACGCATACCCGGCCGACCGGCAGCGACTGCTCAAACTTGCTCGCGCCGGGCGCATCGATTTCATGGGCGGCTACAACGAACCGGACGAGGCCGCGAACTCGGGCGATTCGCTGATACGCAATTTCGCATGGGGCAAGCAGTTCAAGGAAAGTCTGTTCAGCACTCCGGTCCTCACGGCGGCGCAAATGGATATCTACGGCCACACTGTGCAGTTGCCGAAAATTCTCCTCGGAACCGGATATAAATACGCTATGTATCAGCGCGGCAATATTACGGACATGAACTCGGAGTTCTTCTGGCTCGGTTCGGACGGGTCGAAAATCATCACGAAGCGGATCGACTATCCGGGCATGGCCTCCGACGCATCGTTCTACGCAAGCGATGCGAAACGATACGACCTGACATCGAACGCGATGTTCATGTCCGGCGACGACTTCAAGGAACCCGACCGAAGCATCAGCTCGCAGATCAAAAAAACAAAAGCTTTCGATATCGTTTCAGGAACGACCCTCGATTTTTTCAAGGCCCTCGAAGCCGGAATCTCGGACAAACACATCACCGTCCCGGAAATCAGCCGCGATCAGACATTCGTGTTCGAGGGATGCCTCGGCAGCCGCATAGACACAAAACTCGCGAACCGCCTGATCGAAATCCGGCTCGCGGACGCCGAAAAGTTCAGCACGATTTACAGCGCGCGGTTCGGCGCGGAATACCCGTGGCTCAAATTCGACCATGCTTGGCGGCTACTTTTCTTCGGAGAACATCACGACGCGCTGCCCGGCACTCAGACGGAAAATGTGAACCTCGACCTCCTCACCGGCTGGCACGAGGCAGCAGACATTTCGGACCAACTGCTAAGCCGCGCGCTCGGCGGGATCGTAAAAAACATTGATACGGCTTCCACAAACACCTCGCTCCCGATCGTCGTTTTCAATTCGATGAACTGGAAACGCACCGAACCTGTCGAGACGGTGATAGCTTTCAACAAACCCGTTAAAGCATTTAAGATAATCGACTCGAAGAAGAAACCTGTTGCGTTTCAGCTAACCGGCACGACGCAGAAACCGCCCTTCAAGACTGCGAACGTCGTTTTCATGGCGGAAAACGTCCCGTCGGTCGGCTATAAAACGTTCTACGTCGTCCCATCCGTTAAATTTCCGGAAGGCGCGACACCCGTTTCAAAAAAAGGAAACACGATTGAAAACAACCAATATAAAATCTCCGTCGATCCGGCAAAGGGCGGCGGAATTACATCGATCTATTCCAAAAAACTAAATCGCGAAATAGTTGACCCGTCGGTGGGGGGCGGCAATGAACTGCTCGCTCTCGAAGAAAACGCGGAAAGCCTTCTCGACGTGCTGGCCATCTCAGGCCGCTATAAGAGGTCCGGCGACTATCCCGCAGTATCTGTGACAGTCGAGCACGGCGCTATATACGATAAAATTATCGTCCATCAGAAACCAATCGACTTCGGAGCTGAAACGCGATATCCGAAGGAAAAAGATCAGGGAATCGAGCAGGCGCTTCCGGAAACTGTCCGCGAGATCATCGTTTACAAAAGTATTCCGAGGATCGACTTCAGAACTTATCTCAACGATTTTAAGGGAAGAGACATGCTCATTAAGGTCGGCTTCCCGATCAAGGGGCTTTCGGACGTCTCGCCGGTTTTCGAGGAGCGGTTCGCATCAGTCTCGCGCGAGCGCAACACTGTCGATTACCTCGACGCAAAGGGCGGCACCGCAGCCCTCAACAGGGAATATCCGCAAAATAACTGGCTGTCGCTCTCGCCCTCCGCTGAGTTGTCATTCGTCGATGCGGCGGGAAAGCCGGTATCGCAGTTTGCGCTCTACGACGGAGAAATAATTTCCGCAAAGGACTCCGAAAATCCGCTCGGAACCGCGAACAAGTTTGCCGAGGCGCTTATTAAGTCCGGAGTCACAACAACTCCGACATACGATGCAAATCCGAGGACGGACGCATACTACGGTTTCAGGATTTCGCTCGGCTACGGAATGAAAAATAAGTACACGGAAAAGCTGCTCGACGAAGCGGGCGGGGAAATAAAAAACACATTTTTGAAGAAGGTGTCGGATGAAGGCGCCGGAATGATTTTCATCGAGAGCAGTTCGTCGGTGGCGAAGGACGCAGGCGGCCGCCCGATCCCCATCCTCATAGTCGAAGCAAAATCAAAAGAGCAGCTCGACAGCGCGGTTGCGGAGATGTCAAAGCAACTCGATACGAATCACAAGGTAATTCTTTCGTCGGAGATAAACCTGACAAAGTTCAAAAGCATCCGGCCGGACTTCGGCGTCGCGCTTCTCAACAACGGCCTTCCGGGAGCGAGTGTCGAGCGCCCTGACACACTCACAATCACGCTCACCCGCAGCGCGACGGGCTGGCCCGCTGGCGCGGTGTTCAACGAGAACTGGGGCCGCGCCAACTGGAACCATCTGTTCCGCTATTCACTGCTTCCTTTCAAAAACAACTGGAGCGATGCACGCGTCACGCGCGAAGGATACAACTACAACTTTTCGATGATCGCCGTTCAGTCGAAGCCGCACAAAGGTACGCTCCCCGGCGATTCTTATTCGTTTGTCGATACAGGCGACGCCGACGTGCTTATCACTTCGATGAAACCTGTCGGTAATCCGGTCGCTGAAGGCGTCGGCACTATCAAAGGCGGAAAAGAAATTGCGATTCGCGCATACAACCCCGGAATGAACCGGGCGACGCCTGTGTTCAGTTTAAATTTGCCTGTCGTCGGCGTAAACGAGGCAGATTTTCTTGAGCAGCCGTTCGGCAGAATCGAAATTGCGAAAAACTCTTTCGGCGCTACATTCAGTTCATTCGATATCCGTGAATTTGTGGTCGAATTAAAAACAGACCGTAACCTGTTCCAGCCAGAGAAAACGGACACAACACAGAAGCCGCCACAGTTCGCGCGATATTGGGAAACCAACGAAAACGCAGCGCCGGAAGGAATGATGCCGGTCGCAATTTCGCTAGAACCCAACGGATTTTCGGAAGATGGGAAAACGCTGGATGTACGTGTGACGGTCGCCGGCAATCTTAAAGATAAAACAATATCGGGGAAAGTCGGCTTCAAGCTGCCCGGCGGCGCAGTTGCAAATGGAAACGCAGAATTCAGTCTCGAGCCGCTCGCCGTAAAAACAATGGATTTCGCGATAACCGGGCTGAACCCGGCGAAACTCGCCAAGCAGTATATAGCCGCACGGGTGACATTCGGAGAAAAGACTTACGAAGACGTACTCACGTTCAATACATGGAAAATACACAGCGGCGATATAGCTGACGGGCAGAACCCGTCGCTGGACGATTCGGGTTGGAAGGCCGCGCCGCTTCCGCGGTTCTGGAGCAGCGCGGAAAGCAAGCCGGGAGTGACATGGTACCGGAGGCGGATGTTCCTGCCGTCCGACCTTCACGATCTGCCGATGATTTTCGAGAGATCGCCCGGGGTCGATATCGACGTTTACATAGACGGTATGGCGGTACGGCGCGAGCGGTTTGGCACTCCCTACAGGCCACAGCTTGACAGGAGCATCCTGAAACTCGGGCGAGAGAATCTCATCGCCATCAGGTGCGAGCGCAAGAATCCCGACACGTTGCCGCTGTGGGGCGCCGCGTTCAACGGCGCGGAGGCGGCATTCAACAACACAGGCTGGAAATTCAATCCGCGGAACCTGACAATGAAACCCGGAACAGCGAAATCATTTGCCGTGGAGTTTGAAAACCCGTTCGATCAGGAGCTCGACGGCGAGGCGATCATCGCCGGTCCGATCGAGACGTGGGCGGCGGGCGGCCCCTACTCGCTCATTCAGGTAACGCCCGAAAAGCAGGCGTTTAAGATAGCGGCCGGCGGACGGACATCGCTGAAATACAACGTAAACATCCCGGCCGACACGCAGCGCGGCATGTTTGTCACGGCCGTGAAGCTGATATATAAAGGAATGACAACATACACCGATTCGTTCAGGATAAAAGTCGAGTGACGGGCGGAGAGAATACGATGAAAGCACCGGAAGAGCGGCGAAAACCATCGATTGAGAAGACAATCAGCAAACTCGTCGCAGGTGAAAAAGTAACAATCGTCGCGTTCGGCGACTCGATCACGGAAGGTTACGAAGTCCCACGCGGATTCGTCGATTTCTGGGAAGAAGCTCTTCGCAGGAAGTACCCGGCTGCGCTGCTTAGAATGATAAACGCGGGCAGGAGCGGCGACACAACATTCGCCGCGGTGGACAGACTCCGCCACGACGTAATAACCCACAGGCCGGACCTCGTCACCGTCCAGTTCGGCATAAACGACTGCTTCAGCACAGTTTACAGGAGCGAATTCCGCGAAAACCTACAGTGGCTGATTCTGCGCATACAAGAGGAAGCACAAGCTGAGATCGCGCTTGTCACCTCCCCGGTCCCGCGAAACGAAAACGATCAGGAATCACTCGCGCGTTATTACGACGTGATAAGATTCTTTGCGTCGGAATACGACCTCCCGATCGTGCAGATAGACATGGAATGGAAAAGAATTCTGAGAGGCGGCGGCGACTTCGACGCGCTCATGCTTCCTGACGGCATCCACCCCTCGGAAACAGGATACAGGCAAATCTCACGGCTATTCATGGAGCTGTTCGACTAATCAGTTTAGACCGGAGCGTCCCATGGGCAATGACAGAGAAAACACGACGATCTCTATTAAGAGCACTCGCATGTTCTTCAAATCCGAATATTCTCATTAAACCCTGATTCATATATAAAGAAATGCATTCGTGTCTTGTGATAAACGCTATATCGTCAGTTGAATGAATTCGATTTTGTTCAGGTCGGCAATTCCGATGCCGTTCTTCTCGGCCGTCTTCAACTTCTTCGGCGCCGGGTTATACGGAAGCGGTTTCTTTCCGGACTTCTTCCTCATCTGAGCCATAATCTTGGCTCCCACAGAATCGAGCGCCACCGGATCCGTGCTCACAAATATCCCGTTGTAATCGAGTCCCCAGTTTTCCATCCATTCCGGCCCGCCCGCGTACAGCACCTTCGTTGCGTCGCATACAGCGAGACGGTGCTTTTTGCGTATGATGTCCGCAGTATTGAGGTCCGCTATGTACGGATCGCAGTCGTTCGTGTGCATGTCGCGCGGGTTGTCTATCGAGCCGTAATGATTCTTCAGACATATCGTCACGCCGGACATCGTGTGCGACTTCATAACCGGAATGTTTACGAGCGCCGTGCATCGGTCGAGCACCTTCGTAAAATGCGTTTTGCACGCACCCGACACTGTCTCCTTCTCCATAAAACCGGAGTGGTCGTTTCCGTAGCATTTCACACCCGGCTTGTCGTGATTAAGTTTATAGCCCGCCCGCTTCAGCGCTATATCGCTGTTTTCATATATCACAATGTTCTCCGCCTTCACGCCCGCTTTTCGAATCCGGTCGCAGACCGCTTCCGCGAGCTGCGGCCCGCGGTTCGGCTTGTACGTGTTGGCGTTCACCTTGATCGCCACTTTATCCTTAGCATTAAACAGCCCCTTCATGAAACTGTTGCTGTCCGCTCCCTTCGCTATCGCCTTCAGCCCCTCTTCGAGCATCTTTGAGAACACAGCCTTCGCCGCATCGCCCTCGGGAATCGGCGATTTCGACTGCACGAGGCAGACCACAGAGCCCGACGGCGCGGCAAGCACGGCGCTCGCTCCGAGAAGGCCTTCTCCTATAATCGGCAACGCACTCAGCCCAGCTATCGTCTTCGCAGTGCCGACAATGAAATCACGCCTCGATATCCCTTTTTCGTTATCGTGGCTTCTTTTCATGCAGCAGCCTCCTCTTCCCGTTTTTCTCAAATCTGACGAAATGGTAATTGTAACGTGCCGCTTGTGCAACGATTTTTAAATATAACAACGAAGCCGTAAAGCTTTGCGGATCCGGAGTGAATATCAAAAAAAACAAATTCGGATTTCAGAGTATTTCGCTTTTTATAAAGTTGTGGAGATCATTAATCATCCGGAAGTTCAGCGCGAACGTATTTATGTGGCCGGTCTGGTATCTCCTCAGCCACGGCATGCCGCCCCATTCGTGTTCGAGATTATCCACTGTCGAGGGCGTGACGAGGTGGTCGAAATCGCCCGCCGCCATAAAAATTTTGCTCGTCGGAATTCTCGGTTTCATCAGGCATAGGCTCATCAGTCTGTGGACGCGTTTGTCCGAGAGCATCGTCAATTCGCCGTTGCTCTCCCGCCGCTTCCATTCCTCCGTGAAATCCCATTTGCTGAAAAGGTCCGCGATGTCCACCGGCGGCATACAGGCAATCGCGAAATCCGCGTTGTCCGCGTTGCACGTGTACAGGCACGACATCATTCCGCCGAACGACACGCCGAACAGCCCCACCGGGCCCGCGCCGTCCGCCTTGAGCCAGTTCACGAACTGCTGCAAGTCATCGAACGTCTGCTTCATCGACAGCAACGTCCATTTCGTCTCCGGCGTGATTATTAACTGCCCGCTGAACGACTCCGCCGGAGTGCGCGCCTGCGAATACGGAATCGTCACCACAGCGCTGTCGAATCCCCACGCCACAAAACGCAGGCACCACCATTCGAAATAGAAGTCGAACGCAGCGTCCACCTGCAAACCGTTCACGACAACAATGGTCGGTCTGTTCTTCCGCCTCGGCCACGCGCGGAAATGCTTTACGTGCACCGTGTTGTTCTCCGGGAACTCCGTCTGTATCGGACTCGGATAAGTACCCTTCCATACTTCGACAAACGGCAACCTCCGCTCAAGCTTGAATTTCACATCCGGCACCACATCAGATTTCGCATAGAAAAGCGCCGGGTCAGACATGATGTCGTCCGGCAGAAGCCGGGCCACATTCACCCACGACAAATCGGGCAGTTCCGGGCTTTTCGCCGCGCTTAGTTTCCCCGCTACCGACGCGATTGCATCAAAAACATCCGTAATGGTCTTTTCTATGTTCATTCTTTTCCTCCGTATAACAGCCTCAACAGACCGGCTCGCGCTTCTTCCAGAATTCAACCACATCACTCTCCGGCGGCGCCTTCTCAAAACCAATTTTTCTCATTTCTTCATCGAATGAATCGCTGTATTTTTCATTCTCGGCAAGATGCATCGGCGCCTCTTCAGAGTCGTGCGAAAACGATGGCTTGGCAATCAGTACGCCACCCGGCTCCAAATGCTCGTGGAATACTCTGCAATAATTCAGCGGATTCACAAGATGCTCCAGAACATCCAATGCGAGTATTGCCGAGTATCGCCTTTTCAAATGAATAATGTCCGCTGAATCGGATATAATTATGCCGACTTTCAGGCCACGCTTCCTAAATCGCCACCGAGCGTATTTCATTGTGTTGCCCGGAACATCGCAGTACGTGACATTGAGTCCGCGTTCGGCAAGCCGAATCGTCATATCGCCGTCCCCACCGCCAAAATCCAAAATCGGCCCTTTAATTCCGCCCAGCTCTCTTTCCACAAGCTCCATCATCCTGCTGTAACCGGCGCTTATTACATGATACGCCGCAAGATTGAATATATAGTAAGGAGTGTTTTTGTACCACTCGTGTATTTCCGCCACGCTTCTGGGCTGGGCGTTTTTCCAATCTTCGGATAGAAGTTTTGTTGATTGCACAATCAATACTTTTGTATCTTCGTGAGCCATATTAAGATACTCTGCAATTTCGGCCGCTTCCACGTTCAGATAATGATCCAACATCCGTTCGTCCACCATCTTCATCGTTTCGAAAAAATATTTATTGCATATCTCTTCATACTCGGCCCTGCGCTCCGCCGACGCCTCTTGATCGATATACAACTGTATTCGATCCCTGAAAATGCCGGTCGAATACCTGTCGTAATTCTTGACGATATAATCACAGGTAGTTTCAAATATGGCCTCTTTGAAAGAGGCAAGTCCTTCCGGGCCGGTGAATATGTTTATCCACGACGCCTCCATCAGGCCCGTCAGATCATTTTTTTCAATCGCATCGAGTATCAATTCCACATTCGGTTCGTACACAAAATATATCGAATCTCCAATACTCTCCGGAGAAAAATTCATCATTTTTAAACAAACGCCGAATCCTACCGCAATAGCTATCTTTTCTTTTGGAGCTGCCTTAAGCGCTTCCCATTTCTCTGATTCATCTTCAATCTCTGGAACATTCTTCTCCCGCAGCCCGTGCCTGGATCCCTTATCTTTTTCAAAACCTCTCAACGCTTTGTAAAGTTCGGTTTTGTGCCGCGATGCCGCAGCCATATTCATTTCAAAATACTCATTCATTCGGAAAATCTCTCGCTTCCCCGGACGAAAACCCTTTCATTCGATCATCGCCACAACGCGCGACCATCCCGCGCTTCCGCCCTTTATGCTCACTGGAAAACACATTACCATGAACCCGTGCGGCGGCAGCTTGTCGAGATTCGCCAGTTTCTCTATATGGCAATATTCATGATCGATGCCGACGAAGTGCGCCTCCCAGATTTTGCTGCCGTCCTTCGTCCGCTCGTATTCTTCCTTCATATATTTAAATGGCCTGTCCCAGCCCCACGCATCTATGCCCATCACTTTCACGCCACGCTCGATAAGCCACAGCGTGGCCTCCCTACCCATACCGCAGCCAGCATCGAAATACTCCTTCTTGCCCCACAATTTGTCCGCACCAGTCCGGATCAGAACAATGTCGCCCTTTTCGATGTTCTTCCCGCAAAGCCGCTCAGCCTCAGCCATTTCATCCGCCGTTATGACCGAGCCTTCCGGCTTGCCTATGAAGTCAAGAACTACTCCCGGCCCGTAGAACCAGTCCAGCGGCGCTTCATCGATCGTTATCGCCCGCCGCCCTTCGGCCTTCGGGAAAAAGTGCCAAGGCGCATCTACATGTGTGCCCGCGTGCGAGATCAACGTCACCGTATCGTTCGCCCAGCCAAGCCCTTCCGGCAGGTCTTCCGCCCGGCAACCGAACATCCCGCACATCACCTGTGCGCCCTCTTTGTGACCGTGGTGCTGCACAGTCGGCATGAACGGCTCACTTGGGACCGCTTCAATCGGCACGCTTAAATCAATGAAGTTTCTCATTCCGGCCTCCTGCTCGACATCGCGTGCGGTAATGCAATAGTACAAGATATATTATAACCCATCAGGCGGTTCAGGATGGCTTCTCATTTTAAATGAAAATACTCTTTCCGATCCTGCATTTTTTTAGTAGAATGAACATCGCTTACTTGTATTAGACCAACCTCTCGAAACCGGATGGCTTCTTTGTCGAACGAAACGGCGGCTGTTGCTATACAGCTATGGTCGCATCATCATAACCGCCGCGTAACAACACAAAGTGCGGGAATTATTCCGCGGCGGTTTAAGCCTTCCGAACGATGAGAACAACATCGAAAGGAGAAAAGGCATGATTAAGTTCAGCAAGCAGCAACTTAAGATCCCCAAGCTGATGCGGCCCGTTTACCTCATCACCGCCGGGGAATCCGAATTCAGGAGAGCATTCCCTGAAAAGCGGACGGAGGAGCTCTGCATCGACGCTTTCAAGATGGCGGCCGAACTGATCGGCATGTCGCCCGCAGAGTTGAAAAGCTACATCCACACCTGTTACTACGGACATTTCGCGGACCACTTCGGCGACCAACTGCTCGGCGAATCAGTCATCCACGACCGGCTCGGACTCGACCCCCTCGGCAACATCGGCGTGAAAACCGGCGGCGCCACAGGCGGCTCGACCCTCTGGGAGGCGGTGAAAGCCGTAGCATCCGGCTACTCCGACTGCGCGCTCGCCATGGGCTGGGAGCGCATGGACGAAGTGCCGACAGACGAAGGCAACCACCTCATATCGTGCGCGGCCGATAAGGACTGGGAAACCCCGCTCGGCCACATCTACACCGGTTACTACGCCGTCATGGCGCAGAAATATTGGAAAGTTTTCGGAAAATCCGAGGATTCGTTCCGCCGGACGATGGCTGAAATCTCCGTGAAGAACCACGGATACGCCTGCCACAACCCGTTCGCTCAAGCGCCGATGAAGATCACCGTCGATGACGTCCTTAAGTCGCCGATCGTGGCTTACCCGTTGCGCGCTCTCGATGCCTGCCTGATGAGCGTGGGCGCCTCCTGCTGCATCGTCGCGGATGAAAAGACCGCCTTCAAACTCTGCAAGGATCCGCTGCTTGTCCACATAGCCGCCGGATCGCACACTCTTCGCGCCGGAGACCGCCGCGACATGGAAATTCCGCTCCTGCCCAACGAGACAGCCAGCCAGTACAAGAATCTCGAAAAGGAATTCCCCGGCGGCAGCCGTTATCCCGGCTTCACCGGATTCCTAGCGGCTCGCATGGCCGCCTACTACGCATACCGCATGGCGGGCGTAGTCGATCCGACGCGCGACCTCGACCTCGTCGAGCTCCACGACGCGTTTACTATCAGCGACATTCAGACTTACGAAGATATCGGCATCCGACCGTACGGGCACGGCCGCGAATATGTCGAGTCCGGCGACTGCTACCACATCAACCCGCACACCGGCAAACCCGGCAAACTCCCCGCGAACATCTCCGGCGGCTTGATCGGCTGCATGCACGCGGTCGGTGCGACCGGCCTCATGCAGGTTTGCGAAGTGGCCCTGCACATCTGGAAGAAACACGCGCAGATCCACGGTGACCCGAAACGCTGGAAATCGTTCGGCAAGACGAAACCGAAAGACTGGAAAGACCTCACGGTCAAGGGCGCCAAGCGCGGGCTCGCAATCAGCCACGCCGGTGTCGGCTCCCACGTCACCGCAACCGTCCTTGTGCATCCCGACCACCAGTTGAAGGGAGGTAAATAACAATGGCAGACGCGAAATCAATGACCGGCTCGGTCAAAGTCAAACAGAACCGCTATAGTGTCAAAGGTACGTTCCACGTCATCGACCCGAACAAGCCGATCTATAACGAAAAGAACAAACTCTGCGGCGTAACCAACCCCAGAAGCATGACCTACATCCACTCATACGGCAAAGAGTACGCCTTCTTCGAGGGCATCTCAAAGGGCATCCTTCGCGGAACCCGCTGCATGAATCCGAAATGTGCTTTCAAAGGATCTACATACCTGCCGTTCCGCATCTTCTGCCCGGATTGCCTCGAGGAAATGAAGGTCGTGGATCTCACGAGCGTCGCACGCAAAACAGCAAAGATACACACGTTCATGATCACCGAGCGCACGGGCGCGTTCAACACGCTCGAAAAGCCAATTAAGTTCATCAACGTGGAGATCGAAGGCGTAAGTGTGATGCTTATGAGCTACATACAATGCGGCGATCCCGAAATCGGCCTCAGCGTGGTGCCCATCTTCCGGACGAAAAACCCCACATTCACCATCACGGACCTCTCGTGGGTCCTCAAAGGAACCCCCGCTTCGAAGCTCCCGAAAGGATTCACTTTCTAAGCGGAAGTGGCTATACGGAATTGATGAAGGGCCGGGCGCACCCCGGCCCTTTTTTATGCTTCTTTTATTTTCAGCTACAACAAATCCGGCAGATGTGGCATTCTTGTACTCAATGCTGATTGAATGGTGAATGCTATGGACAAAAAAATGACTCGGCGGGATTTCATCGCATACACGGGGGCGGCCCTCCTCTCCGCCGGTTTCTTACCTTCGCTCGGTTATTCGAAGAGCGAAAAAACACCCTCTTCAGGCAGCAAACCTTCAGCATTGCTGGGACTGCCGGACGAAGTCGCCGCAGTCACCGAAAATGGAGTGCTTTCCTTGTCCCCGAACGGCGCGGGCGCTTGGGAATCCGGCGGAGTATCGCTTCTGACAGTCACTAAGGATCAGACTATAGCCGTGCGACTCTCCGCGCCCAAGGCAGCCGTCAAACGAATAAGCATGAGCTGGGGCGGCGATTTCTCAAGCGTGAAAATGGCCCTCGGCGACCACTGGGAACGCGCATACGGCGACCTGCGCTGGGACGCGCCGGACACCGGACGCGTGATGCCGTGGTATTTCCTCGCCTTCGATGGGAAGATGACAAACGGCTACGGAGTCCGCACGGGCGCGGCAGCCCTCTGCTTCTGGAATCTGTCGCCCGATAAACTGACCCTTACCTGCGACGTGCGGAGCGGCGGACGCGGCGTTTCGCTCGGTGACAGAACTCTTGACGTGTGCGAAATATGCTCACGCCTCGGCGGCGGCACTGAGTCAGCGTATCAGGCCGCACGCGCCTTCTGCGCGCAGATGTGCCCGGCACCAAGACTGCTCCCGTACACCGTTTTCGGAAGCAACGACTGGTATTACAGCTACGGCATGATGAACACCTCAAAGAATATCGTGAAAGACGCGCGCTTCATCGTCTCGCTCTCACCCGGCGGCGCGAACAAACCATTCACTGTCGTGGATGCCGGATGGCAACCCGAAGGAGTCACCAACGGCGGCCCGTGGGATCGCGGCAATGCCAGATATCCGTCGATGCCGAAACTTGCGAAGGAGATATCCGAAGCCGGCGCGAGACCGGGCATCTGGGTGAGGCCACTCGCGGCCGCGAAGAATCAGCCCGCTTTGTGGCGCCTCTCCCGCAGCAACGACTTCCTCGACCCGACAATACCCGAAGTCGGCACTCAGATTACAGAAGACATCTCCCGTTTTCGCGAGTGGGGATACGAATTAGTCAAGCACGATTTCACAACTTATGACATCGCCGGTCGCTGGGGCAGCGCGATGGGAGGAGAAATTACAAACGACGGCTGGACATTCGCGGACAAAACCAAGACCACAGCCGAAGTTATTCTCGGACTCTACCGCACGATCCGTGAGGCGGCAGGCGATGCAGTTGTCATCGGTTGCAACACTGTCAGCCATCTTTCGGCAGGCATGTTCGAACTCAACCGGATAGGCGACGATACGAGCGGCAAAGACTGGCCGGGTACGCGCAAGAACGGGGTCAACTCGCTCGCGTTCCGGGCTCCGCAACACAACACTTTCTACGCCGCGGACGCCGACTGCGTCGGGCTCGTTCAGGCCGGAATGGTGCCGTGGGACAAGAACCGCCAGTGGCTCGATCTGCTCGCGCGCAGCGGCACGCCAATGTTCATCTCGCTGAACCGCAACGAAATCGGCAACGCCGAAAAACAGGACATCAAAGAGACCCTGAAGCTGACCGCCGCGCCCGCGCCGCCTCCGGAACCGCTCGACTGGATGGAAAACCAGTTTCCGCAGCGCTGGAAGCTCATGGGACAGGAAGTAACATATAATTGGTACTGATCTGTTATGAAGAATGATTTATCATTTAATCGCTCCCACGCTCCGCGTGGGAGCGGAGCAAAACGGACGCTCTGCGTCCAACGACGCGGGAGCGTCGGAAGAGGCATTCCCACGCAGAGCGTGGGAACGATTAATAGAATCATCCTCAAATTAAATTTGAGGGTGGCACAAAAGTTTTGTCGTACACAAGTGATGATATGAAGAATGGATTTATCTTATTGAAATATCTGGCGCCGATCGCCGCCGTCATGCTTTTCATTCAAACAGCGTTTGCCGCGGATTCCGGACCGGTATCGCTAATCAGCGAAACGGACATCCGCGCGACCGTGGATAAACTCGTATCATTCGGAACCCGGCACGTTTTCAGCCCGAAGGCGGCGGAAGCGGCGGAATACCTTAAAAAATCTTTGAATGATCTCGGCATCCCGGCCTCCTTCGATACGTTCATAGCGTCGGATCATGAAATGATGAACGTCGTCGGCAACATCACGACGGACGGCAAATCGCAACCGGAAAGGTGGACTCTGCTCGGCGCGCATTACGATTCATACGCCGGGCCGACCGATGCTGCCGCACCTGGCGCCGATGATAACGCGAGCGGCGTAGCGGCCGTGCTCGCGGCCGCCCATGCGCTATCGCAGGCAAACCTGAAATCTCAGATAATCATCGTCTTTTTCACCGGCGAGGAGGAAAGAGAACTCGGCAGCAACCATTATGTGAATGAAATAATGAAAGACGAAAAGCGCAAAGGTGCTGCGTTGATCGTTGACTACATCGGAACCGATATGGGGCTGCCCGACGGAACGTTGATTATGTACAATCAGCTGTCCGCCGGACTCACCAAGACAATTCAAAACACAGCCGCCGCGAGTGTTCCCGACCTGCACGTCTGGCCAATGCGCTCGGACATGCTGCCCAACTTCGGCGACTACAAGCCGTTCTGGAAAAAGAAGATTCCGGCCGTGATGTTCGTCCGCGAATTTAACGCAAGCTCGAAGCAGAAGGAATTGTTTCACACGAAGGACGACCTGCCGGACAAACTAAATTACAGTCAGATCGTGAAAGTTTCCAAGCTGATTTATTACACCGTTATCGCGCTCGACGCGGCTGAATAGCCTATCGGCAACCGTTCAATCAAGCCTCGGCTTAACCTTCCA
>CAYPEK010000040.1:0-33902 GCA_964409645.1 uncultured bacterium | reverse complement strand
ATCCGCGAGGGCGGCCGCACGGTAGGCGCCGGCGTAGTCACAGATATTTTAGAATGATAAGTCAAGGTTAAGGATCGGCTCATGGCGAAACTTAAGATTAGAATTAAATTGAAGTCATTTGACAACACGATACTCGACGCTGCGGCGCAGAGGATCGCGGACACGGTGAAGGGAAGCGGCGCGAATGCGCTCGGCCCGATACCGCTGCCCGTCGATATCGAGCGCTTCTGCGTGCTGAGGTCGCCGCACGTGGACAAGAAATCGCGCGAGCATTTCGAGATCAGGACGCACAAGCGCCTGATAGACATCGAAAATCCGACGCCCGCGACGATCGACGCGCTCAAGCAGCTCGAGCTGCCTTCGGGTGTAGATATCGAAATAAAAAGGTAAAATGCCATGGTTTCGGGACTCATTGGGAAAAAACTCGGCATGACCCGCATATTCGATAAGAACGGGAACGTCATTCCTGTCACTCTAATCGAGGTCGGGCCGTGCACAATCACGCAGATCAAGACCAAGGATGGCAAAGAGAAGTACAACGCCGTCCAGATGGGATTTCAGCCTGCGAAGATGGAAAAGATGAACAAGCCGATGGCCGGCAAGTTCAAAAAAGCAGGTGTGAAGACAGCGTTCAAGGTGCTTCGCGAGTTCAGGACGGAACAGATCGACGACGTGAAGGTCGGAGACGAACTCACCGCCGAAATGATCTTCAAGGAAAACACGAAGGTCAAGGTAGTGGGCACGAGCATCGGACGCGGTTTCGCGGGCGGCATGAAGAGGCACAATTTCCGCGGGTCGGAAGACAGCCACGGAGCAGAGAAAGTGCATCGCAGGCCGATGAGCGGCGGCGCGACGGATGCGCAGAGAGTGTTCAAGGGCAAAAGAGGCCCGGGGCACATGGGCGCGGCGCGGGTGACAGTACGCAACCTCGATCTCGTGCGGATTAAACCGTTCGGCGAGGACGCGCCGATGCCGGTCGAAGAGCCGGAAACGCAGCAGGCGATGGAGCAGGCGGCGGATGTCGCGGCCGAAACGACGGAACAGAAGGAAGAGAAGAAGAAGGAAGCGAAAGCCGAGAAGGCCCGGAAGTACATCGTAGCCGTAAGAGGCGCGGTGCCGGGAAAGGCGAACTCGCTTGTGATTATAGAAAACCTTAAATAAAAGGCTGTTTGATAATGGAAACAAGCGGAAAACAAAAGAGAGTAAACAAGCAGGTAATAGTTGAGGCCCTAAGGATTGAGCGCGCGAACGGCCGCAGGAGCACGGCGAAGCAGAAAAGCCGGAGCGAAGTGAGCGGCGGCGGCGTGAAACCGTGGAGGCAGAAAGGCACCGGCCGAGCGAGGCAGGGAAGTATCCGTGCCGTGCAATGGCGTGGCGGCGGTCGCGCGTTCGGCAACACGCTGGAGAACTATTCTCTGAAGATCAACAAGAAAGTGCGCAAGGCCGCGCTCGCGAGCGTCATCGAGATGAAGGTTGCGGAAGGCCGCGTGGTGATTTGCGATCTGAAAATCGAAGAACCTTCAACGAAGAAATTCAAAGCGTTCCTCGAAGAGAAGAAGATGGAAAGCAAAGTGCTGTTCGTTTACGACGGCGGCGAAGAATCGAAGAATCTGCTGAAGTCGGCGAGGAACTTGCAGGGAGTGAAATGCCTGCATTCTGACAAGCTGAACATAAAAGACCTGCTCGATAACGAATGGCTGCTGGTCGGGCCGCAGACGGCCGAACGGCTGAATCTCAAAGGCTGACGGGACGGAGAATCATGAAAGACGCAAGAGACATAATTGTTGCTCCGATCATATCGGAAAAGAGCCACACGGCGCTCTCGACCGGGAAGTATTATTTCAAGGTTGCGAACGACGCGACGAAGACCGACGTGGAAAAAGCGGTGGAGAAACTTTTCAAGGTGAATGTTGAGAAGGTTAACATCGTGGCAATGCACGGGCGGCGGAAAAGCATGGGAAGATTTCGCGGATACACATCCGACTGGAAAAAAGCGATAGTAACCATACAGAAGGGCCAGAAAATATCGGGCTTCTTCGAAGGAATGTAAGGCGGGAAAAGAGCCATGGCACTGATCAAATCGAAACCGACAACTCCGGGGCGCCGTTTCTACGTCGGGCTGTCCAACGAAGACATCACGAAGCAGAAGCCGGAAAAGTCGCTGACGACAATCAAGAAACGGAACGGCGGCCGGAACAATCAGGGCAAAGTGTCAACAAGACACCGCGGCGGCGGCCACAAGAAGCGCCTGCGCGACGTTGATTTCAAGCGCGAACGTGACGGCGTGGAAGGCAAGATCGCGGCGATCGAGTATGACCCGAACCGATCGAGCAGAATAGCGCTCGTTCACTACACGGACGGAATAAAGAAGTACATCATCGCGACGAAGAACATGAAGGTTGGAGACAGAATACATTCTGGCGGCGGGATCGACGTTGCGGAGGGCAATTGCCTGAAACTGCGCGACATACCGCTCGGCGGTATAGTACATAACATTGAAGTAAGACCGGGCGCGGGCGGTAAGGTTGCCCGCTCAGCCGGAATGAGCGCGACAGTGCTCGCGAAAGAGGGCAACTACGCGCACGTGCGGCTGCCATCGGGCGAAGTGCGGCTGTTCAACCTTGAATGCAAGGCAACGGTAGGACAGGTCGGCAACGAGGAGCACAACCTCGTATCGCTCGGCAAAGCCGGACGCAAGCGCTGGATGGGAATCCGCTCAACGGTACGCGGTACGGTTATGAATCCGTGCGACCACCCGCACGGTGGCGGCGAAGGCAAGAACAAGACGGCCGGCCGGCACCCTGTATCACCGTGGGGCGTGCTGGCTAAGGGTGGAAAGACAAGACAGAAAAAGAAAAGCAGCAAGTATATAGTAACGCCGCGCAGTAAGAAGAAGCGCTGATTAAGGTGATAGGGAGACAGGAGGAAAGACGTGCCTAGATCGCTGAAAAAAGGACCGTTTGTGGACGAGAAGCTTCTGAAGAAAGTAAAGGAAGCACAGAAGCAGAAGGGCGGCGGAATCATCCGCACGTGGTCGCGCGCATCGATGGTGGTGCCGGAGATGGTAGGCCTGACGCTCGCCGTACACAACGGAAGGAAGCATATTCCGGTTTACATCACGGAGAACATGGTAGGCCACAAGCTCGGTGAATTCGCGCCGACGCGCTTGTTCAGAGGCCACGGCGGCTCCGAGAAGAAATCGGGAGTGAAATAAGGAACAGCAAACCGGCGCGAGCGGGAGCGACCGCCGGGAATTTTAAGGATAAAGAACTTAACAGGCAGGCTGAGAGTTATGGCAGAGAAAATAGCAAAAGCGCAGATAAAGCACGCGAGAGTGCCGTCTAGCAAAGCCCGGAGATATATCAACCTGATAAAGGGCAAACCGTACAACGAGGCTGTGGCGATCCTGAAATTCATGCCTTCGCCGACAGCAAAGCTGGTACAGAAAGTTCTTGAATCGGCGGGAGCGAATGCCGAGGAAAATCACGACATGGTTAAGGACAGCCTGTATGTTAAAGACGGGCTTGCCGATCAGGGAGTGACGATGAAGAGAATGATGGCGCGAGCGATGGGCCGCGGTATGCGGATTCGCAAGCGCATGAGCCATATAACGATAATTCTTTCGGAAAAGCCGGTTAAGAGTTAAGGAGGAAGCCCGTGGGACAGAAAGTACATCCGCGCGGATTGCGGCTCGGAATCATAGAGACTTGGGACAGCCGCTGGTACGCAGAAAAAGATTATATTGACACGCTGCACGAGGACTTCTGGGTCCGCGACACGGTGCGGACGTGGAACTACAAAGGCGACAAGCGCCCGGCGACAGGCAAGATCCTGAAGCGCATCCAACGCGAGAACCTCAGGTTCAGCAGCATCTCCCGCGTAGAGATTGAGCGCAAAGCCAAGAACATGACGGTGTATATCAACACGTCGAAGCCCGGCATCGTGATCGGGAAATCCGGCGAGACGATAGAAGCGCTGACAAAGTATCTGCGAGAGAAGACGGGCAAGGGCGTAGATATAAAGATACGGCCGATAGACAAGCCGGATCTGGACGCATGGCTGGTCGGCGAAAACATCGCGATGATGATCGAGAGACGCTTCGCGGTTCGGCGCGCGATGAAGCAGATGGCTGAGAAGGTTCAGCAGGCAGGCGCCGAAGGCGTGAAGATATGCTGCTCCGGCCGGTTGGGCGGAGCTGAAATCGCACGGACAGAGTGGATCCGCCGCGGTTCGGTGCCCTTGCATACGCTTAGAGCTGATATAAACTATGCGCACACCGAGGCGTTTACGACGTACGGGAAAATCGGAATTAAGGTGTGGATACACAGGGGCGAAAAAGACCCGAAAAAGTTCAAGCAGTCACTGTTGGAACCGAAAGAAGAGTAAGAGAGAGGCAGCGAGATGTTACAGCCTAAAAAAGTAAAGTATAGAAAAATGCAGAGGGGCCGGATGAAGGGCTCCCCGACGAAGGGAACGCACGTGTCGTTCGGCGAATACGGCCTGCAGGCGATGGAGCCGGCGTGGATTACCGCGCGGCAGATCGAAGCGGCTCGTATTGCGGTGACGCGGTGCATCAAGCGCGGCGGCAAGGTGTGGATACGGATATTTCCGCAGAAGAGCGCGACGAAGAAACCAGCCGAAACCCGCATGGGTAAAGGCAAAGGGGCGCCGGAATTCTGGGTTGCGGTCGTGAAGCCCGGAACGATGATAATTGAGCTTGCCGGGGCGTCTCCCGAACTGGCGGAGGAAGCACTGAATCTCGCGCGGTACAAACTGCCGATCAAATGCAGAGTTGTAAAACGATAAGGTGAAGAGCAATGAAAGCTATCGAAATCAGGAAATTGACAGACAGCGAATTGATTGAGAAGATCGACGGGTACAAGCAGGAGCTGTTCAACCTTCGCTGGCAGACGGCGTCGCACCAGAACAAGAACCCGAAAAGAACCCGCGAAGTGCGCAGGATAATCGCGCGCATCAGGACGATCCTCAACGAACGCGAATTGAAGGGAAGCGAGAAATGAGAGAGACACGAAGACAGGCCATCGTCGGAACCGTCATAAGCAGCAGGATGGATAAGACGGTCGTGGTGCAGGTTGAGACGCTCAAACAGCATCCGCAATACAAGAAGTTCATCCGGACGAGAAAGAACTTCAAGGCGCACGACGAAAAGAACGAATGCGAACTCGGCGATTTCGTGCGATGCATGGAGACACGGCCGCTGAGCAAGGATAAAAGATGGCGCGTAACCGAGATCATTAGAAGGCACTACACGTCGGAAGCGGAAGTGCTCGATCCCGAAGAGATGGTGATGAAAAAACAGCGGCAGCAGAAAGAGAAAGCCGAGGCGCGCGCCGAGGCGAGAGCGGCTGCGGCGGCTGCGGAGAAGGCGGAGTTGGAAGCTGAAGCCGCGGCGGAAGCAGCGGAAGCGGCTGAAGAAGAAAAGGAAAGCGAATAACATATAATCCGGGCCGCGCCGGGCCGATAGGCTCGGGCGGGCGATGAGCCGGAACGGGGTGTGAGCAATGATTCAGGTACAGACGAAACTCAGAGTAGCGGATAATTCGGGTGCGAAGGAGCTCATGTGCATCGGTATTCCGGGGTCAAGTTTCAGGCGCTATGCCCGAGTGGGAGATATCATCACATGCGCTGTGAAGCAGTCGATCCCGACGGCGCCGGTGCCGGTTAAAAAAGGTAAGGTTGTCAAAGCGGTGATAGTGAGGACGAAGGAAGCTGTGGCGAGGCCGGACGGAACGGTGATACGGTTCGACGACAACGCGGCGGTGATCCTCGACAATCAGAACAACCCGGTTGGGACGCGCGTGTTCGGTCCGATCGGCCGCGAGCTCCGCGAGAAGAACTTCACAAAGATAGTGACGCTCGCGCCGGAAGTACTTTGAGAGAAACAAATACGGAGAGTTCGAGATGGCTATAAGCGCGAAAAGACAAGCGGCGGCGAATCAGAAGCCGAAAAAAATGAAGATTAAAAAAGGCGACACTGTGAAAGTGATCGCCGGGAAAGACAAGGGCCGCGAGGGCGAGGTGCTGACGGTGCTGCCGAAGAAGGGCAAAGTCACCGTGCATCAGGTCAACATAATGAAGAAATGCACGCGGCCGCATCCGCAGAAGAATCCGCAGGGCGGGATCATCGAGCAGCCGGCGCCGATGGACGCGTCGAATGTGATGCTGATATGCCCGCGCTGCTCGAAAGTGGCAAAGGTCGTATTCAAGAAAGATGCCGAAGGCAAAACAAGCAGAAAATGCACGAAATGCGGTGAGTTGATCGATGGCTAAAAAAACGAGAAACCAGAATCTTTATCAGGAAGAAGTAGTTCCGGCGCTGCTGAAGGAATTCGGCTACAAGTCGGTTATGCAGGTGCCGAGGCTGGTGAAAGTGGTCGTCAATATCGGTGTCGGCGAAGCGAGAGAGGAAGCGAAGTCTCTCGAAAACGCGATCGAAGATCTGAAGATCATTACCGGCCAGAAACCCATCATTACAAAAGCGAAGAAGTCGATTTCGAACTTCAAGATCCGCGAGGGATGGAGCATTGGAACAAAGGTCACGCTGAGAGGCCAGAGGATGTACGATTTTCTGGACCGTCTCGTGAATACGGCGATCCCGCGCATACGCGACTTCCGCGGAATTTCGATTAAACAATTCGACGGGAGAGGGAACTTCTCGATGGGAATCCGCGAGCAGGTAATCTTCCCGGAGATCGAATACGATAAGATCGACAAGACGCGCGGCATGGACATAACGATCGTGACGACAGCGCAGACGGATCAGGAGGGCGCGGCCCTTCTGCGCGGCATGGGAATGCCGATAGTCAACTAATAAAGGAAATTAATTAAAGAGGTGCGGCTTTGACCCGTATAGGCAAAACAAATTCAAACGAGAAGAAGCGGAATCAACCGATCCAGTACCGGAACAGGTGCAAACTATGCGGCCGCCCGCGCGGCTACATAAGGAAATTCGGATTGTGCAGGATATGTTTCCGTTCGTTAGCACATCAGGGGAAACTCCCCGGTGTTGTAAAGGCGAGCTGGTGATCCCGTAAAGGAACTGACGAGGTAGCGCGATTATGATGACAGACCCGATAAGCGATCTGCTGACGCGGCTGAGAAATGCCAAGAAACAGAAATTCGAAACGGTGGAAATGCCGGACTCGAAGCTCAAGCAGAGCGTGCTTAAGATTTTGAAAAACGAAGGCTACATACGGAATTACGCGGTGCGGAAGCGCAAGAGCTTCAGCGTGATAAAGGTCTTCATGAAATACACGCCCGAAGGCGAACCGGCGTTCGACAAGATCGAGCGTGTGAGCCGGCCGGGAAGGCGTATTTATGTGGACAAGGACAATCTGCCGGTGGTTGCCGGTGGGATGGGCACCGCTATCGTATCGACGTCGAGCGGAGTGATGACGTCGCACGAAGCGAAGCAGAAGGGTGTCGGCGGCGAAGTCATCTGCAAGGTGATGTGACGAGGCCGCGAGACGGATCGAATAAGACAGGATGTGACCGAAGATGTCGCGAATCGGAAAAATGAAAGTCCCGCTGCCCGATGGGACGACTGCAAAGATCGACGGGCAACTGCTCACGGTGAAGGGAAAGCTCGGAGAGCTGAAGATGGAAGTGCATCCGAAGATTACCGTGAAGATAGAAGACAATGCGATCCATGCCGTCAGGCATTCTGACAGCAAAGATGAGCGTGCGCTCCACGGACTGACCAGAGCGCTCGCCGCCAACATGGTGCATGGAGTGTCCGAGGGATTCACGAAGGTGCTCGAGGTTGTCGGAGTCGGCTACAGAGCGGATATGAAAAAAGACACGCTCGTGCTGACGCTCGGATATTCGCACCCGATCGAGTTCGAACCGCCGAATGGCATAAAGATCGAAGTCGACAAGCAGAACAACATTACCGTATCCGGAATTGATAAGGAAAGGGTTGGTCAGGTGTCCGCGGACATACGCGCCTTCCGCCCGCCGAATCCGTACAAGGGCAAAGGCGTTCGCTACCGGGGCGAGCGGATCAAGCTGAAACAGGGTAAGAGCCGTGTCTAACAGATCAAAAAACGCGAGCAGAAAAATGCGGCAGTCGCGAAGCCGCAACAGAATCATCGGAACGACCGAGCGGCCGCGGATGTGCGTGTTCGTGAGTAACAAGCAGATATACGTGCAGATCGTGAACGACTTGGAAGGGAAAACGCTGGCGGAAGCATCCACACTTTCGGCCGAACTGCAGGATAAGGCGACGGGAAAGAGTATGACCGAGAAGGCCGGTTTGGTCGGCGGTCGGATTGCTGAAGTGGCAAAGGAAAAGGGAGTCTCGGCTGTGTGTTTCGACAAGTCGGGATACAAATACGGGAAGCGGCTGAGCTCGCTGGCCGATGCGGCCCGCAAGGGCGGATTGCAATTCTAAGCGCCGGCGTAAATCGGCCGGAATCATAGGAGATTTTTATGGCAAGATTCAAAAAGGAACGGGAAGCGGAACCCGAAGATAAAATTAAAGAGAAGCTCATCCACGTGAACCGCGTCGCGAAGGTTGTGAAGGGCGGCAGGCGCTTCAGTTTCAGCGCGCTGGTTGTCGTCGGCGACGGCGCCGGGAGCGTCGGCCTCGGGTTCGGCAAAGCGAACGAAGTTGCTGAAGCGATCCGGAAAGCTGTCGAGAACGGGCGCAGCAACATGTTCAGCGTGCCGATGAAGGGAACGACGATTCCGTATCAGATCACGGCGGAAATCGGAGCTGCCCGCGTGCTTCTGAAGCCGGCTTCCAAGGGAACCGGAGTAATCGCCGGCGGAGCGGTGCGCGCGATTGTCGAACGCGCCGGGATCAAGGATATTCTGACAAAGAATCTCGGAACAAAGAACCAGATCAACACCGCGCGGGCTACCATCGAGGGTCTTAAGAGCCTGAAGACGGCCGAAGAGTTCGCGAGAAAACGCGCGCACGTTGAGGAAGAGCCTCCGAAAAAGAAAAAGGAACGCAAGAGCGAAGAAGCGCACGTTGCGGAAGCGGCGCCGAAGGCCGTAGAACCGGAAGTAAAGGCGGTTGTTGCGGAACAGCAAGTTGCGGCGGCGCCGGTTGAAGCTGCGGCTCCCGCAGAGGGAACGGCGGAGTAAAAAAAGACAATCATAGCGTCCGATGCGGGGCGCGATAAAAGGAAAAAGCAGGATGAAACTTCACGAACTGCCAAAAGGGAAATCATTAAAGAAGAAACACCGCGTGGGACGCGGGCACGGCTCAGGATGGGTAAAAACATCCGGCCGCGGCCAGAAAGGCCAGACGTCGCGCTCGCACGGAAACATACACCCGTCGTTTCAGGGCGGCGGAATATCGATTCTGAGGAGAATCCCGAAACTCGGCGGATTCAAGTCGATAAACAGGACCGAATACGCACCGGTGAATCTGTGTTCATTGAACAGATTCGAAGACGGGGCGGAAGTGACGGTGGAAATGCTGCAGGAAGCCGGGATCGTCAGAAAGAACGAGCATCTGGTTAAGATACTCGGCAAAGGCGATTTCAGCAAAAAACTGAAAATTCACGCGCACGCGTGGTCGAAAACTGCGGAGGAAAAGGCGAAAGCCGCCGGATCCGAACTGATCAAGATAGGCTGAGAAAATGTTCACGATCATACAAAACGGATTTAAGGTACCGGACATCAGAAAGAAACTGTTGTTCGTGTTGTACGCGATCATAATTTACTCGGTCGGCGCACACATTCCGGTGCCCGGAATCAATGCGGATGCGTTGCAGAATCTATTCGGCCAGAACAACCTTTTCGGAATGATGGACATTTTCGTTGGGGGGTCTCTGAGGCGATTCTCGATATTCGCGCTTGGCGTGAATCCTTACATCAACGCTTCAATTATCTTCCAGCTCCTGCAAGTGGTTGTCCCGAAGCTCGAGGAAATGGCGAAAGAAGGCGAGACGGGACAGAAGGTTTTGAAGCAGTGGCAGAAGTACCTGACTGTGGTTCTGGCTTTTCTACAGGCTGCCGGCTTGCTGGTCATGTTCCACAACAGCAAGGGAATTCTCATTCACGACAGTTTCATGCTGAAGGTACTGATCATGGTCTCGCTGGTGGGCGGCACATCGTTTCTTATGTGGCTCGGCGAACAGATAACGGTCGAGGGTGTCGGCAACGGGATTTCATTGATTATCTTCATCGGAATAGTGAATTCGCTTCCGGGTCAGGTGATGAGGACTTGGCAGCAGGCGCAGATGAACAACAACTATCTTGGACTCGTATCGCTGCTGGTTATCTCGATAGCGACGATAGCGTTCATCATCTACATACATCTCGGCCAAAGGAAAATCCCGGTGCAATACGCTAAGAGGATTATAGGCCGGAAGGTTATAAGCGGGCAGACGACGTATCTGCCGATGAGGGTGAACACGGCCGGAGTTATCCCGATCATCTTCGCGATATCTTTCCTTATGATACCGGGTACGGTTGCGCAGTTCATACCGACGCCGTCGATTCAACAGATTATTTCTAAGTTCAATTCGTCGTCGGTTTTATACAATGCTTTGTATTTTATTTTCGTCTTTGCTTTTACATTCTTCTACACGGCGGTTGTGTTCAATCCTAAGGATATCGCCGAGAGGATGAAAAAACACGGCGGATTCATTCTAGGAATCAGGCCGGGGCGGCCGACAGCCGAATATCTTGAACGGATTATGGTGCGCATTACATTCATGGGCGCACTATTCCTCGGATTCGTGGCTGTGTTGCCGTCGGTTGTGGTGGCTTTTACGGGGTTATCTGCATTCGGGCTGGGCGGCACGTCGATTCTGATCGTGATCGGTGTTGCGCTGGATACTGTGAATCAGATCGAGGCGCAATTGCTGATGAGGCATTACGAGGGGTTCTGACGGGGGCAAAAATACGGCCTGCCCAGCGCGGCCTTGAGATAACAAGGAGGCAAAATGTCTGCACTTAATCTGGTAATATTCGGGCCCCCGGGAGCCGGCAAAGGCACCCAGAGTGATACTATTAAGAAAAACTTCGATGTTTTTCATCTCTCGACGGGCGACATGCTCCGCGAGGCGATCAAGAATGAAACCGAAACGGGAAAGCTGGCAAAGAAGTACACGGAATCCGGCCAGCTCGTTCCGGATGAAGTAGTAATAAATATTGTTGACGAGAAGATCGCTACGATCGAGAAATCGAAAGGCCTGTTGTTTGACGGTTTTCCGAGGACGCTTGATCAGGCGAAGGCGCTGGACGGACTGCTCGCAAAGCACGGCCGGACCGTGGACGCGGTGATCTATCTGAATGTGCCGGACGATGTGGTCGTAGAGCGGCTCACGGGACGCAGAATGTGCCCGGGCTGCAACACAATATATCACATAGTTGGGATGCCGCCGAAAAAAGAAGGCATCTGTGACAAGTGCGGTGCGGAACTGATACAGCGCAAGGATGACAATGAAACAGTTATCAGGCAGCGGCTTGAAGCGTATCACGCGCAGACATTGCCGCTGAAGGAATATTATGTCGGTAAAGGGATTGTTAAGGAGGTCGGTTTGACCGGCTCGGCAGAAGAAACGGGCCGCATAATTATTGAAATGCTGAGTAAATAAGGGTATCGGCAGGTGGCGCGCGCAGAGCTGAAAACTCCGGATGAAATAGCCGCGATGCGGCGGTCTGGGAAACTGCTCGCCGCGACATTCGGAATGATCCGGAAGATGGTCCGCCCGGGAGTAAAGGCGGAAGACATCGACGCGGCGGCGGAGAGCTTCATACGCGATCACGGCGCGACACCCTCATTTCTGGGCTACCGGGGCTATCCGGCAACACTGTGCATATCGTTCAACGAGCAGGTGGTGCACGGGATACCCGGCGACCGGAAGTTGACTGAAGGCGATCTGGTGGGCATTGACGGGGGGCTGATCCTCGACGAGTTCCACAGCGACATGGCGGAGAGCTTCTACATCGGAGGCACGCCGCCGCCGGAGATAGACCGCCTGATGAAAACGACAAAGCGGGCGCTCGAAAAAGGGCTCACGAAGTGGGTTCCGGGGAACAGGATTTACGATGTTTCGCGGGCGATACAGACTGAGGCCGAATCGGAAGGCTTTTCGGTTGTCAGAGCGCTTGTCGGGCACGGTATCGGAAGAGTAATGCATGAGGATTTGCAGGTTCCGAATTACGTGCCGCCCGGAACGAGCCCGGAGATTAAGGAAGGAATGACGGCGGCGATCGAGCCGATGGTAAACGCCGGAACGTGGGAAGTGCGATGTCTTAAGGACAAATGGACAATCGTGACGGCGGACGGAAGTATGTCGTGCCATTTCGAGCATACGGTAGCCGCGACAAAAGACGGACCGAGAATATTGACGCTTCCATAGGAAAAGGCAGCGTGCGGGCCGGGAAATCTGGGAATTTATGAGTAAAGACGATGTAATAGAAGTTGACGGCGTCATAGTGGAATCGCTACCGAATGCGATGTTCCGTGTGGTGCTTGAAAACGGCCATAAGGTGCTGGCGCACATCTCCGGTAAGATACGGATGAGGTTTATCCGGATAGTGCCGGGAGACAGGGTGAAGCTCGAACTGAGCCAGTATGATCTGAATCGTGGCCGAATAACATGGCGTTATCCGTCGAGCGGCAAAGGCCGAATGGTGGAGGAAGAAGTTGCGCCTCAGGAAGAAGGTTGAGAGAGATGAAAGTCCGAGCATCAGTAAAAAAGATATGTAAAAAATGCAAGATCATAAAAAGGCACGGAGTAATCCGTGTGATCTGCGAGAATCCGAAGCACAAGCAGCGACAGGGCTAAGCCTGACGCGAGGAGGAAGAAGATGGCACGCATTGCCGGTGTGGACATACCGAGCGACAAGAAAGTAAAAGTGGCGCTGACATACATACATGGCATCGGGGACCCGACCGCCATGAAGATACTAAAGGACGCGCGCATCGATCCGGAGATACGGGTGAAAGACCTGTCCGAGGACATGATCTCGAAGCTGAGGCGCGAGATTGAAACCAAATACAAGGTCGAGGGCGAAGTCAGACGCGATGTGCAGAACAACATCAAGCGGCTGATCGAGATCGGATCGTACCGAGGACTGCGACACAGGATGAATCTGCCCGTGCGCGGACAGCGGACGCACACCAACGCGCGGACTAAGAAGGGCCGAAGAAAAGCGATTGGCCTGAAGAGAACAAAACCCGGCAAGAAAGGCTGATCGGCGGAAGGACTGAGCAATGGCAAAAAAGGGAAAAACAAAGACAAAGAAAAAGATCGCTGTAAATGAGGGCGTTGTCCACATCAAGTCAACGTTCAACAACACGATCATCGCCGTAACCGATATGAGAGGGAACGTGATATCGACGGCGAGCGGCGGCACGGTGGGCTTCAAGGGCTCGAGGAAAGGCACGCCGTACGGAGCGCAGTTGGCTGCGGAGTCGGTTGGCCGAGAAGTGGCCGCGCTCGGGATGAAGTCGGTTGACATACTGGTCAAGGGACCGGGGTCAGGCCGCGAGTCCGCGATCCGCTCGTTCCAAGCGCAGGGATTCAACATCCGCGCCATCAAAGATGTGACACCGATACCGCACAACGGCTGCCGGCCGAAAAAACGGCGCCGTGTCTGATCATTATCGCAAGGAAAGAACCGAGGAAGAACTATGTCGAAAGATAGGGGACCACAGTGTAAACAATGCCGGTCGGCCGGCATGAAGCTTTTTCTGAAAGGGGATCGCTGCTATATCGACGATAAATGCGCGTTCAAGCGGCGCTCGTATCCGCCCGGACATCTGGGCCGCGCATCACGCCGCGACAGGAATGCGTCGGAATATTCCGTGCAGCTTCGCGAGAAACAGCGAGCGCGCAGGATTTACGGCCTTTCGGAAGTGCAGTTCAAGAGATATTACGAGTATGCAACGCGGAAACGCGGCATAACCGGCGAGATTCTTTTCCAAACGCTCGAGCGGAGGCTGGACAATGTAGTGTTTCGCCTAGGATTCGGCGGTTCGAGAAGGGCGGCGCGGCAGTTGGTCCGCCACAGACATGTGAAAGTCAACGGGCGCATTGTGGACATTCCGTCCTATCTTGTGTCCGCTGAAGATAAGATTGAAATTAAGGAATCGAGCAAGAAATTGATGCCGATCCGGGATGCGGCGGATGCAGCTTCGCGCCGCGGCAGGATTCCCGGTTGGCTCGAAACCAACCCGCTCGAATTAAAAGGGACGGTGCTTGAGTTGCCGATTGGCGATAAACTTGAGATACCCGTCGAAGCACATCTGATCGTCGAATTCTATTCACGCTAAATCGAGGGAGGTTTCATGAAAACGATCGAGAGACCGAATATAAAGATTCTCGAAGAGAAACCTGTCGAAGACGGGAAAGGTTTGTACGGGAAATACAAAATAGAGCCGCTTATCCGCGGGTTCGGCACCACGCTCGGGAATTCTCTTCGCAGGATTCTCGTTTCATCGATAACGGGTTCAGCGGTAGTCTATATGAAAATGGACGGCGTACTTCACGAGTTCACGGCCATTGACGGAGTTGTCGAGGATGTGACAGACATCGTTCTCAATCTGAAAGGATTGCCGATCAGTGTCGATTCGGACGAGTTGATTCCGCTGAAGCTCGAAGTCAAAGGCCCGAAGCAGGTGACGGCCGGCGACATCGAGGCGGACGACAGAGTCGAAATGACCGATCCGGATTATCCGATCTGCACGATAACCGGGCAGAAGACGGTTAAGATGGAAATCGGCGTGCGGCGCGGACGCGGCTACGTGCCGACGGAATGGCATCTGGAAGACCCGGATGTGCCGAAAGACCGCGGCATCATCCATATCGACTCCAGCTTCTCGCCGATCCTGAAGACCAAGTTCGTGGTTGAGGCATCGCGCGTAGGACAACGCTCCGACTTCGACCGGCTTGTTCTCGAGATCGAGACGGACGGAACGGTTACTCCCGCCGACGCTTTGAGCGAAGCGGCGCGGATTCTGATCAAAGAGTTCAGCTTCATTGTTGATTTCAAAGAAAGAATTCTTCTCGAAGAAGAAAAGAAGGAAGAAGAAGAGAAGAGAAAGAGTCAGGATCTCAAGAAGACGATCGACGAACTCGATCTGTCGGTGCGGTCATACAACTGCCTGAAGAACGCCGGGATTTTCACGGTGGAAGAGTTGATAGTATGGTCCGAAACGCGGCTGCGCGGACTGAGGAACTTCGGCGAGAAATCGCTAAAGGAAATCAAGGCGAAGCTGGCCGTGATGGGCCTCGAACTTATGCAGGACGAAATAATCTGATTTTGAAGCCGGCGCGGTACAGCCCGGCGATCCGGAGCAATTAAAATGAGACACAGCAGAGCAAACAAAAAAATCGGAAGGCCGACAGACGAACGGCTGGCACTACTGAAAAATCAAGTGACCAAGCTTTTTCTGCATGGGAAGATAATCACTACGCAGCAGAAGGCGAAGGAAACGAAACGCGTAGCCGAGAAGACGCTGACCACTGCGTTTGCAAACGACCTGAGCGCGAAAAAGAGCGTGAGGCTGGTTGTCAACGACAGAGATGCGTTCAAGAAGGTTTTCGAGGAATACGTTCCGAAATACAAAGATCGGAAGGGCGGCTATCTCAGCATAGTTAAGCTGCCCCCGCGGCGCGGAGACGGCGCGGAGATGGCGGTGCTGTCATTCGTGGAAGTGGAGTAATCGAGAGAAAATAAAAGTAACGGCGGGCGGCGGAGTGTCTCGATCGGCTATATTGCCGAAGCGGAGACGTTGTGCCGCCCGCCGTGTTTTTTATCGCAAGTCTTATCTTCGGCGGATATCCCTTTGAGACGCCGGGGCAATTTTTGAGTCTTTTGTCCGGATAGTATTTTTGAAAAAGGAAATCGGGTCCGGTGCGGGATGTGTTCTGGAAGCCGGAAGGTCAAGATGGTCGTCTCGTATGACGGGACGCTTTTTCATGGTTTCCAGAAGCAGCCCGGCGAAGTCCGCACCGTGCAGGGCGAACTGATTCGCGCATTGGGCGAGTTGCTTGGCGAAAACGTGGAAGTTTTCGGGGCGAGCAGAACGGATGCGGGAGTTCATGCGCTGGGGCAGGTGGTTCATTTTACAACTGAAAGCCGTATTCCGCCGGAAAAGATTGCGCGGGCGGTTGGACGCCATCTCCCGGAAGATATCGTTGCGGTGTCTTCATGCGAAGCGGAAGAAGGGTTTCACGCGAGGTTTTCGACGGTTGGGAAGTTGTACCGTTATGTCGTGAATCGTTCGGCGAGTCCTTCTCTGTTTTTGAGAAATACGGCTTATCATATCGGCGGCGATCTGGATGTGCCGGGAATGAAAGCGGGTCTGAAGGCGCTCGAAGGAGAACACGATTTTTCATCGTTCGCGAATGTCGGATCGACACCGTCGGAGCCTGTGCGAACGATGTACAGTCTCGAAATTGTGGAGCACGGACCATTTCTGATTTTTCAGGTACACGGCTCCGGGTTCCTTTATAAGATGGTAAGGAATATGGTGGGAACGGCGCTGGAAGTAGGGGCCGGGCGGCTGAAAGCGGATGAGATGGCCGGAATACTGGAAGCGCGCGACAGGCAGGCGGCAGGGCCGACTGCACCGGCGAGGGGATTGTATCTCGTTCGGGTGTACTACCCGGACGAACAAGCTGGCGGCGGAGGATAAATTTCGAAATATTGTTAAAACATATACAAATAAATATATAATTTGTGAGATATTAATTTTATATAAGCGAATTGCTTGTTTTAAAAAAATGTGAATGGTATAATCCGACATGAATTACACTAAGGAGGAAAAGGCAATCATGCTGCGAAAGATAAAGCGGTGTGGTTCCGCGTTAGCGCTCGCTTGCATAGTACTGTTCGCAGGCGCTGTTGCGTTCGCACAGGACGACTACAAAGACCACAACGACAAGGGAGTCGCGTATTACAACGAAGGCAAGTACGATCTGGCCCTTCAGGAATTTCAGGCGGCCCTTAAGGTCAAGCCGGACAGCGCTGAAATACAGAACAACATCGGAATCGTTTACGACGAGATGGGCGATCTTGACAACGCCGCATCCCATTACCGCGAATCAATTAAAGCCGATCCGGGCAACGTCGATGCGCACAACAACCTCGGAGTTGTTTTCTACAAACAGAGCAAGGTCGATCAGGCTATTGCTGAATGGCAAATGGCTCTCGATCTCGACCCGACGTACACCGAGGCGAAGAACAACATAGAGACCGCGAAAGCGACGATGAGCTCGTTCCCGTCGTCAAACGTCGGCGCCACCACTCAGGCTCCGCAGGTCAACTATCCGTCGCCGGTCAGCGACATTCAGGTCGAATCGCCCGAGATCACGATTCAGGCGTACCAGACCTCGGACCCGCTGTCGAAATCGATTGTTATGTTGCAGCAGGCTCTTGAGATTGTGCCGAACGACCCAATCGCCCATTACAACCTCGGCGCGGCGTACTTGCGCAAGGACCTTCTCGACGGCGCGATCAACGAATGGGAAAAGACGATAACTCTGGATTCAAACAACAATACAGTTAGATATAACCTCTCGATTGTTTACACGAGAGCAAGGCAGTATGCGAAATCGGTTTACCACCTCGGAGAACTTCTTAAGCAAACTCCGAACGATGCGATGGCGTTCTACGTTCTCGGTGCTGTGTACAGCAAAGCCAGCGACGAAGACAACGCGATCAAGGCATGGCAGCGCGCGGTGGCGCTGAACCCGGACTACGTTCCGACGCATTTCAGCCTCGGTGTCGATTATCTGAAAAAGGGCGAGTATGACAACTCGATCCGCGAATGGAAACAGGTAATCGCGATCAACGGCGGCGACAGCCACGATTACAACAATCTCGGCGTTGCGTACGCGCAGAAGGGCATGATCGACGAAGCAATCAGGGCGTGGAAGAGTTCACTCCAGAAAGATTCTTACTACCTTAAAGCGAGAACCAATCTCGGAATAGTATATGCGCAGCGCGGAATGTATCACGCGGCGATCAAGGAATGGGAAGTCGCGCGGGACCTCAGCCCGGAAGATGCGACGATCCATTACAACCTCGGCGTGATGTACACGAACATCGGGCTTCTCGATCAGGCGGCGTACTCGTATAAGAAGGCGCTCGAAATCGACCCGACGTTCACCGAGGCCCTTAATAATTTAGGAACACTGTATCTCGACCTCAGCAGACCGTCGGGCGATGCGACGTCGCCGACGACATGGCGGAAGCCGATCGAACTTCGGCTCAAATACGTTGTTGCGCCCGCCAAGCTGACGTTGAGATATCGCTAAAAAATAACAAGACGCAAAATGCGTCCTGAAGAACCACGGCGCTCGGACAACCGGAACATTGAAAGATCGTACCGGCTGAGTCGTGGTTTCTTTGCTTTATGGCAAAGGAACGGCGTGGGTAGGCCCGCGGAGAACAAATATGTTCGGTTCGGATAAAAAAAGCGAGATGCAGCAGGCGCGAAAGCGCGAACTGCTCGATTACATCCGTAACGACAAACCGCATCTGCTCAGAGAAGCCCTCAACACAATACACCCGGCGGATCTCTGCGAGATTATTAAAAAATTTCAGCACGGCGAGCTCGACGAGCTTCTCGGAGCGCTCGACAATGAACGGCTGATGGCGCTGCTTCGTTTCCTTTGCTCTGACGACGAGCAGAGGTTCCGGCTGCTGTGGCGGCTGCCGCACGAACGTCTTGCACAGATTATTTCGGAATCGTCGAACAGGGCGCTGATGGAGCTTTTCGACGGACTTCCCGAATCTCAGACGCACGCGTTGCTGAGTCAGTTGCCGCCGGAAGCCGTTCGAAAAGCTGAACCGTGCATGCACAAGCAGTCCGGCATGGCGGCGCTTGTCACGGACGATTTTATGAAAGTAAGAGACGATGTGACAATAGCCGAAACGCTAAGGATGTTCAGGGAACTTAAACATTCAGTGGACAGGCCTAATAAAATTTATATAGTAGATCAACGTGAAACATTCGTGGGAACAGCGGATTTGCACGCGCTGATACTTGAAGCCGATCAAGCGGAGCGCATGTCGAAAATCGCGGTGGAATCGCCTTTCAGACTGAAGGCGGACGACGATCCCGCGACTGCGGCGCGCACTCTTATTCACTACGGAATGGACAACGCTCCGGTAACAGATGCGAATAACGTGCTGATCGGTGTTGTGACGGCACGCGCGGCGTATAAGTTTCTGGAAAATGAGAAAGAGACATGGCTGGATTCGGCGGCGTGCATGGCGGCGCCGGGAGTTGACGCGGAAATAGAAACTTTTTCGGGAATGCTGCCTCGCGCGGCGCTTTTATTGGGCGCGATGGCTGTCTCATTGATTGTGGCAGTGGTTATGGCGGTGCTGATAAAGCCGAAATCAAATGTAGCGATTCTGTTCCCGCTGGCGCCGCTCGTGGTTGCTGTTGGTAGAATATATTTAAGGTACACGCTGGTTCTGATGCAGAAGCAGTTTTTCGCGGGTCAGATTGGGGTTGCACACAAGCGTCGCGGGATGATTATGGCTATTGCGACGGCGCTGTTTTTCGCATTGATCGCCGCCGCCGCCGCTCTTTTGATAAGAGCGGAATTGAAAATGCCGATGTTCGCGGGACTCTCGGTGTTTTCCGCGTCGATTGCGGGGTCGATTGCGGGTGTGGTCCTGTTTCTGCTGTCCCGATTCAGCGCTCAGGCGAGGACGATTATACTGAATCCGACGCTGCTCTCGCTTTCCGACTTGCTGGCGCTGCTTGCGGTTTACGGTCTATATGCATGGCTTCTGGGATAGAAGCCGGCCGCATGTTCTTGACACACATAAACCATGCCACTATCATACTATGGCTGAAATGATAATGGGGACTTAGTTCAGCTGGGAGAACGCCGCCCTTGCACGGCGGAGGTCACGGGTTCGAATCCCGTAGTCTCCATTCCGCAACGGTAATGCGATGTAATGAATTAGTTTTTAATTTTCCGGCGGTTTCGAGAATAAAGAAAAAATGTATAATGGTGAAATAATCGGAAAATATTTCTTATAATATATAATCGGGCGGCAGTATAAGGTATGAGGTGTAGGCGATGGGGCTTGAGCAGTACGACACGGTTATAAACCAGCTTAAAACAGATTACCCTGAAAAATTTGCAACCGAAGAAGAGATGTTCGGCCGTATCCACAGGGGAGATCATATATTCATCAGCACAGGCTGCGGTGAACCGCAGTATCTGGTTCGCGCGATGGTGAACTTTGTCGATACGCATCCAAAGGCATTTTTCGACGCGGAAGTTCTGCATGTATGGACGCTCGGCGTGGCGCCGTACACGGACGAGAAATTCAAACAAAATTTCAGGCACAATTCGTTCTTCGTCGGAAAGAATACGCGCGATGCTGTTAACAAGGGGATGGCGGACTATACGCCGATTTCGTTGTCCGCGGTGCCGAAGCTGATTTATCGCGGGATGGTGCCGATCGACGTCGCGCTGATTCAGACGACGCCGCCCGACAACCACGGCTTTCTCAGCCTAGGGGTCAGCGTGGATATAGTGAAGGCGGCGGTGGAGCGCGCGAAGATCGTGATCGTGCAGATTAACTCGATGATGCCGAGGGTGCACGGGGATACGTTCATACACGTGAACGACGTGAATTACATATTGCCGCACGACGAACCACTTCTCGAATACGATCCGCACGTTTCCGACGAGATAGCGGAACGTATCGGTAGCTATGTGGCAAAACTTGTTCAGGACGGCGACACGATACAGGTCGGCTACGGGAGTCTGCCCGACGCGGTGATCGCGAATCTGAAGAACAAGAAGAATCTTGGCGTGCACACCGAACTGTTGTCGGACGGAATTGTTAACCTGATGAAGCTTGGTGTGGTGGACAATTCGAGGAAGGCCGTGAACAGGGGCAAGTCTATCGCGGCGTTCTGCATGGGCAAGGAAGAGACGTACAGATATATCCACGACAATCCGCAGATCGAGTTCAGGACGATCGACTATACGAACAATCCGCTGGTGATCGCGCAGCACGATAATATGACGGCAATCAACAGTACGCTCGAGATAGACCTGACGGGTCAGGCGAGTTCGGAGTCGATCGGGAAATTATTTTACAGCGGGATAGGCGGTCAGGCGGACTTCATGCGCGGGGCGGTGCTGGCGAATGGCGGGAAGACGATAATCGCGCTGCAATCGACCACGGACGACGGGACGAGGTCGCGTATAGTGCCGTTTCTGAGTCAGGGCGCCGGGGCGACGCTGAATCGGAGCGACGTGCATTATGTTGTCACGGAGTACGGGATAGCGTACCTTCACGGCAAGAACGTGCGGGAGCGCTCGATGGAGTTGATAGCGATTGCGCATCCGCAATTCAGGACGCAGTTGATTCAGGAGGCGAAGAAGCTGAACTACATCTTCCGGGATCAGGCGTTCATTCCCGGACGTCGCGGGGAGTACCCGGAGGCCATCGAGCTTTACCGGACGACGAAGTCGGGTCATGAGGTGTTCATGAGGCCGGTGAAGATAAGCGACGAGCCGCTGCTGAAGGATTTTTTCTATTCGCTCACAGGGCAGAGCATGTACAGGCGTTTCATATCGCCGCGTACGGATATGCCGCACGAGCGTTTGCAGGAATTTGTTGTTATAGATTATACTAAGGAACTTGTGATACTTGCTATCATGGACGAGGGTGGTGTGGAAGAGATCGCCGGCATAGCGCAGTACGGGATAAACGAGGATATGCATACGGCAGAGGCGGCGGTTGTTGTGAGGGATGACAAGCAGGGAAGAGGGTTGGGAACGGAATTGATATCCTACCTTACATTTTTAGCGAAAAAGAGCGGTTTGCTCGGTTTCACGGCGGAGGTTTTGAGCGAGAATAAACCTATAGTCCGTTTGATCGAGAAAATGGGATACGATGTCGAGAAAAGAGAGTTCGGCGGCGTGTTCAAGTACAAACTCGGATTCAAGGAAACCCATGGAAAACAATCCTGACGTAAGTTATTTATTCGAACCAAGATCGGTTGCCGTTGTGGGGGCTTCTTCACATCCCGGCAAAATAGGTTATAAGGTGGTACAGAATATTCTTGCGATGAAGTATCCGGGCAAGGTGTATCCGATTAATCCGAGCGGCGGCGAAGTGCTGGGCATTCCCGCCTGCAAGAGTGTTACGGACGCCGATGGGGATATAGACCTTGCGACTATCGTGATTCCGGCGAAATTCGTATTCGATTCAATCAAAGAGTGCGCAAAAAGGAGTGTGAAGTTTGTCTCCATCATAACTTCCGGTTTTTCGGAGGTAGGAAATCTGGAAGAGGAAAAGAGAATAGTTTCGTTCGCGCACGATCACGGGATGCGGGTGCTTGGCCCGAATATTTTCGGACTGTACTCCGCTTTCTCGTCAATGAATGCTACATTCGGCCCGAGGGAGGTTGTTCCCGGCAATGTTGCGATAATCACTCAGAGCGGCGCTCTCGGAATCGCTATGATGGGCAAGACGCTCACTGAAAACATCGGCTTGTCGGCGATCGTTTCGGTGGGCAATAAGTCTGATATCAACGAAGCGGATTTGCTCGAATATCTCGTCCCGAAGGATGAGGTTGCAGTTATTTTAATGTACATCGAGGGTGTGAAAGACGGCGAGCGGCTTGTCCGGATACTCAGAGATGCGACGAGAAAGAAACCGGTAATCGTGATTAAGTCCGGGCGCTCGAAACGCGGCGCGGTCGCTGCGGCATCGCACACCGGGTCGCTGGCCGGCACCGACGGTATTTTTTCGGATGTCATGAGGCAGTGCGGGGTTATCCGCGCGGAAAGTCTCGACGAGGCGCTGAACTGGTGCAAGTTCCTTTCAAAGACTCCGGCGCCTGTTGGAGAGAACGGTGTGATAATAACGAACGGCGGCGGTATGGGCGTGCTTGCGACGGACGCTTGCGAGAAGTACAACGTGTCGCTGTCGGATGATATCGAAATGCTGAGGGGCGCTTTTTCGACGGTTGTGCCGGAGTTCGGATCGATTAAAAATCCGATCGACATAACAGGCGGAGCACCGATCGAGGACTACGACAAATCGCTCGATGCTGCGATGGCGACGCCGGAAGTGAGTTCGATAATCTGTCTCGGATGCGAGACAGCTGTTTTTGATTCCGATCGGCTCGCGGTGACGCTTGAAAAATATTTCTCCGGCGGCAAGTCTAAAAAGCCGATGGTGTTTTCATTCTTTGGCGGCCCGAAGATCGATAACTGCATAGCGGAGTACCGAAACAAAGTGCCGATTTTCTTCGATGTGTACGAGGCCGTATCGTGCCTCGGCGCGCTGTACGCGGATTATCGGAATAAGGCGCTGAAGCCGCCCGTTTACGATGAGAGCGTTTACGACTTGATCGATCACGCGGCGATCGAAGAGATTATTAAGCGAGTGAGGCAGGACAAAAGGCAATTTCTGCTGTCGCACGAGGCGGCGGAACTGATGCAGGCGGCGGGGATTCAGATGCCGAAGACGGGCGTTGCGCGCAATATGCGCGAGGCGGTGGAGCTGGCGAAGAAGATCGGATTCCCGGTAGTGATGAAGATAGTGTCGAAAGACATTATACATAAGACGGACGCGGGCGGAGTTGCGCTGGACATAGACGACGAAAAGGAAGTTGTGGATGCGTACGAGGCAATAATACACAGCGCCCGTGCATACAATCCGAACGCGATCATAGAAGGCATAGAAGTGGCGGAGCAGTTGCGGAAGGGCACCGAAACTATCATAGGCGCGCGCATCGATGGATCGTTCGGCCCGATAGTGATGATCGGACTCGGAGGGATTTACGTCGAGGTGATGAAGGACGTCACATTCAGGTCGTTTCCCCTCACAAGTTCGGAAGTGATGAACATGATAGCCGGTATCAAGTCGTACCCGTTGCTGCTCGGTGCGCGGGGCGAGGCGAAGAAGGACATAGCGAAAGTCGCCGACACGATAATGAGGGTCGGCGCGGTAATATACAAGCACAGGGAGATTTCCGATCTGGAGATCAACCCGCTGGTCGTGTATCCTGAAGGCGAGGGCGCGAAAGCGCTCGACGCGCGGATATTGCTGACAAAATCGGAATAGGCGGCGGTTAAAATGGAGAAAATTATTATTGCATCGACACAAAAGCATGCGGGAAAGACATCGATAGCGGTCGGCCTCGTGAAAGCTCTCGATAAAAAGTTCGGCTACATGAAGCCGTTCGGAGACAGGCTGCTGTACAAGAAAAAGCAGTTGTGGGACTACGACGCGGCGCTCATGACGGGCATACTTGACCTCGAAGGCTTCCCGGAGAACATGAGTATCGGCTTCGAACACGCGAAGTTCCGGTACATATACGACGAGGAGACGACGAGGGAGAAAGTGATCGAGCGCGCGGGTGAGGCCGCGGCGGGGAAGGACATCCTGCTTGTCGAAGGCGGGAGCGACCTCAGGTACGGCGCGTCGGTTCATCTCGATGCGCTCTCGGTAGCGAACTATATCGGCGGCAAGCTGCTGCTGGTCGTCGGCGGGGACGAATATGTCGTTCTCGACGATATTACGTTCATCAAGGAGTACATTGGGTTCGATAAGATAAATCTTGCGGGAGTGATTATCAACAACATAAAGGACGCGGAGGATTTTCGCGAGACGCATCTGGGGTCGCTGAAGGAACTCGGCGTGAAGGTGCTCGGTGTCATCCCGCATCTGCCTGAGCTCGGATACATGTCTGTCAGGTATCTCGTCGAGCGGACTTTCGCGAAGGTGATCGCTGGCGAGGGCGGACTCGACAATGTCGTGAAGAACGTTTTCATCGGCGCGTTGTCGGCGGGTTCATACATGAACAATCCGGTGTACGGCAAAGAGGCAAAACTACTGATCACCGGCGGCGACCGAAGCGACATCATACTCGCGGCGCTCGAAGGCGGCGTTTCGTGCATTATACTTACGAACAACATTCTTCCGCAGTCGATAATTATATCGAAAGCGCATGAAGCAAACGTGCCGCTGCTGCTTGTGCCGTGGGACACGCACTACACGGCGAAGCAGATAGACGGCATGGAAGCGCTGATAACCAAGGAAGATGAAACTAAAATTGATTTGATGAAAAAGGAAATCCTGAAAAATATTGATCTGAGCGTGTTTGGATGAAATCTTTATTTGTCTGAAAGAGCGGCGGCTTTCATAGCCGCCGTTTTTGTTTTAAACGTTAAATATATCCAAGGTCTTCGAGTCGCTTCCGAATCATTTCTTCTTCTTCTTCGGTGTATGCTTGATCTTCATCGGGTTGTGGCGGCTTCTGGTCCGGGTCAGCTTCTTTTGTACGGGTCGGATTGTCTGCCATATATTTTGTATCGAACAGTCCTTCAGGGATCTTTCCGTCGTAGTCGTCAGGAATTGCAAGTCCGAGCGAGTGGAGGATAACCGGCGCGACGTCGTAAACCGATATTTCGCCTTGGAGTGATTTACCGCGCGGAATGTTCTCGCCAGTCGCTATGAAAATACCGTACCTGTTGTGAATCCCGGTATCGTTTTTTGCGAAGATGGAGTCGGATAGAGATTTCTCCGGCACGTAATTTTCAATGAACGGGGCGTTCGCGGGCGCCGGAGTGAAAACGATCTGCGTGTGTTCATCGACAAGCTCGTAATTCAGGTCAGGCGCCTCTTCGAGATAAGGCCCGGTGTAAATTTCCTCGCGTTTGTATATTTTGCTGAAAATCGGGTCGCCGCTATCGTCGCGGGCGCTTTCGAGCGCGTCAATAACTCTGTTTCTGACTTCCTCATAGTCGGAAGGTTTTACAATGCCGCGTCTGTCGCGTCCTCGCACTTTGATTATCATCGAACCGCATACAGAATGCGGGACTGCCGTGTAGAGATCGATTCCGAGCGCTGTCCGGATCAATCCGCGATCGCGGAAAAATTTCCAGAAATTCAGCTTCTTTCTTATCGGCACATTGCCGTGGTCGGATATGATGACGGTGGTTGTGTACTCATCGGCGAGATTGCTCATCAGCACACCGACATTGCGGTCGCAGTTTTTGTACGCCTCCGCCTTTGCCTTAAAACCACTGTCGCCGGAGTGGCCGAACTGGTCCGTCGAGGTATAGACGATCATGCAGAAATCGGCTTTTTCCCTCTTGCAGAGGTCGATCGTCAGTCTGGTTCTTCTGTCCTCCGCATCGGAGAACAGTTTCAGCGCATCGGATACGGAGAGACCCTTCGCACGCGCTTTTTCAAGTTCCACATATTCGCTTACGTACGGCAGGTGTTCCTCCGGAAAAGTTTCGAACAGGTTTTCCGGATACGATATTTTGGCGTCGGAGACGGGCGGATGACCCTGACCCGAAATCATTATTCCGTTCAATTTCTCCGGCGGATACGTGCAAGGAACATGAATCACCGCTGCACGAATCGATTCGCCGAACTCATGCCAGAATGCGCGGCTTTCGCGATAGAGCGAGTTGGCTATCGATTCGACGAATCCGCCGCCCGCTCTTTTGTTCATCCAATCGAACACGCGTGTTTTGCCGGGGTTGCGGCCTGTAATAATGGAAGACCATGCCGCTGCGCTGATGAAAGCAGGGGTTGACCGCATCTTGCCCGCAGCGCCGCCTTCAAGCATTTTTTTGAGATTCGGCAACTCTCCCGTCGCTGCAAGCTCGCGGATGAAATCCAGCTCCGCGCCGTCCAGACCTATGAGAAGTGTTCTTACTCGATGTTCCATCTATATTGAACTTTCGTTTTCTTCGCTTTCCGCGTGATACGAGCTTCTCACTTTCGGGCCTGCTTTGACCCAATTGAAACCGATGGAAAGCGCCTCTTGCTCCCACGAGCTGAATTCATCCGGCGTGATGAATCGCCTGACCGGCGCGAGATCGCGTGACGGCCGAAGATATTGGCCGAGTGTTACACGCTCGACTCCGGCGCCGCGCAGTGCGCGCAGCGTTTCGCGAATCTGCTCGTCGGTTTCGCCGAGTCCGAGCATCAGGCCCGATTTAGTTATCATTGAATTATCGAGTTCTTTGACTTTATTAAGAAGCGAGATCGAACGGTTGAAATCGCCTTCAGGCCTCAACGCCGGAAAAAGCGCTTCCACCGTTTCGATGTTGTGCCCGAAAACATAAGGCTTTTCAGCAAGTATTGTTTTTATCGAGCTCTCATCACCGAGGAAGTCCGGTACGAGAACCTCGACGCGCGCTTCGGGAAGAAATTCTCGCAATTGCCTGATTGTCTCAGCAAAATGGCCCGCGCCGCCGTCCGGCAGGTCGTCCCGAGTGACGGAAGTAACCACAACATATTTAAGACCGAGAGCAGCTGCCGCTTTTGCCGTCGCGAGAGGTTCCTGTGGGTCGGGTAGCGCGGGAGCGCCGGTTGACACATGGCAATACGCGCAGTTCCGCGAACAGGTCGGCCCAAGAAGAAGAAACGTCGCGGTTCCCGCGTTCCAGCATTCGCCACGGTTGGGGCATCGCGCTTCAGTGCAGATTGTATGCAGATTTCCGTCTGTTAGTTGTTTCTTAAGGTGTGAAAAGCGGTCGCCGCCCGGCAGCCTGACCTTGAACCAGTCAGGCAGCCGTTGCGTGCTGATTTCGGTCCGTTCACTCATCTGATTTTGCGGATCGCGAGATCGGCCGCTTTCGTGATAGTGTCATAAGTCTGCGAAACCGGCGGACAGTAGGCAAGTTCCACTTCCGACAACTGGTCGATAGTCATTCCCGCCGCCATCGCCGCCGATACAACATTAATTCTCCATGCGGCGCCAGCAACTCCTACCGCCTGCGCACCTATGACGCGGCGAGTTTCGCGATCCGCCACCACTTTGAAGGTGATGACGCGCCCGTTCGGGTACCAGTCCGGGCGAGTAAGGTCTTTAATCTTGCCGAATACGGGTTTGAAGCCCGCCTGTTCCGCGGCCGCTACGGACAAGCCGACCGACGACACTTCCATCTCGCCGACTTTGGAAACGAAAGCCCCCGCGACGCCCGCGAATTTGTCCGAGCCGCCCGCGGCGTTCGCGCCGGCGACTGTTCCCTGTCTGTAAGCGATCGTGGAGAGCGGCACCCAGCAGGGTTTCTTTGTAAGCGCGTCGAATGTTCTCGCGCAGTCGCCGATCGCATAAATATCCGGCACGTTTGTTTCCATCAGTTCGTTTGTGATTATTCCATTCGGGGCAGTCTCTATGCCCGCGCTTTTGGCTATCTCGATGTTCGGTTTAACCCCTGCGGCGACAACGAGCATCCCGCACGGAATTGTCTCGCCGCTCACGACGACTTCTTCAACCTTGCCGTTGCCTCGGACCGCTTCGAGTTTCGCTCCGAGTTTCAGATTGATTTTCTTTTCTTCGCTCAAATATTGTTCGAGAAGGCCGGCAATGTCCGGGTCGAGCATCCTCGGGAAAACATTTCCGAGCATCTCGACGAGCGTGACTTTGCATCCTATATCCGACAGCCCGGAAGCAATTTCGAGGCCGATCGCGCCCGCGCCGAGCACCACGGCGTCCGGCGCCGTTTTCGCCGCCGCGCGCAAGCGTTCGGCGTCGTCCGGGTTCATCGCGGTGTAAGCGCCTCTGTCCATGAGTTCGCGCAGGCCCTCGACCGGAGGAATCACCGCCGACGAACCTGTCGCGATAATCAGTTTGTCGTAGCTGATCTTTTCTTCTTCGCCGGAAAACTGGTTTGTGACGAGAACGTTTTTACCCGCCGCATCGATTCCGCACGCGCGATAGTGCTTGTAGTGCGCAACGCGCATGCCCGGCAGGTTGACGTCGTGCTTGAGGCTTTTAAAATTGCCGATCGCACCCTCGACAACGTAGGGAATGCCGCATGGGTGCATCAGGTCGTAATCTTTCTCGTCGATCACGGCGACTTCCGCGTCGCGGCTCGTTTTCCGCGCACTGAGGACCGCGGCGAATCCGCCCGCGCCCAACCCGATGATGACTATTCTCGCCATTTGCAGTTCTCACTTTCGTTGCATCGGCAGCGACTTCGCGCCGCCGTGTTTACTTCGCTGGTCCGGCTCAGTGGCCGCCTTCGGCGGCGATGAACTCTTTATACTGCGCCGCAGACATCATTGAATCGGCTTCCGACGCGTCGGATATTTTCAGCTTGACCATCCAGCCTTCGTCGTACGGCGAGTTGTTGACCTTTTCGGGAGCGTCCGGGAGCGAGTCATTAACCTCGATCACCTCTCCGCTTACCGGAGAGTACACCGGTGACACTGCTTTAACTGACTCGACCTGAGCGATCTCGTCGCCCGCCTTGAGAACCTTGCCAATCGGCGGCAGTTCCACGAAAACGACGTCGGTAAGTTGCTCCTGAGCAAAGTCGGAAATCCCGACAACCGCTTCGCCGCCCTCGATTTTCACCCATTCGTGAGATTTCGAATACTTGAGATTCTCCGGTACGTTCATCATTCTCCTCCTCGGAAAGATATAAAGGGTTTTTTTACGACTTTTGCTTCGTATGGTTTGTTGCGGATAATGACGGAAATTGTGTCGCCGACGGCGGCGGTTCCGGCTTTTATGAGCGCCATGCCGATCCCCTTCTTGAGTGTCGGCGAGAATGTGCCGCTCGTTATTTCGCCGATCACCTCGCCGTCTTTCATCACTTCGTAGCGTTCGCGCGGCACGCCGCGGTCCACAAGCTCGAACGCGATGTGCTTTCTCGGCGCGCCTTCCTTGAGTTGCGCTTTAACAACGTCGCCGCCGATGAAGTCCTTCTCCTTGCCGACGACAAAACCTATTCCCGCCTCGACCGGCGAAATCAGGTCGGTCAGCTCGTGGCCGTAGAGGCTGTAGCAGCATTCTACGCGAAGAGAATCCCGCGCGCCGAGTCCGCAAGGGAGAAGTCCATCGGGTTTGCCGGCTTCGAGGATTGCGCACCAGAGCTTGGCGGCATCCTCGTTTTTGCAGTAAAGTTCGACGCCGTCCTCGCCGGTGTACCCGGTGCGTGAAACGAGCGTTTTGATTCCGGCAACTTCGCCGTCGGTGAAGTGGAAGCGCTCCGGAAGAGTGAAGCCCGGCGCTACTTTCGACATGATTTTTTTCGTCAGCGGCCCCTGAAGGTCGATCTTCGACGTCTCGCCGCTGATGTCCTTTAGCTTGACGTCGCGGCCTTCGACGTGGCTGCTGAGCCAGTCCCAGTCCTTTTTCGCATTGGCCGCATTGACCACCATCATGAAGCGATCGTTCGAAATCATATAGACAAACAAATCGTCGATCGTGCCGCCGTCCGGGTGGAGCATCGTGGAATACATCGCAAACCCCGGAACGAGAGGCTTCAGTTCGCGGGACAGCATGTGCTGGAGGAAAGCGAATGCGTACGATCCGGTGATCTCGAATTCTCCCATGTGCCCGATGTCGAACAAGCCCGCGCGCTCGCGTGTCGCTTCGTGTTCCTCGATCAGCCTCGTGTAATAAACCGGGAGTTCCCAGCCCGCGAAATCAACGATCGTCGCGCCCAGCTTAAGGTGTTCATCGTACAGAGCAGTTTTACTCGTCATTTCATCGTCCTTTCTTCCGGCCCCGTTTAAAATCTCCGGATCCGACTGAAGTCGGCGGACCCGATTAAAACACTTGAATCCCAATTCCCGAACGGCGGATTCGAGATCATAGTTTATTGTACGCTTCACACGCGCAGAATCAACTGTTTCCGAGACTAAAATAAGGGGGAAATAATTGTGTTTTGCTTTTAGTTTGAAAAGGGTTGAAGGGTGAATATAATTCCAACAGGCAGAATATGTTCTTTAGACTGAAAACATCTCATGCGGTGGCGCTGTTCATGTTTTTTGCATTGCTGCCGCCGGCGGTTCATTTCATTTTTCACAATGAAAAGCTGTATCGTTTTCTTTTCGACTGGCTCGGAGTTTTCGACACTGTTACCGCTGTGCCTCTTTTTCTCGCGACAGGGAATTTTATTGTTGCCGGGAAGATAAAAGGTAAGAGGTTAATCCCGTGGCTTGCCGCTTTCGTGGCCTTCTGGTCTTTTCTGTCGGAAACATCATGGGGAATGGATTTTACCCCCATCGTGCACGATAAATTGATTTTCTATGCGGGATTCATGACGTATGTGAAGTGGATCAATGATCTTTCAATATACATGGGAATCGGGTATGCGGTTGTGACACTGATTTTTCTGCGCATCCCGCGAGTCGGCGGGAAGTTATTGGATATGGGATGGCCATCGCCATCGACGGGATTATATATTTGCGCAATCCCCATAGTGATTTCCGTTTTATTGTCGGGTGAACTGCCTTACAGGGGATTTGTCGTGAGGGAGATGGCTGAATTTCTTTGCGGATTGTGGATATTCCTGCTCAGTTCAGAGTATGGAGTGGAACGCAAATGAAAATAAAGGTAGTGATATATTGTTTACTTGCCGCAGCGGTGGTGCTTTGTGGTTTGACGGCGCGTGCTGTTAGCGTAAATACAATGCCAACGTTGAACTGTGAATCCGTTTCGAAGAAACTCTTGCGCGGCATAGATTCCGTCGATGTGCCCGGATGGAATTTCGGGAAGATCGAATGCATGACTGGGCGTGAGCCTTATGTAGATATTTTGTACAAAGGCCCGGAACAGAAAAAAGCCGTTTTCAGCGTGAAGTTGCGCTCACAATCGCCGGAACTGATGATGACGACAAAATATTACACGCTCGGATATAAATCCGATAAAAGAAAAGAGCAGACAAGCGAGGAAGTTGAAAAACTATCCGACGGTATTGCCGGAGTTATAGGAAGCAACGAGAGTCGCGAAATAGTGGATGAATTCATTCAAAGCTGCTCAAAGAACGCGGGTGGCCAAAAAAACACAATTAATATAAGAGTAACAGGCCAAGAAGATTATTTATTCCATAGATACAATGAGCAGATAGCCGCACTGCTCACTTTAGCCCAAAGTCACAAAAACGCTGATCTATGGAGCACTGTGTATATATCGAGGTATTTTGTGTTGTGCCCGGTGGTTTTCGGCGCGATTATAATTTTAATGATATTGTATATAAAAATAAGTTTGATTTTATATCGAATAAATAAATCAGGAAAATCACAGAATGATACCTAAATATTATTTACTACTACAATTGTTTGATCGAATACACATTCCTTAATAAAATAGCAGTCAAATCAAATTGATAGATTAAAAAATGAGAATTGATATTGCGTTAGCAGCCAGTTTCTAATGAAATTCAACAACGAATTAATATTATTAATTAAATTTTAAAAAAGTATTGACAAAATTAATGTGTCGTTTATAATAATTTGTGTGCTCGATAAGATTCGAGAGGAAATAAGAAACAAATATTATGGAAAGGGAGGAAACACAAGATGGCAACTGAGATCGAAAAAGTCGGTTTCGCGGGGATAGGCTTACTTGCTAAGATGCAGGATTTGATTCAGGATTTCGTGGAAGGCCGTGAGGTCAAGGTCGAGGAAGAGGTCGGAGACGAAGAAGCGAAGAAGTCCATACAGGAACGCTTCGAAGACCTGATCGAGCTCGGCGAAGAGCGCTTCGACGAATGGATGGACAAGAGCAAGGAAGAGCGCGAAAAGGTGCAGGATAAGGTAAAAGAGCGCGCCAACAAGGTTTTCGCGGAATTCGGCCTCGTAACAAAAGAGGACATTCAGGAGCTCGAAAAACAGATTTCCAAGCTGCAAAAAGCAGTGAAAAAGGCGCAGGTTAAGAAATAACCTCGATATTTAGCAAAAAAACAAAAGATAAAGCCCTCATACAGAGGGCTTTTTTGTTTTTTATCGAATTTAATATAAATATTACGATATCTTAAGATAAATCATGATAACTACAGTTTTTCAACTAAATAACTCTCTATTGCTAAATAATCGAGTCCAGTTCTCAATAATAGTGAGACGGCATCTTCCGGTGTTTCCACAATCGGTTCACCAGCATCATTGAACGAAGTGTTAAGAATCATCGGTATCCCGGTAATGGCCTCAAATGATTTTATCAGCTTGTAAAAATCTGAATCGAACTCCTTGTTCACAGTTTGAAGCCGGGCTGTTCCGTCGATGTGCAAGACCGCAGGTATCATATCCGATTTATCCGGCTTGGCTTTTGCTACATAAAGCATGAACGGGCTGGGACGGTCCATCTCGAAATAGTCCTGATATTTATCCTCAAGTACCGCCGGCGCATAAGGCCTGAACGGCTCGCGGTGTTTAACCGATGCGTTCAGGTGATCCTTCATCCCCGGGTTGCGCGGATCCGCGAGGATTGACCTGTGACCGAGCGCGCGCGGGCCGAGTTCGGAGCCGCCGCGAAACCAGCCGACTGTTTTGCCCTCCGATATCAGTTCGGCGCATTTCTTATGTATATTTTTCGGCTGTGTCCATTTGATCCCCGACGATTTTTGAAGCATTTTTTCTATCTCGTCATCCGAATAGGATTTTCCGAGGAAAATGTCTTTCATTACATACTCGCGAGGTTCGTCGAGAATGACATGGAGCCCGAACAGCGCGCAACCGAGCGGGGTTCCGGTATCCGAGGCCGCGGGCTGTATGAATATACGCTCAAACGGGCCTTCGTCGAGCAGAATCTTATTGGCAATTGAATTAAGCGCCACGCCGCCCGATAGACAGAGATTCTGACTTCGGGTTATTTCATGGGCGTGCCGTGCGAGTTCGAGCATTACCCACTGGGTTTCTCTCTGGGCGTAAGCGGCTATCTCGGCATGTCTTTTTGTTATCGGATCGCCCGGCCCGCGCGGCGCGCATCTGTACAGCCATTTCGCGTAGTCCGCGGTGAAGTCGTGCAGGAGCGGATTCTTTTCCGGAAGTCCCTTTCCTACGATGTCGCCGTTCATGTTGTCGAAAATCGAATGCGGGTAAACGTCAGTTCTGCCGCCGAAAGATGCAAGCCCCATCGTTTTGCCGCCGTCGAGTTCGTTGAAACCGAGAATGACGGAGCCGATGTCTTCGCCGGTGGAGATGGAGATGAC
>CAYPEK010000039.1:32641-34361 GCA_964409645.1 uncultured bacterium | reverse complement strand
GCGCGGTCCACGATGCAGCCGCGCTCCGCGAGCAGGTCCAGCGCCCAGTCCCACTCGAACTTCGGGCCGATCTCCTCGAGCACCCTGTACGACGTGTCGAGTATTTTTTCAATTTCTTCGGGCGAAACAACGTCGAGTTTATTGAATATCATCTCAGTTCACCCCCTGCGCGGACGCGCCTGTTTCCGCGAGTCGCCGCGCGACGATCTCATCTATCGCCGCCGCCTGATCCTCCGGAATCTGGAGCGCGAGTTGCTTTTCGGAGAGTATTTTATTCACCTTGTCGTGCGCGAGGTCGCCGATCTTCCGCGCGCCTCCCTTCAGCCATTGCTCGTAGCTCACGCGCGGGAACAGCGACGGCAGCCAGTTCGTGCGCCCGTGAACCATAGTGTGCTTCTGTCCGAGGAAGTTGCCGCCCTGCCCGACCTTCTTCATCACCTCGAACGCAAGCGTGTCCTCGTCCACCACAACTCCCTCGCCGACGCGCTGCAGCATGCCGAGCACTTCGTCGTCAAGAACGAGTTGCTCCGGCGAGAAACCGTCGTTCACAAACCCGGCCATACCGAACATGTCGAACCCGGCCGCCCAGCAGAGCACGCCGCTCAATGCCTTCTCCCAGCCGTTCTGAAAATCGAAGTCGCACGAGTCCGTCTCGAAGCTCGTGTTTCCGCTCGTGTAGCCGAAGTAGCGGATTATCTGGTGCGCCGCGAGGAACATAAGCGTCTGCTCCGGCCCGGCGTAAAGCTGGTTAGCCGTGTGCATGTTGATGATCTGCGTCAGCGCGCCGAGCGCCACCGAACTCTTCGTCCGCAGCGACCGTACCCACACCAGCCCCGCGAGCATCTCCGCCACGCACACAACGAGCGCCCCCGCGAGTGTCGCCGGTGCAGTGCTGCCCGTCTGCGTCATCGACGCGATCGACAGCGGCAGGTCCAGTTTCGCGTATTCGCGCGCGATCCTAAGCTGCGTCGTCGGATACCTCAGCGGCGAAATCGAATTGAGCATATAGCTCATCATCTGCGAGCGTTTCAGTTCCTCCTCGCCGCCCGTGACCACCTTCGCCATTTCGAGCACGTACGGCACGTTGTCCATGTTATAGACCCACTGATTGAACAGCTTCTCCGAATACTTCAGCAGCAGGCCGGTGTTGTAAACCTCCACCGCATCCACCGGCACGTCGCACTGCACAACACCCGCCGAAGCGACCGTAATATTGGGCAGTGCGTTCGACAGCACCACCGCGTTCCGCGCGTCCTGCGTCGTGCCGCGCCTCATCGTCTTCGTCTCGTAATCGAGGATGAAGCCCTTGTTCGCGGTCGCCGTGCGCGCCTTCGGCAGATCGTCCGGCGGCATGACCGACGGCACATTGTCCATCGCGTCGAATATCGCGTCCTCCGGAATCTTCACCACCTGCGTGGCGCGGTCCACCTCGCATCCGACCGACGCCAGCTCGTCCATGCACGCGTCATCCTCGAATCGGCAGCCCGTCGTCCTGAGTATCCGGAACGCGCCCTCGATGATCCTTATCATCTCGTCGTCATTCAGCACCTTGAGCTTTCTGAATATCATTTTTATCCCCCGCCAAAGGCTTTACTTTGTCAAAACGCTACTTCAAAGGGGTACAGGCACCGCGCAAACCGCGTTGCCAGTCCCCGCTTTTCCACTTTCGATTGTTTCGTTAATCCATCCTTCAATATGACCGCTTGCCGACACGCGCGGC
>CAYPEK010000039.1:28488-32541 GCA_964409645.1 uncultured bacterium | reverse complement strand
ATGCCTCCCGGTTTGCCAACGCGTATCAGCAACTCGTCTCCGAACGCCACCGAAAGCGGTCTGCTCTGCGACACCGCCGACGCGGGCAGTTTTGTTCCCTTCTTCGTTATCTCGATGCGACTCAGGTCGTAAGTCTCCCCGTCCACCTTTATGTCCGTGAATCCTATCACAGTCGCCGCGCCCAGCCGGTTTTTCAGCTTCACCTCGAACCCCTCGATCGCGCCATCCGGTCCGTAGTTGCGGAAACTGCCCGGCTCGATCAACCGCTTCACTAGGTAACCCGACACCGTGGAGCGCGTAACTTCCTGAACCGCCGACTCAACCGCCGACTGGATTCGCTCACGCAGCCGGTCTTGAAGCGATTTGCCGGCCGGCGCGGGTTTCGGCGCTGTTTGCTCTTCCGCAACCGATGCGGCGAGCGCTTCATCCGCGGACTCTTCCGCGCGCCCGAAATCCAGCCGCTTTCGCATCTCCCTGTCGAGCACGTTCCAGACAAGCTCCATCCGATTTAGCGATTTCTCATAGAAATAACTCACGCCGAATATCGAGAGCGCCTTGTCGAGCGTCTTCATAACTTCGTCGAACACCATGAAAACGACGCCGAATATCTCCTCTATCATCCCCGCGCCGCCCGCGCCCGCCGCAGCTTCGTACTCGACGCCCTCCGACACTGCACGATACGCTTCAAAAATCGCCGTGATGACCCCATCCATCCCACGCAGTTTAAGAATCGGTACACCTTCGAGCCGCACGTCGCCCTTCGCGTACGCCATACCCGCGTTGATCCTGCCGTGAGCCATGTTGTGGAACACCGCGCGCGTGGTGCGTATCGTCAACACACTTCCGCCGCTCACCGCGCCTTCGACAAACTCCGCCGACCCGTCAGCGCCGATCTTAACACTGTACCTGCCGCCCTCGTCAGACAGATCGAGCACTATGCCGGACACCACCTTCGCGCACTCCGCGAGCGAGCGCGCCCCGACCTTCTCCGCTGCCGACTCAATCGTCCTGCGCATAATCGCGGCAAAATCGTCGCCGCCCACGCCCACAGGAGCGGCCTTGCGAACACGCTGCCGTCCATCACCGGCAAGCTTTTCCTCAAACTGCGCCTCGATAAGCCCCAGACCGACCATCTTAAGCCCGAGTTCAACACGATGCTTGCCCGATTCAAGGCCCTGATCGTCTGCGATCTTAATCAGCATCTCGTCGCCGAACCCGACCGCGATCGGATTCGATTCCGATATTTCGGACGCCTTCATCTCGATCCGGTTTTTGACGATTGATACCAGCTCAACGCCGAAAACCTCGCCGTCTATCTTCAGCGGCGTCGCTCCCACAACCGTCGCGACTCCGATCCTGTTCTTAACTTTCACCTCGAACCCCTCGACGGTTCCGTCCGCTGCAAACGTGTTCCTGAACGTACCCTCAACGATCAGTCGCTTCACGAGATATCCCGTCATTACGTTCGACGACATCTCGACCGACGCCTGCTTCACAGCGGACGACAGCCTCTCACGCAAACGATCCTCAAGTGTCTGTGCCATTACGCAACCTCTCCGTAAATTATTCAGCTTTCGATCAAGCTATTTCTCCGGCCTTATTCCTTTGTTCTGCAACTCTATAATTTCGTTGATGATCTTCTCGATGTCCGGCTGCTCCCGTGCGTCGATCGCCTCAGCGATCACCTGCTCGATCATCCCCACGAGCGCAACCGCCACGATCTTCGGATCTAGTCGCCTCACCAGCCCGAGCTGCATTCCGAGAACAAGCCCCATCTCTGTCTGCTGATATATATATTGATAAAATTCCTTAATTATCTTTCTGATTTCCGGGTCCGGGTTGTGCGTCTCCATCATGATTATCCGTGCAAGCTCGCGGTTCTCGTAAAGAAGCGTCGCTATCCGGCGCGCGAACCTGCCGGCGGTTTCCGCCCCGGCGTCCGTCGTCCGCATCCACTCGGCGGTAACCCTTTTCAATTCGTCGAAAAACTCCGAAACCATCTCAATCAGAATCGATTTCTTGTCCGGGAAATGATAGTAGAACGAACCCTGTGACATCCGCGCGCCCTTCACGATGTCCGATACGTTAGCAACGTCGAATCCCTTTTTCGCAAACACCTTCCGCGCCGCCGTTTTTATCCGCGCCCGCGAGCGCTCGCGCTTATCCGCGGACGTTTTCGGCGCGCTGTCCGTGTGAGATCGCCTCCGTGTCGCGCCCGGATTTTTCAACTTCCGTTCAGACATTTCACGCTCCCAATCTAATAATTGTAACTGACTGACTAGTCAGTTAGTTTACCATCAGGCGGACAACACGTCAACAGATATCATTGACCCGTTATCATATCCGCCGCCGCGTTAAGCTGCTGCGCCGCACGATGGATTTTTTCGCATCCCCGGTATATACTGAGAAATCTCCGGAGAAACCCGGAAAATTCAGCGGCAGCGGGCCGGAAAACTATGGAAAAGATAGTCATTTTCGGAAAAGGCGGCATCGGCAAATCAACAATCGCCGCCAATCTGAGCTACTGCTACGCAAAATCGGGCAGAAAAGTTCTGCACATCGGCTGCGACCCGAAAAGCGACTCCACGCTTTGCCTCACCCACGGCAAGCCAGCCCCTACCGTGATCGAGCAATACTTCATCAAAGGCGCGGGAATCGCCGCAGACCAGATCATCAGCTCCGGCATCGAAGGCATCGACTGCGTCGAATCGGGCGGCCCGGAGCCGGGCGTCGGCTGCGGCGGGCGCGGCATATCACTAATGATAGACATATTCACCGACCTGAACATCGTCGGCGACGGCAACTACGACGTTGCGATTTACGACATCCTCGGCGACGTCGTATGCGGCGGGTTCGCCGCCCCTCTCAGGCTCGGCCTTGGCGAAAAAGTCATCATCGTCGTTTCAGAGGAACTGATGTCCCTCTACGCCGCCAACAACATCGCGCGCGCCGTCAAAACTTACGAACAGAACGGCATCGTGCTCGCCGGTCTCGTACTGAATCTGAGGGACAACACGGCAGACACCGCCCACATCGAGGAGTTCGCGCGACGGCTCAACACAAACGTGATCGGAACCGTCAGGCGCGACCCGCTGATCCGCGACGCGCTGTACGAATACAAAACTGTGATGGAATTTGCGCCCGAATCGGAGAGCGCCTCGATTTTTACTTCGCTCGCCAACAAAATTCTCGGAGTCCGCACCGGCGAAATGTCGTCGCCGACGCCGATGGATCGCGCCGGATTCGATTCGTTTACAAAATCGATATCGGGCGGCGCCGCCAAAAAAAGCGGAAAATAAATCGACTCAAAACACATCGCTTCCGAAAACGCCTTTGCGGCCGGTTCTGAATGAAAGAAAAATCTAAGAAAACAAAAAACACAACCAACCGGCCGGCACTGCGGGCAGATTCCGCCAGCCTCGTAAAATTCGCCGATGCACTCGGGCTCGGCACAAATGTAGTTGCCGATACGCAATATCGACTCAAGACGGTCGAAAAGATCGGCGGGATGTTTCGGGTGATTCTCGAAAGGAACGACGACGGCGAATTCGCATTCTCCCTACTGCCGCCGGGCGACGAGCGTTTCTACATCAAAATCGCACATCTAAACATCATTTATGAAGGAGAACAGATCGGCGACACGGAAAAGACGCTTCTTGAAGCTGTCGCAGCAAAACTCGGCAAATCGCGGATGAAAGATCTGCGGGCGCTTTTCACAGCGGACGCCGGCGGAGCCGCGGTTGACCGGAATCAGCAAAAAATGCCCGACATGTCGGAAATTCGGCTAACCCGCTGGGGCAACCCGGACGCGTGGAGGGATTTCTTCCACTTTTACAACTCGGAAAAAGACTACCTGACCGGCGACTGGATCGCGTTCACGAATAAAAGCTGCGCACTGTACCACACCGAAACAGAGTGCATTTACGTGAACCCGCCGCCGGAACTCAGATACGCGGATCACTCAGGAACAATACGCGGCTCTCATTCGTCCCAATCAGCCAGAAACTTCTTCTACACGGGCATTACCGACAAAGAGATAATAATGGGCGGCGG
>CAYPEK010000039.1:0-28388 GCA_964409645.1 uncultured bacterium | reverse complement strand
TCCGATTCAATTGCCTTGCTCGCCGAACCTGCGAAGTTCACAATTGTCGATCTCCCGTCGGTGATATCGGAGATGGGATTCGGCATAGATATTTTTATTTACACTGTCACGGAAGAAACTGATGCCGCGATTTCGCTTGCAACAAAAGCGCTTAAACGCGCAAAAGACGTTCGGATTGAAGTGTTCGCCTCGCGCGGGGAGCTCGATTCGCTGCTCCGTCGCGAAACTCCGCACGCGATGTTCAGTTCCGACTTTTTCGACAGCAGACTCACACGCCACGGCAAAAGCCGGTTCTCGCTGTCAGATTTCGAAATGGGGCTCGAAGGCGCCTTACGCACCGCCGAAAGGCTTATCTCGGCATGCCGTCTGCCGTTTTTCAGGCGCTACGCCGATTATTTAAAGACTTCTTAATTGAGAACCATACGTGCGGTTGCCGAACCGCAACCAGAGGTATGATATGATAGATGATTTCGCACTGAACATCTGCCAGCCGTACTCGACCGGCGTCTATATCGCGGCAAACGCTATCCCGGATTCATACGCCGTGATCGATGCTCCGGACTGCGCTCTCAACAAAGCAACCTATATCTCCGGAAACCACGACCTCAATTCGTCTCTTCTTTCCGACTCCGGTTTCGACAGAATCGTCCCAACCGGCTATTCGGTAAGAACAATCCCCCTGCCACGAGAAGAGCAGCTTAAAAAACTTCTCCGCGAAGTAGCCTCGCGCAACGACTGCGGCGCCATCCTTCTCTCCTCGCTTCCGATGGCGGATATCACAGGCGTGCAGTACGATGCGATTATCAGAAGCGTCGCGGGCGACATCGGCAAACCGATCGTGACAGTCCGTCGGAAACTGATCGACGACGACTGGCTGCGTGGATATTCCGACACGCTCGAAGAGATCGCAAAGATCATCGATCTCGACTCGTCGATTCCACCGGACCCGAATAACGTCGCAATCGTCGGCTATCTCATGGACAGAAACGAAGAAGATCATGCGGGCAACATTCGCGAACTGCGCCGGCTGCTTGAAGGGATCGGACTGAATTTGGTGTCGATATGGCTGTCAGGAGTGAATTACGAATCGCTCAAAACAGCAGGTAGCGCCGGAACGATAATCGCGTTGCCGCACGGCGAAAAGGCGGCGGCGCGGATCGCTGCTCGCACCGGCGTAAAGCTCGTGAGCGCCGGCATTCCGTTCGGACTCGGCGGCACCGAAAGATGGCTGCGTACAGTCGCGGAAGCAACAGATTGCTCACAAGAAGCAAACGATTTCATCGAAGCCGAACTACGCGTTCACGTGCCTAAACTCGAATGGATAGTCCCGAAGCTTTTCTCGGGAGGCAGGTTCGCGTTCCTCGGAGACCCGCACATGATCGGCCCATTCGCGGAGCTGATACGAGAACTCGGCGGCGAAACCGTGCTCGCCGCGGGGATGGGCACGCTGCCGTCGGATGCAGCGCTGGATATTCCAGTGCTGATGAGCAATCCGAGGATACCCGATCTCATGCGCGAGATCGAATCGGCGGAAGCGAAAAAGCCTCTGAATCTTTTTGTCGCCAACTCCATTTTTAGAAAATTCGCCGAAATCGACGGCAGCCGCGCGATTGAATTCGGGTTCCCTTCACCCTTCCATCACGCATTGTATGACAGCCCGTTCCTCGGCTTCCGGGGTTGCATGTCGTTCATCGGCAGGATGGCCGATAAGCTGGCTTTCAACATCAGTTAACCGAGCGTTTTAGATCGATTCAGTGATTTTCAGTGTTTCTGAGGGTTGTTTCGATTCTTTTTCGGCGCTTTAAGTTCCTCTATTTTTTTTCGCTCAGCGTTCACAGCCGATAGATATTCAGGCCTTTTCGTTCTGTTATACATCTCTATATACAAATTCGCGATCCTCTGATGCGGCTCGACAGCCTCCGGGGTCTCCTCCGCCGCTTTTCTGTAGTGGTCAAGCGCCTTTTTCATATTGCCGTCTATTTGCGCCGCAATGCCGATTGTCAAATTCGCTTCACTCAAATCATTGTTCGACAGTTTGTTTCGGCATACGTCGTCAAAAAACGGGCCGTACATGCGCGCAGCACGCCTGATATCGCCCTCATAATACCTTATCGCTTTCGCCGCAGCCTTCACATTGTCGCAATCGCCGGATGCCGCCGCCGCCGCATTATAGTCCTTCACCGCCGCACTAAAATTTCCGTCCAGTTCGTACGCGAGCCCCCTGCTCATCAAAATACTAGCTCTCTCGCGATCAGGTATTCCACGGTCGTCAAGCGCAAGCGTAAATTCCTCTCTGGCCTTCTCACGTTTTCCGCTCTGTAAAAACACCGTGCCCCTCATCGCGGCGGCGGCCGCCGACCAAATGTCAGAGAGCACATAGGACAGAACAACGAAACACACGGCCACACATGCCGCCAGTACTATTGCACCCGCGCCGATCCGGCCTCCAGCCTGTTCCGAGGCAACTCCCCTTCCTTTTTTCAGAGTCATGATCGCGGCAACGCCGCACAAAATCGCGAAAATTCCGAACGGAATAAAACTTGCAGCCCCTTTGAGGCCGACTACCTGTCCGGCGTTCCACGGAATGCATCCTTCGAGAATCATCGGCAAAGCATACGCGTACACCGGGCTACGCACCTCGACCGGCACATGCGGGTCCGCGGCAGTCACCAAAAACATCTGTACAACAGACACCGCCGCGAGCGAATAGAAAAACACCCTGCCATAAGCACCTGTGCGGCACAGCCATACATATATCGGTATGCACATGAAAGGTATAGCCGGAATCAGATATTTCGGACCGGGCGACATGCCCCCCTGCACATCGAAAAAAGTCGAATTCAGATAAAGATACGCAACAGCTACAATGAGGCACAGCGCCGCCTTTCCACGCAGTTCACGCCTCTTGAACATCGACTCGAAGCCCGGCATGCAAAGAATCAGAAACGGACACACCCAGAACAAGCCGCGGCCGGGTTCGAACGTAATTCCCCACAGCCTCGACAAACTCAGCTTCGTGAAAATCGCGTAGAATTCGCCTGCGCTGTTCGACCATCCCTTGTTCACGAGATGGAAATAGCCGAATGAAAGCGGGCCGCCGAAGCAGGCGTTGTTGTAAACGAGCAGCGCTGCCGCGGGCGGAACCGCGCCAAGCGCAAAAAATGCAAACCGCCGCTTATCGCCAAGCGCAAACAGTTGATACACGGCAACCGCCGCCGCAAGCGGCGCAACCTCGAACGAGCAGACCGTAGCGAAGGAAACCAGAAACCCCGACGTGGTAATTCGAAGCGGTTCTGCCTGCGCCGCTCCCGCCTGCCTGTCCGCCATAACGAACGCTAAAAAGCATAAGAGCGTTGCGGGAACATACGGATAAAAGAGAGCCGAATAAGGGAGCGCTACCGTTCCGGCCGCGAATGCCGTCGCAACCACAAATCCGGCTTTCGTTCCGCCTCCGTCGCGAATCAAATAGCGAAATAACAGCACAGCAAAAATTGCCGCGGGCAGAGACACCAGAAGGATCGTGATAAGACGCAACGGCCATTCGTTATACGGGCTCCGACTGGTGTCGCCGGTTGCCGCGCGGTAACCCGCCAGAACAGCGGCTGCGGCAAATGGCGCGCCGGGGCCGCCCGTGTAATAGTAATTCCCTTTGTATAAAGCCTTATCGACCGTATTTTCATGATATTCGTTTATGTCGAGCTCATGGTTGAAGACGATTGAATATGCGAGGTCCATACGCGCCATCACGCTGTCCACCGGGTTGCGGAAAAAAACATAACCGCAAGTGACAATCAGAAACACAAATAGTATTGCCGATAGCGTCTTCGTTGTCCTGCCGTCCGACATTCCACAATTTTAGATTAAACCCGGCTTTTTGAAAACGAGGCCCCCGCCGCAACAATTCGTTTGTATAATCCTACGGAGTCTGCAAAAATAACCGCATGATTGAATACGGGTTTGTAGCGGCGCGAGTGCTTTCAGGACCGCTGAGCGACATCTTTAAAAAAAGACTCGCGGAGAAACACGCGGATCCGCTTTTCGTTGTTCTTGTAAATTACGCGTTCATCGCCGCCGCCGCCGCTCCCGCCCTTTTTCTGATAGGGCTGCCCGCCGCCGGCTCCGCTTTTTGGCTAAACATCGCGCTCGCTTCCGTGTTCGACACCGCGGGGATGGTTCTCGCGGTCATGTCCCTCGGTCAGACCGATCTCTCCGTATTCGGACCGCTCAACGCTTACAAACCTGCAATAGCACTCGCCCTCGGCGCCGTTTATCTCGGAGAAAAACCCGGTGCGTGCGGCCTCGCCGGTGTCGCCGTCATAATCGCGGGAAGTCTTCTTCTTTCAAAAAACGACCGAAAAGAAAGCTCCGCCATCCTGAAATCAGCGGGCGTATGGATGCGGATGGGATCAATCGTTCTGTTCTGCATCGGCGTGATTTTTCTCAAGAAAACCGTCGTCGCGGCTTCGCCTTTCACCGCCCTTTTCTTTTGGGCGGCATTCGGTCTGGTTCTCAGCGCGGCAGCCGTAATTGCTTTGCGCTTCCGCGGCATTGGCGAAAATATCGCTCTGATAAAAACAAGGGCTGCGGATTACATCGCCTTAAGCGTCTTGATGTGCGTTCTTCAGGCGATGACTCTTCTTGCGTTTAAAATGATGTTTGTGGGATATGCACTCGCACTGTTTCAGTTGTCATCCGTCATCAGCGTTCTTTTCGGCCGCAGATATTTCGCCGAAAAAAACACCGCCATGCGCCTCGCAAGCGCCCTGATAATGTCGGCGGGCGCGCTCCTCATAATATTCAAAGGGAATTGAGATTATTTCCGAAACAATCAACAACGCTGCTTAAAACAGTGAGAAAACCGGCGGCTTAACTCAGGTCGATATCTTCTTCTTCCTGTTCCGATGTTTCTTCTTCGGCATTTTTAAGGTCATTCAGCAGCCTCGTGAGGTTGATACGGACACCTGCGCGGGCAGCGCAGTTAAGGTCTGCGATAAAACCCGTGGCGGCAAGACCGGGCATCGCCGCGCCAAGCAGTTTCAGTGCGCCTATGCTCGGCCCGGCTTTCAGCTTGACGAGAAACTCCTTGTCATTCGAGATCGAAAACAGGCCAAACATAATTAGCGCCAGTTCGTATTGGTCGGCATCGAACAAGCTTTGTTCCTTGCTCCTGTGCACGACTTTCAGCGGGCCAAACGCCCATACGCGTTCGTGAACGACGTCGTCTTCCGTACGGCCGTCGAGCCAGTACCGGCGGCGGTTCAGCTCCCTCTTTGTGTAGATGCCACCCAGCAACTCAGGTCCGGCTCCGTATTCAGTTCTCGCCACAAAATACTTCTCAAACGATTCAATAAACCCCATCTGAATTGCTCCGAATTTTAATTGCGATCCGCGCGTGCAGCGTATTATTTGTTCTTGCCTGCAAATTTCTTTCTGAGCCAGCTCGTCAGATTCTCCCGCGGCATCTGCGCGCCGACAAGCGAGTATTCGTTCTGCCATGCCTGTTTCTTCAACATCAGAAAAACGTAATCCTTGCCGACAACTTTTTCCGAACCGAATGTCGTATTAAGTGTGCCGCTTTTCACCTTTATCTTTTTCGTGTCGAGCTTTCCGAGAAACGATTCCTTAACATCGACACTCAGCACCCATTTCTTCAGCGTGTATTCATACGGCTTGTCCGTCTCGACCTCGACTTTTTTCACAGTGCCCAGCGCGATGATCTGTGCGCGTGAAAATTGATCCAACACAAAATCCTCGAACGGCTGCACATCCACCGCGAGGTACGACTCGTATTTCCTCATCACATCGTTCAGCGCCAGCCCTCTTCTGTTGACAATGTTTATCAGGTCACCCCTCAAACTCGGGTTGTCCACATCGATGTGTGCGAACAGCATCGTTTCGAGAAACGGAAAACCGTTGCTTAGTGTCGCCAGCGTCGGCGGCGAATAGCTGGGTTTATTGAAATAGATTGAAATACGAAACTTCGCCGGTTTCGGCTTCGAGTATCCTATCACCGGCGCTCCGGCGTAAGCACCCTTAGGGGTATTGAGCGCCGAGTCCGTATAACCACTCATCTCAGGATAATCCTGCTTCAGTCCGAGTATATCCTTGTAGATTGCCTTAATCACTGAAGCGAGGGATTTGTTAATCTCTTTGCTCGGCAGGTCTCGCGTTACTTTCAGTGCGATCGTGTTCGACCGGGCGTATCCCTGCCACCAGTTCCTCGATTTCTTTTCAGCTACGGTATAATTCGCGCCGTACTGCGCACTAAGCGTGTGAGAACCTTCCACGAGACGGATGAATGTTATCTTGACAATCGGCGCCTTCTCACCCGGGTCGAGCTTTAGCGCTTTCTCCGGATCGGGCGACTCTCCACCGATCACTTCTTTCTTGAATATCCCCTGCCCCCAAGACTCTTGATTGTCGAACAGAAACGTAAACTTAGATCCTTCGGAGCCGGACGGCGACCACAGCCGTTTAAAAAAACGTGTCTTCTTTGATTCGTTTTTTAAATATGCGGTTATTACAAGCTGTTCACCGGCCTTATACGCGTTTTTCGAGCTATCCAGATAAATGCGCAATGAATCGTCGAAATCCTTACCCTGATCGGGCAGCGGATCGAAATAGAACTGCTCCTGACGAGCCTGCCGTTTGAGTTCGTTGCCGAGGTCCTCCGACCGCGAACCGCCGCATACTAAGCAGGCCATAAACAGGGCAGCTATCGACGCCGCAATGTTTCTCGCATACCGACCGGTTATCTTCATCGCGCCACCTGTTTGCCTTTTCCTTATTTTAAAGCTTTTCCTGCTTGATTTCCCGTTCGTATTTCTCGCGCTTCTTCTTCATGTACGCCGGAATCGGCACATCCCACCAGCCGACCGCCGGGCTGCCGCTCTGCGGATACTCGCGCCACACCTTTATGTCCAGCAGCGCGGGGCCATCCGCTTTCAGGCAGCGCTCGATCGCCGGCCCGATTTCCTTATACCCCGAAACCTGCTCCGCGTAACATCCCATCCCTTCGGCGATCTTCCGGAAATCCACGAAATGTGGTTTGCCGTTCGGCAACAGAAAGTCCGTCGCCACCGCGCGGTCTTCGCCGAACGCCGCCTGCTGCAGGTCCTTGATCGCAAGCCAGCCCGCATTGTCCAGAACAATCGTCACTGTCTTGAGGCCGAGTTCCACCGCTGTCGTCAGTTCCTGCATCGTCATCATGAAATCGCCGTCGCCGACGATGCCGACAACCTGCCGTTTCGGGTGCGCGAGTTTCACACCGATGCTCGCCGGAACCGCGAAACCCATCGTCGAGAATCCTCCCGTCGTGATGCACGTACCCGGCTCCGGAAACGGATACTCCTGAAGCATCTGCGCCTGCACGTTGCCCGACGACGTGACGAGAAACGCGTCGTCCGCGAGCGCGCAACGCAACTCGCGCAGCACGCGCGAGATCGTCGGCGGCTCCAGCTTGCTCGACGCCAGCTTGTCCACATGCTTCATCCATTTCGATCTCGATTCCTGCAAATCCTTGAAGAACGTCGTCTTCGTATAATCACGCGATTTGATTTTCTTTTTAACGCCCGCCGCGATCTGCGCAAGAGTCGCCTTCGCGTCGGCGATGATTCCCACCTCGACCGGATAATTCTTGCCTATCTCCGACGGGTCTATGTCAATATGTATTAACTTTGTCGGCGGTATCGAAAACGCAACTCCATGCTTGTAGCTGCAAGCCGTCTCGTCCGCGAATCGGCAGCCTACCGCGAGCAGCACGTCCGCCGTCGATGTCATCCGAAGGCCGACAGTTGTGCCCTTCGAGCCCGTGTGCCACGCGTAGAGCGGATGCAGTTCCGGGAAACAGCCTTTGCCCTGCATCGTTGTGACAACCGCCGCGCCGACCGCCTCCGCGAGCGCGAGAAGTTCCTTGTAAGCGCCTGCCGAGTGCACGCCGCCGCCCGCGAGAATGACGGGCCGCTTCGCACCGGCGAGCAGCGCCGCCGCCTTGGCAATCTCCGCCGGGTCAGGCATCGGCGCGCCCGACGCGCGCCGGCTCTCGGGCGCCGGTATCTCGACATCCACGCTCGCCGCCTGCACGTCCATAGGCAGGTCGATCAGCACCGGCCCGCGCCGCCCGGTCAGCATCTGGTTGAACGCGCGCGCCATGATCGTCGGGAGCTGTCCGGGGTGCTCCACCTTCCAGTAGCGCTTCACCACAGGCTCAAGCACGCGCGGGAAGTTCGCGTCATGCGCCCGCTCGATCTCCTGCAGCAGCCCGTGGCCACGCATGTGCGTGTGCGCGTTTCCGGTGACGATCAGCACAGGCGTCGAGTCCGCGAACGCCGTCGCCGCGCCGATCGCCGTGTTGATCGCGCCCGGCCCGATCGACGTGAATACCATCAGTGGCTTGCCCGTCGAGCGGTAGTAGCCGTCAGCGATATGCACCGCGCTCATTTCCTGTTTCGCCTGAAGCACCTTTATTTTTTTCTCGCGTCCGATGAACGCGTCCGCGAGCGAGAGACAGCCATGTCCCGGTATCCCGATCGCATACTTCACACCATGCTTAATCAAAGACTCGACAATTATTTCTCCACCTGTCAGCTTCATCGATGCCCTCCATAATGTCGTGTTGCTTCTTAGCTAATTATACCACGGCCGTTACGCGACCGGATTTCCATATTTCCCGCGCGATGCGATCGCGCCGAGCGGCTTGCGAGGACGCGCTTCCGGCGTCTCCGCGGGCACGCCGAGCGGCAGCAGCGCCAGCAGATGAACACCCTCCGGCAGTCCGAGCGCCGCACGCACCTCGTCGCTGAGTTCCTTCATCGAACCACCCGTTGCTTCGTTCCCGAATGCGCCGACGATGCACATGCCGAGCCCCTGATTCACCGCTTCGACGCACATAAACCCATACGCGATACCGAGCTGTTCGAATGTCCGCGCGAGTATGATCGCAGGTCCGTTCTCCCCGACGCAGTAAACCGGGTCCTTGAGAATAAAACTATCGACAACCTCTACAGTTGCGCGCATCACACCCTTTTCGATCAGTTCCATCAGCGCGGCGCGGTTCTTCGGCTTGTCCCACGCGCTGATGTCGCCACATACCGCGATCACAACCGGCGCGGCGGCAATGAATTTCTGTCCCTTCGAGAGCGCGACGAGTTTCTGCTTGATCTCCGCGTCCTCGATTACTATGAAATGCCACGGCTGGACGTTTTCCCATGATGGAGCGCGGCGACCCGCTTCGAGCACTTTCATCAACGCAGCCTCCGGCACAGGTTCATCCTTGAAGCGCCTCACACTCCGCCAGCCTTGTATCGCTTCCGATGCTTCCATAGCCGTTCCTCCGAATATGTTGTACCTTTAGATTATCCCGAAAGATGTGCCCTCTTGCAACTCCGTTCCACTTTTCGCCGCGATCCGCGCCGATATAAAACTCGTTTGATGTCGCTTAGATCAATCAGGTTCGTACCTGTATTCCCTCTCAATCTCGTCCGGGTATTTCCGTCGCCATCGGGCTTCGAGCGCGGCGAGCGTTTTCGCTTCGTCCTTCTTCGCGCACGGTTTGATGTAGCCGACAACATCGAATGTGAACGATTCCGGCATATAAGCGATGAATTCATCCTGAAGTTCTTTGATCTTATGTTTGCGCGTCAGCAAATCGAGTTTGTGACGCGCGAGAATCATTTCGGGGTCCGGCCCTGAGCCGATCATCATCCGCCCCGTGCTGCCGTTGACTATTCTGTAAACACCCAATCGCGGTTTCTTTCCTCCGCCCGTGTTATTTGTCGTTTTTTTCGTCGCCATAAACGTATCTTTCTTTCGCACACCTTATTGTCGCACCGGCGCCCGCCTTGCAGCCTGCCGTAAATTTTAACTATTATACAATTAGACAGATAACTATACGATATTTAATAGTCAACATTATTATGATGCCGACAAGGAACAACACAGCCGCCGGCGATGTTGTAAAATAAGGAAGGAGCGTGCGAGTTATGGCGATTGATCCTGTCTGCAAAATGGAAGTAGAGCCGGAGAGCGCCGCAGCCTCCGCCGAACACGGCGGAACAACTTACTATTTCTGCAATCCGCGTTGCAAAGATAAATTTGTCGCGGACCCGCAAAAATATCTGTCGGGCGCTGCCGCGACGTGCCCCGTGGATGCTGCGGAAGACAGCCCGGATATGCGGACGGACACGCAAAAAGCCGCACTCGGCGCCACCGCAAAGATAGTGGTCCCCATCGACGGGATGTCGTGCGCGTCTTGTGCAGCGCGGATCGAGAAACGGCTCGCGGGCGCGGCGGGAGTCGAGTCGGCAGCGGTGAATTTCGCAGCGATGACAGCGGCTGTATCGTACGACGCAAAGCAGACATCACCCGTGAAACTTAAAAGCGAGATCGAGGCGCTTGGTTACAAAGTGCCGGTTGAGAAAGCTCAGTTCGATATCGAAGGCATTTCATGCGCATCGTGCGTGGCGCGAATCGAAACGGCGCTAACGAAGCTGCCGGGCGTGATTGGTGCGGCGGTGAATTTCGCGCAGTCGCGCGCGACGGTGGAATATGTGCCGGGCGCGCTCACTCCGGGGAAAATAGCTGAAACAATCTCGCGCGCGGGCGATTACAAAGCGTCGCCGATCGGCGACACAGCAACACCGTCCGAGGAAGGCGACCGTTTCCGAAAAGAATATATCACGCTTCGAGGGCGGCTCATCTTCAGCGCGGTTCTATCCGTTCCGGTAATGATACTCAACATGCACGGCATGCTCCCGCTGCCGGAGTCGCTTCACGGCCCGCGCATGTATCCGCTGATGTTCGCGCTGACAACACTCGTTCTTTTCGTGAGCGGCAGGCAGTTCTTCACGGGCGCGTACAAAGCCGCACGCACTTTTTCAGCGGACATGAACACGCTCGTCGCAGTCGGCACCGCGTCGGCATATCTCTACAGCGCGGCGGCGACATTCGCGCCGTCATTTTTCTCGCGGGCCGGAGTCGCTCCCGAAGTATATTTCGATACCACATGCACGATAATTACTCTGATTTTACTCGGGCGGATGCTCGAAGCGCGCGCAAAAAGCAGAACGTCGGACGCCGTTCGCGCGCTCATAAAACTGCGGCCGCGCACGGCGCGCGTTGTCCGCGACGGCGCCGAAGTCGAAATCCCTATCGATGAAGTCGTCACGGGCGACATAGTGATCGTCCGGCCCGGCGAGAGCATCCCGGTTGACGGCGAGGTGATCGAGGGCGCATCGGCGGTCAACGAATCGATGATCACGGGCGAAAGCATGCCGGTCGAGAAGAAGGCAGGCTCGGAAGTTGTAGGCGCTACTCTTAACGCGACAGGCAGCCTGCGGGTCCGCGCGACGCACGTCGGCGCCGATACTGTCCTCGCTAAGATAATCCGGCTTGTCAGGGAAGCACAGGGTACTAAAGCGCCCATCCAGCGGCTTGCGGACCGCGTCGCGGGCATCTTTGTGCCGATTGTCATCACAGCGGCGGTGGCCTCGTTCCTTATCTGGTTCTTTGCCGCGCACAGTTCATTCGTATTCTCGTTGCTTATTTTCATAGCGGTTCTCATCATCGCATGCCCGTGCGCGCTCGGACTCGCAACACCGACCGCGATTATGGTCGGCACCGGACGCGGCGCGCGAATGGGCATTCTCATCCGGGGCGGCGAAGCACTCGAACGCGCTGGGCACGTCACAACAGTCGTGTTCGACAAGACCGGCACGCTCACACGCGGCACGCCCGAAGTGACCGACCTGCTCCCCGCGCCGGGTGTAAGCGCGGAGGAACTTTTGCGTGCGGCAGCGACGGTCGAGCGTGACTCTGAACACCCGCTCGCTGCGGCGGTGCTTCGCCGCGCGGCGGCGGACGGTGTTGCGCCGGAGGCCGCGGAAGGCTTCGAAGCGCAGCCGGGACTCGGCGCGTCGGCTAGCATCGGCGGTTCGGCGGTGCTGATCGGCAACGAGCGTTTTATGAAGGAAAAAGGAGTCGCTTTCGACTATCTCGGCTCCGATGCGGAACGGATTGCCGGTGAAGGAAAAACACTGATCTACGCGGCGCGCGACGGCCGCGCGCTTGGAGCGATCGCCGCCGCGGACGGCCTGAAAGACGGCGCTCGCGAAATAGTTGCGCGTCTCGAAAAGTCGGGACTACGAACAGTGATGCTCACCGGCGACACGCAACGCACCGCCGAAGCGATCGCGGCTCAGGCGGGCGTCTCGCGCGTGTTGGCGGGAGTTCTCCCCGGCGACAAGAGCGCGGAAGTCAAGAGGCTTCAGGCGGCGGGCGAAGTTGTGGCGATGGTCGGCGACGGGATAAACGACGCGCCGGCGCTCGCGCAGGCGGACATCGGAATCGCGATCGGCACCGGCGCGGACGTCGCGATAGAGGCGGCCGATATTACTCTCATGCGTGACGACCTCGGCGGCGTTCCGCTCGCAATCGAACTGAGCCGCAAAACCATGTCCACTATCAAGCAGAACCTTTTCTGGGCATTCGCTTACAACGCCGTCGGCATCCCTGTCGCCGCGGGCGTTCTCTATCCGCTTTTCCACTTCACGCTGAACCCGATGATCGCGTCGGCGGCGATGGCGTTCTCGTCCGTCTCCGTCGTTACCAATTCCCTCCGCCTCGCGGCGAAGAAAATCTGAAACACTCATAAAACATCTGCTATGTCAGATGCTCCGGCATTGCTTTTTCAATGTGCTTTTTTCATATTCCGATTCATTCCGATTCACATTTCGGATAAAATGGGTTCCAATTACGGTATCGATGCTATATCGAAACCGGAACGGAGTATTCCAGATGAAGAAAATATTACTTGCAATATTGATTGCGGTTGCAGCAGGATTCGCGGCATCGGCGGCGGAGGTCGCGCCGCCCAACTACGACGAATCTAAAATGCCTCCGTACACCCTCCCGGATGTGCTGACGCTGCAAGACGGCAGGCGCGTGACGGACGCCGAAACATGGGTCAAGATGCGCCGCCCGGAAATTCTGGAACTCTTCAGAACCCACGTGTACGGCCGGAGTCCCGGCAAACCCGCGCACATCACCTCGAAAGTGATCCTCGAAGACAACAAGCTTTATAACGGATTGGCAACACGCAGATCGGTGAGCGTATGTTTCACGGAAAGGCCGGACGGCCCCTGCATGTTGATGCACATTTTCATTCCGAACAATGCGAAAAAACCGGTTCCGGTGTTCGTCGGCGTGCTGATTATCAAAGATTTCGAACAGACGCAGGACTGGCCGATGCCCGGCTACATATTAGCGGACATGAAGGAAGACCTGAACAAATACATCATGACCGGAAGCGGCTCCTCAAAGAAAGCGAAGAAGCTCGGCAAGCTGCCGGGTAAAATGCTGCCGGTGGCGATCCTCGAACGCGGATACGCTTTCGCGTCGATCGACCCGGACAGCATCGCGCCCGATGACCCGGCGACGTACGACTCTAAAATCATCAGCGAGTACTCCGGCCCGGACCGCTCGAAGCGACCGCCTGACGACTGGAAGACTATCGCCGCTTGGTCGTGGGGTCTCAGCCGCGCGCTCGACTATTTCGAGACCGACACCGATATCGACGCGACCAAAGTTATCGCCATAGGCCACTCCCGCCGCGGGAAAACCGCGCTATGGGCCGCCGCTCAGGACGAGCGCTTCGCGATGGCGATCTCAAACGATTCCGGCTGCACGGGCGCCGCTCTCAGCAAGCGCATATACGGCGAAACGGTGGCACTCATCAACAACCAGTTTCCTTACTGGTTTTGCGAGAACTACAGGAAATACGACGACAACGAGGCCGCGCTTCCTCTGGACCAGCACATGCTGCTCGCGCTCATCGCGCCGCGCCCGCTGTACGTCGCGAGCGCGGTTGACGACAAATGGGCGGACCCGGAAGGCGAATTTCTGTCGGCGGTCAACACCGATCCGGTTTATGCTCTTTTCGGGAAGACCGGTCTCGGCGTCACCGAGATGCCGGCCGTCAACGATCCCGTCGGCGACATGATAGGCTACCACATCCGCTCGAAGGGACACGCGCTCACCGATTACGACTGGCTGCGCTACCTCGACTTCGCGGACCGGCAATTCAAAAAGAACTGACAAACAGCGAAAGGACGCAGAAGATAGGTAAATCTAAATACATTTTTATGTAACCATCATAAAATTGACTGCGTTCATGGCGTGATATAAAATCGCGGAATAGGCTGCGGGCAGTCGGCGCGGCAGGCACTATTATTAAAAGGTATAAGAAAGAGAGGCTTGGATATGAAGATACTGAGGAGCGTTTTCATCATTGCGGCAGCCGTTGCGATTATGTTCGGCGGCGCGTCATGCAGTAAGAAGAAAGAGGCGTCTCAGGCGGTCGGCGCGGAAAAGAAACTCGTCGTCGGTTTCTCGCAGATCGGCGCGGAGAGCTCTTGGCGTACGGCGGAGACGGAGTCGATCATAGCAGAGGCGAAAAACAAGGGCATCGACCTGCGGTTCTCCGATGCGCAACAGAAACAGGAAAACCAGATCAAGGCGATCCGCGCGTTCATCGCGCAGGGTGTCGATGCGATAATCCTCGCCCCGGTGGTGGAAACCGGCTGGGAACCCGTCCTCGCGGCGGCCAAAAAGGCGAAAATTCCGGTCATTCTCGTGGACCGCGGCGTGAAGGTGTCCGATGAAACGCTCTACACGACGCTGATCGCGTCGGATTTTGTCGCAGAGGGCCGCATGGCCGGCGAATGGCTCGCGAAGAAACTGAACGGCAAAGGAAACATCGTCGAATTGCAGGGAACACCCGGCGCGGCCCCCGCGATCGACCGCAAGAAGGGCTTCGAGGAAGCAATCTCAAAGGCGCCGGGCCTCAAGATCGTCAAATCGCAGACGGGCGATTTCACCCGCGCGAAAGGCAAGGAAGTCATGGAAACGTTCCTCAGCGCAGCGAAGTCCGAAGGCCTGAAAATCGATGCACTTTACGCGCACAACGACGACATGGCTATCGGCGCGATTCAAGCGATCGAGGAAGCCGGACTTAAACCCGGCAAAGACATAATTATAGTTTCGATCGACGGCGTTAAAGCAGCATTCGAGGCGATGGTCGCGGGCAAGTCGAACTGTACTGTTGAGTGCAACCCGCTTCTCGGGCCGGCGGCGTTCATCGCGGTCGAACAAGCGCTGAAAGGCGAAAAAGTCGAGAAGAAAATTATCGTGAAGGACGAAGTATTCGATCAGTCGGTCGCAGCGAAAGTGCTGCCGACCCGGAAATATTGAACTCGAACATTTAAAGTTTATTAATGGCTGACAACGGACAGAGCGCACTGCTTGAGATGCGGGGGATCACGAAAGTGTTCCCCGGCGTGCACGCGCTCGACGGCGTCGATTTCACACTGCGGCGCGGAGAAGTTCACGCGCTCATGGGCGAGAACGGCGCGGGCAAAAGCACGCTCATCAAGGTGCTAACCGGCGTATATCGTCCGGACGGCGGGCGTATCGAACTCGAAGGCAAACACATCGCGCCGCGCACTCCTCCGGATGCGCAGCGGCTCGGCGTCAGCGCCGTCCATCAGGAAGTAAATCTGATCCCGCAGCTTTCGATAGCGGAAAACATTTTTCTCGGCAGACAGCCTATGCGGCTCGGCCGGGTCGATTGGAAGCGGATCCGCTCGGGCGCCGAGGAAGCGGTGGCGAAACTCGACCTCAAGATCGACGTCTCGCTTCCCGTAAGCAGCTATTCCATAGCCATACAGCAACTCACCGCAATCGCGCGGGCGCTGTCTGTGGACGCGAAGGTGCTCGTGCTCGACGAACCGACGTCGAGTCTCGCGGCCGCCGAGGTCGAGCGACTCTTCGGCGTCATTGCGAAATTGAAGGCCGCCGGGATGGGCATTATATTCGTCACGCATTTCCTCGATCAGGCATACGCGGTTTCGGACCGCTTCACGGTGTTGCGCAACGGCAAACTCGTCGGCGAGTACGAAGCGGCGAAACTGCCCCGGCTCGAACTTGTGTCGAAAATGATCGGCCGCGACGCGTCGGAAGCTGCGGCGGGCGGCCGCAAAGGCGTGGCGCACGCCGGGGAAGCGTTTCTCACGGCAAAGGACATTTCGCGAAAACACGTCGGGCCGATAAAGCTCGAAGCGCGCAAGGGAGAGATACTCGGACTCGCCGGACTTCTCGGCTCGGGACGGACGGAAACAGTGCGGCTTCTATTCGGCGTCGAGAGGCCGGAATCAGGAACAATCGAAATAGGCGGCCGGCAACTGAAATTGAGTTCACCGAGAGCGGCGATCGACGCGGGAATCGGTTTCTGCCCCGAAGACCGCAAGAGCGACGGAATCATTCCAGACCTTTCGATCCGCGACAACATCATTCTCGCGCTGCAATCGGGGCGCGGATGGCTGCGCCGAATACCGAAGCGCAAAGCCGCCGAGCTTGCGGATAAATACATCAAGGCGCTGAACATCGCCACCCCGGACGCTGACAAGCCAATCGGCGAACTCAGCGGCGGCAACCAGCAGAAGGTGATTCTTGCAAGATGGTTGGCGAGCGAGCCGAAGCTGCTGATTCTCGACGAGCCGACGCGCGGCGTGGACATCGGCGCAAAGGCCGAAATTTCGAAATACATCGAATCGCTCTGCGACGAAGGCATGGCGATCATTTTCATATCGTCCGAACTCGAAGAGGTGGCGCGTGACAGCCACCGGGTGATCGTGTTGCGGGACGGCAAACAGGTCGACGAGCTGACCGGCGATGCGGTCAGCCTGCCGGAGATCATGAAGACGATAGCTGGAAAAAAGTAGCGAGTAGCCAATAGCAAGAATAGAGGGAAAAAAGAGAATATAGAATATAGTGAAAAACAAAAAACAAAAGATTAAAAGAACAGATAATAGAATCGCAGGATAGTAAAGCGGAACATACATGAAGAAGAAAACGAACAGTGCGGGAATGCGGTTGTTGTGGCCGCTGCTTGCGCTTGCGCTGATTCTCGTTTTCAACGGAATATTCACGCCGGGATTCTTCCACATCGAGCTGAAAGACGGCCGGCTATACGGACACCTGATCGACATCCTCAATCAGGCGTCGCCGACAATGCTCGTGTCGCTCGGCATGACGCTCGTCATCGCAACGGGCGGGGTCGATCTCTCAGTGGGCGCGGTGATGGCGCTCGCCGGATCGGTGGCCGCGCTGCTGATCAACAGGCCCGGCTTCGGGCTCCCGGCAACGCTCGCGATCACTCTCGCGCTTTGCCTCGCCTGCGGGCTCTGGAACGGCGGACTCGTCGCGATCGGCGGCATCCAGCCGATCATCTCCACGCTCATTCTGATGGTCGCCGGGCGCGGCGTCGCGCAACTTCTCACTCAAGGACAGATCATCACATTCACACATACCGGTCTCGGCTTCGTCGGAAACGGATACTTCCTCGGACTACCTTTCACGGCAACCGTCACGCTGATATTCCTCACGCTCGCCGCGCTTCTCACGCGCGCCACCGCAATGGGGCTTTTCATTGAATCAGTCGGAAATAACGTCGATGCGAGCCGTTACGCGGGCGTCCGCGCGGCGCAGGTAAAAATTTTCGCGTACATGTTCTGCGGGCTGTGCAGCGGGATGGCGGGCACGATCGCCGCGTCGAAGATCATGGCCGCAGACGCCAACAACGCGGGCATGTACATGGAACTCGACGCGATTCTGTCCGTCGTCATCGGCGGCACCGCCCTCACCGGCGGGCGCTACTCGCTGATCGGCGCGCTTGTCGGCGCGCTCATCATGCAGGCGCTCACCACCACAATCCGCGCGCAGAACGTGCCCGTCGAGTACGCGCTCGTCGTCAAGGCGGCGGCAGCGCTCGCGGTGTTCCTCCTGCAATCCGAATCATTCCGCGGAATGCTGCGCAGAAAGGCGGTTTCGTGATGGCGAGGAAGCACATCCCAATCATCGCCACCGTCGCCGTATTCGCGCTGCTCTACGCGGGCGCATCGGTTAAATATCCCGGATTCTTCACGTGGGGCGTCTTCGTCAACTTGCTCAACGACAACGCATTCCTCGGCATTGCCTCGCTCGGCATGACGTTCGTTATACTCACCGGCGGGATCGACCTTTCCGTCGGCTCCATGATCGGGTTCACGAGCATATTCATGGCAGTGCTGATGAAGCGCTGGGGCGTGAATCCGGTGGTGGCGGCAGCCGCCGCGCTCCTGATCGGAACCGGACTCGGCGCGGGCATGGGCGCGCTCATCGCCTACTTCAAACTCGCCCCGTTCCTCGTCACGCTCGCAGGGATGTTCCTCGCGCGCGGCGCGGCGCTCGTCATCAGTCAGGAGTCGCTGCCGATTAACAACGCGATCTACAAGGCGGCGGAAAACTTCAGCATAAACGTATTCCCTGTCACGGCGATAATCTTCCTCGCGGCGACCGCGGCGGCGATCTACATTACGCAGTTCACGCGGTTCGGGCGCGGTGTGTACGCAGTCGGCGGCGGCGAGCAGTCCGCGGTACTAATGGGACTGCCGGTGGCGTCGATCAAAGTGCGCGCGTACGCACTGAGCGGGTTCTTCTCAGCGCTCGCGGGCGTCGTATATACGATCTACACAAGCTCAGGTAACGCCACATCGGGAACCGCGCTCGAACTTGACGCGATCGCGGCGACAGTCATCGGCGGCACACTTCTCACCGGCGGCGTCGGATACATCGCGGGCACATTCGTCGGCACGCTGATCCTCGGAACGATTCAGACCATCCTCACATTTCAGGGCACGCTCAGTTCATGGTGGACAAAGATCGCCATCGGCGGCCTGCTGCTGTTGTTCATCCTCCTCCAGCGCGTAGTCCAGCGCACCGCCGGCAGAATCAAATAAGAAATACGAAAAGATTATCCAACACAGAGGGCACGGAGACACGAAGGCCGGTATTTAGCAGTGACATAAACGAAAAGAACCCGGCTGGCCGGGTTCTTTATTTGTTGAATGCAAACTAAAAGAAAGATTATTTGTCGAGCCTGATGAGACGGCCGCCCTGCATGAAGTAAACCTCGCGGAACTTTTCCCGTTTCTCGGCTTTCTCGTTGTTCTTGTGTTCCCGATGGCGCTGCTTCGCTTTCGCGTAGTCGATGCCGGCCTTTTCCACCGCGCGGCTCCAAGAACCGTAGAACTTCTGGCCGGCGGCCAGCAGCTTCGAGTCTTTTTTCATCATCGAAATCTGCGTGATGTCATCGCCCTTCTCATACATCTCGCGGATTTTATTTCGGATTTCGTCTTCGTCCCAAGAAAGTCTCTTTTTGACACTGTCGTATTCGTAGCCGGCAGCCTGAACCGCGCTCTCGATGTTGTTGAACAACCTGCGCGCCGCATTCCACAGACGCGGGTGATTCACTTCGAGTGCGAGCGTGTTCATCTGTTCGCCGCGCTCCGCGATCATTTTCAGGCGCTTGATTACTTCGTCCGGTGTCCAATAGTTGATAAGCTTCGTTTTCGGATGCAGGCCCGCTTCTTCGATCGCGCGCTTCCAGCTCCCGAATTCTTCATACACCGCATCTTCAAACGATGTATTTTTTCTCAGCGGATCAAAACGTATCGAGTTCCCCGGTTGGCTCCTCTTTTTCAGCTCTTCGAGCAGATTTTCTTTTGTCCATTTTTTAATTTGGGTTTCGGTTGTAATCATCGGTACCCTCCGAAGTGATTTCCATCACAAACACAAACATTCTTCATAATAACAATAACATAAAATGGGCGAAAACATACGTTTTTTTTTAAATACTTTCACGATGCGGATTTTTTAGTCTATTAAAGCGTTTTTTTGGTTACTGCCGTTCTATATTTAGCACCACGTTATATTTTTCTGCGCGCCGATATCACATCATCGATACGCTCGATTCGCGGTATCAGCTTGTTCAGCATGTCCAAATTAGTTATCTCGAGCCTCATCGTCGTGACCGCGTACGAGTTTTTCAAGACCTTCGATTTCACTTCCACAATATTTATCTTAGCCTCGCTGATCACCGCGAGAATTTCTTGCAGAACGCCCACCCTGTCTATGGTCTGCGTCTCGACTTCGGCGTTATAGATGTCCTGCGTCGCTTCATCCCACGACACATGTACGATACGCGTGCCCTCCTCGACGAACTGCTTCACATTAGGGCACTCCCTGCGGTGAATCGCAAGCCCGCGCCCGTGCGTCACAAAGCCAACAATATTGTCGCCCGGCACCGGGAAGCAGCACTTCGGGAACGACACCATCACGTCGGAAAAGCCCTCGACGATAACGTCCTGTCTGCGGCGGCGGCGGCGCGGAGTGTACGCTCGCGTGCCGGACGCCGCGCCGGACACCTCCTCCGCGGCAATCAGTTCGCGATACGCACGCCGGTAGCGTTCGGTCACCGCCTCTATCGACACGTCGCCGCAACCAATCGCAGCGTAAAAGTCCTCTTCCTCTTTAAAATTGAATGCCCGGAGGATGTCCGCCGTCTCGATCTTGTCGAGCAGGTCCTTACGCTTGAGCCCGACCCGCGCCACTTCGCGCTGGAGCATCGCGCGGCCATGTATGATATTCTCTTCGCGGTCAGCCTTCTTGAACCAGCCGCGGATTTTGCCGCGCGCGTGCTGCGTCGCCGCGATCCTCAGCCAGTCGCGGCTGGGCGAACCGCCCTTCTGAATCAATATGTCCACAACATCGCCGCTGCGCAACTTCTGATCGATCGGCGCGATGCGGCCATTGATCTTCGCGCCCCGGCACTGGTTGCCGATGTCCGAGTGGATGCGGTACGCAAAATCGATCGGCGTCGAACCCGCCGGGAGCGGGATTACCTTCCCTTTGGGCGTAAGCGTGAACACGCGGTCTTCCTGATCTTCGAGCAGTATGCTGTCGAGCGATTTTTCCTCGCTCGCGGACCGCCGCGTCTCATCCGCAACCTGCCGCACCCAGCTCATCGCATCGCCGTCCGCGCGTGCGCCGCCCGCCATCACGGACATCGTCTCCTTGTAGCTGAAATGCGCCGCGACGCCGTACTCCGCGCGCATGTGCATCTCCCACGTGCGAATCTGAATCTCAACCGGCGAGCCGCCCGGCGCATACACAACCGTGTGGATGCTTTGATACCCGTTCGGCTTAGGCGCCGCGATGTAATTGTCGAACTCGCCGAGCACTGGCGACCATTGCGTGTGCAGAATGGCGAGCACCTGATAACATTCCGCCACCGTGTTGGTGATAATGCGCACCGCCGCGAGATCGTACAGATCGTGGAAGCCTTTCCCGAGCCGGATCATCTTCTGATACGTACTGAACAGCCGCTTCGTGCGGCCGGTAATATGCACCTTCAGATCATGTTCCTTGAAAATGTCCTTGAGCTGCCCGATGATGATGCGGATGTCCTCTTCGCGTTTTTGCGCCGAGTCGCTCGCGAGAATACTCAGGCGACTGAATTCCGCCGGATCGAGCACCGAGAAGCAGAGGTCTTCGAGCTCGGACTTTATCTGCGAGAGGCCGAGCCTGTGCGCGAGCGGAACAATTATATCGAGCGTTTCCTGAGCGAACGCGTCGCGGCCGTCCGCGGGCGCGCTCCGGATGTGACGCATCAGGTCCAGCCGCGAGGCGAGCTTAATCAGCAAAAAACGCACGTCGCTCTGCAGCGCCACCATCAGCTCCCGCATCAGCGCCGCCTGATCGCGCTTCTCCGTCGAAAAATGCAGAACGCGCATCTTCGCCAGCAGCCGCACGATCTCCGCCATACTTTTGCCGCTCACCGCTTCAAGCTGCGTGTCGTTGTTGTCGCGTTCGGGATCGACACACATAAGAATAGCCGCGCAAAGCGCCGGAACTTCGATATTCAGATTCGACAGAATGAGAGAAGTTTCGAGACCGTGTTCTATAATCGTTCGGCCGTCCGGAATCGTTTCACACGGACAGCGCTCGGACGCGAACTCGTACGCGCGATCCAGCGAAACGATGTCCGCCGACGCGTCGAAACGCTTAGCATTTTCCTTAATCTGCCCTAATATATCCGCCATCAATCTAAAAAGCCCTATTCCCTCCCAATTTTATATTATAAACATAAAAGGAAGCATTTTTCACAGATGAAGCGAATAATAGGCTTCCTCGCCTCATACCACAATCAAAATACATATAACAAATCGTGCGCCATACACAAAAAACATCCTTTGCACGAGCCGGTTTGCGTTTCGTTCTTTTTCGCTGAATCAGAAATGCACGAGTGTAAAAACTTCTGCATCTTCGAGCTTTTCTCGACCTTTGAGGAAGTCGAGCTCGATAATGAATGCAATACCCACGAGGTCGGCGCCGACGCTTTTGACGAGTTTCTCCGCCGCCGCCGACGTGCCGCCGGTCGCAAGCAAGTCGTCCACAATCACAACCCGTTCGCCCGGCGCAATTGCGTCCTTATGCATCTCGATCTTGTCCGTGCCGTATTCGAGCGCATACTCCATGCTCACCTTTTCACCGGGCAGCTTGCCGGGTTTGCGGATCGGCGCCCAGCCGCAGCCCAGCCGCAGCGCAAGCGGCGCTCCGAAGATAAACCCGCGCGACTCGATCCCGACAACTTTCGAGATATTTTTGTCCTTGTAGTGTTCGTACAGACTGTCGATCGTCGCGGCAAACGCATCCGCGTCCGCCAGCAGCGTCGTTATGTCGTAAAACAGAATCCCCGGTTTCGGGAAATCCGGTATGCTCCGTATCTTTCCTTTAAGGTCCATCGCGTCCACCCCGCCGTTATGATATCGAACAAAAAGAAAGAAATAGAATACAGATTATAGAATATAGCAAAAACAACGAAGAATTTCATTTGTTGAAAATGATATTTTGATCTGCAAATTCATCCCGTTTCCCCACACCGCTTAACTTCATCATACGCGCTTTATTTTCTGTTCTTTTCTCCGCCAACACAACTGCCGACTATTGACCACCGTTTATTTTTTATCTCTTTGCCTTTGATATATTCGATATCCTATGTTCCATATTTTTGTTTTCGTCTTTTCCCTCTATCCTCGCTACTCGATACTCGCTGCTTCTTACCTTACTCAGGGCGAGAGACGCGCATGTCCTTAAGGTGGAGTTTCACTTTCTTTCTGCCTGTAAAATTGTCTTCCTTAATATTGTAGGCGATATCGATGTGTTCGCCGCTGAGCTGCTCCGGCGACCACGGCGGACAGAAGCCGAACGCGATGACATCCGCGACGGTTGTGCCCTGCCCGACCCGAAACTGGAGGTGCCGGCCATCAGCGCCAACCGCGCGACACGGCTGCATCACAAGCACGTTCTGCGTTGAGAAAAGCGGCTGTGGATTGCCCGAGCCAAACGGGTTGAGCCGTTTGCTCTGCCTGACGAGTTCCATGTTTGCTGCCGAGAGAGGAATATCAGCGTCAATATTAAGAACCGGCTTCGGCGGGTCGTCGCCGAGTTCGCGCTTCGCAATTTCGTTAAGGCGTGCGCGTAATTTCGGTATGTCGTTCTCAAAAATCTTAAGTCCGGCGGCAAGCGCATGGCCGCCGTATGTCACAAGCAGTTCGGAGCATTCGCCGAGCGAACGGAAAAGATCGAAACCCGGCACGCTGCGTGCGGAGCCTTGGCAAAGGCGGCCCCTGCCCTCGTCCGCGCGCGCGAGGTCTTCCGGATTTCTCGATACGGTCGTAAGTATCACCGGCAAGTGGCGCTGCTCGATGATGCGGGAGGCAACTATGCCGACAACACCGATCTGCCAGTCCTCCGAGAAAAGAACTACCGCGCGGTCGTTCGGCTGCGACTCCGGGAGATCAAGTTGCCGCATGGCATTTTTGACAATTCCGGCCTCAGCCTCGATGCGGCGGCGATTGTGCTCATCGAGCTTGAGCGCGATGCTTCGTGCACGTTCGGGCGAACTCGCGAGAAGCAGTTCCACCCCCGCTCTGGGCCGCCATACGCGCCCGGCGGCGTTCAGCCTCGGCGCAAGCCCGAAGCTGATGTGGTGCGCGTCGATCTGCGTGCTGTCGCGGATGCCCGTCACATCCAACAGCGAGTAGATACCCATGTTGCGGCTCCGCGACATCCGGTTCAGCCCATACTGCGCGAAAAAGCGGTTTTCGTCGAGCAGCGGCACGAGATCGCTCACCGTGCCGAGCGCCACGAATTCGCTGTATCTTTCCAAAATATCCTCTATGTCGATGCCGAGTCGCGCGCCGAGCGCGGCAATCAGTTTGAATACAACTCCCACCCCGGCGAGTTCGCGGAACGGATACTGCGTGTCGGTTCGCTTGGGGTCCAGCACCGCCACCGCCACCGGCAGCTCTGCGGGCTGCTCGTGGTGGTCAGTGATTATCATGTCGATGCCGAGCTCTTTTGCAATCGCAGCTTCCGGATTGCAGCTTACTCCGCAGTCCACAGTGATTATCAGGCTGTAATTGGCGTTCTTCGCCTTGCGCACCATCTCCTCGGAGACGCCGTAGCCTTCCGTTTCGCGTTCGGGGATATAGTATCGGATGTGGCCGCCCTGCGCGCCGATGAACGACACCAGCAGCGCCGTCGCAGTGATCCCGTCCACATCATAATCACCGATGACGAGCATTTTTTCGTGGCGTTCGAGCGCGCCCAGCAACCGCTCAACAGCGAGGCCCATTCCGTTCATCAGATACGGATCGTGCAGGTCGGTAACACTCGGATTCATGAACCGTTCCGCATGCTCGACACCCGTCACCCCCCGATTGACAAGTACACGCGCAAGCGCATGCGGCAGACTGAGCTTGTTCGCGAGGTGCGCGGTGAGCGCCGGGTCGGGATCGACATATCTCCAGACATAAGAAATGTTCATTGTTTCCTTTGCAGCCCGTATCCTTGCATGGTGCGGCGGGCATCATTTCCAAGGCACATGCGGAGTGCCTCTGCGTTTTGTGTTTTTGTTAAATATACTTTTGCGGACGGCGTGCGAGACGCCGGATTGCAGAGGATCGGCGGGCTGTTGACAACAGGTTTCTTAATCCGCCGTCCGGGCTTACCCGTGCATGGCGCCGGGCCTCGCCCATGAGGCTATATAATAGAAAAACAGTTTTTGCTCGCCCATTACCGGCCGGCGGCCCACGTTGCTGAACCGCCCCTTCCGGCAGGATAAATCACGTTGGGTTACCGGCCTTTTTCGTTCGGGCTGCCTCTTCCTTTCGAGCTTTATAAATAAGTATATTTAACCCAACGTCATCTCCGGCGCAGGCTCCGGGCACATCCCGGCTCCATTTTCCCGCAACCGGATTTACCGCTTTTTAGCACGGGCGTAACACCCGCGCCCCCTACATACACCGAACGAACCGGCTCAGCGTCTGCGCTGCTTGCCGGGTTTTTTCTTTCCGCCGCCTGTTGAGGCGCCGCCCGAAGAAGCGGGTTTAGCCGCCGCGGCTGTGCTTTCGCCGGACGCATCTTCGGCGCCGCCGTATTTTCTTTTTGCCGCTTTATCCGAATCAACCGCCTTTTTCTCCTTGGCGGGAGCCGCCGCCTTGGCCGCCGGTTTCGGTGCCGGTCTGCGGCCGGGAGCCTCTTCAGCCCTCTTGTCGCCCTGCGCCGATTTGAAAACAAATGCCAACGGCGCCGCCACGAATATCGACGAATAACACCCGCATACTACTCCGATCAGCATCGCCCTCATGAAGTCGTACAAGCTGTGGCCGCCGAGCAGAAGTATCGCCACGATCGTCAGCACGACCGTCAAAACCGTGTTGATAGATCGCGTCATCGTTTCCCAAAGGCTCATATTTATCAGTTTGCCAAGTGGTGTCTTTTTGTCCTTGCGGAGATTCTCACGAATCCGGTCGAAAATGACGATCGTGTCGTTGATCGAATAACCGAGCACCGTCAGAATTACCGCGACGAACGCACTGTTAACTTCGATTTGCAGTATGGAAGTTGCGCCGAGCGTGATCAGACAGTCGTGTATCAGCGCTATGATCGCCGCCACCGCATACCAGAATTCGAACCTGATCGTTACATACAGGAGTATGCCTATTGTAGCGATAACGAGAGCGTACAGAGCCCTCTTTTTGAGTTCGCTTCCGAAAGCCGGGTCAACCTTATCCTGACTTATGAACGGCGTGTAGCCGCCGAAATCGGCATAGATTGCCGTCGCGAGCTTTTTCACATCCGCGTCCGAGGTCGCGCCGGAGAGCTTGAGCCGGACGTCATAAGTCGTCTCCTTTTCGGCGCCGGACGGCTCGACTTCCTTCGTTCCGGCAAGAAGAACCGCATCTTCCGGATAGCCCGCTTTTTTCAGCGTTTCGTTGAGTTTGTCGCGAGACACTTTTTCGCTCAGCCCGCGCAGCACCATCCCGTCCTTGTTGATGCTGTTGAACTCGACATTGACCCGAATCAGGAACTCGTCGATCTTCTTTTCGAGATCTTCACGCTGTTTGGTCTCAGTATAATCTGTCATCCGGACAACGAATTCCTTGCCGGTATTGCCGATTAACTGAACGGGATTGTGCTTCACATTCAGATCGGCCAGTATCTTCTCAACCTCTTCCGTGCTTACCTTTTTTTCGGCGCGGAACTGCACAATGCGCCCGCCGGTGAAGTCCACACCGTAATTCATGCCGCGTATAACCATCGACACGATACCGGCCATAATCACCACTGCTGAAATCAGGAACCACATTTTCCTGTTTGCTATCAGATCGAAACGTTCTTTGCGTTGCACTTTTCAAAGCCTCCTGTACCGCTCACAAGCAAATTTTTTGATTTTATTTCCAGTCAATTAATATTCTTTTCACAACTCTCTCACTGATTTGCAGCGAGTTCCGTGTTGGGATGCGCTCCATAAAGGCCGAACGACTGAAACGGCTTCAGATCGGAAACGACGATCAGGAAAATGCGCGTGACAAAAATAGCCGAGAACATGCTGGCCGCCACACCTATCGTCAGCGTCACCGCGAAACCACGGATCGGTCCCGAACCGAGGAAGTACAACACTATCGTCGCGATCACCGTAGTGATGTTCGAGTCGAGGATCGCCGTGAACGCGCGCGTGAATCCGGCGTCGATCGCCGCCTTGAGCGTTTTGCCGATCCTTATCTCCTCTTTCACTCTCTCGAAAATGATGATATTCGCGTCAACCGCCATACCGACCGAGAGAACGAAACCTGCAATGCCCGGCAGAGTCAGCGTCGCATTGAACATGCTGAGAATGCCGAACGACAGAGCACCGTAAATGATGAGCGACATGTCGGCAAGCAGTCCCGGCAGCCTGTAGAAACCGATCATGAACAAGAGGACCGCACCCACTCCTATCAGACCGGCGATCAGACTCTTGCGTATCGACTCCGCGCCCAGCGTCGGTCCGATAGCCGTCATCTGCGCGATTCTTACCTTCACCGGAAGCCGGCCCGCATTCAGCATCGTCACCAGATCGCGCACTTCTTCCTGTGTGAACTTGCCCTCAATTATTCCGCGGCCGCCGAATATCGCGCTATTGATGACCGGGCAGGAAATAACCTTGCCGTCAAGCGCGATCGCAAGGTACTTGTTTATGTTTCGCGAAGTGAATTTGCCGAACTTATTCGCGGCGTCACCCGTGAACTCGAAATGCACCGCCGGCCGGCCGTATTGGTCGAATCCCGCTGTCGAGTTTTTCAAATCCTTCCCCTCGACTACAACCTCGGCGTCCTTCGGAACCTCGTAGCCGTCTTCCCATGATTCACTGCCGGCGGCAACGAACGTGAGATGGGCGGGCCGGATCAGGTTCTTGATCTTGTTTGTATCCTTTTCGCCCGGAATCTCTATGTTCACCCACCGGTCGCCCTGCTTGGTGATATTGAGCTCCTTGACGCCCTTCGGGTCTATGCGGTTATGCATGACCGACACCACACCGTTCACCTGCTCCGGCGTCAGAGGTTCACCCTTGTTTGGGATCGCCTCAAGCATAACAGTGATGCCACCCTGCAGGTCCAGCCCGAGATTGAGCGGGAACTGATGAATGGTCTTCGATACGCCGTTCACCTCGCGAGTTTCCTTGCGCATCTCATACCGATACGCAAGCATCCCGCCGCACACAAGCAAAACGACGATGATCAATAAAATCTGCGGCAAAAGTTTCCTCTGCATACCCAATTACTCCTGCTTGTCCGTCTGGCGCCAATTTCATCTGCGCCGCTCGGACACATTAAACTCGGAGCGGTCAAGCCCCGGAAAACAACATCGTGTTATTCTATTATAATTTCTTGGGGGGTTCAATAAATTTTTCCATAAACATAAATTATTAATTGAATTTAATAAAAAATATCAAATAATATCTATGTTTTTTTAGGCAAATAATGATCCATGCGTGTTAATTATAGAGGTTTATTTAATTTCCACACCAGATTCTGTTATTGACTGAGTTGTATATTTTATAATTTCTACAGATTATTTTAATACATTACAACTTATCAACGCGATAAAATCAGACTCGTTGATTTTTT